>DASXCQ010000047.1:0-115188 GCA_036491115.1 Pseudonocardiaceae bacterium
CGGCGCCGGCCAAGTGCACCGGATGACACGAGCGGACTTTAGATCGATCAGGCCAGGTCGAACCGGTCGAGGTTCATCACCTTGGCCCATGCAGCGACGAAGTCACGCACGAACTTCTCCCGTGCGTCGTCGCTCGCATAGACCTCCGCGATCGCCCGCAGCTCGGAGTTCGAGCCGAAGACGAGGTCGACTCGGCTACCGGTCCACTTCGCCTCGCCGGTGGCGACGTCGCGACCCTCGAAGGTCTCCGACTCCTCCGACGTCGGCTTCCACACCGTGCCCTGGTCGAGCAGGTTGACGAAGAAGTCGTTGCTCAGTGACTCGGGCACCGCGGTGAAGACACCAACCTGAGACCCCGTGGAGTTGGCGCCGAGAACGCGCAGGCCGCCGACGAGAACCGTCATTTCGGGGGCGGTCAGCGTGAGCAGGTTCGCGCGATCGACCAGCAGGAACTCGGCCCCCGTCCGGTGCCCGTTCCCGTTGAAGTTGCGGAACCCGTCCGTGGTCGGCTCGAGCGGGGCGAACGCATCCACGTCGGTCTGTTGCTGCGACGCATCGGTGCGGCCGGGCGTGAACGGGACCTCCACATTGTGGCCGCCGTTCTTCGCCGCCTGCTCCACGGCCGCGCAGCCGCCGAGCACGATCAGGTCGGCGAGCGAGACCTGCTTGCCGCCGGTCTGCCCCGCTTTGAACGCCTTCTGAATCCCCTCGAGCGTCTCCAGCGAGGTCGCGAGTTGGGCCGGCTGGTTGACCTCCCAATCCTTCTGCGGCGAGAGGCGGATGCGCGCGCCATTGGCGCCGCCGCGCTTGTCCGAGCCGCGGAACGTCGCCGCCGAGGCCCAGGCGGTGGAGACCAACTGGGGAACCGTCAGCCCGGAAGCCAGGATCTTCTCCTTCAGCGCGCGGATATCCTGCGCGTCGATCAGCGGGTGGGCGACCGGCGGAACCGGGTCCTGCCACAGCAGCTCTTCCTTGGGGACCTCGGGGCCGAGGTAGCGCGCGATCGGACCCATGTCGCGGTGGGTCAGCTTGTACCAGGCCCGCGCGAACGCGTCGGCGAACTCGGCCGGGTGCTCCAGGAACCGCCGCGAGATCGGCTCGTAGACCGGGTCGAACCGCAGCGCCAGGTCGGTGGTGAGCATCGTCGGGATCCGGTTCAGCGTGCCGTCCTCCGGGTCGGGCACGGTGTTCGCGCCCGCGCCGTCCTTGGGCTGCCACTGGTGCGCGCCCGCCGGGCTCTGGGTGAGCTCCCACTCGTACTGGAACAGGTTCTCCAGGAACGAGTTGTCCCACCGGGTCGGCACGGCGGTCCAGGTGACCTCGATGCCGCTGGTGATGGCGTGCTTGCCCTTGCCGGACTCGAAACTGTTCCGCCAGCCCAGGCCCTGCTCCTCCAGCGGTGCGCCCTCCGGCTCGTCGCCGACGTGCACGTCGGGGTCGGCGGCACCGTGGGTCTTGCCGAACGTGTGGCCGCCGGCGATCAGCGCGACGGTCTCCTCGTCGTTCATCGCCATCCGCCGGAACGTCTCGCGGATGTCGCGCGCCGAGGCCAACGGGTCGGGCTGGCCGTTGGGGCCCTCCGGGTTGACGTAGATCAGGCCCATCTGGACCGCGCCCAGGGGCCGTTCCAGTTCGCGGTCACCGCTGTAGCGCTCGTCGCCCAGCCAGGTGTCCTCCGGACCCCAGTAGACGTCCTCGTCGGGCTCCCAGACGTCCGGCCGGCCACCGGCGAAGCCGAAGGTGGTGAAGCCCATCGTCTCCAGCGCCCGGTTGCCGGCGAAGATCATCAGGTCGGCCCAGGAGATCGTGCGGCCGTACTTCTTCTTGACCGGCCACAGCAACCGGCGCGCCTTGTCCAGGTTGCCGTTGTCCGGCCAGCTGTTCAGCGGCGCGAACCGCTGCATGCCGGCGCCGGCCCCGCCACGGCCGTCGTCGATGCGGTAGGTGCCCGCGCTGTGCCACGCCATGCGGATCATGAACGGCCCGTAGTGGCCGAAGTCGGCGGGCCACCAGTCCTGGGACGTGGTCAGCACCTCGTCGACATCCCTGGCCAGGGCGTCCAGGTCGACGGTCCGGAAGGCGGCGGCGTAGTCGAAGTCACCGCCCATCGGGTTGGCGACATCGGAGTGCTTGCGCAGGATCGCCAGGTTGAGCCGGTTGGGCCACCAGGTCCGGTTGCCCGCACCCTCGGTCGGGTGAGTGGCTCGCCCAGCCGAGACCGGGCACCTGCCCGATGTCGGCTCGTTCATTTCTCCCACAACGGCGTCAGGTGCGTCAGGACGGTCGGACATGCGAATCCTTTCCGGAATCAGTGGTGTCCGGGGAGCCGGCCGCCATGGTGCAGTCGGGGCACAGTCCCCAGTAGATGACTTCGGCCTCGTCGATCACGAAGCCGTGGTCGTCGGACGCGGTCAGGCAGGGCGCCGAACCGACCGCGCAGTCGGCGTCGGCGATGACCCCGCACGAGCGGCACACGACGTGGTGATGGTTGTCCCCGACCCGCGACTCGTAGCGCGCCACGGAGCCGGCCGGCTCGATCCGCCGGATCAGCCGCGCGGTGGTCAGCACCTTCAACACGTCGTAGATCGCCTGGTGGGACACCTCACCGAGGTTGCCCCGCACGATGCCCAGGATCGACTCCGTGTCCGCGTGCGGGTGGCCGTACACCGCGTTCAGCACCGCGACCCGAGGCCGCGTCACCCGCAGAGCAGCCCCACGCAGCAGGCGCTCGTAGTCCGAATCGGTCGGCACGTGCGGCAGTCTGGCGCATTTTCTGGAATCAATCAAGTTGAGGGTGGCGCTCTGTCAGCCCACTGTCAGCGTCCGCCACGGACGGTAACCACGCCGGAAAGCCGCGCTGCTCAACGGTATGTGTCGCCGGTCACAACGACAGCCGGTAGTAACGGAGCTCGTCGGTCTCGCGCAGGAACGCGAAGCCGTTCTTCTCCAGCACCCGCTGCGACTGCGCGTTGTCCTTGGCGGTGTCGGCCAGCATCACCGACACGCCCTGCCATGACCGGCAGAACTCCACCAGCCGGGCGACCGCCTCGGTCGCGTAGCCGAAGCCGCGCGCACCCGGCACCAGCCCGTATCCGATGGTGACCTCGCCGCCCTCGTCCGGTGGACCGAAGAACCCGATCGTGCCGATCGCGGTCTCGTTCAGATCGATCCGGAACGTGCCGAACGGCGCCGGGTCGGTGCCGGTGGCAGCCGCGGTGAGGTAGCCGGCGATGCCGTCCCGGTCGTCCTGCATCGGGAACTCGTCGGCCCACCGGTCGCCGGCACCGGGCGCGCCGTCGACGATGCGGTTGCCCTCGTCGACCGTGAGCGGGTGCAGCCGCAGCCGCGGTGTCAGCAGATCGGTGACATGCCTGGTCATCGCTTGATCATAGGGCGTGCCGTCGGTACGGCTGCCTAGCATGGCCGGATGGACGTCGACCTGTTCGCCGGTATCCCGGTCCGCGACTACGCCACCGCCACCACGTGGTACGAGCGGTTGCTCGGTGCGCCGCCGTCGTTCCTGCCCAACGACATCGAGGCCGTGTGGGAGATCGCCGAACACCGGTTCGTGTACGTCAAGGTGGCGCCAGAACACGCCGGACACGCACTGCACACCGCATTCGTCAGCGACTTCGACGAATGGCTGGCGCGCGTCGCCGAGCGAGGTCTGGAGCCGACACAACTCGAGACCTATGACAACGGCGTCCGCAAGGCGACCTTCCACGACCCGGACGGCAACGAGATCGGTTTCGGCGGCGCACCCACCGAATGAGCAGGTCCGGAGTGGACCTTACGCCGCCTGCGGTGTCAACTCCGGCAGGTCGTCCTCGTCCTCGACGGGTTCGTCGACGAAGCCCGCCTTGACCACCTTGCGTTCCTGCCACAGGTGGTACAGCGCGATCGCGAAGATCACCGAACCGATGACGTTGGCGATGAAGTGCCACCACACCCGGTACGTGATGGCGCCCGGACCGGGGTCCAGCAGCCCGAACCAGGTGGACAGGCCGATCGCCTGCTTGGCGCCCAGCCACACCGACAGCATCAGCGACAGGTGCTCCAGACCGTGGATACCCTGCATCCACACGCCCATCTTGGCCCACCGCCTGGCTTTCGTGGCCCGCGCCCGGCTGGTGATCACCATGAGCGCGACCAGACCGGCCAGGAAGATGCAGTTACCCACGAAGTGCAGGATCTCCATGCCCAGCGTCGGCCGCGCCGGGTCGACCGGCTCGAAGCCCATCGCCAGCGCGCTGCCCCACGGTGTCATCCAGGCCGCCGCCTCCGGATGCCCCACCCAGTAACCCACCTGCGCGACGTGTTCTTGCAAATGCCCTATCTGGCCGATGACTCCGAGCACGATCACCGAACTGGCGGCCCCGTAGACCCAGGCCCGCCGTGTTCGGTTGGCGATGTGCAACGCGCCGACGGCGAGCCACATCCCCACCGCCCACAACAGTAGGAACACCGCTCCTGCCGTGTCGATCGACGACGCCATTCCGCTCATTCTTCGGCTCCCGACATAGTTGGTCGCGGCGAAAGCAAATGGGCACAACCATTGAGCCCCACCCAAGACCAATACCGGGTCCGGTGGTGTGCGGCAAGACCTTGCCAGGCCAGGGAGATGCGAAACTCAGCACGATGGCGGAAGCGGGCGGGAAACGCAGATTCCGGTCCCGCTGTCAACCGTCAGGAGGCCCGGCGGGCAGCGGGCGGCAACGGATCGCCCCGACGCAGCGGGTAGGGAGCGACGTGGCCGGCGGTCGAGCCCGCCGGGTCCGGTGCGTCGGTCCAGGACGTCCCGCCGCCACGCCCGGCCGGATCACCGACGGTGCGCGGGTGCGGGGTCCTCGCCAGCGCGACCGCCAGCGCCAGCCCGAGGACGACCGGCACGTGGGTGGCCAGCCGGGTCCACGTCACCTCGCCGTTGACCAGGTCGAAGACCGAGGTGACGGCCAGCATCGCGACGAACGTCGCCAGCACCGGGATCTCACTGGTGGCGCGGCGGCTGTTCCATGCCACCATCAGCATCGCCACGCCGAACGCGACGTCGAACGCCGCCTCCTCGTGGTCCATGTGCGTGCTGACGCGCGCCATCGCCATGCCCAGGCTGACGAACATGTTGACCAGCCCGATGGTCACCTGGAACAGCGCCACCACGACCATCGCGATGCGCAGCGGCGCCCGCCAGCGGCCATGGTGCGGCAGCCGCACGGCGGCCAGAACGGCGTCGGCCAGGTCGGGACCGTCGGGGGCCACTCCGACGCCGAGCAGCCGGTCCATCCGGTCCGCCTGCTCCCGCCAGCGCGCGCAGGCAGCACACCCGATCAGGTGGGTTCGGACGTCGTCGACCGAGCCGGGCACGTCCTCCCCGTCCATCATCGCCGACAGGGGCTCTCGGACGGCACGGCATCGAGCCTGTCCCACTACGTCCTCCACGTACGTCAGGTCGTCCGGTGCGGTCACCAGGTTCCCGACCGGCGTTCCGATTGTGACATGTGGTGCCGTACGGTGAGTCGCGCGCACGGGAGGCATCGTGGACGACGACGTGGTGACCGGCTGGGCGCTCGCCGCGCAGCAGGGTGACCGCGAGGCCGCGGGGGCATTCATCCGTGCCACGACAGGACAGTTGCGCAGGCTGCTGTCCTATCTCGCCGATCCCGGCCAGGTGGACGATCTGGTGCAGGAGACGTATCTGCGCGCGTTCACCGCGCTTCCCCGTTACGCCCACCGCTCGCCCGCCCGGCTGTGGCTGCTGTCCATCGCCCGCCGGGTCGCGGCCGACCAGGTGCGCGGCGAGCGGCGCAGCCCACGGCTGGGCAACGCCGACTGGCAGGTCGAACTCGACCGCGTCCGGCCGGTCGCCGACATGTCCGAGGTGACGGCACTGCGCCAGGCCATCGCGGCCCTCGACACCGAACGCAAGGAGGCGTTCGTGCTGACCAGGGTGATGGGTCTGTCCTACGAGGAGGCCGCGCAGGCATGCGGCTGCCCGGTCGGCACCATTCGGTCGCGGGTGTTCCGCGCGCGGGCCGACCTGCTCGCCGCGCTGGGCGAGAAGGAGGGCCCGGCAACTGGTACCGGGCAGTGCTCTTAGGGTTCGACCAGGTCGAGTACGCCGAACTGGAGGCCGTCGATGAGCACCCGTAACTGATCCACGCTCATCTCGACCCGCTGGCCGAAGTCGTCGGTGATCACGATCCGACGTTCCTCGGGCGCGTCGTGGTCCACCAGCAGCTCGGGGCAGCGGGGGGCGCACGGCGTGGTGATGAGCTCTGTGCAGTCGCCGCTCATCGCACTCCTCTCCTTCCGACGGACAGCTGCCACCCCAGGCTCGGCCGCCGTCAGTATGAAGGGTCGCCGATCGCCGGCCAGAAGTTCCCGACCTGTGGTCAGCGCCACGTCCGTCAGTCCTCGAACGGGTTCCGACCTGCGGCGATCGCCGACAACAGAGTGGTACCGAATGTGTCGTACAGGTGACGTTGGAGGGCCGGTCCGAAGCTCACCCGGGCCACGCCCAGCCCGGCGAGATCGGCCAGGGACAGCTCGCCCCTCGGTCCGTACCCGACGTTGACCGGGCCGGGAATGCCCTGGGTCAGCGCCCGGATCGTGGCGGCGCCACCGGCGAAGATCGGGTAGACGCAGTCCGCGCCCGCCGCGAGATAACGCGCGCCCCGGTCGAGGGTGGCGACGAGCCGGTCCTCCGGTGAGCCGACCTGGCGCAGGAACGAGTCGGTGCGCGCGTTGATCACCAGGTCCACGCCCGGTGCCCGGGCGGCGCTACGCACGGCCGCCAGGAAGTCGGCCTGCTCGGCGACGTCGATCATCGAGCCGGTCGCCGGGTCCGAGTCCTCCAGGTTCAGGCCGACGGCGCCGGTCGCGGCGAACCGTTCCACCAGTTCGGCCGGCGCCAGCCGGTAGCCGCGTTCGAAGTCGATGGTCACCGGCACGTCCACCGCCCGGACCACCCGCCGGACGGCGGCCAGTATCTCCTCGACCGGTGTGGCCTCGCCGTCGGCGTAGCCGAGGACAGCGGCCATGCCGGCGCTGGTCGTCGCCACGACGGGGAACCCGGCCGCCTCGACCTGCCTGGCCGACGCCGCGTCCCAGGCGTTGGGCAGGATCAGCGGGTCACCCTCGACGTGCAGGCCGCGCAGTGTCGCTGCCCTGTCCTGTGCTTGTTCGGTCATGCTCCCCTCCACATGAGATGTTGGTTCGCTCACCTGACCCAGCGGCGGAAACCGCCTTCGCTGTTGATGATCTGCCCGGTGATCCACTGACTCTCGTCGGACGCCAACCACCGGATCAGCCGGGCGACGTCGTCCGGGCGACCCCAGCGGCCGGCCGGCAACGCCCTGCCGACGCGTTCGGCCAGTTCCGGCTCGGCCCATCCGGTGTCGACCGGACCCGGATTGACCGCGTTGACGGTGATCCCCCGGTCGGCCAGGACGTCGGACAGCGTGAGTGTCATCTGGTGGATGGCGCCTTTGCTGACCGCATAAGGGATTTCCCGGCTCATCGGCGCCAGGTGCTGCCCCGAGGTGAACAGGATGAGCCGCCCGCCGGGCCGGTCGTCGTCGTGCACCGAAGCGAAAGCCTGTGCCAGCAACACGGACGCGCGGGCGTTCACCGCCCACGTCAGGTCCAGTTCGGCCGCGGTGACGTCGGCCAGGCTCTGGTCCGAACTGCGGGCGTGGTTGGCCACCACGATGTCCACCGCGCCGAACGTGTCGACCGCGGCCCGAACGACCGCTCCGGGTGTCTCCGGGTCGGCGAAGTCGGCCGCGACGTGCTTCAGCCTCGGCCCCTCCCCGCCCAGCAGTTCGACGATCCCCGCTTCCCCCACGGGATCGGCACCCCACGGCTGCTCCGCGTCATGTGGCGCCCACGAGTGCACCAGCACCGATGCACCGGCTGCCAACAGGTCCGCGGCGATCGCGTAGCCGATCCCGGCCCGCCGGCTGACGCCGGTCACCACCGCGACCCGACCGGTCGGACCCGATACCCGAGCAGCAGTCACGGATCGACCCTACGCTGACCGAATGACACGAATCCGGCCGGACATGACCATGTCCCTGGACGGCTACGTCGCCGGGCCGAAGGACGACGCGGACGCACCGATGGGCGTCGGCGGGTTCCGCCTGTTCAACTGGCTCGACCACCGTGACGATCCCGGCCCCAGCGGCGAGGTGTTCACGGAGGCGTTGGCCACCCGGGCCGTGATCAGCGGTCGCCGCACCTACGAGCTGGCCGATCACTGGCAGGGTGACCACCACGACGGCGTGCCGATCTTCGTGCTGACCCACGACGTCCCGGACGAACCGCCGCCGGCCGGCGTCCGGTTCGTCACCGACGCGACCGAGTGCGCCGAACTGGCCAGGGCGGCCGCCGGGGACGGTGACGTGATGGTGCACGGAGCGGGCGCGGCCCAGGCGTTGCTGCGGGCCGGGCAGGTGGACGAACTGGAACTGCACGTCGTGCCCGTGCTGCTGGGCCAGGGCCGACGGTTGTTCGACCACCTGCCGGCGGCTCTGGTCGAGCTGGATCTGGTGCGGTGTATGACAACTCCGGAGCTCGACCGCGAACACGGCGCGACCCACCTGCGCTACCGGGTCGTCCCATCAGTTGCCCGCTGACGAGCGGAACCAGAACGACACCCACGAGCGCAGCGGCCGCCAGTGCTCGGCGATCGCGTGGTACTCGTCATCCGCCGCGGACTCGGACAGCTGGTAGGCGGTGCGCACAGCGGCCAGCAACCGCGGTTCGCCGGTGGTGAACACGTCGGGCGAGCCCGCGCCGCGGATCAGGATCAGCCCGGCCGAGAACGGCCCGACACCCGGCAGGGTGCGCAACGTCGCCAGTGCGTCGTCGGACGGCATGCCGCGCAGGGTCGCGGCGGTGAGCGTGCCGTCCAGCGCGGCGGCCGCCAGGCCGTGGATGCGGTCCAGTTTCACCTGGTTGACGCCGGGCAGGTCGGTGGCGCCGAGCAGCACGTTCGGCGACGGGAACGTGGCGACCTCCGTGCCGTCGACGGCGACCGGCGTACCGAGCTGTTCGCTGATGCGCCTGCGGAACACGGACGCGGTCCGCCTGGACGTGCGCTGCGTCAGGATCGACCAGCAGGCGGCCTCCCACGGCGTCCAGAAGCAGACCGGGCGCAGTCCGGGAGCGGCGTTCACCAGTCGCGCGACCACGGGATCCCGCCCGGCCACCTGGTCGACGACGGTGGCGTCCACGTCGAGCGAGAGGATCCGCGCCACCTGGCCCGGCAAGTCGTCGGCGTCCTCGCCGGGCCCGGTGGCCTCGACCTCGACCCGGTCGCCGTCCTGCGCGACGCGGATGCCGACCGGCCGCCAGTCGTGCTCGGCGCAGTAGCCGAACCGCAGCACGGCGCCCTCCGCCGGCCGTCGGGTCACCGGCCACGTCTCCAGGAACCCGATCGACCGGGAGAGATCGAACGGACCGGACGGTTCGATCGTGAATCGAGTCATCACACCTCCCGTTGCCGCACCCACCATGCCGCGCGTCCCCGACACTGTGGGCCCGCGTCGTAGGCTGCGCACCATGGCGGCGGCGCCGCGCAGGGCGCGGGTCGAGGATGTGCACGAGATCGCGTCGGGGATGCCCCACGTGACGGTGGAGCACGCCGGCCACGGCAAGGTCGTCTACCAGGTGGGCCGCAGGTCGTTCGTGTTCTTCCGCAATCCACGCCCGGACGCGGTCGACCCGGAGACCGGCGAGCGCTACCCGGACGTGATCATGTTCTGGGTGCCGTCCGAGTCCGACAAGCTGGCGCTGGTCCAGGACGAACACAGTCCGTTCTTCACCACGCCGCATTTCGACGGCCACCCGTCCGTGCTGGCGCGGGCCTGCCGGCTCGGTGAGCTGACCCTGCGGGAACTGGCCGAGGTCGTCGAGGACGCGTGGCTGTCCAGGGCGTCGACGGCCAGACGAAACGCCTGGCTCGCCGAACGCCAGCGCGCCTGACCGCTCAGTCGGTGGCGGGCAGGCCCGCCGGCAGGCCGAACAGGGGGAACAGCGACGGCACCTCGAAGGCCGCCATCTCGACCAGACCGTCCGGTTCGAACCGCAGCACACCGATCGTGAACGGGAGGAACGCGGTGTCGCCGGGCCGGCGGAGGTATCCGGCGATGCCCAGCTGCCGGTTGGCCATGATCGGCAGCACCCGCCACCGGCCGAGCGAGTTCATGCCACCGCGCAGCGCCTCGCTCACGGTCGGCTTGCCGTTCCATTCGCCGACCCCGGGCGAGATGGCCAGGCGGATGTCGTGGCGCAGCACGGCGATCAGCAGTTCCGGGTCGGCCTGTTCGTGCGCCGCGATGCAGCGGTCGAGCAGGCGGCGCTGTGCGTCGTCCGGCTCGGCCAGCGGGGTCCGGTCCGGCATCCGGTCGCGCAGCGTCGCGCGGGAGCGTTGCAGCGCGCTGTTGACGGCGGCGACGGTCATGTCGAGCATGTCGGCCACCTCGGCGGCGGACATCGCGATCACGTCGCGCAGGATCAGCACGGCGCGCTGGCGCGGTGGCAGCAACTGGATCGCGGCCAGGAAGGCGAGCGACACGGTCTCCCGGCGCACCACGACCGCCTCCGGGCCCGGCTGGTCGGCGACGAGTTCGTCCAGGAGCGTGTCCGGATAGGGCTGCACCCACGGCAGGGTGGCGACCGACGGTGTCGAGCCGGACGCCACGGGCACCGCACGGCGGGCGTCGCGGCGCAGCGTGTCCAGGCAGGCGTTGGTGGCGACCCGGTACAGCCAGGTGCGCGGGCTGGACCGGCCCTCGAAGCCGTCCCGCGACCGCCAGACCCGCAGGAGCACCTCCTGCACGTGGTCCTCGGCCTCGTCGAAGGAGCCGAGCATGCGGTAGCAGTGCACGTGCAGTTCACGCCGGTACCGGCGGACCAGGTCGTCGAAGTCCCGCAACCCGGTGTCCGCCACGCTCACCCTCCGTCGGCCGTGAGGTGGGTCACCGTACCCCGGACCGATGAGTTCGGCGCTCCGGTGACGTCTGCCCGGACGAACCATTCGCGACACAGAGATGGAGCAGACCCATGCGCAAGATCGTGCTGTTCATGTCGATGTCCCTCGACGGCTTCATCGCCGGCCCTGGTGACACCGTGGACAATCCGTTCGGCGACAACGGACACCGGCTGCACGCCTGGCTGGGAATCGGCGACGGGACCGCCGACGGCTTCGCGCCGACGAGCGGCGCGGGCCGGACGGTGTACGACGAGGTGAAGGCCACCGGCGCGGTGATCGCCGGCAAGCGCCTCGGCGAGTTCGTCGACTACTGGGGCGGCGACCACCACGACGGCGTGCCGATCTTCGTCCCCACCCACCACGCGCCGGCCGAGCCGCACGCCGGTGACGTGCGCTTCGTGACCGACGGCATCGCATCGTGCGTCCAGCAGGCGAAGCAGGCGGCCGGCGACCGCGACGTCCTGCTGCACGGCTCCTACACGAGCCGGGAATGCCTGCGGGCACGGTTGTTGGACACGGTGGAGATCCAACTGATCCCGGTCCTGATGGGCCAGGGGCGGCGGCTGTTCGACGGCCTCCCGGCCGAGCACATCGAACTGGAACCGGTACGCACGCTGGAGTCGCCCGACGCGCTGTTCCTGCGCTACGACGTCCGCTACCCGTGAGCCGGGAGTCCGGATGCGACGGCCGCGCTGATGATCGATCAGAACAGCGACGACAACGACCGCGACCGTCGGCGCGGTGGCCGTGGCGGCGGCGGCGACCGCGTCGACAACGACTGAACCACACCTCTCATCCCGGTGGGCCACCGTCTCCCTGCGGTGGCCCCCGGTGTGCGCCGGAACGATCGTGACCGGCCGATGTGTACCGATCGCGCCGATGGGTATCACCTCCTTGAGTCGTCGCTGCCGAGTCGACACGGGGAGAGTCATGGCGAACAACTTCGAGATCGACGTCACCCGGATACGGGACAACGCCCGCACCCACATGGACGCCGGGGCGGTCACCGGCACGTACGGTGCCGACAAGCTGCGGATGATCGAGATCCTCAACGACGTCGTCGCCACCGAGATCGTCTGTTTCCTGCGCTACTCCCAGCACGCGATCGCGGCAACCGGGATCGACAGGGCACAGGTCGCGGCCGAGTTCCGGGAGCACGCGACCGAGGAGATGCAACACGGACTCCGCGCGGCGGAGCGGATCAGCCAGCTGGGCGGTCAGCCCGACTTCGACCCGGCGAGTCTCGCCCAACGCGCGCACACCGAGTACGTCACCACCGACGACACCGATCTGGCGCGGATGCTGCGGGAGAACCTGGTCGCCGAGCGGATCGTGATCAGCAGCTACCAGGAGATCATCCGCTGGATACGCGACAGCGACCCGACCACGCGGCGACTGATGGAGTCCATCCTGGCCGAGGAGGAGGAACACGCCGACGACCTGACGGATCTGCTCGGCCTCTGAGTCTACTCAGGACCGCATGAACCGGGCCGCCGCTGGTGTCGGCGGACGGCCGGATCGAGACCGGCTCCGCCGACGACCTCATGGTGCTGGCCTGGTCCGGCCCCGCTGCCCCGCCCGACGACGTGGTGGCGTTCGTCCGGACGACGGGTACCGGCGGACTAGCATGCTGGCCGTGGCAGGTCTGGTTGACGTGGGCGGCACCGACATCTGGCTCGACGACCGTCCCGGCGCCGACCCGCCGGTGGTACTGGTGCACGCCGGTTGGGCCGCCTCGGCCACCTGGGACGGCGTGGTCGACCGGCTGGCCGGCACATACCGGACCGTTCGCTACGACAACCGGGCCTACGGCCAGTCACCGCCACCGGTGTCGGTATTCACGTGGCGTGCTGACCTGCTGGCCGTGCTGGACCACCTGTCGCTGGACAGGGTGGTCCTGGTCGGTCACAGCGGTGGTGGCGCGGCAGCGCTCAGCCTCGCCCTGGACCGGCCGGACCGGACCGACCGGATCGTCCTGATCGCGCCCGGCGTGGACGGCTACCCGTGGCCCGCCACCGACTACGGCCCCCGGTTCATGGCGCTGTACGAGGCCGGTGACCGGGCCGGACTCGTCGATCTGGGCCTGCGCACGTGGGCCGCCGCCGATCCCGGACCGGCCGCCAGGGCACTGATCGAGGACTCGGTCGACGCGATGCTGGCCATCGGCGAGTACCAGCAGGCGGACCCGCCGATCTTCGAGCGGCTGGGCGAGATCGCGACGTCCACCCGGCTGCTGCTCGGTGACCGGGACGACCCCATGGTGATCGACTGTGTCCACGCGGTCACCGCCGCCCTGCCCGATGCCACGTTGACGGTCGTACCGGGCGCTGACCACCTGCTGCCGTCGAGCCACCCGGAACTGGTCGTCGAGGCGATCAATTCACCGTAGCCGGACATCTCACGAAACCGCGTCGCCCGACGTCTACCGGGTATGACACACGACGACATTCGCGCCCGGCTGCTGGGCGCATGGCGGCTGGTGACATGGCAGTCGATCGGTCCGGACGGTTCGGTCGGGTACCCGCTGGGGCCCGACGCCATCGGCCAGTTGAGCTATGACGACTCGGGTCGGGTGTCGGCCCAGTTGGTGCGGGTGCACCAGCCGCGCTTCGCAAGCGACGACTGGCAACTGGCCACCGACGACGAGAAACAGGCGGCGTGGCCCGGTTACTTCGGTTACTTCGGGACGTTCGGCATCGACACCGACGCCGAGATCGTGACCCATCACATCCTCGGCGGCTGGTTCCCCAATCTCGCCGGCACCGACCAGATCCGGCACTACCGGTTCGAGGGGCGGGACCTGGTCCTGGACGCCGACACCACCTGGGGACAGGTCCGGATCGTCTGGGCGCCACCGGCGAAACCCGCCAAGAGCTGGCTATTCTGAGAGTGATGGCCGTCTCGTATCGCGAACTGCCGCCGCCCGCCGACCTGCGGGCGGTGGTGGCGTGCCTGTGGGAGCAGGAGTCCTCGGCTCCGTGGCCACAGTTGGTCGTGCCGGACGGCTGCGTCGACCTGATCTGGTTCGGGGATGGCGATCTCGTCGTCGCGGGCCCGGACACCGGACCACGTACCGTGCTGCTGCCCGCCGGATCGCCGGTCACCGGCATCCGGCTACGACCGGGTGCGGCGGGCGCCTTCGCCCGGCAGCCGGCGGCCGGGCTCCGCGACCAGGATGTCGACGCACTCGAACTGCTCGGGTCCGACGGAACGCGCCTGGTCGACCGACTCGCCGCGGCACCGGCGGCCGGGCGGCTCGATCTGCTCGCCGGCGCGGTGCGCGGGCGGCACGTCGCCCCGGATCCCCTGGTCACGGCGGCTGCTCGAATTCTGGACCGGCCGGGCGCGCGGGTGGCGTCGGTGGCCGACACCCTGGGGGTCAGCGAGCGGCAGCTGCACCGGCGGACGGTCGAGGCGGTCGGCTACCCCCCCAAGCTGCTGGCCCGGATACTGCGGCTGCGCAGGCTCGCTCGGGGGTACGGCCCATTGGCCGACCGGGCCCTGGACGCCGGCTACGCCACTCAGTCCCACATGAACGACGAGGTCCGCGCGCTCACCGGCACCACGGCGACGCGGTACCTGGCCGGCTTCGGCGGTGTCTGATTTCTGGAAGACTCCGTTGCGGGGCGCTTCTACTGTGACGTCGTGACTGTCGACGTGGCCGCCGCCGAGCGGTTCCTCTTCACCAGTGCCCGACTGCTGGACCTGCACCGCGCCGCCGTGCTGCTGCACGACGCGCCCGTCGCGCCGGTGCTCACCGCGCTGGCCGCCTACCGCAATCCGGACGGCGGCTACGGCCACGCGCTGGAGCCCGACGCGCGCGGCCCGCTCAGCGACGTCACCCCCGTGATGCACGCGCTGGAAGTCCTGGAGGAGGTCGGCGCGCTGAGTGATCCGCTGGCCGACGTGACCGACTGGATCGCCGGTATGGCCGACGCCGAGGGTGGCGTGCCGTTCGTACTGCCGTCCGCCACGGCCTACCCGTTGGCTCCGTGGATGGTGCCCGGTGGCGCCGCGCATCCCACGTTCGGCCTGGCTGGTCTGCTCACCGTTGCGGGCGCGCGGAGCGCCTGGCTGGACCAGGCGACCGACTGGTGCTGGCGGCAACTGAGCCGACCGGAGGACCTGAGCGGCTACTGGCTGAAGTACGCCCTGGAATTCCTCGACCGCACGCTCGACGCCGACCGCGCCACCAAGGTGATCGAGACACTGCGGCCGCTGCTGCGCGCCGACGGCTCGGTGCCGGTGCCCGGCGGGACCGCCGACGAGCACATCACGGCCCTGTCCCTGTCACCCCGACCGAACACCCGCAGCCGCGTCCTGTTCACCGACGACCAGATCAGGGCCGGCCTGGACGAACTCGAGGCGGGCCAGGACACCGACGGCGGCTGGCACTTCGACTGGGCGGCGTGGGCACCGGCGCAGGCCACCGAATGGCGCGGCCTGGTCACCCTCCGAGCCCTGCTCATCCTGCACGCCAACGGCAGGCTCGCCCGACCGGAGTGAGAGGCCCGGCCACGGACGTTCCGGTGGGGATCTCGACACACATGCTGTTCCCGCATGCGATCGCCGGCAGCCGGGTGGCCGTCCGCGCCCGCGCCTAACCGACCGGCGGGTACGGCTCGGTGGCGTACCGGGCCATGAGCGCGCCGATCTCGGCCGGATCCAGCAGACCGTCCGGACCCGGCCGCAGCCGCCCCAGTTCGCGGAAGTACTCGATGTAGCGCTGCGGGGACACCGTGACGAGGAGCTGGGCCGGTTCGTCGGACGATGCGTTGCCGAACCCGTGCGGCACACCGATCGGAGCGGTGAACAGGCCGCCCTCGGTCAGCACGTACTCGTCCGCGCCTGAGGTGAACCGCACCGCGCCGCGCACCACGTAGAAGGTCTCCTCGTGCTCGCGGTGCACGTGCGGCGGCGGCCCGGACCAGCCGGGCGGGAGGCTGCCCTCCATGACGCCCAGCCGCTGACCGGTGTGGCTGCCGTCCTCCAGGATCCGGTTCACCACCGGGCCGGCGACGAGATGCTCGCCGCCGTCCGGCGGGACCACGTTGGGCAGGGACACGGATCAGCCCGCCTTCGGTGTGGCGCGGCTGGCCTGGAACAGGAAGCGGGCACCGGTCGGGAGCGTGTAGAAGGACACCGGGTGCCAGGTCTGTGTGCCCGGCGGCCGGACCGCGTACACGTCCGGCGCCACCGGAACCAGGGCGTACTCCTCGGTGGGGTCGGGTTCCAGTTCGGCCAGCGGCCCGGTGGCCGTGATGCGAATCCTCGGCCCGTCCTCGCCGGTGATGATCTCGATGCGGGCCCTGGCCCGCTCATAGGTGCCCAGCCACGGCGGGAGATCGGCGGTCTCCGGCTGGGCCGGGGGGGTCAACGGCTCCGGCAGGTCGAGGCCGGCCACGTCGGCGAAGACCTCCTGGAACAGGTCCTGGTAGAGGTCGTCGGCATTGCCGCCGTTGGTGAGCAGCGCCACCGCGAGCCCCTGCTCGGGCAGCAGCCGCAGGAACGCCGACTGGCCGATGGTGTTGCCGTCGTGGCCCACCAACCGGTGGCCGGACCAGTCGAACCGGCACCAGCCCAGTCCCCACGACTCGCCGCTGACGCCCCTGTCCGGCAGGTCGACCTGCCTGTCGGTCATGGCGGCCGCGCTCACCGAACTGAGCAGCCGGGTGCCGTCGGTGGCCAGGCCGCCGGTCAGGTGCAGTGCGGCGAAGGTGAGCACCTCGCCGACCGTGGAGGTGATCAGCCCTGCGGGGCCCGCCGACCTGGGCAGCATCCACACCGGGGCCCTGGTCGGCGGCTCGGTGCCCTGCGTGACGTGACCGACGGCCACACTGTGCAGCAGCGCGTCCTCCGGGAGCGTGACGGTGTGGGCCAGGCCCAGCGGGGTGACCAGGCGCTCGCGCAGCACGGCGTCCCAGGTCTTGCCGGTGACCTTCTCGATCACCCGCCCGGCCAGCACGAAACCCGAGTTGCAGTACGACCAGGTGGCGCCCATCGGGTGGTTCTGGGCCACGTCGGCGAGCACGTCGACGTAGCGGGCCAGGCAGTCGTCGCCCCGGCCGGTGTCGGCGAAGACGTCGCCGTCGATGCCGCTGGTGTGGGTGAGCAGATGCCGCAGGGTGACGCCCTTGGCCGTCTCCGGGTCGGTCAGCCGTAGTTCGGGCAGTACGTCCACGACGGGGCCGTCCAGGTCGAGGATGCCCTCGTCGACCAGTTGCATGACCAGCGTCGTGGTCCACACCTTGGTGATCGAGCCGACCTGGAAGACCGAGTCTGTGGTGACGGGCACCCCGGTGTCCAGGTTGAGCACGCCGGATGCCACCCGCACCAGCTCGTTCTCCGGTTCGGCGAGGCGCAGGATGCCCAGTTGCGCGCCGGGCACGCGGTGCCGTTTCGCCAGTGTGGTGAGGCGGCGCTGCCAGTGGCCGGCGTCCAGTGGCGGCCGCCGGGGACCGTCGGCGTAGCGGGTGACCCAGTCGAGAGCGCGCTCGTTGATGTCGATCCGGTGCGACGGCGGGCCGTGGACGATCATCAGGTGCGAACCGCCCGGGTAGAGCACCAGGCGGGTCGGCACGCCCTGTTCGCGCAGCGCGGTGTGCCACTGCTGGGCCTG
This sequence comes from Pseudonocardiaceae bacterium, assembly GCA_036491115.1. Classification (GTDB taxonomy): domain Bacteria; phylum Actinomycetota; class Actinomycetes; order Mycobacteriales; family Pseudonocardiaceae; genus DATEPR01. Next base: position 17,613 of record DASXCQ010000047.1, read on the forward strand.
GCCGACCGGGCACCGCAGGTCCGCGTCGCCCTGGATGATCAGGGTCGGCGTGCGCACGTCGCCCACCCTGGTCAGCGGGGACAGCTCGGCCACCCGCTCCGGGTCCCGCCAGGGCAGCGCCTCGAGTTCGAGCGCGGCCAGCAGGTGCCCGGCGTCGGAGGTGCCGCTCATGCTGACCAGGTCGGCGACCACCCCGCCGGTGACGGCGGCGGCGAACCGGTCGTCGCGGGAGGTCAGGTAGCAGGTCAGGTAGCCGCCGTAGCTGTAGCCCGCGACGGCCAGCCGGTCCGGGTCGGCGACGCCCTCGGCGACCAGGACGTCCAGCGGTTCGAGGAAGTCCTTGGCGTCGGCCTCGCCCCACGCGCCGACGGTCGCGCCGAAGAACTCGGTCCCGTAGCCGTCGCTGGCCCTCGGGTTGACCAGCAGCACCGCCCAGCCCCGCGCGGCCAGTTCCTGGTGGTACAGGTGAATTTCGTCGGCCGCACCGTTCCACGCGTTGTGCGGGCCGCCGTGCACGTCCAGCAGTGTCGGCAGCGGGCCGGGACGGTCCGGGTCGCGGATCAGCCACGCCTCCACCCGGGTGCCGTCGGAGATGGTGAACTCGCGGGACTCGCGGGCGAACCAGTCGACGTCGGCCACGTTCACGCCATGCGCGGTGAGCACGGTTTCCTTGCCGGACACCAGATCGACGGTGACCACCTCGCCGAACGACGTCGCCGTGACCACCACGACGGCGGCGGTGGACCCGGCGACCGACATGCCGGACACCACCCGGTCGGCGCCGCCCAGCACCAGTCGCGGGTCGCCACCGTCGACGCCGACCCGGTAGAGGTGGCTGCATCCCCTGTCGCGCACGCAGAACAGCACGTCCGCGCCGCCGTTGACCAGGCGGGGCAACGCACCGGGGTAGGCGGGTCCGCCGGTCATCACGTTGCGGTCCAGCGGGCCCGCGAGGTTGGTCAGCCCAGCGATGGGGACGCCGACCGAACCGGTGACGGGCAGGCGGAACAGGCCCTCGGGCGTGGTCATGCCGCGCTCGCCGCCGACGACCAGCAACGCCGACCCGTCCGCCGTCCACTTGACGGCGCCCGCGATGTCGTCGGCGAAACCCACCAACTCCGGGCGGCCGCCGGTCACGTCCACGACATAGGCGCCGGACCGGTAGTCCAGGTCGGCGTCCTCGGCCATGGCCGCGCTGAACGCCAGCCGGGTGCCATCCGGCGACCACGCCGGTCCGCCCGCGTGCCAGTCACCTTCGGTCACCTGGGCGCACTCGCCGGACGTGAGGTCCAGGACGTGCAGGTGGGTGCGGGCGGTACGCAGGAAGCCGGCGCCGTCGGCCCGGTAGTCCAGCCGGTCGGTGACCAGTGGCGTGCTCTGTCGCCTGGTGCGGGCGTCGTCGTCCTCGCCGTCGTCCGCCGCGATGTCCACCGGTGCGGAGAAGGCGATCCGGTCTCCGTCCGGGCTCCACACCGGCGCTCCGGCGCCCATCGGCAGCGTGGTGCGTGCCTCGGGTTCGCCGCCGTCGGCGGGCAGCGTCCACACCTGGGCCGGACCATCCGCGCTGCCGCGCAGGAACGCCAACCGGGTGCCGTCCGGCGACCAGGCAGGTGCCGAGTCGTGCTTGCCCTGGGTGAGCCGGACCGATTCGCCGCCGCCGGTGCGCACCCACCACAGGCCGTGCGCCGGCCGGTCGGCCGTCGTGTCCTGGGTGCGCAGCACGTAGGCGATCCGCCTGCCGTCCGGGGAGATCGCCGGCTGCTCGGGCACGGCCAGTTCGGCCAGATCACGAATGCGGAGGCGTCGGGTCACAGCGAGCTCCTTCGGTCGGTCGCCCCCGCAAGGTTAGACACGTGTGGCGGGACCCGAACCGGGTCCCGCCACAGGCGTGCCAACGAAACTACGGAGTGACCGGCCGGGCGGTGGCGGTGGCCGGGATGTCGGCCGACACCTGGGCGCGCGGCTTGGTCACGATCGGCAGGATCAGCGCCACAGCGGCGATGATGCCGATCGTGGTGAACGCCAGCGTGTAGGACGTGCCGTCGATCAGCGCGGCGACCAGCAGTGGTCCGACCACGCCGCCGATGCTCCAGCCGACGATCATCAGGCCGTACACCGCACCGGCGTTGCGTAGCCCGAAGAAGTCACCAGCGGTAGCGGGCATCGTGCCGAAACCGCCGCCGTAGCACAGGTACACCAGGGCGGTCAGGATGGCGAACACGGCAGCGGCCGCGATGTGCGGGAGCAGGAAGAAGCACACCGCCTGGATGCCGAGCATGCACATGAACGCCGTCATCCGGCCGATGTGCGTCGACACCCAGCCCCAGAACACCCGGCCACCGCCGTTGAACAGGCCCATGATGCCGACCAGTGTCGCCGCGCCTGCCGCAGAGTAACCCGCGATGTCCGACGCTGCCGCCGCGGCCACCGAGATCAGCGCGATACCCGCGGTGACGTTGAGCGTCAGGGTCAGGGTCAGCAGGTACCACTGCGGGGTGCGCAGGGCCTGGGTCAGCGACAGGTCCTCCGACGTGACCACGATCGCGCTGCGAGCGGGCGTGGTCGATCCCGGCACGGTGTAACCCTCGGGCGGATTCCGGAAGAACGACGCCCCGATGAGCACCATGATCAGGTAGGCGCCGCCGAGCCACAGGAACGACCGCGTCGGCACGGCCGCGTAGTGCGCGACCAGCTTCTGCGCGACCGGTGACGTGATCACCGCACCGAAGCCGAAGCCGCCCACCGCGATGCCGGTGATCAGGCCACGGTGGTCGGGGAACCACTTCTGCAGCATCGCGATCGGCACGATGTAGGCCAGGCCGAGACCGAAGCCCGCGATGACGCCGTAGCCGACGACCAGCAGCCAGAACTGGCCCGAGTTGCTCGCCAGGCCGGCCACCAGCACGCCGATCGCGTAGATGACCCCGCCGGTCAGCGCGACCGCGCGCGGTCCCCGACGGTCCTGGATCCGGCCACCGATGAACGTGCCGATGAAGATCATGCCGATGTCGACGGAGAACGGCACCGCCGCCGCCGACTTGGACAACGCGAAATCACTGCCCGTGGCCTGCAACGCCTTCGAGAACACGCTCCAGGCGTACACGGCGCCCAGGGCGAGTTGCAGCAGGACTGCTGCCACTGCGATTCCCCAGCGGCCACGCGTCGGACTGCCGGTTCCTCCGGCCATGACCCACTCCTTCCTGGCACATGCGGGATCACTCCGTTGTGTGCGCATGTCAGCCGCTCGCAACGCACGATCACCTGGCTTGGCAGGTGATCGTCGCTGGCGAGCGGTATGTCAGGGTCCGGTAAAGATACCCGCTCCGGCAACGGTGGAAGGTTCGTTACAGGTCGACCGGACCATGGTGTGGGCGAATGAGATCGGGCCCGCGTAGCAAGAAAAATTGCACCAGGCCGGCCAACTCAGGCGGAGATGGCGAGTTCGACCGGACTCAGCGGTGGGACCAGCGAAAACGCGTCGCGGATGGCCACTCCGGGCTGGGCCATCAGCCTGGGCAGGTGACCGGTGTGCGGCCAGGACGCCGCGTGCACGAGGAACGGGTGGCAGAGGAAGACGTCGCCCGCCCGGCCGGTGACCAGTGCGGTCGGCCGGTCGACGCTGGCCGCCGCGGCCAGGGGCACGGCCCTGCTGAACCGGGAGCCCGGCATCGCCCGCGGGTCGCAGCGCACGGGCGGCGTCCCGGTGCGAACCGGGTCGTACCCGGGTGGGTGCGCTGGCCTCGTCCACGTCGCTGAACAAGTACAGCGCCAGCAGGCCGCGTTCCCGGGAACGGTAGTTCACCCACCACTCGCCACCCTGGTCGAAACTGGCCTCGATGTGCCATCCGGCGTCGCCGGGATCGGCCCGGCTGGGGAAGCGCACCGGGATCGTGCCGCCGACACCCTGCCGGTGCCACCAGCGACCCTCCCCGATCAGTTGGTCGAACGCCTGCCACAGCACCGGTCGCGTGCCGGCGGCGGTGAATGCCGGGCTGTCCGGACAGGGCACGCGCACCACCGGATCACGCCAGGTGGACGGGCTCGTCGCGGCGCACCCCGTGGGTGCCCAGCGCGGACCAGATCTCGTCCTGGCACTCACGGACCACGTCGTCGGGCACGGCGCCCCGCACGGCGACGAACCCGTCCGCGACGAACGAGTCGATCTCCGCCTGGCTCAACACGGCGCCGGCGTGACACGCGGGCACCGACGGCCACCAGCGACTTTCGGCCGTCCACGATCTGAACCCAACTGGACGATGCCCGTGTCGTGGGCGAGGCTGTCTGAGTCCCCCGAGGTCAAAGGAGAGCGCGATGGGTCAGCCCGCCCAGCACGACACCGACCCGACCTTCTACCGCAGTGCGTCGGACGCGATCGCCGCGCCACCGGAGAGCCTCGCGTATCTGGTCGCGTTCGACCGGGCCGCCGAGAAACCGGACGCGCTGGTGGTCCTGGACACCGATCCGGCGTCGGACCGGTACGGCGACGTCGTCGGCTGGAGCGACCTGCCGACCAGGGGCGACGAGCTGCACCATTTCGGCTGGAACGCGTGCAGCAGCGCACTGTCCCACGCGGGACACCACAGTGACGGGCTGCACCGCCGGTACCTGCTGCTGCCGGGACTGCGCTCGTCCGACATCCACGTCTACGACACGCAACCGGACCCGAAGCGGCCGACGCTGGTGCGTACGGTGCCGGGCAGCCAGCTGGCCGAGCAGGCCGGTTACTCGCGACCGCACACGCTGCACTGCGGTCCGGACGGGATCTTCCTGTCCTGCCTGGGCGGCGCGAACGGCGCCGAGGGGCCGGGTGGGATCGCGCTGCTGGACCACGACACGTTCGACGTGGTGCGCGCGTGGGAGACCGACCGCGGCCCGCAGTACCTCGCCTACGACGCGTGGTGGCACCTGAACCAGAACACGCTGATCACCAGCGAGTGGGGCACGCCGTCGATGATCGAGGACGGCATCAACCCGGAACTGTTGCTGAGCAACCAATATGGTCATGCGCTGCACTTCTGGGACCTGGCGGAGGGCAGGCACCGGCAGCGGGTCGACCTCGGCGACGAGCACCAGATGGTGTTGGAACTGCGGCCGTCGCACGATCCGGAGGCGACCTGGGGCTTCGTCGGTGTCGTGGTGAGCACGGCGGACCTGTCCGCGTCGGTGTGGCGGTGGCACCGCGACGGTGACCAGTGGCGGGTGGACAAGGTGATCACCATTCCCGCCGAGCCCGCGCCCGCCGAGCGGCTTCCGCCGGCACTGCAACCGTTCGGTGCGGTGCCGCCGCTGGTGACCGACATCAACCTGTCCGTCGACGACCGGTTCCTCTACGTCTCCTGCTGGGGCACGGGTGAGCTGAAGCAGTACGACGTGAGCGATCCGGCGCACCCGCGTGAGGTCGGGTCGGTGCGGCTGGGCGGCATCGTCGGCCGCGTGGCCCATCCGTCCGAACCAGACAGTGCGCTGGCCGGCGGGCCGCAGATGGTCGAGGTGAGCAGGGACGGCAGGCGGATCTACGTGACCAATTCGCTGTACGGGGCGTGGGACGACCAGTTCTACCCGGACGGCGTCGGGGCGTGGCTGGCCAAGCTGGACACCGAGCCGGACGGCGGTGGCGGGCTGACGATCGACGCGCGGTTCTTCCCGCACGGCGACCAGTTCCGCGGCCTGCGCACCCACCAGGTCCGGCTCTCCGGCGGCGACGCGTCCTCCGACTCCTACTGCTACCGCTGAGGTCAGTCGCTGAACAGACGGACAGCGGACAGCCAGGTGATGGTCGGGTTGAGCCAGGTCGGGAACGCGGCGACCATCCGGTCGAAGTACTCCCGCCTACCGGGCTGTCCGGCGAGCACCTCGGCCGCGGTCTCCAGGTAGCGGCGGGTGTCGCCGACGATCGACGGGTCGTCGTCGCGGGCCGGGTCCTTGTGTCCGGCGACGACGGCCTTCGGGTGCAACGCGGCGATCCGGTCGACGGCGGCGAGCCACTGGTCGAGACCGCCGTCGCCGGATTCGGCCAGGTACTGGTGCACGTGGTTGTAGATCACGTCACCCGCGACGACGAGGTCCAGCGACGGCACGTGCAGCACGGTGGACGCGTCGGTGTCGCTGTGCCCCATCTCGATCGGCAGCACGGGGTGGCCATCGACGGTGAGTTCTCCGGACACGGGTTCGGCGAGCACCGGGGTGTCGCCGATCTGGTCGGGCAGGATCGAGTCCCAGAGCGGCGGCCGGCGCCCGCCGGGGTTGAACGCGTGCATGCCGTCGACGGTGCCCTGCGTGGCGACCACCCTGGCGCCGGGAAAGGCGGCGGTGATCTCGGTGGTGGCGTACCAGTGGTCGCCGTGCTGGTGGGTGATGTACACGGTGGTCACCGTGCGGCCGGTCCGCTGGGCCCATGTCGCGACGGCGGCGCCCTGGTCACGGGTGACGGGCGGGTCGACGAGCAGGGCCTCGGTGGGCCCGTAGACCAACGTGGTGGACAGCGGCGACCAGATCGGAAGGGACCCGTCGGGCGGGATGATGCCGGCCCCCTCGGCGAGCGGGAGCGCCGGGGAGACGTGCACGGCATGGTTCAGCTCGGCCACGGTGATCACCCTCCGCTGATGGACGTAAGGTGCCGTCGAGTATGGCCTCGGGTGGGGCGTCGTGCTGACCGAGCGCACTCAGTCCACTGCGGACCTGGTCGGCGCGGTGATCATGTGCGCCATGCCGAGTGCGCGCAGTTCCCAGGCCGGCCTGCGGTTGGTGACGACGTAGAGGTACAGGGCGCCTGCTCCCAGGACGAGCGACCCGATCGCCACCGAGCGGTCGTGCCCGAGCGCGGTGATCAGGGCGACGACCAGCGACAGCGCCAGCAGCAGGACGAGGATGCCGGTGTTGGCGCCGATCCGCCGCCACCGCCACTCCCGGCTGCCCGCCACCTGCTCGCTCAGGCTCGCGGCGGCCGCCGCGAGTTCGGTGTCCTCGACCCGCTGACCGGTCAGCTGCGCCGCGATCCGTTCGCACTCGGCCAGTTGCGCGGTGGACGTGATCACCGGCCGGCCGTCCCGGCTCACCGCGCACACCTCACCCGCCCGGCACACCAGGGCCAGTACCAGGTAGTGCCGCAACACCGGACCGTCGCCGAGCTTGTCGCGCAGTGACCGCACGTCGCTCTCGGCGAGCGTGGCCCGGTGCTGCGAGATGGCCGCCACCGCCCGGCCCAGCAGCGCGACCGGGTCGGCGCCGTCCAGTTCGGCGGCCCGCCGGTACAGCAGGGTGGCCTCGGCCCAGTTGCCCTGCAGCGCCAGGATGTCCGCGCGGGCGGTGACGGTCCGCGCGGTCTGCTCGGCCTTCGCCAGCACCCGGTTGGCCCGCGCGTACTCGCCGTCGGCGACGGCGGTCAGCACCGCCACCAGCGGGTCGTCGGCGGCGATGTCGTCGACGAAGGTGCCGGACCGCACCGCGGTCACGATCGAATCGATCTCGACCGAATCGGCCATACTCCACTTCAACCAGACGTCAATCTTTGTCCGGGGCGTCGAAGATGTCCACGATTCGCCTGTGCCGGTCATGTGCGGAAGTGTATAACAGGAGCCGTGGCGTCGTCTCGAACAAACCGTGCCAGTTCTTGGACGGTCGGACTGGTGTTCGGTGTCGCTTTTCTTCTGATCAGCGGCGCGATCGGGTTCGGAGTGCTGGGCGTGCTGGCCCAGCCGGCCGGTGCCGACCCTGGCCCGGTACAGATACTTGCTGTGCCACAGCAACTTCCGGACACCGACACCGTGTCGGCACCGCCGGAGTTCTCCTCGTCCGTTCCTTCGGTGAACATCGATGGAAATTCTGTGGTCAGCAGTGTCCCGGTTTTGTCCACTCCATTGGCACCGCCCTCGGACGTTCCGTCCGAAACGCCGGGCGGATATACGCGGGAGCGCGGATTGGACACTATGTCGACAGCGATTCCCAGCGGTTGGAAACCGACACTGGTCAACAGTTACTACCAGGCCACCGACCCGGCGGACAGCGGCCGATTCGTCCGCTACGGCGCCACCACGGCACCGCCGGGCACCCTGCTGTCCAGCCTGGACCAGGCCGAGTCGACGAACCCCAACATCCGCGCCGGTTACCAGCGGCTGGCACTGGGCAGCGTGAGCTACCACGGTGACGACGCCGTGGACTGGGAGTTCGAGTTCTCCAAGGCAGGCGTCACCCGGCACGTGTACTCCCGCTACTGGGAGGTCGGCGGCACCGAGTACTTCCTCTACGTCTCGGCGACCGAGACCGCCTGGTCGCGCACCCAGCCGATCTTCACCGTCATGGCGAACACGGCGACGCCATGACCGCGACCGAGAAGGACCCCATGACCGCCACGGAACAGACCGATCGGTTCCCGGCAGAGCCCGAGCGGCTCGGTAACGGCAGTGCCATCCGGGCAGCGGCGCAACGCGACGACGCGACCCGCTACCTGTGCGCGGCGGCCCACATCGACCGGACGTTCGCCGATCTGGCGATCCGCGAGTTCCTCACCGAACCGCTGCGCGCGACCCCGCCGTCCCCGGCCGTCGACGCCGCGGCCGTGCTGCGCGAGGCGGGCGCCGCCCGGCGCAGGAGGATGTTGCGCGACTGGGTGCTGCTGGGGATCCTGTTGCTGCTCCTGATCACCCGGTTCACCGTCGCGCTGGCGTGGTTCCTGTTCGGCTTCGGCATGGCCATCGCGCGGGTGGCCCGGGCCGGCCGGCCGGCCCGGTTGGAGCGTGTTGCCCGGTCCCGGATCTGGTTCCGGCGGACGCTGTGGGTGGTCGCCGTCGTATTGATGCTCGCCGGGCTGGCGGTGCTGGCCGGGAACCTGGCGCTCACCGGGGTCGTCGCGGCAGTGCCGGGGTTGGGCGCGCTCCCGTCGTCGGTCGGGTTCGACCCGTTCGGCGTCGCGCTTTCGCTGCTCGCGCTGGCCGTGCTCGTGCTGGACCAGTACGCCGTGTCGTACCTGCTGACCCGCAGCTTCCGCCGGGGCATGTTCACGGCGCACCCCGGTGTCGACACATGGCCGGGCGAGCGCTGGGTACGGGGCATGGGACACCGGCGTTACCAGCGGCGGTTGGAGCGGATCGCGCGGGCCACGGCGGAGGACAACCTGACCGCCTACCGCGACTACGACCCGTTCGTCGGCGCCGGCGCCCAAGGTGAGCCACTGCGCGAGCCGATCCAGTTGCAGGCCGAGAAAGCCGCCGGCGACACTCAACGCACGGAACCGTTCACGCTGGCCGAGCTCTACGACCACGTCACCGAACAGCTGCTCGCGCTGCGCGAGGCGCCGTCGCTGGCGCCGAGCGCGCGGCTGGCCGAGTTGAGCGTGCACAGTCAGGTGGTCGTGCCGGTCGGTGAACTGTTGCAGAACCTCGGCGACCCGGCGACGCGGGTGGTGCTGCCCAGCCTGGAGGAACCGCCCAGCCAGACGGTCCCGCCGGACGTCATCGCCGACGTGACCGAGCGGTCGCTGGAGTGGATGCGCTATTACCGGTGCTTCCGGGTGGAGACGTGGAGCAGGGACGTCACCGTGTCGATGTACCTCCACTTCGGCGTCAGCGAACGGATGCTGTACTTCGAGTGGATTCCCTATGTGCTGTACCCGATCGCGGACAGCTACCGGGTCGTCGACCGCAAGCCGCTGGAGCCGCTCGGCCCGCTGCGTGACGCGATGATCGAATGGATGCGGCTGCCCGGTTCGCTGCCGCCCAGGATCGGCCCGCTGTTCCGCCGGATCCGGCCGATCGCGCCGGGCAGGGGTGTGGTGCTGGCGGCGCAGTACGGCAGCAGCTACAGCCTGCGCGAGCTGGCCGCGGCCGGCGAACCGCAGAACTACTTCCAGGACGCGGACATCACGCGCTACGTGCAACTGCTGACCGGCAGGACGTGGCGGGCGATCGGTGAGTTCCTGGAGCAGCACGGCATCGAGGTCACCGACTTCATGAGTCAGGCGGCGGCCATCGGCGACCAGTACACGTTCAACGGGCCGGTGTACACGACGTCGGTCGGCAGCAACAATCGGGTGCAGGGCTGATCATGGCGGAGTACACGTTCAACGGACCGGTCGAGGCCACCTCCATCGGCGACCACAACACGATCGACGCCGGCGGCACGCGCCGCCGGCCGCGGCCGGCACCGGAGCCGATCCCGCTGCGACCGGAGGCGGGCGAGGAGTACGACCTCGCGTTCTCGTTCGCCAGCTCGGACCGCGACTACGTCGAGGAGACGAAGATCGCGTGCGAGGAGCTGGGCCTGCGGGTGCGGTACGACAAGGATCTGGTCAACGAGATGTGGGGCGAGAACTTCCTCACCGCACAGCGTCGGGTCTACCGCACCCGCGCGCGTTTCGTCGTGGCGTTCATCTCGGCGGAGTACTTCCGCCGCCCGGTGGCGACGGACGAGTTCCTCGCCGCGATGTGGACGGACGTCGCGCAGGGCGGCGGGTACATCCTGCCCGTGCTCATCGGTGACGTGGACGTCCCGGCCGACCTCCTGCACCCGCATGTCGGCCACCTGCGGGCGGAGGACTACGAGCCCGACGAACTGGCCCACGAGATGCTGCGCAAGGTCCGCCGGGCCAAGCAGTCCTCAGCGTCCTAGGCGGCCGGGACCGTGGCGACCCCGGCCAGTGGGACCTCCCGGCCGCGGTCGTCGACGAAGGCGACGTGCACCGGCCGGTCCGTGCCGCGCACCCGCGCCACCATGCTGGGGCCCTCCGGGCGCGGCAGGTGCCGGTCGCCCCACTGCATCAGGGCGCCCAGGGCGACGCGGAGTTCCTCGCCGGCCGGGGTGAGCAGGTAGGCGTAGCGGGTTCGGGCACCGGGCTCCTGGTACGGCTCGCGGGTCAGCACGCCGTACTCGACCAGCGTCGCCAGCCGGTCGGTCAGCACGTCGGGGGCGACGGAGAGCCGGTCGCGGAACTCGGCGAACCGGGTCGCCCCGAGCAGCGCCTCCCGCAGGATGAGGAACGCCCACCGCTCGCCGAGCACGCCGAGGCTGCGGGCGATCGAGCAGACCGGGTCGAGGGTTTTGGGCATGCCGCCAGCGTACTCCTGAGTTGTTATTTCCTACTCAGCGATGCTAAGTTGGAAAAACCTACTCAGGAGGTCAGCGATGCAGATCGACGGCAAGACCGCACTCGTCACCGGAGCCAACCGTGGGCTCGGCCGACACCTCGCCGAACAACTCCGCGACCGGGGCGCCACCGTGTACGCGGCCGCCCGCAACCCCGACTCGGTCGCCCTGCCGGGCGTCACACCCGTCGCGCTGGACATCACCGACCCGGCATCGGTCGCCGCCGCGGTCGCCGCCACCAGCGGGGTCTCGATCCTGGTCAACAACGCCGGTTCGTCGGCGAAGGCGTCCCTGCTCACCGGTGACATCGCCGACGTCCGGCTGGAGATGGACACCCACTACTTCGGCACCCTGAACGTCGTCCGGGCGTTCGCCCCGCGCCTGGCGGAGCAGCCGGAGAGTGCCGTCCTGAACATCCTGTCCGTCCTGTCCTGGTTCAGCTCCCCCGGCACCGGCGCCTACTGCGCCGCCAAGTCGGCCGAGTGGTCACTGACCAACGCCCTCCGCCTGGAGCTGGCGCCACAGGGCACCAAGGTCAGCGCACTGCACGTCGGCTACATGGACACGGACATGGCCCGCCACGTCGACGCCCCCAAGTCCGACCCGGCCGTGATCGCGAAGATCGCGCTCGACGGCATCCAGGCCGGCGACACCGAGATCCTCGGCGACGACCTCAGCCGGCAGGTCCAGGCCGGCCTCGCCGGAGGTGTCGCCGGGCTGTACCCGGCAGTGGCATGACACAAGGTCGCGTGCGGTCGACCGGTATGACGCCACGGCCTGGACAACCAGGACTACGCACCGTGACCAGGCCGGCGCCACCCTCGGAAGGTCGCGCGGTAGGCGCTCGGGGTCACCCCGAGCGCCGCATCCAGATGCTGGCGCAGGGACACGGCGGTGCCGAGCCCGGCGTGCCGGGCGACGCTGTCCACCGGCAGGTCGGTGTCCTCCAGCAGTTCGCGGGCGCGGTCCAGGCGTTGCGCGATCAGCCAGTGTGCCGGTGAGACACCCACCTCGTCGCGGAACCGCCGGGTGAAGGTGCGGACGCTCACCATGGAGCGTTCGGCCAACTCGGACAGGGTGATCGTCCGATCGAGATGGCGCAGCGCCCATGCCCGTGCTGGGCCGGTGGACGAGCCCGCCGTGTCGGCGACCGGCTGCCGGATGTACTGGGCCTGCCCGCCGGGCCGGTGCGGCGGCACGACCGTGGCGCGAGCGACCTCGTTGGCCACCACGGCTCCGTGGTCGGTGCGGATCATGTGCAGGCACAGGTCGATGCCCGCCGCCTCGCCCGCCGATGTGAGCACGGTGCCGCCGTCGACGTAGAGGACATCGGCGTCGAGCTCGACCCTCGGGTACAGCAGGCGGAACCGGTCGGCGGACTGCCAGTGCGTCGTGGCCCGAGCGCCGTCCAACAGGCCGGCGGCGGCCAGGACGAACGCGCCGGTGCAGATCGACGCGATCCGGGTGCCTGGCCGGACCTTGGCCAGCGCGTCGGCCAGTCCGGCGGGCAGTCGCCCTTCGGTGATCGTCTCGTCGTCCTCGTGGGCAGCCGGAATGATGACGGTGTCCGCGCCGGCCAGGACTCCGTGGTCGGCCGCGACGTGCACGGTGAAGTCGGCGTCGGTGCGCACCGCGCCGACTTCGACGGCACAGGTCACGACCTCGTAGAGCGGAATGCCCTCGCGGGAGCGGGCCCTGCGGAACAGCTGGTGCACGATGCCCAGTTCCAGGGGCAGTACACCGTGCCGGACCAGGACCGCCACTCGATGAGCCATGGCCCGAATCTTATCAAGGGTGGCTGTCCGGCCACTCGTCGTGGCCCGGCGCCGCTCCTACCGTCGGTCGTATGCACATCCTGTGGGTCTTCGCCCAGCCGGAACCGACGTCGTTGAACGCACGCCTGCGCGACGCGGGACTCGCCCAGGCCCGCGAACTCGGCCACGAGGTGGTGCTGTCCGACCTGTACGCGATGAAGTGGAAGGCCACGGTGGACGGCGACGACTTCACCGACGGGTGCGGGCCGATCACCGCCGCGTCACAGCACGCGTATCACCACGGCACGCTGTCCGCCGACATCCGCGCCGAACAGTCCAAGTTGGACCGGGCCGACGCGGTCGTGTTCCAGTTCCCGCTGTGGTGGTACGGCATGCCGGCGATTCTCAAGGGCTGGTTCGACCGGGTGTTCGTCAAGGGCTACGCCTACGGGGTGCGGGACGCGCACGGGAGCACCCGGCGCTACGGCGCGGGCAACCTCGCCGGCAAGCGGGCCATGGTCATCACCACCACCGGCAGTGCCGAGGCCGCGCTGGGCCCGCGCGGCATCAACGGCCATCTGGACGAGATCCTGTTCCCGCTGCTGCACGGCACCCTCTGGTACACCGGCATGTCGGTCCTGCCACCGGTCGCGATCCACGGCGCCGATCACGTCGACGACGACGCGTACCGGCAGGCTGCCGATCTGGTGCGCGGGCGGGTGGCCACGCTCGACCGCGCCGAACCGATCCGGTACCGGACCCAGGCGGGCGGCGACTACGACGATGATTTCGTCCTGCGTCCGTGGGTGGCACCCGGCGCCGGTGGACTGGCCGCGCACCGGGTCGACGGCGTCAGTGGCTCTGGTTGATCCGGATCAGGTTGCCGGCGGGGTCGCGGAAGGCGCAGTCGCGGATGCCGTAGGGCTGCTCGGCCGGTTCCTGTACGACGTCGGCACCGCATGCTTCCATCTTGGCGAAGGTGCCGTCCAGGTCGTCGGTGGCCAGGGTCATGATGCCGTAGGTGCCCTTGGCCATCATCTCGGTGATGGTGCGGCGTTCGTCGTCGGTGATGCCGGGGTCGGCGCCCGGCGGGTACAGCACGATGGACGTTCCGGGCTGGTTGGGCGGACCGACGGTGATCCAGCGCAGTCCGTTGTAGCCGACGTCGTTGCGGACCTCGAAACCGAGGATGTCCCGATAGAACGCCAGCGCGGCATCCGGGTCGTCCTGCGGGAGAAAAGTGCCGTGAATGGTGATGTCCATGGCGGTCACCCTAAGTGCGGCTCGGTGACCGCGCTTCTCGATTCCTGACCGGTCGCGTCACCTGCTTGACAACGCATGCCGGCATCCCCGCCGTGGCGAGCGCGGCCTGCCGCCGGTACTCGCTGGGCGGCACGCCGACCAGTTCGGTGAAGCGGGTACTGAAGGTGCCCAGTGACGAGCAGCCGACCGTGAAGCAGACGTCGGTCACGCTCAGGTCGCCCCGCCGCAGCAGCGCCATCGCGCGCTCGATGCGCCGTGTCATCAGGTATCCGTACGGCGCCTCACCGTAGGCGAGTTTGAACTCGCGGCTGAGGTGGCCCGCCGACATGTGCGCGCCCCGGGCGAGTGCCTCGACGTCCAGCGGCTGCGCGTACTCCCGGTCGATCCGGTCCCGGACCCGACGCAGCCGCGCGAGGTCGCGCAGGTGCTGTGTCTCGTCAGCTTTCCCGGTCACGGCGAAATCATACGTGGTGCCGGAGTCGCCCGGCCAGAAACGAACCGGCAGTGGCGAAGGACCGCCGGTCGGCCAGTGGTTCGGGCGCCACACCCGGCATCGGCGGCGCGCCCTCGTGGGTGAAGCCGTGCATGGCGTTGCCCACCAGCAGGGCGGATCGTCGCGGGGCCAGGACACTGGCCATGATCATGCCCCGAACAATAGCGGCCGTTTTGTTCATATCAGCACGGAATAGCATTTTCGGAAAGCCTTCAGGCGTATCAATCAACATTACCGACCGACGGCGACCATCTTCTGGATCGCCTGTCGGGTCACGCCCAGTTCCCTGGCCAGATCGGCCTGCGAGAAGCCTTCGGCGATCAGCTCGTCCATCAGCTCTCGCCGTTGGCGGGCCAGCCGCACGGCGATCCGGTGATGTTCGAGAGCGGCGGTCCGGACGTCCTTCAACCGGGCCAGCAGTTCGACGTGTTCGGCGGATTCGAATTCTTTGCCCATGCCACAAGTATGACAACCCCCTGTTGTCATGTCAACAGGGGGTTGTCAGCGACGTCAGCCGGTCGCCGCGCGGTGCGGCAGCTTCCAGCCCGGACGCACGTAGTGGCACGTGTAGCCGTTCGGGTAGTGCTGGAGGTAGTCCTGGTGCTCCGGCTCGGCCTCCCAGAACGGACCGGCCGGCGTCACCTCGGTGACCACCTTGCCCGGCCACAGCCCGGACGCGTCGACGTCCGCGATCGTGTCCTCGGCAACGGCCTTCTGCCGGTCGTCGGCGTAGAAGATCGCCGACCGGTAGCTGGCGCCGACGTCGTTGCCCTGCCGGTCGCGGGTGCTCGGGTCGTGGATCTGGAAGAAGAACTCCAGCAGGTCGCGGTACGAGGTCTTGCCGGGGTCGAAGATGATCTCCAGGGCCTCCGCGTGGGTACCGTGGTTGCGGTACGTGGCGTTCGGCACGTCGCCACCGGTGTAACCGACCCTGGTCGACACCACGCCCGGCTGCCGGCGAACCAGCTCCTGGACACCCCAGAAGCAGCCGCCCGCGAGGATCGCCTTCTCGTATTCCTGGTTGGTCGTCATCCGTCCCTACCTGTGTCGAGGCCCCGTCCGGAGGCCGCGGCCGGCGCTTTCGCGCCACCCTCTGCAACGCGCGCCGGCCGCGATTTGGTCCCGACCGCGCTGCCGTCACCTGGTGGCGAACAGCGCCCGCAGCCGGGGCCCGTTGACCTGCACCGCGACGCCGAGCAGCAGCAGCCCGCAGACGCCCTGTTCGATCTTCAGCCACAGCGGGAACGGGCCGGGCAACGCGATGATCAGGGCGATCACCACCACCATGACCGTGGAGATGACGCGCAACCGAAGGTACGCCCGCCGCGAGCCACCCGCAGCGCGTGCCGCGAACAGGGTGGTGAGCAGTGCGCTGGCCACCACGGCGGTGCCGCGGATCCACACCGCGCCGTTCACGGCGGCCGGGTCGTGCCGCATCAGCACGATCGCCGCCAGCGTGACGGCGCTGAGCGCCAGGTAGGCGCCGACGAGCGCCCTGACGCCACGCAGCGCCATCCGGTCGTGAGTCTGTCCGGTCGAGGTCATCCGAGTCGCTGTGTTCATGCCAAGAGCGTCGCAACGCGGCCCCCACCGCGACATCGCCCGATCAGCCAGGCAGCGGCTGACCCGAGGGCCGACCCATCCACCGATCGGTTGACCACCGTCCGCTGTTTGTCCCCGCGCCGGGTCGGGCAGTCCCACGACATGACCGGTTTCGGCTACACATTGATGACCGAACAAGCGGGTCCGCAGGCCCTGGTCGAGCATGCCGGCGCCGCCGAGGCCGCCGGGTTCGACTTCGAGGTGATCAGCGACCACTACTCGCCGTGGCTGGCCGCCCAGGGCCACGCTCCGTACGCGTGGAGCGTGCTCGGCGCGGTGAGCCAGGTCACCGAACGGGTCGACCTGATGACATACGTGACCTGCCCCAGCCAGCGCTACCACCCCGCCGTCGTGGCGCAGAAGGCCGCGACGGTGCAACTGCTGTCCGGTGGCCGGTTCACGCTCGGCCTGGGTGCCGGCGAGAACCTGAACGAGCACGTGATCGGCACCGGTTGGCCGCCGGTCAACGTGCGGCACGAGATGCTGGTCGAGGCGCTCACGATCATCGCCGAACTCTTCGACGGCACTCACGTCAACTACCGGGGCAAGCACTTCACGGTCGACTCGGCGAAACTGTGGGACGTGCCGGAACGCCGGGTGCCGATCGCCACCGCGGTGTCCGGCCGGCAGTCGATCGAGGCGGCCGCACCCCGGTCGGACGCGATGATCGCGGTGCAGCCGGACGCCGACCTGGTGCGGATGTGGGACTCGCTGTCCACCGAGTCGGACCAGCGCAAGATCGCGCAGCTGCCGATCTGCTGGGACGTCGACCGGGCCGAGGCCGTCCGGCGGGCGCACGACCAGTTCCGCTGGTTCGCCGGCGGCTGGAAGGTGAACGCGGAGCTGCCCGGCCCGGACGCGTTCGCGGCGGCCACCCAGTTCGTCACGCCGGAGGACGTCGCGGCGAGCATCCCGTGCGGCCCCGACCCGGACGGGATCGTGTCGGCCGTCGAACAGTTCGGCAAGGCCGGTTTCACGGACGTCGCGCTGGTCCAGATCGGCGGTGACCACCAACGGGACTTCTTCTCGTTCGCGGAACGGGAACTGCTGCCCGCGTTGCGCGCGATCGGCTGACGGCGGTGTCGATCGACGAACTGCTCCGCCGCTACGGCACGACCTACGCGGACGAGGCGGGCATCCGGCTGCGTGACCAGCCCGCACCGCTCTATCAGCTGTTGGTGCTGACGACGCTGCTGTCGGTCCGCATCAAGGCGGACATCGCGGTGGCGGCAGCCCGCGAACTGTTCCGGGCGGGCTGGCGGACACCGAGGAAGATGGCGGATTCGACGTGGCAGCAACGGGTTGACGCCCTGGGTCGGGCGCATTACGTGCGCTACGACGAGAGCACGGCGACCAGCCTCGGCGAGGGTGCGCAGCGGGTGTTGGACGTCTATCGCGGCGACCTGCGCCGGATGCGCGCCGACGTCGCCACGCTGCGCCGGTCGTTGACGGAGTTCCGGCGCATCGGCCCGACCGGTGCGCACATCTTCTGCCGCGAGGTCCAGGTGGTCTGGCCAGAACTGCGGCCCTACTTCGACGACCGCGCTCTCTCCACCGCGGCCGATCTCGGCCTGCCGACCGACCCGCAGCGGCTCGCCTCCCGCGTCGCACCCGAGGACGTCGGCCGGCTGGCCGCGGCGCTGGTGCGGCGGGGTCTGGACCGCTGAGCTACGAGCGGCCCAGGGCGTGGGCCAGTTCCGCCTTGGTCATGGTCGAGCGGCCCTTGATGTTGCGCTGCCTGGCCTCGTTGTACAGCTGGTCCCTGGTCGGCCCGCCGGGGCCGAGGCGCTTGCCGGCGCGGTGGCCGCCGCGCTGCTGGGGCGACATGTCGTTCAGCGAGGTGCGGCTGGCCTGTTTCGACTCGCCCGACCGCGCGCGGTTCTTGTTCACCGTGCGCGCGGCGATCTCCTCGGCCCGCCCCTCGCCGGCGCCGTGCTCCCGCTCGCCGGACTTGATGTGCTCGTACTGACGTTCCCGCTTGTCACTCCACGCCTGCTGCGGCATCGGTGCACCTCCCTGTAGTACCAACGGTTTTACTGACGGGGCCGGCCGGCGTCCTCCGGCAGCACCCGAGTGGGTGGCGGCACGACGTCCGGCGGGAAACCGTGCCTGGCCAGGCGCACCAACACCAGATCCCGTGCCGAGCCGAGCGTGTAGAACAGGCCCAGCAACAGCCCGAGCACCAGAACGCCCGCGATCATCCACACGGGAACGGGCGTGAACAGCCACAGCAGGACGAACGCGGCCGCCACCACCGGCAGCGCCTGCACCACGACCCGCGCCGCGTGCCTGGCCAACCAGGTCGGGCCCGTCGTGTCGTGTCGAACCCACTCACGATAGCGGTCGGGCAGGCGGCCGCCGTAGGTGTACCACAGCCACCTACCCGGATCCGGCCGGTCCGTCATCGGTTGCGCTCCGCCCGCCGTTCCGCTCCGGTCTCGCCTGCGTAGCCCTGGTCGTCACCGGAGGCCCGGCCGACGTAGCTGGTGCTCCTGTCGGGCTGCGCCGGATCGTGCTGCACGTCGGCCTCGCGGCCGGATTCCTGTGCCCTGGTCCGTCCGGTGAACAGCCGCTTCAGTGCTCCCCACATGTCCGTTGTCTACCCACCGCGGCCGCTCGGCGAACATCGCGACGGCTGTGAACGGCCGACGTGGCGTGCGGTCGAGCGTGAGCGGTTGCCACCAGCCGCCCGGGGCATCCACCTCCGGGACGCCACCGATCGTGTCGGCGTGTCCCAGCTGCGGGTCTCCCGCCTGCTCGCCGCATCCTTGCGGACGCTCCGGTCGGAACTCAGCCAGTGGCGCGGCTCGGTCCCGGTCCCGGCTCCGGCGGCAGTGGGTCGGGGTCGGGCGGGAGTGGCCGCGGATCGGGCGACGGGATCGGGTCCGGCATCGGCGGGTCGGGCACCGGGCCCGGGGGCATCGGCGGCGCGGACAACCTGGGCAGTGCGGACAGCTCTGGTTCCGGCATGGTGATCCTCCTCAGACGAACGCGCTCAATCCGGTGATGGCGCGGCCGACGATCAGGGTGTTGATCTCCCGCGTTCCCTCGTAGGAGTACAGCGCCTCGGCGTCGGCGACGAACCGGCCGATGTCGTAGTCCAGCACGATTCCGTTGCCCGCCAACAGTTCTCGGGCCCACCCGACCACCTCTCGCATCCTCGTCGTGCAGTACGCCTTGGCCAGCGCGGAATGCTCGTCCCGGTAGGTGCCGGCGTCCTGGAGTTGGGCCAGTCGCGCCACCATGCCCAGCGACGCCGTCGTGTTGCCCAGCATCCGCACCAGTAGGTCCTGGACGAGTTGGAACGACCCGATCGGCCGGCCGAACTGTTCGCGTTCGGTGGCGTAGTCCAGCGCGATCTCGTACGCGGCCAGCATCACGCCGACCGACTGCCATGCCACGCCACTGCGGGTCCGGCGCAGGATCACCGCCGTGTCCTTGAACGAGGTGGCGTCCGGCAGCCGGTTCGCCTCGGGCACCCGGCAGTCCGCGAGCGTGATGTCGGCGTTCTGCGTGGTCCGCAGCGCGATCTTGTTCTCGATCTTGGTCGTGGTGAAGCCGGGTGTCCCCCGCTCCACGACGAAACCCTTGACCTGGTCGTCGGACTCGTCTCTGGCCCACACCACCACGAGGTCGGCGAACGTGCCGTTGCCGATCCACCGCTTGGCCCCGTTGACCAGCCAGTCGTCGCCGTCCCGGCGGGCGGTGGTGCGCAGGCCGGCGGCCACGTCCGACCCGCCCCGCGGCTCGGTCAGTGCGAACGCGCCGATCAGCTCCATCCGGCCCATCGCCGGCAGCCACCGCTCACGCTGCTCGTCGGACCCGCAGGCCGCGATGCTGCCCATCGCCAGGCCGGTGTGGACACCGTAGAAGGTGGCCAGCGACGGGTCGGTGCGGGCCATCTCCAGCGCGAGATAACCGCTGAGCAGGCTGCTCGCCGATGGTTCGCCCGCCACCGGACAGGACAGCCGGGCGATGTCGAGCTCCGCGTAACCCTTGATCAGCTCCATCGGGAACTCGGCCCTGGCCCAGTAGTCGTTGGCGATCGGCGCCACTTCTGTCCGGAGGAACTCCCGGACCCGGCCCAGTATCCGCCGTTCATCCGGGGAGAGCAGTTCCTCGAACCGGTAGAAGTCCCCGATCAGCGGATCGGCCATCGCCGCTACCTCCTCGCGCCCGTTCTGCCATTCGGGCTACCCAGGAGGGAGCCGGACAAACAGTTTGATTCCGCACTCACCTGGGTAGGCGACAGACGAGTCACGGATTCGGGAGGAAGTCATGACGACTGTCGGACCTCGCGCGCGTCCTGGGCGGCACCCGGTCTTCTGGGTGCACCGGATCGGCTGCGTAGTGGTGGCGTTGGTCCTGTGGGCATTCGCCGTCCTCGGTTTCCTCAGCGGCACCGGGTTCTTCGACACGCACGGCGCGACAGTGCTGGGCATGACCAGCAACGGCCTGCTGTCGCTGGTGTCGCTCGTGGTCGGTGGGGTGCTGGTGGGCGCTGCCGTGTTCGGCGGCCGGGCCGCGTCCACGACGTCGGTGGTGGTCGGCGCGCTGTTCGTCCTGTCCGGACTGCTGAACCTGATCGCGCTGGTGCACCCGAACCTCAACCTGTTGGCGTTCACCATGCCGAACGTGGTGTTCAGCCTGGTCGTCGGCCTGGTGCTGCTCTGCGTCGGCCTGTACGGCAGGGCCAGCGGCCAACTCCCGGCGGACAACCCGTACCGGCAGGCACGCGGCGGCGACAACCCGGTGTCCCGGCTGTGGCACGGCGAAGCCCTCGCCCAGGAACCGATGGTGGACGAGCGGACCGCGCAGCGGCGGATCGAGGAGACGACAGCAGCGGCGAAGGCCGAATACGCCTTCGCCCAGGGCACCGCGACACCAGAACAGGAAGAGCAGGTCCTGAACGACGCGCAACGCAGGGCGACCGAACAGCGCAGGCGGGCGTGGCGTAGCGCGCGTTCCGGCTGAATCCTCGGCGACCTCACCATCACGCCGTGGTTGGGTCGCCGGGTGGACGGCGGATCCATCGACGTGCGGTCGGCGCACCGCAATCACCAGGCGTTCTGGCGTCAGCTCGCCCGGGTGTGCGACGGTGCTGCCCTTGAGGTGCCCGGCGGGCTGCTGGTCGCGACCGGCGGACGCGTTCGCGCTGGGCCGTGGCGTCGAACGGCAACCGCCGGACCGATGCTGACCATGCCCGTCGACGGTGCGGTGCCGCCACCGGAGACACCGCTGATCATGACGACCGCCGGCGACGTGGCCGATCTACGTGCCTTCGTGGACTGCGCCGCCGCCGGCTACCGGATGGACCCCGCACTGCTCAAGCCGGTCGCTCACCGACGCGCGTTGGCCGACGACAGTCTTCGGTTCCACCTGGGCCGGATCGACGGCCGATGTGTCGCGGTCAGCGTCGGACTGCGGTGCGCCGAGACGATCGGGGGATATTTCGTCGCCGTGCGGCGGGGCTACCGGCGGCGTGGCTTCGGCGCGGCGATCACGTCGCACGCGATCCAGGACGGCGGTGTCGGCACCGCCGTCCTGCAGGCGACGTCACCGGCCTATCCGCTGTACGTCGGCATGGGCTTCACCAAGGTCGCCGACCATCACCTGTGCGACCTGCCAGCCGGTCAGACGCCCACGCCGTAGGCGAGGAAGAACACCGCCGCGACGATGGCGGTCAGCCCGGCACCCAGTGCGACGTCCCGCGCGCCGTCGACCCGGCGCCACAGGGTCACACCGACCAGGACGAGCCCGACGACGCCGATCACCGTCCAGTAGAACCGCCCGGTCGTGGCGGAGATCCTGACCAGGCCGTAGGCACATTCGCCGAGCGCGATGCCGCCCAGCAGCGCGGCCCCCAGAGCCGCCCGCCGGCGCCGTTCCCGCAGCCACGCGGCGACGCCGACCAACGGTCCCGCGATGACACCGACGACACCGAAGAACAGCGGGTGGTAGGTGAAGCCGCGCAGCGCCGACACCGCTGTGTAGCCGAGCACCAGGCACCCGAAGCTCACGGCGCCGAACACCGCGGACGGCGCGGTCCGCTCGTGCAGCAGCCAGATGATCAGGGCTGTCAACAGGGTCCAGCCGCTGACCGAGTTGGCCAGCGGTCGCAACGGATCCGGCAGCAGACCCTGCGCGAACGACGTGGCACCGCCGAGCACCAGGCTCGCCGCGACGACGGCGACCGACTCGCCGGCGGTGCGCTGCCAGCCGCCGCTCCGGGTCAACGTCCATGGTGGACATCCCATCAGCCGAGCACGCAGTCCCCGCACACCGCGGCCCGACCACCGCCGGGTGACGCCTGGTAGATCAGGCAACAGCTGCGTCGCCGGAACCTGCCGTCCGCACCACGGACACCCGTTCCACGCAGCGGCGGCGCGTCCAGCAACTCGTCGGCCAGGGCGATCGCGCGCGACGCCAGGTCGGGCCTGGCCGCGCCGATCATGGCGGCCGCGCCGTTCACCGCCGACGCGACGTTGCCCCACAACACCTGCCGCGACACCGAGAACACCGCGACGGCGTCCACCAGTCGCTCCAGGAACTCCAGCAGTTCGACCGCCGAATCGACGGACCGCCCGCTCATCGCGAGCGGAAACGCTCCGCCCAACCCGTCCCGCCACCACATGTCGAACGCCGGAAACCGACCGCTGTGCACGGCCACGGCCAGGGACGGGGCGACCAGCCGCGCGGCCACGCCCAGGTGCGCCACCGACGCGGCCACCCGCACCGACGTGGCAAGGGACGCGCCCACATCGGTGACCCGATCCGACAACACCGTGGGATCGGCCACCAGTTCCGACACCGGCCGCCACGGCGGACCCGGCGCCACACCGCTCTCGACGGCGAAGAACGGGCCCCAGCCGCTGACCTCCGCCATCGACCCGGACACGACCGCACGATACGGCAGGCCGGGCAGACAGGCGACATCGGCGACGCCTGGACGGGCGCCGCCGATGTCCTCCTGGATCACCGGCCTCCCCGCTGGTGACCCTGCGCGGTCAACGTTCCGCCAACGCCCCCGCTTCGACGTCGACGGTGCCGACCGCCTCCGGGGCGTCCGTGTCCGAACGCAGGTGCACGGACGCCAGGTTGCGGTAACGGTTCGGGTGGGTGCGGCGCATCCAGTGGGCGTAGCCGACGCCCGCCACGGCCAGCACGACGTACAGCCAGGGCAGACGGTTCACCAGGGCCGTGCTCGTGCCGGTGAGCAGGGAATAGTTCAGCACCAGCAGGACGACCGCCGTGGTCAGGCCGGCCGCGCCGAGCAGTGGCGCGATCAGCGTGCGCCACCAGTGCCGTTCCGGACGCTTCCGGAAGTAGGCGATCACGGACACGGCGGCACTGCCCTGGAGCAGGATGATGCCGAGCGTGCCCAGGCCGAGCATGCTGGACGCCAGGCCGGTGTACGGGTCCAGGCCGCCGAGTGCGAAGCAGCCCGCCACCACGACCGACACGATGGTCAGCACCAGGCTGGCGCGGTGCGGCGACCTGTGCTTCCCGTGCACGACGCCGAACCACCGGGGCAGCACGCCCTCCCTGCCCAGCACGTAGACGTACCGGTTGGCCGCGTTGTGCAGGGCGAGCATGGCGGCGAACAGGCTGGTGCACAGCAGTGCCTGCATCACGTCGGTGGCGACCGGGTTCATGTACCGGTCGCTGAGCAGGAAGAACAGGTTGCCCAGCTGCTTGGTGGCCGTGCCGCGCACCTGGTCGGGGCCGACACCGCCGACAGCCGCCCAGCTGGTCAGGGCGTAGAAGGACGAGATCAGGATCACCGCGATGTAGGTGGCCACCGGCACGCTGCGCCTGGGGTTCTTGGCCTCCTCGCCGTACAGCGCCGCGGACTCGAATCCGGTGAACGACGCGAACGCGAACATCATCGCGACACCGGCGCCCGCACCCAGCGCCACGCCGGGGCTGAACGACACCGGCGGCAGCGCGGCACCTCCCTTGTGGACGATGACCGCCAGGTTCAGCGCCAGCAGCACGCCGATCTCGCCGATCATCAACAGCATCAGCACCTTGGCGCTGAGGTCCACCTGCCGGTAGCCGAGGAATCCCATCACGACGGCACCGGCCAGTGCCCAGATCTCCCATGGCAGGTTCAGCCCGTGGGACGCGGCGATCGTCTGCGCGAAGTAGCCGAACGCGCCCAGGACGCCGATGGCGATCGCGTTGTACGCGATGATCGCCACGAACCCGCCCGCCACCGCGACCGGTTTGCCCAGCCCGGACGACAGGTAGGTGTAGAAGCCGCCCGCGTTGACGATCTGCCTGCCCATCGCGGCGTAGCCGACCGAGAAGCACAGCAGGGTGAGTCCGGCGAAGACGAACATCGCGGGCACGCCGGGGCCGCTGCCGATGGCGAAGGCCAGCGGGACCGTGGCGACCATCGCGCCCAGCGGTGCCGCCGCGGCGACGATGAGAAAGACGATCTTCGGGGTGTTCAGTGTCCGTTTGAGCTCCCGGGTCTCCCCCGGGGTCTGGGTCTGGGTGGCGGTCGCTGTCACGGGATCCTCCGTTCTGGTGAACGGTCGTGGGAGGGGTGGCTCATTGCGGCAGGTTGTCGTGGCGGAAGCACGGTTGCAGCGATCCTCGCAGCGACTGGAGGGTCATGGCGACGACGGCCCGGGT
The DNA here is from genome assembly GCA_036491115.1 of Pseudonocardiaceae bacterium. Classification (GTDB taxonomy): domain Bacteria; phylum Actinomycetota; class Actinomycetes; order Mycobacteriales; family Pseudonocardiaceae; genus DATEPR01. The sequence goes on from DASXCQ010000047.1 coordinate 42,444, forward strand.
GTCTGCGGGATCGATGATCTCGTCGACGGACAGCCGTTCCGCCGAGACGTGTGCCGCGGCGGCCTCGGTCTGGTAGCGCCGGACGAGATCCGGCCTGCTGGTCGGGTCGGCCTCGATGTCGCGGCGGTAGATCACGTCGACGGCACCCTCGGCGCCCATCACCGCGAGCTCGGCGTTGCGCCAGGCGAACACCGCGTCGGCCCCGAGCGAGCGGGAGTTCATCACGATGTACGCCCCGCCGAACGCCTTGCGCAGCACGACCGTCACCCTCGGCACGGTCGCCTCGGCGTAGGCGTAGAGCAGTTTCGCGCCCTTGCGGATCACCCCGCCGGTCTCCTGCCGGGTGCCGGGCAGGAAGCCGGGAGTGTCCACCAGGGTCACCAGCGGCAGCCCGAACGCGTCGCACATGCGCACGAACCGGGCGCCCTTCTCGGCCGAGTTGATGTCCAGCGTGCCGGCCAGTGCCATGGGCTGGTTGGCGACTACCCCGACCGGGCAGCCTGCCACCCTGGCGAATCCGACGACGATGTTGCGGGCGAACCGTTCCTGCAGTTCCAGGAAGCTGCCGCCGTCGACGGTGCCCCGGATCACGTCCCGCACGTCGTAGGCGTGGCGGGGATTGGTCGGCACGTGCGGCATCGGGTCGGGCGGGACCGGTTCGGCCATGGGCAGTTCGGCCCAGCACGAGCTGGGCAGGTAGGACAGCACCCGCCGGGTCAGTTCGAGCGCGTCGTCGACGTCGGCGGCGACCAGGTGGCAGACGCCGGAGTGCCGGGAGTGCAGGTCGCTGCCGCCGAGGTCCTCCGCCGTGACGTCCTCGTGGGTCACCGTGCGGACGACCTTGGGGCCGGTGAGGAACATCCGGGAGGCGCCGCGGCGCATGATGATCACGTCGGTGAGCGCCGGGGAGTAGACGGCCCCGCCGGCACACGTGCCGAGCACGACGCTGATCTGCGGCACCCGGCCGGACTGCGCGACGTTGGTGCGGAAGATCCGGCCGTAGCCGTCCAGCGCCCCGACACCCTCCTGGATGCGGGCGCCACCGGAGTCGACCAGGCCGACCACCGGCATCCTGGAGCGCGCCGCCCGGTCCATGATCCGGACGATCTTGGCGGCGTGGGTCTCGCCGAGGGAGCCGCCCAGCACGGACGAGTCCTGCGCGAACAGTGCGACCGGGCGGTCGGCGACGGTGGCCAGGCCGGTGACCACGCCGTCGCCGGCCGGCCTGCGCCGCTGCATGTCGAACGCGGTCGCCTGGTGCCTGGCCTGGCTGCCCGTCTCCAGGAAGGACAGCGGGTCGGCCAGGGCGGACAGCAGTTGCCTGGCGTCCGGTTCGGTCGCGGCCGGCCGTGCTGCCGTGTCCCGCACGGCCGGCCCCGTGACAGTCGTCTGGGCGTGCGCCATCAGACCCTCGCGTTGCGGCTTTCCAGGAGCTGGACGATGGCGTCCAGCCGCTGTGCCTCGTTCAGCTCGTCGTCGGTGACCCTGGGGCCCCATTCCTTCTCCGCGGTCATGGCCAGTTCCACCACGTCCAGCGAGTCCAGCCCGAGACCCTTGAGGGTCGCGTCCGGCGTGATCGTCGCCGGGTCGAGCTGGTACTTGCTGGCCATGAGCTGCTTCAGTTCCTCGAACACTGCCTCTCCTCGTTCGATCGGGAATGGTTGGTACGCCTGGGGTTCAGCCCTCTCCGCAGAGTGCGGGGACGTCGGGCCAGGTGAGCGTCGTCGCGCCCCACGCCAGCCCACCGCCGAACCCGACGATCAGCACCCGGTGGCCGGGCTTGAGCCGGCCGTCGGCCGCCGTCTCGGCGAGCAGCACCGGTATCGAGGCCGACGCCGTGTTGCCGACGTGCTCGATGTTGGTGACCTGCCGGTCCGGCTCGATGCCGATCCGCTCGGCGACCGCCGTGGAGATCCGGGAGTTGGCCTGGTGCGGCACCAGCCGGTCCACGTCGTCCGCGGCCCAGCCGGTCCGGCGCAGCGCCTCCTCGGCGGACTCGATCATCCGGGTCACCGCGTGCCGGTACACGTCCCCGCCGCGCATCCGGAAGTAGAAGTCCTCCGCCGGCGCGTCCGTGCCGGCCGAGCGCTGCTCGGCACCGCCGGCCGGGATCGTGATCAGCTCGCGGTTCTCGCCGTCGCTGCCCAGCACGCACGGGCCGATCGCACCCGGCTCGTCCGCCGAGCCCGCCCGCAGCAGGACAGCGCCCGCCGCGTCACCGAAGATCGCCCTCGTCGTGCGGTCATCGGGGTTGAGGATCGTCGAGTACGTCTCCGCCCCGATCAACAGCACCCGACGTGCCGTGCCGGACGTGATCAGCCCGGCCGCGGTGGCCAGGCCGTAGAGGAAGCCCGCGCACACCGCCGAGACGTCGAACGCGGGCGTGCCGGTCATGCCCAGCCGGGCGGCGACGTCCGGCGCGGTGGCCGGGCAACGCCGGTCCGGCGTGGTCGTGGCGAGCACGACCGCGTCGACCGTGTCCTCCGACGCAGACTTCAGCGCCAGCTTGCCCGCCTCGACGGCCAGGTCGCCCGTGGACGTGCCCTGGTCGACCCAGCGCCGGGCGGCGATGCCGGTCCGGCTGCGGATCCACTCGTCGGACGTGTCCAGGTAGCCGGCCAGCTCATCGTTGCTGACACTGCGGGAGGGCAGCCACGAGCCGAGCCCGGCAACGACGGCGTGCGGAGTGTCGCCGGACATCAGGACGCCGCCTGGCCGCTCAGCAGCATGGGCAGGGCCTCGGTGATGCCCATGTACTCCAGGCGGACCTCAGCCATCTGGTCGGTCCACCGCTCGGCCTCGTCGTACCGGCCCTCCGCCGTGGTGTCCAGCAGCCTGACACCGGGCCACACCTCGTAGTCGGCGATGAGGTCGGCGAACTGGAACATGCCCTCCTGGAACAGTTCCTCGCGCTCCAGCACGTACTTGCGGTCCGGAATGCCGTCCCACAGGGTCCGGCCGCGCTGCAGGATGTCCAGCAGCCTCGGCCGGTAGTCCGGGTCGCGGATCAGGTGCTCGCGCACGATGGAGCTGCCCACCGACAGGTGGCGGATCTCGTCGATCGACGCGCCACGGGCGATCGCGCCCGCCGCCGGGTCGAGCACGTTCCACTTCCGCTCGCTCAGCTCGGCGGCCGGCGCCAGCACGCCCTCGATGATGATGGTGAAGACGGCGACGCCGCCGACGAAGTCGTGCTCGTCGCGCACCGCGGCCAGCGCGAAGTCCAGGATCGGGTCGATCACGTCACGCTTGTAGTCAGCCGACATCCGCTCGATCGTGGCGTGCAGTTCGTTGGCCGTCACGCCCAGGTCGAGCAGGTGGTCGCGGAACACCATCGAGTGGCGTGCCTCGTCCACCAACTGGGTGGCGTAGAACTCCATCTCCGGGATGCTCGGCGCGTTCTCCACGTAGTGCGACAGCACCCTGGTGGCCTGCTCCTCGGCGACCGAACGGTAGCCCAGTTCCATCACCAGGGCGTCGCGCAGCGGGCCGGGCTTGCGCATGTGGTCCGGGGTGGTCTCGTGCGCGGCGTGCCCGGTCTCGGCCCGGCCGGCCAGGGTGCCCTGGGCGACGCTGCGCAGCCAGTAGCGCAGATCGCACTGCTCCGACGTGAGCGTCAGGTTCATGGCGCCGTCGAGCAGGCCAGGAGCCGTGTCCCAGTCCGTCTCGGCGGGAATCGGCGTTGTCATGGCTGGTCCTTTCTCGTCGGGTAGGAGTCAGTCGAGAGTGGTGGTGGCCATCGTCGTGACGTTGCGCCAACCCCGATGCCGTGCCACGTCGCGGAACTCGGCGCCGTAGAGGGCACCGTCGAAGCTGACCAGCGGGCTGCCGACGCCGACGGTCGCCTCGTCCACCTCGCCCAGCAGCAGTTCGTGGTCACCTGCCGGCACATGCCGGTGGACCCGGCACAGCAGTACCGCCAATGTGTTGTCCAGCAATGGAATCCCGGTTTCCGGGTGCTGCCGCCAACCCACCAGGGCGAACTGGTCCTTGCCGCCGGGCCGGGCCGGGTTGGCGAACCAGTCGGCCACCAGCGCCTGGCGCTCGGACAGGACGTTGACCACGAACCGGCCGCTGTCCAGCGCCAGTCCGGACAGGACGGACCCGGTGCGCAGCCCGGCACACACGATCAGCGGATCACGGGCGACCAGGCTGACGGCGCTCACCGTCGCCCCGTGCACCGACTCCCCGTCGGCGACCGTCAGGACGGTCACCCCGGTGGTCAGGCGCCGGACCGCGTCCTGCTCGACCGGTGCCCCGGACCGCACCTGGCCCATAGTCACCGCGCACCCTGGGCAGCGTGCTGGGTGACCGGCGCGGCCGCGGCCTCGGCAGCCGGCTCGTCACCGGGCACCGGCAGGCCCTTGGCCGCGTGCGCGCTGTGGAACAGACGCTCCTTGACCTGGTTCCAGATCTCGTTGGGCTCGGGCTCGAAGCCCAGGCTGAACGGCTTGAGGAAGTTGCCGAACACACCGCGGTCGGCGAACAGGTGCAGTGGCAGCACCAGCAGCGTCCAGTCCGGCCCGGCCACCAGCATGTAGACCATCGCCACCAGGCCCTGCGTGATCATGCTGTGCATGGTGTTGTAGGCGATGTAGTAGCCCTTGGGGATGCGGTGGTCCGGACTGCGCCGGTAGGCGATCGCACCGGGGATGTAGCCGATCAGGTCGATGTAGACGAACAGCACGACCGCGGCGATCCAGTGGATCTGGCCGATGTGCAGGATGAACAGCACGAGTGCGGCGACCAGGCCGGCCAGGTACTCGGCGCGGTGCAACTTGTAGGTCGACGGAGTTTCGAACGGGTTCGCGAGATCCATGGGGAAGCCACCATTCAGTTCGGGTTGGGTACGCCGCCGGCGGCGGCTCGGGACTTGTCTGCCACGAGTTGCAGGTCACCGCCGAGCCGGACGTCGTCGTGCAGCTCCACGACGGCCCAGGCGACGGTCTCCTTGATGACACGCTCGGCGATCGGGTCGAGGATGCCGGCCAGGCTCTCGATGCCGAAGTCGAAGTCGCACTCGAAGTGCAGGACCACGTCGTCGTTGTCCTGGTCGAACGTCCAGAACCCACCGAACACGTCGAAGTCACCCTCGGTCTGCTCGAACTCCATGCGCAGGTCGTCCTTGAGGTAGCGCTCCTCCTCCGACCACTGGAGCAGGCCGCTGCGGAACAGCAGCTCCCAACTCGACGCTCCGGTCGGGTTCGGCCGCGTCCGCTCCACAGTGGTCGACTGCACGTGTGGCGACAGGTCGGGATACTTGCTGAACTGCATGCAGTTCTCGAAGACGGTGCCGGCCTGCTCGCCGTGGATCACCGCGTCCAGGATCACCTTGCGCATGTCACTGCCCGCCTTCCCGCACCTTGGCCTGGTGCTCGACCAGGTCCCGGCACGCGCTCTCGAACGACTCCAGGAGGAAGTTGACGTCACCGTCGGTCAGGATCGCCGGCGGCGTCAACCGGGCCACCGAGCTGCCGTTCATCGAGTGGTTGGCCACCACGCCGTGGTTGAACAGCTCCATCAGCATCTCGCCGGCCATGCCGGTCTCGCGGAACTCGACGCCGATCATCAGGCCCTGACCACGCACCTCGGCCACCAGATCCGGACAGATCGACATCGCGATCCGGGTGATCTCGGGCAGCAGCCGGGTGCCCAGCGTCATCGCCTTGGAGACCAGCCGGTCCTCCTTGATGGCGGTGATCGCGCCCTGCACGGCGGCCATCAGCACGGGTGCGCCGGTGAACGTCCCGGTGTGCAGGTAGGGGTCCTTGTCGAACGGGGAGAACGTCTTGCGGTTGGCCAGCGCCGCGGACACCGGCAGCACGCCACCGCCCAGGGCCTTGCCGGCCAACAGCACGTCCGGGGTGACCTCGTAGAGGTCTGCGCCCCACCACTCGCCCAGCCGGCCCATGCCGGTCTGCACCTCGTCCAGGATGAGGAACCCGTCGTGCTCGCGGCACAACGCCTCGACCGACTGCAGGTAGCCGGGCGGCGGCAGGTGCACGCCACCCTCGCCCTGCACCGGCTCCAGGATGACGGCAACCTCGCCGGGGTGTGCGGTCAGCTCCTGCTCGATGGCGCGCACGTCACCCCACGGCACGTGCGTCACGTCGGGCAGCAGTGGCCGGAACGGCTTCTGGTAGACCTCCTTGGCCGTGGCCGACAGCGCGCCGAGCGTCTTGCCGTGGTAGCCCATGTGCGCGGACACCAGGCGACGCCTGCCGTTGGCGCGGGCCAGCTTCAGGCCCGTCTCCACCGCTTCCGCGCCGGACAGCGCGAAGTGGATCCGGTTCAGGTGGGTGGGCACCACCGACGCCAGTGCCTCGGCGGCCCGGCCGACGGTGGGTTCGAGCAGGATGCGGGTGGAGATCGGGTGCGACTCCAGTTGGCGCAGCACGGCCTCCATCACGATCGGGTGCCGCGCGCCCGCGATGAACACGCCGTATCCGCCGCAGTTGAGGTACTCGCGGCCGTCCCTGGTGCGCAGCCACGCACCGGACGACGCGATCTCCATGTGGCTGCCGAACATTTCGGCGACCGTCGCACGTCCCTTGCTCAGGTGCTTGCGGTAGAGACCGAGGATCTCCAGTTCGGAGTCGTCGACGTGCTGATCGATGTCCACGGACAGGGTCATGGGTGTCTCCTCACAGTGGGAGCGGGTGCCTACGCCAGGACGAGCGGTCCACCTGCGAAGTGGTCCACGAGTGCCTGGGCGGTGCTGGTCCGCGACGGCGGGTGGAACGCGAGCGGGTGCACGGCGGACAGGAGATAGGCGATCTCCGACGACGAGATGAACGCGATGCCGCCGAGCAGTTCCACGGCCAGGTCGGCCGCGGCGGCCAGCGCCTTCTGCACGGCGAACCGGGTGACCAGCACCGTGGCCACCGCCTCGTCGCCCTCGACGCCGTCCCGCACCGCCCGCGCCATGCCCTCGGTCAGCGCCACCGCCGACTCCATCTGCACGCACAGGGCACCCCGGTCGCTCACGCTGCCCCGGCCGCGCTCCAACACCCGGCTGACCAGTTCGCTGGCCAGCCCGACGTAGGCGGAGGTGACCAGCAGCTCGAACCAGATGAACGCGGCGGTCTGCAGGTCGTCCAGGCGGCCGGGATCCTCCGGCGTGGCGCGGATGATCAGCCGGTCCGGCACGTGCACGTCGGCCAGCCGGATCTCGTCGCTCTGCGCGGCGGCCAGGATGTCGCTGGACCAGAACGGGTGGATCGTGATCCCGTCCGAGTCGGACGGGATCAACAGCACCGACAGCGCGGGCCGGCCGTCGTCGGTGGGCAGGACCGCGCTGGCCGTGAGCAGGTTCATCGACCCGGACAGGCTGCACGGCTTCTTCGCTCCGTTGACGACATAGCCGTCGTCCACGGGCTTGGCCACCACGCTCGGGTTGAGGATGTTCTGCTCGGTCTTGCCCTCCGCCCAGCCGGACGCCAGCAGCATCCCCTCCGGCGCGATCTTGGACAGCAGCTCGATCTGGGCCTCGGTGGGCTGGCCGACGCGGTCGGTCAGCGCGAACAGCATGGCGGCGGTGAAGTTGTGCATGGTCGCCCCGGCGCCCAGCGACGGCGAGTACGAGCCGATGGCCCTGGTGACCCGTACCGCTTCCAGGGCGTCGACGCCCAGGCCGCCGTAGGCGGGGGGCACCAGGAGACCGGCGCCGCCGTGTTCGCGGAAGAGCTCGACCACCGGACTGCCCTTGGCTTCCCGTTCCAGCAGCGGGATCTCGGCCAGACTCTTGCCCAGCCCAGGGTGGTGGCGCTCACAGGTGTCGCGTGCGATGTCCAGAGAACGCATGGGATGTCCTTCGGTTCCGGTGTTGGTGGTTGCGGGGCGGGCGGCCTCAGAAGTCGAGCATCGCGGTCCTCGGTGCCACTCCCCTGCTGATGCTGACGCCCTGGATGTGCGACGTCTTGAGGATCGGATAGTTGGCCTCGCCGAACGCACCGCTGGTCAGGCCCGTGCCGCCGTGCGTCGGCAGGTAGGGCAGGAACCCGATGTGCGAGTCGTTGACCTTCAACACGCCGCCGTTGCGCACATTGGTGACGAACTCGTCGATCACACTGTCCGAACGGGACCACAGCGAGTTGCGCAGCCCGTAGGCGTTGTCGTTGACGAAGTCGATCGCTTTGTCCAGCAGCTCGTCGTCCGGCGTCGTACCCGGCACGACGACCGGCAGCAGCGGGAAGAACGTCTCCTCGCGGACCATGTCGTAGCTGCGGGCATCGTCCAGGCCGTCCACCCGGACGACCGTGGCCTCCAGGAACTGGCCCGCCTGCGACGGCGTGCCGTCCATCTCGATCCGGCGCCCACCGGCGATGAGCTCACCGCCGGTGTCCAGCGCCTGCCGGAGCAGGGCGAAGAACCGCTCGCTGCGCCGCACCGGGGACAGCAGCACGTCCGGGTCGTCCGGGTAACCCGCCCGGACCGCCTGCACGGCGGTACGCAGCCGGTCGATCAGCTCCTCCGCGATGTCCGGGTGGGCGATCACATAGTTGGGCACCATGCAGATCTGCCCGGAACCGAAGAAGCTCTCGGTGATGGCCTCGACGGCCATGGGCAGGTCGGCGTCCTTCCAGACGACGACACCATCGTTGCCGGCCAGCTCCAGAATCGGCTTCTTGGCCCTGGCCAGGCACTCCTGCTCGAACCGGAGCCCCTCGGCGCTGCCGCCGAAGTAGATGATGTCGTTCACCGCGGGGTGCTCCAGCCAGCGGTCCAATGTCTTCTGTGGACTGCCGCAGATCACGTTCAGCGTGCCCGGCGGAGCCCCCATCTTCTCCAACAGGGGCATGGCCAGCCCGGACAGGATGTACAGGGTGCTCAACGCGATGCTGCGTGGGGCACGCACCACGACCGCGTTGCCCGCCATCAGCACGGGCACCGCCAGCCCGGAGTTGGGCAGCGGTGCGTTCTGCGGCGGATGGATGCACACCACGCCGTCGGCCTGCCGGCGGATGATCAGCCGCCGTTCGCCGTGGTCGTACTCGGTGTGCATCTGCTGGTCGTAGTAGGAGATGCTCTCCGGGCTCACCGCCTGCAACAGGCAGGTGAGCTCCCATTTGGCCAGCGTGATGGGATGCGCCTCGGCGACGAGGATCTCCAGGATGGTGTCCTGGTTCGCGATCAGTTGCTCGCGGAACATCGCCCCGAACCGCAGGCGGTCGGCCAGCGGGAAGGCGGCCCACTCACGGACCGCGCCCGCCGCCGCCTCGGTGGCCTGGTCGACGTCGTCGTCACCGACGACGGCACACCGGCCGACCACGTAGGGATGCTGGGCGGCCTTCGAACGCGGATCGGGATCCTTCTCCAGTGCCCGCTTGAGGCTGACGCTCGTGAAGACGTCCTCGAGCAGAGATTTCGCGCTCACCGTGTATACCCAGCCGATACCATCGACGTCCTTACCGCCGATATGGGAGGCAAAGCTCAGTAGCGGCTTTGTTCGTTCCGCTTGCTGCTTTAGCTCGGTCGCTGCCACGTTCACGTTCTCTCCGGTGGTGGCTGGTACGTCCCTCGAACGCCAGCGACACTATTGGGTGCATCTGACGACCCGCTGACCGTTATCTGACGTCCTGACATGCGGTTGACAACGGCCTGACAGGAATTGTCACCGGATCGTCGGTGTTGTGAGCGCATCAATGCTGTGTCAGACTGACTTGCCGAGTCTTGTACCCAATCCGCAGTGGACAGGTGACACATGACTGCGTTAACGGCTTCGAAAGAACTGGTATTGGACGCCCTGCAGCAGTACTCGGCGGCCGACAACCCCAGTGCCTATCTCGCGATGAGCGACGGCAATTCCTACTTCACCCTGCCGGACACGCCGGGGGTGATCGTGTACCGCACCACCGGCCGCTATCTGGTGCAGTTCGGTGGTCCGTTCGCACCCGACGAGTCCTACCGCGACCTGTTGCGCGCGTTCGCCGCGTTCGCGGCCGAGCAGGACCGGGAGATGGTCACCGTCCAGCTCCAGGAGCGGGACGCCCGCATCTACGCCGAGTGTGGCTTCACGGTCCAGCAGATCGGCGCGTCGTATGCGGTGGACCTGAAGGAGTTCACCCTGGCAGGGACGAAGTTCATGCGGCTGCGCAACAAGATCTCCCGCGCGTTCCGCAACGGCCTGACCGTCGCCGAGGTGGACTACGACCAGTGGTCGGACTCGGTCGAGGAGATCGACCGGATGTGGCTGCCACTGAAGGGTGAGGGCGCCCGGCAGCTGGAGTTCCTGGTCGGCCAGTGCGGTGGCGAGGCGCAACAGCACCGCCGCCTGTTCGCCGGCCTGGTCGACGGCAAGATGGCCGGTTACGTCCTCTACTCGCCGGTGTTCGGCACCCGGCCCGGCTGGATGCACGACCTGAGCCGCAGGCGGCCGGACATCTCGCCGGGCATCATGGAGGCGATCAACAAGACCGCCATCGACACGTTCCAGGACGAAGGTGAGCGGTGGCTGCACTTCGGCTTCACGCCGTTCACCAGCATGGACGAGTCGGTCGAGATGCCGGGTAGCAGCGCGGGCTTCCGCTGGTTCATGAACTTCCTGTGGGAGCACGGCGAGGAGGTCTACCCCGCGAAGACCCAGCTGGCGTACAAGGACAAGTGGAACCAGAACCTGGTGCTGAGCGAGTACGCGGCCTTCCAGGACCGGGCGAGCATCCCGGCGTTCGTGCACATCTTCCGTGCCTGCAATGCGATGTGAGGGAGGTGGAAGCCATGGCGGAACAGATTGAGGCGGTCCAGGACCGGATCGTGGAGCTGTTCACCGAGTTGTGCCACGACCCGGACAACGCGACAGCGGCCCGCGACGCCGACGAGGCGCTGGCCGAGCTGGACCGGATGCTGGCAGCTCACTGAGCCGGCCCGCACAACACGGCGCGCCGGGTTCTCCCCGGCGCGCCGCGTTGTGTTTGCAGCAGTCAACAACCGAGCTACGACATGCGGCAGCTGTTCCGGCCCGCGTGATCTACTCGCGTCGCATCTCCTCATACGCCTCGCGCAGTACGGTGGCTTCGGGCAGTCGTCGAGCTTCGACGGCCGAGACCACTTCCGCGGCCCGCCAGTGGTTCGACGGCACCACGCGGCCGGACGAGATCGCCCGCAGCGTGGCGTCGCAGGCTTCGTCCAATCGATCGGTCACAAGCAGCGCCAGAGCCAGATCGATGTTGGCCGAGGCGACCCGGCGCGGCCATTTCTCGACGTCGTCGGTCGGCGCCAGGCGGGCAATGATTTCCCGCGCGTAGCCCTCTGCCGCCGGGTCGCCCAACCAGGCCAGCGTGGTCGCCGTGTACGCCACCGACTTGTCCGGGTCGTAGCGGTAGTGGTGTTCGGGCTGGTCAGGCCGTGCCATCGGCGCGACGAGCCGGTGCACTCGTTCGATCGCGGCGTAGGTCTCCTTCGGCTGGTTGAGCCGCGCCCAGGCTCGACCCTCTTGCGCGGTAGCCTGAATGGTCGCCGAACTGCCGGTTGGCGCAATGGCTTGCGCGGCCCGCGAGAGTTCCAGGGCCCGCGAGTAGTCGCCCTCGGTGAGCACCCGCCAGCCTTCGGTCTCGTAGCACCAGGCGTGAATGTCGCGGTTCCCGACATGGCGGGCGAGGCTGGCGGCGGTCTTGAGCCGCGCCGCAGCGGCTTCGTACTGCTTCACGTCGATGTGAACGGTCGCGCCGAGCAGCGACAACCAGCCGCCGATCACCAACAACCGCCGATGCTCCCCCAGCGTCTTGCGCGCGTCCAACAAGCGATTGACGTACCCAAGGTGCCGCCGGACACGGCCCAGCAGCAAGGCCGGCGGCGTCTTGGTGTACGCAATCGCCAACTCGTCCACGACGGCTTCCAGACGAGTCAGCGTTTCCTGGCCGACATCACTGGCTCCGACCCGCCGGGCCAGTTCGAGTGCGTCCTGCTCGTCGTCACCGATCGGCGCCGGTGCCTGCCAAGTGAGCGGCAACACGTTCGCGTCCGACGGCATGGCCTGGAACCTGGCCACCTTCGCCCGCGCTGCCGCCAACTCAGTCTCGCGAGCTTGCTGCTCGCGCTCGGCCTTGGCCGCTTGGAACTGGTGGAAGGCGGTCAGTAAGGCACCATTGGCGGCGCAGGCATCGTCAACAACCTGCCAGAAGCGCTCATCCGCACGACTGCGGCCCTTCTCGATGTGAGCCACGGTTGTGCGGTCACAAATAGCGGCCTCGGCGAGCTGCCCCTGCGTGAGGTTGGCGGCCTGGCGAAACGCCGCAAGGCGCTCGCCCAGCGCGCGGCGCTGCTCAGCAACGGCCTCGGCTTCGCGTGCCATGTCTCCCACTCTTTCAGGTGCCCGCCCCAGCTGGTGGTGCGACTCCAGCATAACCGCTGGTGACTGCGGGTGTGACAACCCTGCTCACACGATGACGCACACACCGTGATCTTCGCTTGGCTGCCAAACAGGCAATCCGGTGCGGCAACTGGCGTACTACGAGGGGTACCAAAGGGCGCTGTTGGCGGCGTCAACTGCACGGTCCAGGGGCCACGCAGTGGCGGGACGAACTGCTGGCTTGCGTGGCGGGGTGCGCCGCTACCTACCGGGAGCAGGTACAGGCCCGCGGCAAGGTTCGGCAGTCGCCAGTGGCTGCGATGCGGGAGCGGGCGTCGTGACCCGCACGACCCGTGAGCTGTTGGGCATGTTGGCCAAGCTCAACCAGGCCGTGCCGGACGTGGTGCTGACTGTCCTGGACGACTCGCTGACACCAGCCAAGCAGGCCGAGTTCGGGGAACTACTGGTGGACGCCGGGCATCTGGTGCAGGACCACGCACAGGAACGTACGCAGGTCGTTGAGAGCGAACCAGGCACCGGCCTTGTCGGCCGGTGAAGGCAGCGATGCGCTGCGGGCGGCGGCAGCCACCCTGTACCGCGCGAACCGGCCCTCCCGCAACGCTGCTGGCCGCAGTGTCGCGGGAGAGCCGGGCGGTACGGCTCAACTGGCGGTTTGGGGATTATCTCCCAGCGCGGAGAGGGCAGGATTCGAACCTACGGAGCCGTAGCTCTCCCACCCCAGAAGGGCAGAACTCGTTGGGCCACTACGAGAACCTCTCCAGCATTCAATTGTCACCCAGCGCGGAGAGGGCAGAATTCGAACCTACGGGACCGTAGTCCTCCCACCCCAGAAGGGCAGAACTCGTTGGGCCACTACGAGAACCTCTCCCCAAGCGGATCGGGAATCCTTCGGCTTCCGCTTTCCGGTTTCCCTCACCGCCTGATAGAACAACTATGACAGACGCTCCTGACACCATTCTGACGGCAACCTGACCGCCCGCATCACCGCCCGACAGACGACCCCGTGGTCCGCCCGCCCAGCGCCAACACCGTCGTGACCAGCACCGCGGCACATCCCGCGATCGCCACGAACAGCCAGACCGGCCCGCCCGCCGTCAGCACCGGCAGCAGGACGAACGGCAGCGCGCCCGTGCTCAGCCGGGACAGCGAGTACGCCGCACCAACAGCCGTCGTCCGCACACCGGTCGGGTACTGCTCCGCGAGGTACACGTGCGACACGTTGGCGAACACGTTGCTCAACAGCGTGTAGGCCACTCCGAACGCGACCACCGCGGCCGACGCGCCGGACAGGCCGAAGCCCAACCCGCACCCGGCCACCGCGGCACCGGACGTCGCCAGCAGGGTCCGCCGCTCCATCCTGTCCAGCAGCGGCAGCGAGAGGAGCGACCCGATCGGGTAGCCGAGGAACGACACCGCCGTGTACGTCAACCCTTGGACGACCGAATAACCCTTCTCGGCGAGCACCTGCGGCGCAAGGGTGCCGAAGCCGTAGTAGATGACCGACGACAGCGCACAGAACACCCACAGCATGATCGTGCGCCGCAGGTACGGCCGGCGCAGGATCGCCAGGACGCTCGTAACCTCCGGCGTCGGCTGCGGTTCCACAACAGGTTCCTCGGCCGAGGCCAACACCGCCTCGGCACGCATCGCGCTGACCAACTCCTCGGCCTCGGCGTTCCGGCCACGTGAGGCGAGCCACCGGGGCGACTCGATGAGCCTGCGCCGCAACAGCCACGCGACGACCGAACCGACCGCGCCGAGCACGAACAGCCAGCGCCAGCCGACCACGCCGAAGATGTGGTGCGGTGTCAACCACAACGCGGCGAAACCGACGGCCGGCACGCCGCAGTACGCCAGGGTGTACGCCCAGCCGACGAACTGGCCGCGCCGGGTGGGCGGCAGGATCTCGGCCAGATAACTGTCCGACAGGCACTGCTCGGCGCCGATGCCGACGCCGGCGACGAACCGGGTGACGATCAGCCAGGCAGCGGTCGGGGCGAACGCGCCGGCGAGTGTGGCGACCGAGTACACGGCGAGGTTGATCAGGAACGCCGTCCGCCTGCCCACCCGGTCGGCGAGCCTGCCGAGCAGCAGGGCGCCGAAGAACTGGCCGACGAACGCCGACGCCAGGATCAGCTTCAGCGACGTCGCGCCGACCGCGAAGTCGGTCTGCAGGACCTTGGATATCGTGCCGGACAGGTTGCTGTCGAAGAAGTCGAAGAACAGTCCGGCACCGACCGCCGTGGTGAGCAGGCGGTGGGTACGAACGACCGGCAGCCGGTCCAGTGTGGCGCCGATGGAGACGCCCGCCCGTTGGCGGGCCGGTAGGGGCGTTGAGGAGACCACGTCGCGACAACTCCAATCTCGTCGGGGTTCGGGCACGCCGAACCCACCCCGCGGACCACGGAGCCGGCACAGCATGAACAGTCGAGCTGACCCCGGCCTGACAGTCCACTGACCGTCCGCTCCGGATCAGCCCACTGTCAGGCCAGGACGGCAGGATCAGCGGTGACCGAACCCTGGATGGGGGTGGATGTTGTGCTGCTCAAGGGAAAACGACTACTGGTAACCGGCGTGCAGACCCGGAGCTCGATCGCCTACGTCGCCGCGCGCCTGGCGCAGGAACAGGGAGCCGAGATCGTGCTCACCGGCTTCGGCCGAGGGATGGCGATCACCCGGCAGCTGGCGGCGGACTTCTCGCCGGAGTGTGACGTGCTGGAGCTGGATGTCACCCGGCCGGACCAGCTGGACGACGTCGCGGCCAACCTGCGGGACCGGTGGGGCGCCGTGGACGGTGTGCTGCACGGGATCGCGTTCGCCGCGCCATCCACATTAGATGGAGGCTTCATCACAGCGCCGTGGCCGGACGTGTCGACGGCACTGCACGTGTCGACTTACTCGTTCGTGGCGCTCGGCCGTGTGTTCGCACCGCTGCTGGCCGCGGCGGGCGGCGGTGCGCTGGTGGGCCTGGACTTCGACGCGGCCCAGGCGTGGCCCGGCTACGACTGGATGGGCGTGGCCAAGGCGGGCCTGGAGAGCTGCTGCCGCTACCTGGCGCACGCACTCGGCCCGCAGGGCACCAGGGTCAACCTGATCGCCGCCGGCCCGCTGCGCACGGTCGCCGCATCGGCCATCCGCAGCTTCACCACGTTCGAGGCCGCCTGGGAGGACCGGGCGCCGTTGGCCTGGGACGTCAAGGACGCGTCGGCAGTGGCCAAGGCGGTCTGCGCGCTGTGGTCGGACTGGTTGCCGTCGATGACCGGTGAGGTGATCCACGTCGACGGCGGGGCCCACGCGCTGGGCAGGGGCGCCAGGGACCTGCCGGCGGACGGGAAGGTGACGCTGTGACCAGGGTGGCCGACCCGGCGGAGTTGACCGAGTCCACGTCGCTGGGGGTCAGCGAGTGGCATGTCGTGACGCAGGAGATGGTGGACCGGTTCGCCGACCTCACCGGTGATCACCAGTGGCTGCACACCGACGTCCGGCGCGCCACCGAGGGCCCGTTCGGGGCGCCGATCGCGCACGGCTTCCTGGTGCTCGGCATGACGACGATGCTGCTGTCGGAGATCATCCAGGTCGACGGCGCGACGCTGGTCCTGAATCAGGGCGTCGGCCGGACCCGCATCCTGGCCGCGGTGCGGGTCGGCGACCGGATCCGGGCCCGCGCGCACGTGGTGTCGGCGCGGCAGCGCCCACGCGGCTACTGGGAGGGTGTGTTCGGCATCGCCGTGGAGTCGTCGGCCGGCGAGGACGTCGTCCTCACCGAGTTGACGCTGCTGCACCAGTTCGGCTGACCCGCGGCCTCAACCGGGTCGCGGCGACCGTTGCGGGCAGCATCGACCAGCCGACGATCACCTTGATGCCCTCGGGCACGACCAGGTCCAGCAGGCCGGGAAAGCGCGCGTCCAGATCCTCGCGCCGCAGGCTGTTGAGTCGCCTGGTGCCCTCGTCCCGCTGGCGGATGACGCCTGCCTCGCGCAGCACCTTGAAGTGCCCGCTCTGGGTCGACTTGCTGACCGGCAGGGTGAACGTGGTGCAGGCGAGTCCGCCACTGTCGTCGACGTCGGCGAGACGCGCGACGATCGCGAGCCGGACCGGATCGCTGAGTGCCGCCATGACATCCACGAGCCGCAGTGCGTCCCGGACCGGATGAACCAGTTCGACGGCCGTTCGGCTTGCCATCGCGCCATCCTATCAGCTGACTGCCGTCATGTTCG
Source organism: Pseudonocardiaceae bacterium (assembly GCA_036491115.1). GTDB lineage: Bacteria > Actinomycetota > Actinomycetes > Mycobacteriales > Pseudonocardiaceae > DATEPR01. Next base: position 58,968 of record DASXCQ010000047.1, read on the forward strand.
CACTGTCCGAACATGTGGTATGTTCGCGGACGCCGAACATGCGACCGAGGAGGCACCCGGAACCCGCGCAGGAGCATCGATGGACACCACCGAACTTCGATCCGCCTACCGCCAACTACTCACCGTGGCCGAGACGATCACGGACGAGACAGCGCTCCGGATGGACCTGCGCATGATGGTCGACTGGCTGGTGGCCCACCTCTCGCTGACCGAACGGCTACTCGCCGGCGCGGCGCGCGACGTGCTCACCGGCGTACCCGCGGTGATAGACAACTACGAGGCCATGCACACCGGCGTCACCACGTCCGTTGTGGACCTGACATCACATGACCGGCGGGTGGCGAGCCTGCGGGACAACGCGGCCGACCTGGTCGCGTCCGTGGCGACGATCCCGTCGCACGCCGAGTCCGCGCCGGTCCTGCTGCGCTTCGCCGACCGGGGTGGCCTGCCGATCCCCGACCAGCGGCTGCCGTGGTCCGAACTGGTGCACGAGCGGGCCAGTTCGCTGCTGCCCAGTCATACCAGGACGCTCGCCTTCGCGTTCGCCCAGCGGTCCGGTGGCAACGCACCGGCCCGGGCGCTGCCGGAGCAGCGGTCCCGGGCCGGCGTACGGCGATCAACGTGGCGTTAAGCAGCCTTTCCGTCCGGCGTGATCCGCGAGAAGCCCGTGTAGGGGCGCAGCGCGGTCGGGATCTCGACGCCGCCGTCCTCCTGCTGGTACTGCTCCATGATCGCCAGCATGGTCCGGCCGATCGGCAGGCCGGAGCCGTTCAGCGTGGCGACCGGGGTCTTCTTCTTGTCGGCGTTGCGGGTCGTGATCCGGGCCCGGCGACCCTGGAACGTGCCACAGTCCGAGCAGGACGAGATCTCCCGGTAACGGCGCTGGCTGGGCACCCAGACCTCGATGTCGTACGTGCGCCGGGCGGAGAAACCCATGTCGCCCGCCGCCAGTTCCACCACCCGGTAGGCCAGGCCGAGCCTGGTCAGGCACGTTTCGGCGTGCGACAGCATCAGGTGCAGCTGCTCGTCGGAATCCTCGGCCCGGCAGAAGCGAACCATTTCGACCTTGTCGAACTCGTGCAGCCGCAGAATGCCTCGGGTGTCCCTGCCGTAGGAACCCGCCTCGGCTCGGAAACACCGGGTGTGCGCGGTGAGCGCCAACGGCAGCTCCGCGTCCGGCAGGACGTCGCCGGCATGCAGGTTGGTCAGCGGCACCTCAGCCGTCGGGATCAGGAACAACTCCCGCTCGCCGACGGACGTGCGGAACAGGTCCTCCTCGAACTTGGGCAGTTGTCCGGTGCCCGTCATGGTTTCCCTGGTCACCAGAGAGGGAACCGAGTATTCGAGGTAACCGTGCTCCTTGGTGTGCAGGTCGAGGAAGAACGTGATCAACGCGCGTTCCAGTGCCGCACCGACGCCCCTGGCCACGCTGAACCGGGAGCCGGCCAGTTTGCCGGCGCGGGGCAGGTCGAGGATCCCGGTGGCCTCACCGATGTCGGCGTGATGCCTGGGCTCGAACGGGAACCGCTGGGGTTCACCGCGCCTGCGCACCTCCACCGCGAAGTCCTCGGAGTCACCGTCGGGAACGTCGTCCGCCGGCAGATTGGGAATCGCGAGCAGGAAGGCGGTGAGCTCGGTCTCCACATCCTTACGCTGGGCCTCGATCTGTCGTAGTCGGGCCCGCAGTTCCTGGGCGTGTTCGCGGACCTCGGTGGGTACCGGGTCACCGCGGTCACCGGACTTCTCCTTGGCCAGGCCGTTGGCCTCGGTCCGGAGTTTGCCGGCCATGTCCGCCAGGTCCCGCCGCCTGCTGACCAGCTCGGCGAGTTCGTCCAGATCCAGCCGATACCCACGCCGAGCGAGTTTCCCCGCGGCCACGGAGCCGAGATCAAGTAATGCCCGAGGATCGTGCACCTGACACTCCGTTCGTCGTCACGTACGCGCGCGGGGGAATCGTTCGCTCCAGCGCTTCCCTGTCATTTCACTCAGGTTTCATTGTGCGCTCATGAACTGACGGGAAGCTGACAGTGAGCTGATTCGGGAAAATGCCTGCCATAACCCGCGGACCGGCGGGCCGGAAAACTCGAACCGAGCGCTGACGAGCCAGTTCGCCGTGTCGCGAACACATTATCACTCGGGATTGTATGCACCCGGGGCAGATTCCGGCCGATGTGGCGCGGCACACGATATTGACGGTCGGCCACTCCAGGTCATCACAACCGGGTGACCGGTGTACGACGGTCACACGAATGGTCGCCGCCAACCGGACGTACCGCGCTCGAATAACGGTGATCACCAGCGGATGCGATACTTGCGACGTCGCTCGATACGTGCTAGACAGGGTTGTCGCGGATATTTTGTTGCCGTGTAAACAATAGGAATCGTCAAATATTGGCGATCGATGTTGAGTGCGGTGATCGAAAAGAGCTGAGCCGAAGATCGCATAAGGGGAAATATTTATGTTTGCAGTTCTCGGACCGATCGAGATCACCGTCGATGGCCGAGCAACGTTATTACGAAGCGAGGCGCAGCGGTCGTTATTCGCCGCCATGCTGGCCAACAGAGGCAACCCCGTCGGCGTGCACACGCTCATCTCGGAGCTGTGGGAGGACCCACCGCGCAGTGCGGAGAACGCCCTTCAGGCCCACGTCAGCCGCCTGCGGCGGCGGCTGGCGGCGCTGGAGCCGGGCCGGAACGACTCACGGCTGATCACGGTACCTCCCGGCTACCAGCTCTCCATCGACGACGACGAACTCGACGCGGCGATCTTCAAGCGACGGATCCGGCGGATCCAGAACGACACGGCGATGCCGGCGTCGGACGTCGCCGACACGATCCGCCAGGCACTGTCGCTGTGGCGTGGGCCCGCGTTCGGCGGCCAGGTCCGGGGTGCCCTCGGGCAGTCGCTGGCCGCCCGGTACGAGCAGGCGCGGCTGTCCGCGCTGGGCCGGTTGTACGACAGCGAACTGAAGCTGGGCCGCGACATGGAGATCGTCGCCGAGCTGAGCGAGCTCGTCGAGCTGGAACCGCTGAACGAACGCTTCTGTGAGCAGTTGATGATCGCGCTGTACCGCTCCGGCCGCCAGGCCGACGCGCTGGCCGCGTACCGCAGGCTGCGCGCCCGGATGGACAACGAGCTCGGCGTCGAGCCGTCGCCCGCGATCCGGAAGTTCGAGGTCGCCGTGCTGGCCCATGATCCGAAGATCGGGCCGAGGGCCGACCACCTGGCGCTGCGCAGCTGACCACCGCGACCGACGTCAGGTTCGTGTCAGTTGGGGATCAGACGGGTTTGCCACACTGGTGTGGAGATCTCAACTCACGAATGGCAATCACAGAGCGAGTCTGATGGCCGACCGGCGGCTGGTGGGAACCGCGCCGATGTCGAGCTCTCGCATGTGGCGACAGTCCCAGCCGGCCGTCATCGGGTCGGTAACGCCGAAGGAGATCACGGTATGCGACGACCCCCTGGAGGCACCTTGTCGCCGGTCATCACCGGCGACGCCGAGGCGGTGGCGCCGGTCCCGGACGAGGTACCGGGCGACGCCATGCGGGGTGACTTCACCGAACTGTCCAGGCGGATCAAGCGGGCTGGCCTGTTGGATCTGCTCCCCGGTTACTACATCTGGAAACTGAGCCTGAACACGCTGCTGTTCGCGGCCGGGCTGGCAGCGTTCTTCCTGGTCGGACGGTCGTGGTGGCAGATGGTCATCGCTGTGTACCTGGGCTTCTGCGCCGGCCAGTGCATCTTCATGTGGCACGACGCGGGCCACAAGGCGATGTTCCGCAACAAGAACCTCGCCACGGCGGTCGGCCTGGTGCACGCCAACCTGGTGAACGGCGCCTCGTACGGCTGGTGGGTCAACCACCACAACCGACACCACAGCCACCCGAACCACCTGGAGATGGACCCGGACATCGGGCGTCGCACGATCATCTTCGACCTGAAGCAGTACCCGAGCCGGCGGGGCTACAAGAAGTTCGTGGTGCGCCACCAGAGCGTCCTGTTCTTCGTGCTGCTCACGCTGGAGTGCCTGAAGATGCAGCGGACGGCCTGGCAGATGATCTTCAACGGCACGGTACGCAGGCCGGTGCTGGAGAGCGTGATCATCCTGGCCCGCGCGGCGATCTACCTGACCTGCCTGTTCGTGTTCCTCTCGCCGCTGCAGGCAATCTGCTTCCTGGCGATCCAGCAGGCGGTCCAGGGCGTGTACTTCGGCATGCTGTTCGCGCCCAACCACAAGGGCATGGAGGTCCGGGACGAGGACGGGGAGCGGATGACCTGGCTGGAGCGCCAGGTGGTGACCTCCCGCAACATCCGGCCGTCCTGGTACATCGACTTCCTCAGCGGTGGCCTGAACTACCAGATCGAGCACCACCTGTTCCCCGCGATGCCGCAGAAGAACCTGCCGCGGTGCCGGGTGATCGTGCGGGACTTCTGCCGCGAGAACGGCATCCCGTACCACGAGGTCGGCTTCTGGCGGTCCTACCGCGAGGTCGCGACGTTCCTGCACAGGGTGAGCGCCCCGGTCCGGTCCGGTGAGATACCGGCGCAGCCACAACGACAAGCAGCCTGATTCCGTCACCGACCCGGCCACGCCAGCGAGCACCCCTTGACTCCCTGGCGTGGCCGTTCCACGTTGTCGACCAGGACGCGAGGTGAACGAACCGTGCCTGAACACAAGGCGGAGCCCTCCGGCTCCCGCACCATGGTCATCGTCAACCCGAGTGCCGGCACCACGACACCGGCACTCGTGGACGACGTCCTGGGCCTCTGTCGGAAACACGGCCGGACCGCCACCGTGCACCGCACCGGTGGGCGCGGCGACGCCACCGACGCCGTCACCGGGGCCGGGTTGGGTCCGGCCGACCTGGTGCTGGTCATCGGCGGTGACGGCACCGTGCTGGAAGTGGCGCGCGGCCTGCTGGCCGTCGACGCCGGCCGGCGGCCGTCGCTGTTCGCGGTGCCGGGCGGCACCGGCAACTCGGGGTATCGGATGCTCTGGGGCCGCCGGCCGTGGTCGGCGGCGCTGTCCGCCGTGGTGCGCAGGACGGACGACGGCGCCGCGGCGGTGCGGCGGGTGGACGTGGCCCGGTTGGTGGAGACCGACGACATCGTGCTGCTCGGGGCGTGCGCCGGGCTGTTCGCCGAGGCCTTGATCACGGCGAGGTCGTCGACCAGGCGCGGGTGGGCGCGGTACGAGGAGGCGCTGGCCACCACGGCGGCCCGCTTCGACCCGGTGCCGGTGCGGGTGACGGTCGACGGCACCGTCATCCACAAGGGCGAGATCGTGCTGGCCAACGTCGGCGGCGGCCGGCACCGTGCCGGCCAGTACCAGTTGCTGCCCGACTCGCTGATCGACGACGGCAACCTGGACGTGTGCGTCATCGGTGCCGAGGGCGGCGCGTCCGCCATGCTGGCGCTGACCAGGACCGGTGACCACGTCGGCCGGTCGAGTGTCACCTACGGGCGGGGCAGGCGGGTGGTGGTCGAGCACCTGGACGGCAGCGCGCTGTGCTTCGAGCACGACGGCGAGGTGTATCCGGGCGCCAGCCCGACGATGACGCTGGACGTCCTGCCGGGTGCCCTGCCCATGTGGGGCGCGGAGGTGGCCCGATGACCGTCGCCACCCGACTGTCCACATGGGCCGCTTCGCTGCGGTTCGACGCGCTGCCCGACCGGGTGGTCGCGCTGGCCCGCAGCCAGATCCTGTCCCAGCTCGGCTCGATCCGTGCCGGTGCTGCCCATCCGCTGGGCCACAGCCTGGTCAAGGCGTTCGGCCAGCCGTTGGGTGTCGACCCCCGGCAGTCCGCGTGCGTGCTGGCCGGTCTCGGCTCGTGGCTGAACCTGGACGACACCGCCTACGCCGGGCACCTGTCCAACTCCACGGTCGCCGTCCCGCTGGCGTTCGCCTACGCCGACGGTCTCGACGGCCGTGCCCTGCTGACCGCCGTGGTCGCGGCCAACGAGTGCGCGGCCAGGGTCACCGCGGCCGCCACGCTGGGACCGCTGCGCGGGCACAGCGCGGTGCACACCCACCTGGTCGGCGCGGTCGGCGGCCGGTTGCACTGCCAGCGCGCGCCCGCCGACGTGTGGCTGGACGCGTTCGGCCTGGCGCTGGCGATGCCGCCCTGGCCCCTGATGCGGGCCTTCCTGGCCAGCGACGCACGCCTGTTCAACACGTTCTCGCCGGTCCGCACGGCGATGGACGCCTGCGACGCGGCCGTCGCCGGGCTGCGCGGCGCGCCGGACATCGTCGAGCACTCCGACGGCTTCCTGGCCCGCTTCGCCTCGGTCCCGCTGCCCGACGCCGTCACCGAAGGGCTCGGCGAGCGCTGGCACACCGAGACACTGTCGTTCAAGATGCACCCCGGCGGCCCCGGCATCGACGCCGCCGTGGACTGCGCCGCCGCGCTGCACGAGGAACTCGGCGACATCGCGGCCGAGGACATCGACGAGGTCGTCGTCGAGGCGTCGGTCTACACGCTGCTGTCCGGCAAGCGCGTGGCCCGCTACGTCGACGGTCCGGCGTCACCGCTGGGCGCGCTCGTGCTGGACATCCCGTATCCGGTCGCCACGGCACTGTTGACCGGTGAGTTCACCGTCGACGACTTCGCCCGGCCCTCGGTCGGCGATCCCGGCCGCTGGGCACTCGCCGGACGGGTCCGGCTGGCCCACGATCCGGCGATGACGCGGGAGCTGTTCGCGTCGGAAGCACCGTTCGGCGAGGCGGTGCGGCAGGCCGGACCGGCCGCCGAGGACTGGATCCGCCAGTTCGGCGGGGACGAGCTGGTGGAGCAGGTCGGGCCGCTGGGTGGTGCGCCGAGCGACTTCACCGCCGCGACCAAGGCCACGCCGGCCAGGGTCACCGTCCGGCTCGCCGACGGCCGCGTCCGGACCAGGGAGCGGTCCATCCCGCTGGGCGCGGCCGGACCGCACACCAGGGTGCATCACACCGAGTTGATGCGGGAGAAGTTCGTCGCGCTCGGTGGACCGCCCGAGGTCGCCGACGACGCGCCACGCCTGGACCGGATGGCACCCGGCGACCTGCACGGCTGGCTGGACGCCGCGCTGAGCTGACCCGGCTGCGATGATCCGGCCATGGACGCTCCACGCGCTCGTACCGCCACCGGGCCGGTCCGGGGCAGCTGGGCGCCGTGGGACGGTGTCCGTGACGTCTCGGCCTTCGGTCCGCCACCGCCGCAACCGGTCCGGCCCCGGCGGGCGACGACTGGCTGACGCTGGCCGTCTGGACACCGGATCCGGGCGGGTCCGGGCTGCCGGTCGTGGCATGGATCAGCGGTGGCACCTACTTGCGTTGCGCCACAGCCAATCCACGTCTCAACGGCGCCACGCTGGCGGCGGGTGGTGCGGTCGTGGTCAGCGCCCACTACCGCACCGGCGCGGAAGGATTCGCCCACCTGCACGGCGCACCGGACAACCGCGGCCTCCTCGACCAGGCCGCCGCACTGCGCTGGATCCAGGACAAGGTGGCCGAGTTCGGCGGTGACCCGGGCAACGTCACCGTCTTCGGCCAGTCGGCGGGAGCCGGCTCGGTCGCCGCGCTGCTGGTGATGCCGTCGGCGGCGGGCCTGTTCCGTCGCGCGATCATGCAGAGCCTGCCGGGAACCTACTTCAACACCGGGTTCGCGGCGGACATCGCCGAGGACATCGCCGCCCAGCTCGGCCGGTCGCCTCGGGCGGACCAACTGGCCGGCGTCGCGCCGCGGGATCTCGTCCTCGCCGCCCGGACCGTGACCGAGCGGCTGCCTCGATGTACGGACCGGTGGGGTCCGATCGCGCTCACACCCACCCCGTTCTCCCCCGTGGTCGACGGCGACGTTCTGCCCGACGCGCCCTGGCGGCCGTCGCGGCGGGAGCGGCCGGCGGCATCGACCTGCTCGTGGGGCACCAGGGACGAGTTCAGCCTGCTCGCCGCGCAGCTCGGTGACATCACCGACGACCAGGTGGACACGGTGCCGGACAACCTCGCGCCGACGGTCGGCGCGGCGGGCTACCGGGCCGCGTTCCCGCCATGCTTCGGCCGCGGAGTTGCGCGAGACGGCGGTCGGTGACTGGCCGCTGCGAATGCCCACCAGCCACTTCGCCGACGCTGCCCACGCCGGCGGAGCGCGCGTGTGGCTGTATGAGCTGCTCTGGGGATTCGGCCCACAGGGCGCATCGCACTCGCTGACACCCTGCTCGTCTTCGGCACCACGGACGTCGAGGGAGAGGTCACCGCGGCCGGACCGATCGCGGTGCGGGAGGCACAACGGCTGTCGGAGCTGATGCGGGCGGAGTGGCTGGCATTCGCCGCCACCGGCGATCCGGGATGGGACCGCTACGACGGCGACACCACCCGCGTGTACGACGCCGAGCCGGCGGTCCGCCCCTATCCGGAGGAGCGGTCCCGCCGACTCTGGCGCGACTGGCGATTCGGCGCTCTGGACCCTGCCTAGTTCGCCGTGCGGGCGAAACCTTCCAGCCGGGCCGCGTGTCCCGGTATCTGCTCGGTGCCCCGCGCCGTCACCAGGTCGCCCCACCGCAGGGTGTCGTTGAGGACTTCCTTGCCGGTGCGGTCCACCAGCCGGGTAGGCACCATGATCGTCGCCGACTCGCCGGGCATCCGCCCGATCAGGTCTACCAGCCGGTCGGCGTTGTCCGACACCATGACGATCCGCTCGGCGTGCGACGTCGTGTCGATCAGCGTCGAGATCGCCGAGGTGTCCATGGCACCGCTGTTGTCGATGCTCGCCGGTTCGCCGGCCAGCATCCGGCGGGCGGTCTCGGCCAGCATCGCGTCGCTCAGCAGGACATGGCTCAGTGTCCAGTCGACCTGGGCCCGGTCGGCGTTGCTCAGGGCATCCGACTCGGCCACCAGGCGGGCGGCCGAGGTCAACCGCCGGTAGGCGTCGGCGAGGGTGTCGACGTCCATCGTCCGCTCACGCTCCTCACTGCTGTTCAACGGAACATGGCGGCCGCAGGGGAAATTGGGGGCGGCCGCCTGTCCCGCCCCGGCCGGTCCGCGGACCGGCCGGGTGCGATCGACATCGTTAGCGACGAACGTTTGCGGTGGACGCCGTCTCCCGCTCGGCGGGAGCCTCGGCCGGCCGCTCGGCCGGGGTCTTCGGCTTCCGCAGGGCGAACAGGGTGAAGATGCCGCCGGCCAGCGCTCCCACGGCCGCCACGGCCAGGCCCAGGTGCACACCGCCGGACACGGCCGGTCCGACCGCGTGCAGCACGGCGTCCCGCAGTCCGGCCGGCAGCCGGTCCGGCGCCGACAGGTCACCGGTGGACAGCGCGTGCACCATGTCCGTCCGTTGTGGACCGGACAGCGGCAGCGACGCGATCGCCGCGGGCACCGTGCTGTGCAGGTGCTGGACCAGCAGCGTGCCGCCGATGGCGACGCCGAACACACTGCCGACCTGGCGGAACGTGTTGGAGACGCCGGTCGCCGTGCCGGCCTGCTCCGGGCGTACCGAACTGAGCAGGGCCACCGTGGCCGGCGCACCGACCAGCGACACACCAGCACCGATCAGGGCCAGCGCCCACCAGTAGCTGAGGAACGTCGTGCCCGGTTCGAGCATGGTCAGCCGCAGCAGGCCGATCGCGCTCATCACCGAACCCACCACGATCGGCACCTTGGCGCCCAGCTTGTTCGCGATCACGCTGGCCAGGTAGGAGAAGACCATGATCGCGATGTTCAGTGCCAGGAACCGGACGCCCGCGGCGAGGGTGGACAACCCGTTCACCCGCTGCAGGTAGAGCGTCAGCAGGAAGATCGTGGTGAACAGGCCGAACAGGCCGAAGAAGTTGACGGCCGCGGCAGCCACCATCACGGGGTTGCGCATCAGCCTCATCGGCAGCATCGGATCGCTGAAGTGCCGTTCCCAGGCGACGAACAGCGCCAGGATGACGACGCCACCCACGATGGAGCCGATGATCACCGGCGATGCCCAGCCCAGCGCGCTGGCCTGGATCAGGCCGTACACGAGTCCGCCGATGCCGACCACGAACAGCACCTGGCCGAGTGGGTCGGTCCGCCTGCTGACGGCGGGGCGAGCAGTGGGCAGCTTGATGGCCAGCACGATCAGGGCGGCCAGCCCGACGGGCACGTTGATCCAGAAGATGCTCTGCCAGCCGAGTCCCTCGACCAGGACACCGCCCAGAATCGGTCCCGCGGCGAGCGCGAGGCCGCCGACACCGGCCCAGACGCCGATGGCGCGGGCACGAGCGGCCGGCTCGGTGTAGATGGTCGAGACCAGTGCCAGCGACAGTGGCACCATCGCCGAGCCCGCCACACCCTGGATGACCCGCGCGATCAGCAGTGTCTCGTACGTCGGCGCGAGTGCGCAGAGCACGGACGCGATGATGAACCCGACCAGGCCGCCCAGGAAGATTCGTTTACGGCCGAACAGATCACCCAGCGTGCCCGCCGACAGCAGCAGACAGGCCAGGACCAGTGCATAGGCGTCAACGATCCACTGGAGTTGGGTCACGCTGGCCGACAGGCTCGCCTGCATGGCCGGCAGCGCGACGTTCACGATCGTCAGGTCCAGATAGACCAGGACGATGCCGGAACAGATGAACGTCAGCGTCAACGCGTTTCCGCGCGTCGGCGCGGTCTGAGATGACATGAGGCCCTCGTCTCCCGATTGCTCGTCTGGTGGCGAAAGTGGGGTACCCGGTCGGCTACCCACCGTGGCTCTCAGATTCAAGGTTATCGAATGACTGTCGGTCAGTCAATTGACTGGCGGTCAGTCGTACACTCAACCATGACGGATAGCCACGAGTACTGTCAGGCGGGTGAGCGAGATGACTGCGACGTCCGCGGCCGAGCCACGACGCAAGCGCGTGACCAAGAGCCAACAGGACAGGATGTCCGACATCCTGCGGGCCGGTGACGAGGTCTTTCGGGAGATCGGCTTCCAGGACGCCACCATCGAGCACATCACCAGGGCCGCCGGCATCGCCAAGGGCACGTTCTACCTGTACTTCACCTCGAAGGACCATCTGCTAGCGGCACTGTGGGAGCGGTACGTCGACGCCTTCGTGCAGACCACGGAGGAAGTGCTCGGCCAGGAACTGGGCTGGCAGGAGTCCATCGACCAGCTGCTCGGCGCGCTGATCGAGCACGCCGTGCGGCACGCCGAGTTGCACCGCATCGTCTACAGCTCGGCCAACGCGAAGGCCCTGGAGCTGTGCAAGCGGTCCAACCAGCGCGTCATCGAGCTGATGATCGGCTTCGTGCTCGCCAACGTCGACGCCACCGAGGCCGACATCGACCCGGAACTGGCCTGCCGGATGATCTACCATGCCGCGGACGGCCTGCTGGACGATCTCATCGGCCGACGCACCGAGATCGACCTCGCCCACGTCACCCGGTGCGTGGTCCGGATGGCGAACCTCACGCTCACCAGCCGGGCCCACTGACCAGAAAGGACAGTCGATGCCGGTCAGCCCAGCCGACCTGGTAGCCCTGATGCCCTACGCGGAGACGCTGGGCATCACCCTGTCGGCCGCCGGTCCGGACGAGGTGGTCGGCAGCCTGGAGTGGACACCCGAGCGATGCACGGTCGCGGGCATGCTGCACGGCGGCGTCCTGATGACGCTGGCCGACTCGGTCGGCGCGGTGTGTGCCTACCTGAACCTGCCGGAAGGCGCTTCGACGTCCACTGTGGAGTCCAAAACCAACTTCTTCCGTGCCGTGCGAGGCGGTTCCGTCCACGCGACCAGTCGCCCGCTGCACGTCGGACGGTCGTTCATCGTGGTACGGACCGACGTCACGGACGACGAGGGCAGGCGCGTCGGCTACACCAGCCAGACCCAGGCCGTGCTCGCCGGCGCCTAGCCCAGCAGGTGGCGCAGCGCGCCCTCCAGCTCCGGATGCCGGAAGTGATGGTCCAGCCTGGTCAACCGCTCGGGCCGGACCCGCTGGGTGGCGAACGCCAGTTCACGCGCCCCTGACTCGCCGAGCGCGAGCTGGACGGCCGGCCGGGGCACGGTGAGCAGCGCGGGCCGGTGCAGGACGCCGGCCAGCACGCGGGTGTAGTCACCGTTGCGGACCGGTTGCGGCGCAACGGCGTTCACCGGACCGGACACGGCCGCGTCCAGGATGGCGCGCACGTAGACGTCGGTGAGGTCGTCGATGTCGATCCAGGGCAGCCAGTGGCGGCCGTCGCCGAGCGGACCGCCCAACCCGGCCAGAAACAACGGATACTGCAGGCGGAGCACGCCGCCTCTCGGACTCTGCACGATCCCCGTGCGCACCCGCACGCCACGCAACCCGGTCCCCGAGGCGGCGGCCTCCCAGTCGGCCACCAGATCGGCCAGCGGCCCGTCGCCGCGCTCGCTGTCCTCGGTCAGGATCTCGTCGCCCCGGTCGGGTCCGTAGTAGCCGACGGCCGACGCCGACACGAAGACGGTCGGCCCGTCGTGGGTGGCGGCGGCCCGCTCGGCCAGCCGCTTGGTCGGCCCGATCCGGCTGTGCCGCACGTCGGCGAGGTGCCGGTCGGTGAACCGGCCCGCGATGCCGGCCCCGGCCAGATGGACCACGGCGTCCACGCCGGCGAGCAGGTCGCGGTCCGGGTCGTCCGGGCGCCAGCGGCGTTCGTCCGACGCGCGGATCGGCCGGCGCACCAGCCGGATCACGCGGTGGCCCGCCGTGGCCAGCGAAGCGGTCAGCGCGCTGCCGACGAGCCCTCCGCTGCCGGTGACGGCGACGGTCACCGGTTGCGCCCGCCACGCCGTGGCACGCGCGTTCGCTGCCAGGTCGGCGGCCAGTTGGGCGTGCCGGTAGTCGAACATCGAACGCAGCACGGCGTCCGGGACGCGGGTGTCGACGGAGTCGGTCATCCGGGTGGTGTCGGGCGTGACCGCCTCGAACAGGTGGGTGTGCCGCCAGGGCACGATGGCGGCGAGCGGGCCCACGAGCTGGTCGACGAACTGCCGTTCCGGGACGTAACCGTCCGGCTGGTGCCTGGCCACCCACCGCAGCCCGCCGGGCAGTCCCAGCACCGCTCGCCCGTCACGCAGCGAATCGGCCTCGGCGACGACGTGGACCGGTTGCCACGGCGGTGTCAGCCGACGGCTGGCACCAGGACGAGCGTGCCAGGCGAAGACCTCGGCCAGCGGTGCGTCGACATCACTCGATCGCCGGAACCCCATCCCACGATTGTCACCGCGCCGAGGACGAACCGCACGACGATGCTCCCCATAGGACTAGCCCTTGCGTCCCACGAGGTGGAAGACGCGGCTGAGTTGGCGGTAGGGGTCGCGTCGGCCGGCTTCCAGTTCGACCGCGGCCGTTGCCGCCAGCTGCCGGGTGTCGCCAGGATCCAGGTCGACCCCGCTGAACCCGAGCCAGTCGACGAACAGCCACACGCCGTACCAGCGCACCGGCCGCACGCCGTTGCCGCGGACGAGCTCGCTGACCTCGTCCACCGTGTCGGCCCGGCCCTTCACTCCCAGCACGCCGATCCCGGTCCGGGTGTCGAACGAGGCCAGGGCGTCGTCCCAGCGCCGTTCCAGGGCCGGCCGCACCGCTGACGCGTTGGCGTTGCCGGTCATGATCGAGACGATCCCGCCGGGAGCGGCGCACCGGCACAGCTGCTCGATCAGCGGCTCCGGTCGCTCCACATAGCCGAGCACGCCGTGGCACAACACGGCGGCGAAGCGTTGCCCGTGCACCGCATCGTCGGCCTGCTCGCCGGCCGCCTCGACGAACGTCACCCGTTCCCGGATCTCGTCGGGCAGCCGCTGTCGGGCCTTGTCCAGCATCGCGGGCGACGAGTCCAGCAAGGTCACGTCGTAACCGGCGTGGGCCAAGGGAAACGACTGATGGCCTGCGCCGCCACCGACGTCGAGCACGGGAGCCGGCGGCGGTGGCAGGTGTTCGAGGAGCTGGTGGTGCATCACGTAGGTGCGCACGTACCCCTTCACCGTGGCGTAAGCCTCGTCGGCAAACTTGTCAGCCAGGCCGGCCCAGGTGTCATCGCCCACGGTGGCACCGTATCAGTTAGTAGTTAGTAAGGAGTAACTTAGCCCTCATGGCCGGGCGGATGACCGGATCGGAACGCCGGTCCCAGATGCTGGAGATCGCCGCGGGCGAGTTCGCGGACCACGGCCTGCACGGTGCGTCGATCGAGGCGATCGCGCATGAAGCGGGCATCACGCAGGCGTACGTGTTCCGGATGTTCGGGACGAAGAAGGCGCTGTTCCTGGAACTGGTGGGCGCGGCGTTCGACCGGTTCAGTGACGGCATGGCGCACGCCGCCCAGGGCGCCCGAGGTATCGACGCGCTGCGCGTGATGGGGGCGCGGTACTACGAGTCACTGGCGGATCGGACCACTCTTCTGTTGCAGTTGCAGGGTTTCGCCGCCTGCGGTGACCGCGAGGTCCGCGACCTGGTGCGGGCGCGGGTCGCCCGCATGTGGGACACGATCGCCGACGCGGCCTGCCTCGACCCGGTGACGGTGAAGTCGTTCCTCGCGTTCGGCATGCTGCTCAACAACGTGGCCGCCCTCGACGTGGCCGAACTGGACGAGCCGTGGGCCAACGGAGTCCGCACCCGCATCCACGCGGGCCTTTTCGAACACATCACCACCGACACCAACCAATGACCAGGACCGATACCGGCTCAACGGTCCTCGGCGCGCCGGAATCCGGTCGGATCGGCGGTCCAGGTCCGGATCCTCCTGGAATTCGTGGAACTCGTCCCGGATCTCCCAAGCCGCGCCCAATTCCGCGCGAACCCTGCCGACCGCCCGGTGCACGGACCGGTTGAACCGGCGGCACTGTGGCTCCCGCCATGGTCCGGGATCCGCGGGACTCTCGGTTCAACGACGTGCTGAACTCCGCCGCCACGGCAGTCAGTTCGTCGCGCGGGCCCTGGCTGATCGGCAGCTCAGCCAACTCGATCGGACACCCCCACGTGTCCCAGGTCGCCGAACCGTCGGGCCACAACGGGCTGTCTGATCCGAAGTCGAAGAAGAACCGGGCGCTGTCCGCACTCGAATCGGACCGCTCCGCACACACGCAACCGGACCTTACCGGTGGGCCGGTTCGTTCGTAGCGTCATTGCCATGACGACGCATCCGACCACCGGCCGCGCGGTCCCGGCCAGGACCACCCTGCTGACCCGCGCGCTGGTCCTGCGCTTCGTGTCCATCATCGGCTCGTCGGTCGGGTTCTATCTGCCGCTTTCGGTGGTACCGCTCCTGGCCCACCGTGCCGCCGACGCCGGCTTCGCCACGGTCGCGCTCCTGGTCACGACGGTCGCGTGCGAACTGGTCACCCCGCGACTGCTCGGGTGGATCGGCTATCGCTGGGCGCTGGCCTCGGGATTGGGCCTGCTCGGCGGGGCCAGCCTGGTCCTGGCGTTCACGGATGCGACCTGGGTGATCGTCGCGGTGAGCATCGTGCGGGGTGCCGGGTTCGCGGTCGCCGTGGTCGCCGGTGGGGCCGTCACCGCGACCCTGATCCCGGCCGACCGGCGGGGCGAGGGTCTGGCGCTGGTCGGCGTGGTGAGCGGCGTGCCCGGCATCCTGGGTCTGCCGGCCGGCGTGTGGATCGCGACGCACTGGGGTTTCCCGCCGGTGTTCCTGGCCACCGGGACCATCACGTTGCTGGCGCTGCTGTCGGTGCCCGGCCTGCCGGGCCGCCCGGCGCCCGGCAGGGAGCGGCACGGCGTGCTGGCCGGGCTGCACAACCCGCTGCTGGCCCGACCGGCGGTGGCGTTCGCCGGGTCGACCGTCGCGGTCGGCGTGCTCGTCACGTTCCTGCCGCTGGCGACGGGCGTGGCGCACGCGTGGGTGGCGTCGGCGGCGCTGCTGGCCCAGCAGTCGGCGTCCACGGTCGCCCGCTGGGCGGCCGGCAGGGTCGGTGACCGGCTCGGCGCCGCCCGGCTGCTGCGACCCGGCCTGCTGCTGGCCGCGGCCGGCATGGCGGCGCTGATCGCGATCGACTCCCCGGTCGCGGTGATCGGCGGGACACTGGTCTTCGGCGTCGGGTTCGGCGTGCTGCAGAACGCGTCGCTGACCCTGATGTACGCGCGGGTGACGCCGGGCGGCGAGGGTATGGTCAGCGCGATCTGGAACGCGGCCTACGACCTGGGCATGGCGGCCGGTGCGTTGTGCGCGGGCCCGCTGGTCGGGCTGGCCGGCTACTCGGTCACGTTCGGCGTGACCGCCGCGATCATGCTGCCCGCGCTGGCTCTCGTGCGCCGGTCGGCGGCGCGGTTGCCTCATCGGGCAACCGATCCTGCTTGAACGCCTGCCCGTTCGGCTGCCCCGACCGGCCTCGTCCTTTCGTAGCGTGGTGGCCCCTGCCACGGGAAAGGAACAGCGAGATGGCGGACATTCCCGCAGACGCACCTCGGTCCGAGGACGGCTACTACTGGTGGGACGGCAGCCAGTGGCAACCGGTGAACCAGGGTGACCAGGCCCAGGCGGGTGCCCAGCAGGACGCGACACAGCAGACCGCGCAACCCATCAGCGACGACCAGTTCGCCAGCATGTTGCAGGCAGCCGAATCCGGCGTGCAGGAGGCATGACATGTCCGACGTCACCGACATCGTGAACACCGGCATCAGTGTGCTGCACCTGCTGGCCAACCATGCGGGCGTACAGACCGTGGAGGGCGGCTACGCCAACGGCTTCCCGGTCGGCTACGACGGCAGCGGCGCCTCGGGCGGCGACTTCCGCACGATCACCAAGCAGTGGAAGCAGAGCAGCGAGTGGTACGACATCCTGAACGCCGACTTCGACTTCACGGTGGGCGTCAGCTGGTTGTACGGCGTCCAGAAGGAGGGCTCCGGCCACTACATCGACCAGATCACCGCGACCCTGGAGGTCGGCTACCTGCCGGTCGACTTCACTGTGGACGTCCAGGCCAACTTCCCCAAGCACGGTAACAAGTTCGGCTCGGACACGGACGTCATCGCCGGCATGCCGATGACGATGACGATCACCATGGACGGGATCTTCGGCCAGGCGGTGTCGTTCCGGCAGGAGAAGCAGGTCGTGGTGAAGGGTGACGGCACGTGGGAGTGGCCGACCTGAGACGCCGCCCCGTCGCAGGCCGAACGGGACCGGGCGGACGATAATCGGCCGTTATGACTGCCACGCTTCCCACTCGCCTGCACCGGGTCTACCGGGACCGCCTGGACCGCACCCAGCGTTCGGTGCTGGTGTCCTGGGCCGCGTTCACCGGCACGTTCGGCGTCACCCGCGCGATCACCTACAGCCTGCACCGGGCGGGCGCCGGCACCTCCGGCGGCATCACCGTCCGGGGCCGGCACATCCACCACTACAACTTCGGCATCGCACTGCTGATGGCGGTCGGCGCGGTCGCGCTGCGCGGTGACGACCGGCTGCGCCTGCACCCGGCGGTGGCCACCGCGTACGGCAGCGGGATCGCGCTGATCGTGGACGAACTGGCCCTGCTGGTCGACCTGCGGGACGTGTACTGGGCGCGGGACGGGCGGCGGAGCGTGGACGTCGCGGTCAGCCTGATCGGGCTGGCCGGCATCTACTTCGCCGCCCAGGAGTTCTGGCCCGCCGCCGCCAGGGAGGTCGGGCGGACGTGAGGATGGTCGCCGACGATCTCGGCACTCCCGTGCCGCTGCCCGGCTCCCCGACCGCCGTGGTGTCGCTGGTGCCCTCGCTGACCGAGTCGGTCGAGGCCACCGTGCCCGGCGTGCTCGCCGGCGCCACCGACTACTGCGTCCACCCGCCCGACCTGGTGACCACCCGGATCGGCGGTTCCAAGTACCCCAGGGTCGACGACGTCATCGCGCTGCGGCCCGACCTGGTCCTGGCCAACGTGGAGGAGAACCGCGCCGAGGACGTGGCCCGGCTGCGGGAGCGGGGCGTCCCGGTGTGGGTGACGGCCGCGCCCGCCGACGTGCCGTCCGCGCTGCGGTCGCTGCGCCGGCTGTGTGCCGAGGTGCTCGGCGTCCCACGGCCGAGTTGGCTGCGCGCGGCCGACCAGGCGTGGGCGCACGTGGCACCGGTCCGGGCCACCGCGATCGTGCCGGTGTGGCGCAGGCCGTGGGTGGTGCTGGGCAGGGACACGTTCGCCGGGGACGTGCTGCGCCGGATCGGCGTCGGCAACGCGTTCGGCACTGCCGAACAGCGGTATCCACGGCCGACGCTCGACGTGCTGAGGGCGACGGTGGCCGACGGCCGCGCGGACTGCCTGGTGCTGCCCGACGAGCCCTACCTGTTCACCGCCGACGACGGTCCCGACGCGTTCCCCGGCGTCCGGTGCGCACTCGTCCCCGGCCGGCAGCTGACCTGGTGGGGTCCGTCCCTGCGGACCGCCCGGTCGGTGCTGGTCGACGCATGCGCGGCCCTGGCGTAGGCATCTTCCGCGGCCATACCGTCCGCATACCGGGCCCGAGTGGGACAGAATCGCCGCGACCACGTTCCACCCGGACAGGAGGCTGCCGTGACGGATCACCGGGGCCAGGTCGCCCAGCACCGGGCGGTCGGCGGTCGCTACGAACTGCTGGAGGTGCTGGGTCGTGGCGGGATGGGCGTGGTGTGGCGGGCCCATGACCGGGTGATCGGGCGGCAGGTCGCGGTCAAGGAGCTGCGCTTACCGGATGGGGTCGACGAGCGCGAGCGCGCGGTGTTCCAGGAGCGGGTGTTGCGCGAGGCGCGGACGGCGGGGCGGCTGAACGACCCGGCGATCGTCACCGTGCACGACGTCGTCGACGACGCCGGCACCACCTACATCGTGATGGAGCTGGTACAGGCCACGACGCTGAGCGAGCTCGTCCGGTCGCAGGGCCCGTTGCCGCCGAGGCAGGTGGCGGCGCTGGCCGAGCAGGTGGCCACCGCGCTGGAGGTGGCGCACGCGGCCGGGATCGTGCACCGGGACATCAAGCCGAGCAACATGATGTTGCTGGGCAACGGCCGGGTGAAGCTCGCCGACTTCGGCATCGCGCAAGCTGTCGACGACCCGAAGCTGACCACGAGCGGCCAGATCATCGGGTCGCCCAGCTACCTGGCGCCGGAACGGGTCCGGGGCAGCGAGGCGACACCGGCGACCGACCTGTGGGCGCTGGGCGCCGTGTTGTGCTTCGCAGTGGAGGGCAACGATCCGTTCGAGCGGGCCAGCACCGCGGCCACCCTGCACGCCGTGCTGAACGAACCGCCGCAGCTCACCCGGTGCCCGCCGGAACTGGCCACGATCATCCGGGGCCTGCTGATCCCGGACCCGCAGGCCCGGTTGACCGCGTCGCAGGTCCAGGCCCTGGTCCGGATGTCGGACGTCACCACGGCGATCACGCCCCAGCCCGTGCCGCACACCTCGGCCCTGCCGGTCGGGCAGCCGATGACCCGGCTGGTGGAGGGACGCCGGGCGGGCCGCCGCTGGCTGGTGGCCGGCCTGGTCGCGCTGGTGGTGGTGGGCACCGCGGTCGGCGGCTACGTCCTCGGCCACTCGGCCGGTGCCACCCCACCCGGGACCGCGCTCGCGGCCACGTTGGACTACGGCTCGCCGGACGCGCAGATCCCGGACTTCGCACTGGACGACGGGCAGTGCGGCAACGGGCAGGTGGTGACCGGGCGCCGTTTCCCCGGTGACGAGTCCGTCGACTGCGACAGCCCGCACGACTTCGAGGTCTTCGACGCGGTGCCGGCGGTCAGCAGCTCGTCGCTGCGCATCCCGGCGCCGGCAGCGCAGATGCTGTCCACCGAAGCGGACAGCATCTGCGCGATCGTGTTCTCGTCGACGTGGATCACGCCGGCGGACAAGGCCACCACCCTCACCTACACGGTGCTGGTGCCCAGCGGGCGCGCCTGGCAGGTCGACCCGACGAGCCAGACCGGCAGCCGCCAGATCTTCTGTGTACTGACCCGCAGGGACGGCCGGCAACTCACCGGTTCGGTGGTCTCCCACACGTCCTGAGCGCGGTTACCGGCGCCAGTTCGACAGACCTCGGCGGCGACGGCTGCCGAGGCCACCGCTGACGAGTGCGACACCGAGCGCGGCGATGACCACCTGGGTGAGGATCTCCAGCCAGTCGATGCCCGACGTGTTCGCGTAGCCGACGCCACGGGCGATGGCCGAGCCGATGAACGCGGCCACGATGCCGACCACGATGGTCACCCAGATCGGGATGTTCTGTTTGCCGGGGACCACCAATCGGCCCAACGCGCCGATGATGAGCCCTACGATGATGGCACTGATGATGCCGCTGATAGTCACTGCCGACTCCTCTCGCTCAGCAACCTGAGCCGGGACGCACTGGTGAGTGCCCCTGGGAAGTACCCGAGCCGTGAAGTGGCAAACCCGGCTACCTGCTGCCCCGCGCGAAGTAGCCCTGGCCGACACCGGGTGTGCCGCGTGGCACCTCGGGGTAGGGCCAGCGGCCCAGTCGGTTGCCCACACTGCTGATCAGCGTCACCTCCGGGCGCCACCCCCGGCTGGTGAGCCGCCTGCCCTCGGCACCGGCCAGGTGGGCGGCGAACGGATCGGTGAACAGCCGGTCGTCGTGGACGGTCTCGGCGGCCCGCAGCGCCGACCGGGCGTTGCTCGGCGCGCTGGCCACCGACGGCCGGACCAGCTACCCCACGCTGGCCGCGATCACCGGCCGGTCGCAGTCCAGCGTCCGGCGCAGGCTCCCCGAGCTACAGGACGCGGGCGTCCTCTACTTCGACGTGGACGTCGACCCCGTGCTGCTGGGCCACACCTGCCAGGCGACGCTCTGTACGACTATCTGGCCACCCGGATCGGGGCGCTGCCCGGCGTGCTCCAGGTCGAGACCAGCCTCGTCACGCGGCACCTCAAGCGCGCCGGTGCCGCG
This sequence comes from Pseudonocardiaceae bacterium, assembly GCA_036491115.1. Lineage (GTDB taxonomy): Bacteria > Actinomycetota > Actinomycetes > Mycobacteriales > Pseudonocardiaceae > DATEPR01. The sequence goes on from DASXCQ010000047.1 coordinate 79,781, forward strand.
CTGCTGCCGGTCAGCTGATCCGGCGGGCCAGGAACTCCAGCACGTCGGGCCACGCGGTGGCGAAGTCGTCCCGGTCGGCCGCGGTGGGGAAACCGGTCCGGGTCAACGTCAACCGGGTCGTGTCGCCGGGGGCCAGGGTGATCCCGGCCCGCGTGTCGAACGGTGCGCCGTTGCCCTTGATGGTCGCGGCGTAGGCCAGGTGGCGTGGTCGGTCGAGCTCGGTGATCACCCGGTGCTCGCGGAACGGTTCGATGCCCGGCGGGTGGAACGTGACGTCCCAGGTGCCGCCGATCCGCAGGTCCATCGTGGACTGTTCGATCCACTCCGGGCGCGGGGGCTCGTACATCCCGAGGAACCCGTCGAAGATCCGCTCCGGGCCGGCCGAGTAGTCATGGCCGACGCTCAACGCGAACTCGTCGTCGTTGCCAGTCATGCACCTGTGCCTATCACAGGTGAGGCGACACTCGGAATTGTCGACGACCACCGGAACGCTGCCGCTCGTGGTGCCCGCCCACCACCGTCACAGGTGCACGGCCAGGCCGTCCAGGACCCGGTCCAGTCCCACGGCGAACCGCCGGTCCTGGCGGTCGGCCCGGTGCGGGCTCTCCGCCTCGACGATCACCCTGGTGAGCCGGGGATAGCGGCCGCTGTTGACGATCGTCGGCCCGTATTCGCCCTGCCGTTCCATCCACTGCTCGTGAGTCAGCCCGGACCGCAGCTCGGCCGCCCGGTCGCCGAGTTCGGCCTGGACGTGGCCGAGCACGAACGCGGACAGCGTGTCCAGGTTGGCCAGCATCTCGTCGGTACTCAGGTCCAGGCCGTCGAACACGGACAACGACAACTCGGACCACCACAGGCTGTTCGGACCGAGGTTCGCCCGGCCCGAGGCCAGCGACGGCAACCACGGGTGGCGCAGCGCGGTCTCCCGCAGCAGGCGCGCGATGGTGGACAGGTCGGCCCGCCACTCGCCGGTGAGCACCGTGCCGCGCAGCTCCCCCATCACCTCGTCGCCCATCAGTTCCAGCACGTCGTCCTTTTTGGACACGTACCGGTACAGCGACGTCGTTCCGGTGCCGAGCTCGGCCGCGATCCGGCGCATCGACACGGCGTCGATGCCCGCCTGGTCGGCGATCCGGATCCCGGCCACCGCCACGTCCCGCCTGCTGTGGGTGGGCTTCGGGCCGCGCGTCCCGTGTTCGGGACGCATCCAGATCACCGGGTGCACGCCTCACCTCCGCCCGAGATATTGCGAACACTGTACCCAGTTGGTTAGGGTGGCGATACCAGGAACATCGTTGCCGGGTTATTGGGGGCCGAGATGGACGTAGACGTGGTGGTGGCCGGTGCCGGGCCGGTGGGCCTGCTGCTGGCCTGCGAACTGCGGCTGGGCGGTGCCAGCGTGCTGGTCCTGGAACGGGAGGCCGACCCGCCACCGGCCAGGTTCGGGTCGATGGGTGCCCGCGCGGTCAACGTACCGTCGGTGCACGCCCTGCACCTGCGCGGCCTGCTGCCGGCCGTCGAGAAGGCCGCCATCATGTGGCTCGGCGCGATCCCCGAGCTGCCCGGCGAGCCCGGCGAGCGGCCGGACATCTTCGTCGGCCACTTCGCCGGCATCGGCATCCGGGTCGACCGCCTCAAGCCGCCGGACCCCGGCGACGAGTTCCTCGGCGCCGGTGTGATCAGCCAGGCCGACCTGGAGACGATCCTCGCCGAGCGGGCCTCGGCGCTGGGCGTGGCGGTGCGCCGAGGGGTCGCACTGACCGGGTTCGACACCGGCGCGGACGGCGTCACCGTGCACACCGGGTTCGACGACGTGCGGGCGGCCTGGCTGGTGGGCGCCGACGGTGGGCGCAGCACGGTGCGCCGCATGGCCGGGTTCGACTTCCCCGGCGTGGACCCGGTCTTCACCGGTCGCCAGGCCGTGGTGGACCTCGACGGAGCCGAGCAGCTCGCCGTCGGCGGCTGGCAGTACGGCGAGAACGGCGCGTACACCGTCGGCGGCTGGACGGACGGCGACGGCCCGCCGCGCGTGCACACCGTGGAGTACACCCCGCCCGCAGACCGCGACACGCCCGTCACGGCGGAGGAGATGCAGGCCAGCCTGCGCCGGGTCAGCGGCACCGACGTGCGGGTCACCAGGGTGCACGTCGCCACCCGCTACGCCGACACCACCCGCCAGGCCACGACGTACCGACAGGGCAGGGTGCTGCTGTGCGGGGACGCGGCGCACCTGCACTCCCCCGCGGGCGGGCAGGGCATGAACCTGGGCATCGGCGACGCGGTCAACCTCGGCTGGAAGCTCGCCCTGGTCGCGCGTGGCCTGGCGCCGGACGCGCTGCTGGACACGTACACCGCGGAGCGGCACCCGATCGGTGTGTGGGTGCAGAACTGGAGCATGGCGCAGACCGCGCTGGGTGCGGCGCGGGGCCCGCGGGCGGACGCGCTGCGGGACGTGCTGGCCGACCTGCTCGACACGCCCGACGGGGCGACACACGTGGTGTCGATGATCGGCGGCAACTGGCAGCACTACGACCTGCCGGGCGACCATCCGCTGATCGGCCGCCGGGTGCCGGACCTGCCGCTGACCGACGGCACCACCCTGGCCGGCCGATTCCGCGACGGCGGCGCGGTGCTGCTCGACGTGGACATGGGCGCCGCTGAGGCGGCCCGGCCGTGGGGCGACAGGCACACGGTGGTCACAGCACGACCGAGGGCCTTCCCCGACCAGCCGATGGCCGCCCTGGTGCGCCCGGACGGCCACATCGCCTGGATCGCGCTCGCCGACCCGGACCACGAGGGCCTGCGCGCGGCGCTCACCACCTGGCTCGGCCCACCCACCTGACGCAACAACCGATCGGCCCGCCCCGCCTGGGCTCGCTCCGACCGCCTCGCCGCGGCGGATCGCCGCCTGATCAGCCGGTCGCCCGCTCAGGGCGTCGGCACGGGGTGGTCGTGCCAGTCCAGCACCCGCAGGGCGCGCAGCGTGTTCCACCGGCTGGGCTCGCCGTCGCCGTCGTCCAGCGCGAAGTGGACCGCGCCCGGATGCGTGTTCTCCAGCAGCCACCTGCCATCCGGCTGCCGCTTCGACCGCACCAGCTCGGCGGCTTCCGCCATCCGCGGATCGGGGTTCTCCCCGGTGGAACGGAAGTAGTCCAACCCCCACAGCACGTCGTAGTGCCACCACGTCGGGAACGAGAAGCTCAGCCAGTCCTGGTCGGCGACCTCGCCGGTGCTCAACCGCCGGAACAGCCGCCGCTCCAACAGGTACTCCTCGCCGCGCTGCCGCGCCGAGACCGACTCCGCGCTGCCACCGGTCGCCCGCTCGTGCTCCAACAGCCCTTCGAGCACGCAGATCGTCGTGTTGAACGACGATCGCACCGACCCGTTTTCCACCTCGCAGTTCCAGCCGCCGTCGGTGAGCTGCTCGCCGAGCAGCCGCGTGACGATGTCGTCGACGTCCACGCCGAAGTAGGCGCCCAGCGCCACGGTCCGCCCGTTGATGCACGGCTCGACCTCGCCGTCGAAGAACGGCTGCCCGGCGTGCTCCCATCGGGAGTTGTCCCGCACCCGTGCGATCGCCTTGCGAACCTGCCCGGTGTCCGGGTCCACGCCCATGTCACGCAGCAGGGTCAGCGTCGGAAAGGTCGAGGTCCACGGTTGACCGTCGGAGAAGTCGCCCCGGAAGTCCGACGGGAAGCACGCACCGCCCGCCCACTGGCCGTCCGGGCCCTGCAGCGCCAGCAGACGGGCACCCCAGCCCTCCGCCGCCACCCGAGCGCGCTCGGCCGCGACGTCGACCGGCGATGCCTCCGTCAGGTCCCGCAGCACCTGCCAGCGCACGGCGGGATCCGAATCGAGTAGCCAGTCCACAACGGTCATCCGCGAAGGGTAACCGCTGACCACCGGTTCACACCGCCGGACGGACACCTCCACGCAGCGTCAGTGACGCGGGCAGCAACGTCATCAGGAAGGTCAGCACCACGGCCGTCCCGGTGATCGCCAGGTAGATCCACAGCGGCCCACTGGGCAGGACCGTCCGGTCCAGGGCAAGCCCGAACGGGATCAGCGCCCCGGCGGCCACCGCCGTGCCCAGCACGACGCCCAGGATCGACGTCACCCCGGCCTCGGCCGCGACCATGCGCAGCACCTGGCCCCTGGTGGAGCCGACGAGCCGCTGCAACCCGAACTCCGCCCGCCGGTCGGTGGTGGCCACGATCAGCGTGTTGATCAGGGAGATCGCCGCGTACCCGATGATCACCGCGGCCAGCAGCAGGGTGGCCGCCGCGCCGGTCTGGTTGGACTGCTCGTGTGCCGCGGTCGCGACCGCCCGGTTGGCGATGGCGAGACCGGGCACGTCGCCGCCCGCCGTGCGCAGGGCCGTCGCCAGGTCGGCCGCTGACACGCCCGGCATGGCCTTGACCAGGATCTGCGGCAGCTCGCCGGACGTGGTGTGCGGGAGCAGCGTGGTGGCGGGCACCAGTGCCGAGTCGAATCCGCGGGGCGCCACGAACGACGCGACCACGGTCACCCGGGAGAGTTGCCCGTCGCCCCAGCGGAGCCGGACGGTGTCCCCGACATGCCGGCCGGCCCGGGCGGTCACGTCGGTGGGCAGTGCGATGGTGTCGCCGGTGAGGTCGGCGAAGCCGCCGGACACGGCGGGTGTGGCGACGGTCCGCACGGCACCGGACGCGCTGACGCCCTGCAACGGGAGTTCGTCGTCGGCGACCCGGTCCTGGACGACGTCGCCGTCCTCGTCCTCACCCGGCCCGAGTTCGGTCTCCAGGTGGCCGTCGCTGAACACCGCCGCCGAGGCGCCCGCCACCTGGGGCAGGCCGGCGAACGCGTCGACCAGTGATGACGGCAGGGCGCCGGTTGTCGACGTGACCACGGCGTCCGCGCGCAGGCCCGCCGAGAATGCCCGGTCCGACGCGTTGTCCTGGGAGGTCTGCAGGTAGATCAACGCGGTGGCCAGGCCGGTGACCAGCATGATCGGCGTCACCGCTGCCGCCAGCCGGACCCGGCGCACGCCCGCGTTGAGCATGGCCATTCGGCCGGACAGTCCGGTGACCAGCCTTATCGGCCACTGCAGCAGCGCCGCCAGCCAGCGGCACAGACCCGGCGACACCAGGGCGATCCCACCGGCCCACAGCATCGCGGCGGGCGCGGACGTGCTGGCCGCGATCGGCCCGGTCATCACCAGGGCGGTGACGATCGCCAGCGCGGTCGCACCACCCAGGCACAGCGCGGCGAAGATGAACCGGATCGGGTGCAGCCACCGGGTCTGCAACGCGGCCTCGGCCAGTGCCTCGGTCGGCCGGACCCGGGACACCCGGCGGGACGCGATGTAGGCGGCGGCCAGCGCGGCGACCAGCGTCACGCCGAAGCCGGAGATGCGCGGTACGAAGCCCTCGCTGAACTCCAGCACGCCGGGCACCAGTCCCCGGTGCACCAGGACGCCGTACATCCACCGGCCGACGCCGAGTCCCGGCGCCAGGGCCAGCCCCGCCGCGACGACCGCGAGCACGACCGTCTCGGTCATCACCATCCGCCGGATCTGCGCCGGGGCGGCGCCGATCGTGCGCAGCAACGCCATCTCCCGCCGCCACTGCTGCAACTGCAGCGCGATCGTGCCGACCACGACGAAGACGGAGACCAGGACGGCCAGGCCGCCGAACGCGCCGGCCAGCGGCACCAGGTCCGACGAGCCGCCGATCGCCTCGGGGAACTCGGCCAGGCCACGCTCGTCACCGGTGAGCGTGACCGCCGACCGACCGGCCACGGCGGCGTCGATCCGCGCGGCCAGCCGGCCCGGATCGGTGCCCGCCGCGGCGAGCACGCCGATGTCGTCGATCCGGCCGGGCCGGTCGTAGAGCCGGGTGGCTTCGGCGTCGGTGAACAGCAGGGTCGGTTGGGTCGCATGTGGACTGTTGACCAGACCGGTCACCCGGAACGTGTGCCGGGCGCCGCGCACCGCCACCGCCAGCGACGCGCCGGGGTGGACGTGCAGCCGGGCGGCGGTGGCCGCGTCGAGTACGACGTCACCGGCGCCCGCCGGGGCGGTACCCCCGCTCAGTGGGTACGGCGCGAGTCGCGCGGAGGACCAGCCATGGCCGGACGCGGGAACAGACCCGGCGGTCAGCGGCACCGACACGTCCGGCACCGCGGCGGCCACGCCGGGCACCGCGGCCACCACGCCGGCGAGCCTGGAGTCCAGCAGGACGCGTTCGGTCATCGGATCGTCGCTGTCGTCGCTGGGGTGGCCGGGGTAGCTCTGGTCGCCGCTGACCACCACCGCGGTGGCCGCCAGCCGCTGCGCGGGGACGTGGGACAGGATGCCGGTCTCCAGCAGCCCGCCGCACGCCTGCACCACCAGCGCGCCGAGGAACAGCGCGACCAGGGAGGCCAGGAAACCACCCGCGCGTGAGCGCATCGTCCGGATCGCCAGGCGCACCATCAGAACACCCGTTCCGGAGTCGCCGCGCGCTGCGGGTGGGCCCACGCGCCGAGTTGCGTCATGCGTTCGGCGACCGCCTCCGGGGTCGGCCGGGCCAGTTCGGCGACGACCTGACCGTCGGCCAGGAACACGACGCGGTCCGCGTGCGATGCGGCGACCGGGTCGTGGGTGACCATCACCGCGGTCTGTCCCCCACCGCTCACGGCGGCCCGCAGTAGGCCCAGGATCTCCAGCGCGGTCTGGGTGTCCAGCGCGCCGGTCGGTTCGTCGGCGAACAGCACCGACGGCCGGGTGACCAGGGCACGGGCGATCGCCACCCGCTGCTGCTGACCACCGGACAGCTCGCCGGGCCGGTGCCTGCGGCGCGGGCCGAGGCCGGTCCGTTCGATGACCTCGTCCACCAATCGCCGGTCCGGCCGGCGCCCGGCCAGTCGCAATGGCAGCGTCACGTTCTGCACCACGGTCAACGCGGGCAGCAGGTTGAACGACTGGAACACGAACCCGATCCGTTCCCGGCGCAGCTTCGTCAGCCTGCGCTCGCCCATCCCGGTCAGCTCCTCGCCCTCCAGGAACACCTGACCCGACGTCGGCTTGTCCAGACCGGCGGCGCAGTGCAGGAAGGTGCTCTTGCCCGAACCCGAGGGCCCCATCACCGCCGTGAAGGTCCCCCGCCGGAAGTCCAGTGACACACCGGCCAGTGCCGCCACCGCGTTGCGCGAGCGCCCGTAGGTCCTGCGGACGTCCCGTAGCAGCAACACATCCTCCGGTGGCGGCGCCACATTCTTGGCACGCATCGATTTCCCCCTCAGGTTTCGTGGACAGCACGCACCCACCGCCGAACCTGTCGTTCGGCGAATGGATTCTGTTGTCAGGAAAAGAAAGTCGTCAGACGGTCAACGGTCCCGGCGAGACGAGCATCCGTTTCGCCTCGGCGAGCGGATCGACGTCCGGCCCCAACATCGACCTGGCCACCCTCGCGTGCACCAGTGCGGCGCCCACGACCGCATAGGCGACACCGAGGCCGACCACGGCGCAGCCGACCGCGAACAGCAGGGCCAGCGGCAGCGAGTTCACCGCGAAGCCCACCCACACACCGTGGGTCCGGCCACCGCCGGGCAGTTTCAGCGGTACGGACCAGAACCAGGCCGGCAGCGTGACGCCGGCCAGTGTCGTCACCCAGAGCACCAGCGCCACCACGTCCATGATGAGTAGCGCGGGGAAGAGCAGGAGCAGGTAGGCGCAGGCCCGCCAGGTGCCGAGATCCCGCCAGGCGCCCCGCACCTTGGCGAACATGCCGGGCCCGGTCGGGTACCGGGGCCGCGCCGGGACCGCGCGGCCGATCAGCACCGCCCGCCGCCGTTCCACCTGCGCGGCACCACGCACGATCGCGGCGGCGCCCACCAGCAGCGGCAGTCCCAGCCAGGTGATGTTGAGCACGAAGCTGACCACGACCACCCCCAGTACGCCACCGAACAACACCGTCCCGACCGGCGCGTAGCTGAACAGGTAGACCATGGCCCGCCACGGCCCCGCACTCGCGACGTTGCGCAACGGGTTGCGGCGCAACGTCACCGGACTCATTCCACGCTCCGCAGCAGTTCCTCCACCGCGGCGAGCCGGGCGGTCAGCGTGGCCAGTTCCTCGCGCAGCGACTCCTGCCCCTCGACCGCCTGCTCGGCGAGTTTGCGGTAGCCGGCCATGGCGACCGCGTCCGCCCGGTGCCGCTGCAACCGGAAGTAGCCCAGCACGCTCAGCGTGATGCCGCCCAGTGTGATCAGCACGATGACGATGGCGACGACGGCGCCGGTCATGTCGGTTTCTCCTTGTGCGTGTCGCTCGTGGTGGCGTCGTCAGTGTTCGCTGATCGCGCCCCGTCCTCCCGGAGAGCATCGAGGATGGTGGCGGTAGTCAACCTCAACTCCAGTGGGACAAGTTCGAAATACTTCATCGCCTTGCCGTCCGCCGCCAGTTCCAGGTGACCGACGACCAGTCCGGCCTTCTCCAAGCGTTCCAGATGCATGTAGAGCAGCGGCCGGGAGAGCTGCAGGCGGCGCGCCAGCTCGCTGACGTGCACCCGGCCCTCGGCGAGTTCGCCGATGATGCGCAGCCGCTGCAGGTGGCCGAGGGCGGCCAGCACGGTCAGCAGTTCCTCTGTCGTCAGCCGCACCACCTCCTCGGACTGTCACCTGTCAGTTGGAACTTACAGGTGACAGTCGCAGTACGTCAACGGGCCGGGTGTGCGTGCACACCCGGCCCGCGATGGTTCGGTTCGATCAGTTGACGGGCGCGACCTTGCGCAGGTGCTCCATGAACGCGCGCATCCACTGGGGGTGGTCCGGCCAGGCACGCCCGGTGAACAGCTGCCCGTCCACCACGGCGGCGCCGTCGACGAACTCGCCGCCTGCCGCCGCCACGTCCGGGGCCGGCGCCGGGTACGCCGCCGAGCGCCTGCCGAACAGCGTGCCCGCTGCGGCCAGCAGCAGCGGACCGTGACACAGGGCTGCCACCGGCTGGTTGTCGGTCATGAAGTGCCGCACGATCCGCTGGGCGTCGACGCGTCGTTGCGGACGTACTCCGGCGCCCGGCCGCCGGGCACCACGATCGCCACGTAGTCGGCCGGGTCGACGTCGGCGAACGCCACGTCGGCCTGCCAGCTGTGGCCGGGCTTCTCGGTGTAGGTGTCGAAGCCGTCCACGACGTCGTGCACCACGAACCGGAGCTTCTTCACCGTCGGCGCGGCGATGTCGGCCTCGTAGCGCTCCTCCTGCGACCGCTGGTAGGGGTAGAAGACCTCCAGGGCCTCGGCGGCGTCACCGGTGAGGATCAGGACTTTGGGCATCATTGCCTCTCCTTCAGCTGGGCCCGGTCCCGGTGGCTGCGGCCCGCACGCCGATTGTGGAAACCCTGCCGGTCGGTCGCAACGTCACACCGACAAGATCAACTCCGTCTACCATGCATGACCAATGACGAAGCAGAGATCCGGAAGCGGATCGACGGGCTGCTCGACGCGATCCGCAGGGCCGATCTCGACGGTGTGCGGCAGTTCTTCGCACCGGACATCGTGTCGTTCGACATCGTGCCGCCACTGCGGCACGTGGGAGCGGACGCGAAGTGGCGGAACTGGGCGGACGTGTTCGCGGTGTACCAACGTCCACTCGGCTACGAGACGCGCGATCTCACGATCACCGTGGGCGGTGACGTGGCGTTCGCGTACAGCCTCAACCGGATCAGCGGCACGTTGCGGAACGGGGCGACGAATGCCACCTGGGTCCGGTGGACCGGCTGCTTCCGCAAGATCGACGGCACCTGGCTGATCGCCCACGACCAGGTCTCGGTGCCGGTCGACATGGCCGGCGGTAGGGCGTTGCTGGATCTCCAGCCCTGACTACAGGTCCGCGAAACGCGCCAGGGTGTCCACCATCCAGGTCCGCTTGATGTCGCTGCCCAGGTGACCGGAGTGGTCGTCGACGTACAGCCGCACACCCGGCCACGCCCGCGCCAGCTCCCAGGCCGACCGGACAGGACAACTCAGGTCGAGGCGACCGTGGATCAACACGCCGGGGATGCCCGCCAGCAGCGTCGCGTCCCGCACGATCGCGCCCTCGGCCAACCAGGCCGCCTGCGCGTAGTAGTGCGCACAGATCCGCGCGAACGCCAGCGTGTCCGCGTCGGCGGGCTCGCCCCTGCTGACCGGCGGGGCGTTCGGCTCCAGCGACAGCACCGTGTCCTCCCAGGTGCGCCACCTGCTGGCCGCGCCGCTGCGTGCCGCCGGGTTCTCCATCAGGCGGGCGTAGGCGGCGGGCAGTTCGTCGGCCGCCGCGTCCGGCGCTCCGGCTCGGAACTCGTCCCACGCCTCGGGGAAGAACGTGCGCACGCCCCGGTACAGCCAGTCGATCTCGGATCGCTGCGACAACCAGATCGCGCTGAGCATGACCTGCGACACCCGATGCGGGTAGCGCTGGGCGTATACCAGGGCCAGCGTGGTGCCCCAGGAACCGCCGGTGACCAGCCACTGGTCGATGCCCAGATGCTCGCGCAACCGTTCCATGTCGGCCACCAGGTGGTCGGTGGTGTTGACGCGCAGGTCAGCGGTCGGCTCGCTGGCGTGCGGAGTGCTGCGCCCGCAACCGCGCTGGTCGAACAGGACGGCCCGGTAGCGCCGCGGGTCGAACATCCGCCGCATGTTCGGCGAGCAGCCCTGGCCGGGCCCGCCGTGCACCATCACGGCCGGCTTGCCGTCCGGGTTCCCGCACGTCTCCCAGTACACGAGATTGCCGTCACCGACATCGAGCATGCCGTGGTCGTAGGGCTCGGTCCCCGGAAACAGTTCACTCACCGGCCGACCGTAGCGCCCGTGACACACTGCGAGACCGACTGCCACACCGAAGGGACCGGATGATCCATCGCCGCACCCTGCTCCTCGGCGTACTCGCGCTCCCGCCGGCCGCCTGCGCCGCCCGACCGGCCGCCGCACCACCACCGCCGGCCACCACGCCACCGCCGACCACGTCCCGCCCGCCGGTCGACACCGCCGCGCGGTTCTCCACCCTGGAGCGGAAGTACCGGACACGGCTGGGCGTGTACGCCGTCGCGACCGGCAGCGGCGCCACGCTGGCCTACCGCGCGGACGAACGATTCGTCTTCTGCTCGACGTTCAAGGGACTCGTCGCGGCCGCCGTCCTCGACGGACATCCACTGTCCTACTTGGACACCAAGGTGGTGATCACCCGATCGGACGTCGACTCGATCTCACCGGTCACCGAACACCACATCGGCTCCACCATGACCATCCGCCAGTTGTGCGACGCCGCCGCCCGCCACAGCGACGGCACCGCGGGCAACCTGCTGATGCGCGCCATCGGCGGTCCGGCAACAGCCCGGACGACCCGCGCGACTCCGCGACGCCCCGCGCGATCGCCGAGGGGACTACCGCCAACTCGTCCTCGGCACCGCACTCCCCCGACGACGCCCGATCGCTGCTCACGACGTGGCTGAAGACCAACACCGCCGGTGCCCAGGACGTACGGGCCGGAGTGCCCGAGGACCGGACCGTCGCATATAAGAGCGGCCACGGCGACTACGGCCGTGCCAACGACATCGCGATCGCCTGGCCACCCGGCGCCGCGCCGCTGGTCATCGCGATCATGTCCGACCGCGACGGCTACACCGCCGACGCCGAGTACGCGATCATCGCCGAGGCAGCGGCCTACGCCGCCACCACGCTCATGAGCTGAGTGTTCGGCACACTCGCGCCGTGAGCGAGGCAGCGGCAGCGTGGAACGCGATTCCGGCCGAGATGTGCGACCAGGTCGACGACTGCCTGCGCCGCCGCGGCCATGTCCCGGCCGTCCGTCTGCTGGTGCGACAGCAGGAGCCGGTGGTGACCGTCGAATCCCCGCTGGCGCGGACCTCGATCTACCCCGCTGGTGGGATGCCAACGGCAGGAGCGCCGACACCACCTAGCCGGTCGGTGGCACGACGAACTCGGCCCACACGGTCTTGCCGGCGCCGGTCTTCATGACACCCCAACTGGCGCTCATGCCGGCCACCAGGAGCAGACCCCTGCCGTGTTCCTCGGAGATGTCCGGGTGCATCACCTGGGGCATCGCCGCACCGCCGTCGACCACCTCGACGCGCAGCCGGGTCGGGTCGACGCGGAACAGGTAGAAGTGGGCCGGCGGGCGGCCGTGCAGGTAGGCGTTGGTGAGCAGTTCGGTGGCCACGACCTCGATGTCCGACACCGTCTGGTCGGGCAGGCCGGGCAACGACGTGACGATCCGGGTGCGCAGGCTCCCCAGCGGCGGCATGCCGTCGGTGACGGTGACCTGCACCAGGCAGTGCGGTTCGGTGGTCTCGTTCACCGGCGACGCACCGCCAACACGGCGATGTCGTCGTCCTTGCCGTGCCCGAACTGGGCGACCAGGCGGCGGCAGATCTCGTCTGGCGACTCGTCGGCCGACATGGTCGCGCGGAGCCGTTCGAGGTCGTCGGGCAGCGGGACATGCGGACGTTCCACCAGTCCGTCGGTCATCAGGACCACCGTGGTGCCCACCGGCAGCGGCAGGCGGGTGGCGGGCGGTCTGGTCAGGCCCAGGCCCAGCAGTGGTCCGGGCAGCGGCTCGTAGCGGGCGCCGTCCTGGTCGACGAACAGCGGCGGCAGGTGGCCCGCGTTGGCGATCTCGACGGTCCTCTCCGCCGGGTCGATCATCATGAGGCACACCGTCGTGTACCCGCCGGGATGGAAGCGGACCAGCATCGCGTCCAGCAGGGCGAGTATCTCGGTGGGGCCGTGGCCCTCCAACGCGTAGGCACGCAGTGCGTGCCGGACCTCGCCCATGACGGTGGCCGAGCTGATCGAGTGGCCGGTCACGTCGCCGATGGCGACCAGGACCCGGCCGTCCAGTTCGGTGACCTCGTAGAAGTCGCCACCGATGTCCGCCTCGTCGGAGGCCGGCACGTAGTCGGCGGCCATGGCCAGGTCGGTGCGTCTGGGCAGTCTGCTGGGCAGCAGGCTGCTCTGCAGGGTGAGGGCGATGGTGTGTTCCGCGGTGAAGGCACGCAGGCCCTGGGCCGCGACCGCGGTGGCCTGGCCCAGTTGGACGAGCAGGTCGCGGTCCTCGGGCAGTGCCAGGGCGGCCGAGGGGATCGCGATGCAGCAGGCAGGCTGGTCGACCTTGGCCCGGACGACCACACCGACCGCCGGTGCGTGCTCCGGCCAGACAGAGTCGTCCAGCCGCAACACCTCGGCGCCGGGCTTGGGCCCCAGCGCCTGTGCGGTCAGCCCCACCAACACGCCCGAGATGTCCTCCTGCGCGGTGATCAGCCTGCCGTCGGGGTCGAGTGCCGCCCGTTGCTCCCGACCGTCCGGACGGGACACCACGACCAGCGCCGACCCGTCGAACAGCGCTGCCGTGCCCCGCACGACCGCGTCGACCAGTTCGGGGAACGACGTCGCGGCGTTCGCCGCCAGGCCGGTCTCGGTCAGCAGGCGCAGCCGCGCCGCCAGCCGCTCCGCCGTGGTGCGCGCCCTGGAGTAGCGCAGCGCGGCGGTGACGGTCGCGATGAGCTCGCCGGGATCGACCGGTTCGCTGAGGTAGGCGTCGGCACCCCTGGTCAGGCCGCGGGCCCGGTCGCTGGCCGCCACGAACGTGGCCGACACGTGGATGACCGGCAGGGCGGCCGTGCTCGGGCTGCCCTTGATCTGTTCGCAGACGTCGAAGCCGGTCATGTCCGGCAGGTTGACGTCCAGCACGACGAGGTCGATCTGGCCCCGGCCGACCACGGCCAGGGCACCCGCTCCGTCTGCCGCCTCGATGACCTCGTGGCCGCCGCGGCGCAGCCAACTCGCGGTGACGTAGCGGCTCGCCTCGGAGTCGTCGACCACGAGGATGCGGGCCGGATTGTCGTCCGTCGTCGGGGGCAGGATCCGCGGACTCACGACCATCACCGCTTCTCGATCGGATGGATGGCCCGTCGCAGGCCCTCACGCACGACGTCGGTGGACAGGCGGGACCTGTGCAGCAGCACAGAGTCGTGCTCACCGTCCGCGTCGCCGACGTCGCCGTCACTGGAGGTGAGCACCATGACGGGCACGCCGGCCAGGGCGTCGTCCCGCCTCAGCTCGGCAAGGCAGTCCTGGCTGTTGCCGGTGACGGCGTCCAGGCCGAGGATGATCACGTCCGGACGGCCGGTGGCGCACGCGGCGAGGGCGTCCGCGCAGTCGGCGGCTTCGGTGACCGTGTGGGCCAGTGGTGTGGTGAGGTGACGCAGCCTGGTGCGCAGCGTGTCGTCGTCGATGACGATCAGGGCCGTGTCGACCATCGTCGACGTCGCCAGGACGGCCGGCACGTCCAGTACGACCTCGGTGCCCTCGCCGGGCGTGCTGCTCAGGGTCAGGCTGCCGCCCAGCAGTTCGGCCAGCTTGCGGGCGTAGGGCAGGCCGAGCCCGGTGCCCTGGCGGTGTTTCTGCAGGTGGTTGGGCACCTGGTGGAACTCCTCGAAGACGCGGTCCTGCTGCGCCTCGGGAATGCCGATGCCGGTGTCGGTGACGGTGAACCGCCAGCGGTCGCGGTCCGGGTCGGGTGCCGCGGCCAGCCGGACCTCGCCGTGCTCGGTGAACGCCAACCCGTTGGCCAGCACGTTGCGCAGGATGTGCACCAGCATCGACTCGTCGGTGACCAGCCGCGCGGGCGGCGGCGGTTCCTCCAGGCGCAGCTCGACGTCGGTCGTCGGTGTGGTCGGCCGCAGCGTGTCGGTGAGTGCGGCGAACAGCAGCCGCAGGTCCACCGAGGTCGGCCGCACGTCCAGCCGGCCCGACTCCGCCTTGGCCACGTCCAACAGCTGCCCGACCAGGATCAGCATGGCCTCACCGGCCTCGTTGACCAGGGTGACCTGGCGGCACTGGTCGTCGCTGAGCGATTCCGCGCCCGCCCCCAGCAGCAACCGGGTCAGGCCGACGATCGAGTTGATGGGCGTGCGCAGCTCGTGGCTGACGTTCGACCAGAACCGGGTCTTGGCCTCACTGGCCCTGGCCAGTTCCTCGGTCTTGTCCTCCAGCTCGGCATACAGCGCGACGACGCCCTGGTTGGTGCGGTCCAGTTCGGCGGTCAGCTCGCCGTAGAGGGCCAGCACGCCCCGGTTGGTCTCGGTGAGCTCGTCATTGACCCGCACCAGTGCCCGCTGCTTGCGTTCCAGTGCCTCCAGGGTGGTCAGCAGTTCCTGGTTCTGCGCGCGCAGCTCGTCCAGGGCGCTGCCCCTGGCCAGCCCGGCCAGTTCGGCACGCAGCTGGTCGGCCTGCGAGGGCAGCAGCGGGTGGGCCGTGGGCAGCCGTTTGTCCAGGGTCACCACCTGCCGGCCGTCGCGGTTCGCGTTGTCCACGTCGTCCAGCAACCGGGCGGCGGCCCGCCAGCCCGGTTGGCTGGTCGAGGGCGGCTGGCCCCACCACTCCAGTTCGATCTGCAGGGTGACCGGCGCCTGCCTCGTCACGCCGAACGTGGCCGACACAACGGCTCGCCCGGTCAGCACGATTCGCCCCAGGTCGCTCAGTGCCGTGGCGACCCGGATCTGGTCCTGGGTCTCCAGGCCGACCGCCGCGGCGACCTCGCGGCCGCGTTGCCGCAGCAGAAACAGGTCCGGCTCGTCGTGCAGGCTCAGCGTCAACAGCACGTCCGTGCTCGCGGTGCGGGTCATCGCGCGTCCAGCCGTGCGACCACGACGGAGGCGTCGTCCCGGCGCACCGCGGCCTCGCGCAGCAGCACGCCGGCGACCAGCACGGGGGCGGCGGCCAGCAGCCGGTGGCGGCCGTCGGCGGTCCACCGGTCGGTCAGTCCGTCGGAGTGCATCACCAGCACCGCGCCGGGTGCCGCCGAGTACTCGAAGGCCCGGATCGGGCGGGCCTGGTAGCCGGCGATCCCGGGCAGCGACACCATGCTCTGCCGGCCGTTCGCGGTCAGCAGGGAACCGCTGATGTTGCCCACGCCCGCGTACCGGACGGTGCCGGTCACCGGGTCGTGTTCGGCCACCGCGACCGCCCCGCCCCGGGTGCCCTCCAGTGCCGCGTGGATCCGCGCCACGGCCGCCTCCGGCGGGCCCGGCTCGCCCTCGCAGAACACCCGCACCGCGCGCTGCGACGCGGCCGCCGCGAGCGGGCCGTGGCCGGAGCCGTCGCACACCATGATCGACAGGCGCCCGGCGTGCCGGCGGGCAACGTAGGCGTCGCCACACACCGTCTCACCGGTGACCGCCCTGGTCAGGCCCGCGATCGAGTCGTCGATCGCGGGCCGGCCGCCGCCTGCCCTGGCGTGCAGCCGTGCGACGAACACGCTGCCGCGTCCCGGTTCGGACAGCAGGTCGTGCGAGTCGGCCAGCCTGGCCACGGCGCCCAGTCCGATGCCCAGACTGCCGGCGGTGCTGCGGCCGTCCTGCCACGACCTGGCCGGTTCGGCCATGCCGGGCCCGCTGTCGACCGCCACCAGTTCGACCAGCGGCTGCCCGTCCCCGGTCCGGGCCGAGCGCAGCAGCAGGACGCCCTCGTCGGCGTGTTTGCGCAGGTTGGACGCCAGTTCGGTGGCGACGATGCCGACCTCGGCGACCCGCTGCTCGGCGAAGCCCAGCCGCCGCGCCAGCGCGTCCGCGGCCCGGCGCACGGCCGCCACCGCCGTCGTGTCCTCGACGGCCAGCCAGGAGACGTCCACGGTGGTGGGCAGACAGCCCGCGTCCAGCGGGCTGTGCACCGGCTCTACCGTGCCCACTTGACGATACTGACGGTCGTACCACGCCCCACTGCTGTCTCCACCTCGAACTCGTCCACGAGCCGCCGCGCTCCACTCATTCCGAGCCCCAACCCGGTGCCGCTGGTCCATCCGTCGGTGAGAGCGAGGTCGATGTTCGGGATACCCGGACCCTCATCGGTGAAAACAGCTCGTATTCCGGGCCGCTTACCGTTGCTGACCAGCTCAACCGATGCCGTGCCGCCACCGCCGTAGTTGAGGGTGTTCCTGGCCAGCTCACTGGCGGCCGTGACCAGTTTCGTCTGGTCCACCAGCGACAGCTTGGCCTTCACCGCGAAGGTGCGGACCAGTTGCCGCACCCGCACCACGTCATCGTCGCCGGCGATCGGCAGTTCGTCCCGGTCGGTGGTGCTGGTGTTCACAAGTCCGTCCGAACGGCCTCGTCGAGCTCGCCGGACTCGTCGAGTCCGTCCGAGACGAGCCGCTCGGCGGCGCTGCGGCGCAGGATGGCCAGGCCCTTCTCCAGGTCCAGCGCGGTGCGGACCCTGCCCAGAGTCAGGCCCAGTTCCACCAGCGTGATGGCCACGGCCGGACGCATGCCCACGACCACCGTGTCGGCGTCGAACAGCCGGGACATGGAAGCGATCGTGGCGAACATCCGGCCGATGAACGAGTCCACGATCTCCACACCGGAGATGTCGATGACCACGCCGTGCACACCGGTCGTGGTGATCCGCTCGGCCAGATCCTCCTGCAACGCCAGCACGCTCTGGTCCTGCAGGTCGACCTGGATCGAGACGAGTAGGACGTCGCCGATCTTGAGGATGGGGACCCGGTCCATCAGTCGACCCGTGGGGTGCGCTTGCGGACGACGTCGACGCCGGAGCGGCGCATCGCGTAGAGCAGGGCGTCGGCCAGCGTGGCCTTCGTGGTGATGTCACCGAAGTCGATGCCCAGTTGCACGATCGTCTGGGCGATCTGCGGCCGGATGCCCGAGATGGTGCACTCGGCACCCATCAGCCGCGCCGCCATGACCGTCTTCAGCAGGTGCTGGGCCACCTGGGTGTCCACGGCCAGCACCCCGGTGATGTCGACGATCGCCTGCTCGGCACCGGTGGCGACCAGTGCCTCCAGCAGCTTCTCCATCACGACCTGGGTGCGCTCGGAGTCCAGCGTGCCCACCAGCGGAACCGCCAGCACGCCCTCCCACAGCCGCACCACCGGCGTGGTCAGCTCCAGCAACTGTTCGGACTGCTCATTGATGACCTGCTCGCGGGCCCTCGAATAGCACTCGAAGGTCCACAGGCCCAACGAGTCCAGCAGCAGCGAGAACGAGATGATCTCGCCGAGACCGGTCGCGTCGCCGACCTGGTCGGCCAGTTCGAACATGGCCTGCTTCAGGGCGAACACGCTGATCGCGGTCTCCGACGGGGTGAACCCCAGCCGTGCCCTGGACCGGGACAGTTCGTCCAGCAGCGACCGCGCCTCGGCGAACGCGGGCGCCTGGATGTCCCGGCTGCCGCTCTCCACTCCGATCAGCAGTGCCTGGAACAGATCCCGGCTCTCCCTGGTCAGCTCGGCATCGCTGAGGCGACCGCGCAACGGCGCGCTGGTCAGCTCGACCCATCTGCCGATCAGCCCGTCGGCGCTGCTCCGTAACAGCTCCGCCAGATCGCCGGCGCTTCCCGCCTCGATTGTCACCCTGCCTCCTCGACGTCCGTGAACTGGCGTCACGGTACTGGGCGACCGGCCCACCAGCGTCGCGAGACGGCGATCACCTGCGGCGGGCCCGCACCCGGCGGTAGCTCCAGATCAGCAGCGCGAACACGACGACGCCGGACAGCATCAGGCTGGATCCCGTGCTCCACCCGTGCAGCGGCAGCCACGGCACCAGCCCCCACACGACACCGGCCGCGACCAGCAGCACACCCACGGTGGCCGAGCCCGCGATCCGCCACGGTGTCGCGACGCTCTGTTCCGCGCCCTGCATGGCCCGCGTCCGGACGGGCTCCACATAGCGCTCCACGGCGGGAAATTCCGACGCCAGGATCAGCAGGCCGGCCAGTACCAGCAGCAGCCCGGGACCCGGCAGGACCAGCAGCACCACGCCCACGACCAGCAGCAGGGCGCCCGCGACCGCGACGAGCACCCGCTTCAGCGATCTGCCGACTCCCACGTGTCACCTTCTCCGCCCGGTACCCCAGTCTGCCGGTATCGGGCGGTTGCTCGCCCGTTCGACACGCTCCGATGTGGAGTGACTACCGGGATGTGAGCCCCACCTACGCTGAGCACATGATCACCAGAGTGACCGACGGGAGCGCAGGCGACGCAGACTACGGCGAGATCGGCAAGGTCTACACCGGCTTCCGCAACCCGGACCCCCGCATCGCCCAAGCGATCACCACCGCCCTGGGCAACGCCGAAACCGTACTCAACGTAGGCGCAGGAGCCGGAGCCTACGAACCCACCGACCGAACCATCACCGCGGTAGAACCATCCGCGTCCATGCGCGCCCTACGACCAGGAGACCGCCCGGCAATCGACGCCACGGCAGAACACCTACCGTTCCCCGACGACACCTTCGACGCCGCCATGGCCACCTTCACCGTCCACCAATGGCAGGACCTACCGGCCGGCCTCACCGAAGTACGCCGAGTAACCTTGGGCCCCGTCGCCATCCTGACCTGCGACCCAGACCTGGTCCGCACATTCTGGCTCTACGACTACGCACCCGAGGTACTCGACGTCGAAGCACACCGCTACCCCACGATCAGCAGCCTCGGCGGCACCGCCCCCCCGGCAGCCCGCCAAGCCTGCTCAGCGTGGAGTTTCGTCGACCAAGCAACCCACAACCGTTTCGCGGAACACCTGGCCAGAGACCTCGAAGATGGAACCTGGGAACGCGCCCACGGCCGACTACGCGATCAGCCCACCTACAACGGTTCCCTGGTCCTGGTCGTCGCCCAATGAATCACGGACGCAGGATCGCCTTGATCGCCCGCCGCTCGTCCATCGCCCGATACCCCTCCGCCACCTGATCCAACGGCAGATCCAGATCGAACACCCGACCAGGATCGATGGCACCGGTCAGAATCCGGTCGATGAGATCGGGCAGGTACCGGCGCACCGGCGCGGGCCCACCGAGCAGGCTGACGTGCGAGCGGAACAGCACATCGCCGGGCAGCGAGACGCCATGGGAGACGCCGACGAACCCGACCGCGCCACCGGCACGGGTCGAGTGGATCGCCTGCATCATCGACTCCTGGGTGCCCACGGCCTCGATCACCGCGTGTGCGCCGAGTCCGTCGGTGAGGTCCTTGACCGCGGCCACGCCGCCGTCACCGCGCTCGGCAACGATGTCGGTGGCGCCGAACTCGGTGGCCAACTTCTGCCGCGGCTCGTGGCGGCTCATCGCGATGATCCGCTCCGCACCGAACTCCCTGGCCGCGAGCACGCCGAGCAGGCCCACGGCGCCGTCGCCCACCACGGCCACGGTCGCGCCCGGCCGCACACCCGCGGCGACGGCGGCGAACCAGCCGGTGCCCAGCACGTCGGACGCGGCGAGCAGGCTGGGCACGACGTCGGCGGCCGGGACGTCCGGCGTGGCGACCAGGGTGCCGTCCGCGAGCGGCACCCGAAGGTATTCGGCCTGGGCGCCGCCCGCACCGACGTACTCACGGTGCACGCAGGACGTCTGGAAACCGGACCGGCAGATCTCGCAGGTGTTGTCGGACGCGGTGAACGACCCGACGACGAACTGGCCGGGCTTGATCGTCGTGACGTCGCCGCCGACGTCCTCGACGACGCCGACGTACTCGTGGCCCATCGGCGTGGGGCGGGTGACGTCGTTGATGCCGCGGTAGCTCCACAGGTCCGACCCGCACACGCAGGTCGCGGACATCCGGATCACCGCGTCGGTCGGTGCCTGGATCGTGGGGTCGGCGCGCTCCTCGAAGCGGACGTCGCCGGGGGCGTACAGGACTGCTCCGCGCATGTTCGGCTCTCCTCGTCGCGTCTGGGCGCCGATGCTGCCATAGCCCGTACTCCGCGCCCCTGCTACGGCAGCATCGGGTGATCCGACTCACGGCGCCTGCCGACCAGGAGCAACGTGGCCACGCCCGCGATCAACAGGCCGGCACCCAGTGCCACCACCGGGAGCACCGGCACGCCCGTCGCCGGCAGGATGATCCGGACGGCGATCACGCCGGTGACGACCGCACCGGACGGGGTCTTCGCGGTGTAGTGGATGTGGTCGGTGCCGGCGAATCCGGCGTTCGGGACGTAGGTGATGGTGCCGCTCGGGTTGACGGTCGCCGTGCCGTGGTCGGGCTGGTCGACGTGGGTCGCGACCAGGCCGCCGGGCAACGTGATCGTGACCGGCGTGACCGGCTGGACATCCACGGTGACCGGCGCGGGCGGTTCGGCGGTGGGCGGCGGGGCCGGGCAGGTGAGCACGAGCCGCACGCCGGACACCTCCGTTGTCGCCCGCACCGTGCGGCGGGTGGCCGAGTAGCCGTCCGTCGAGTCCGCGGCGACCACGTAGGTGCCCGACGCGAGGCCGTCGAACGAGTAGGTCCCGTCGGCCGCGGTCGTGGTGTCCCGCACCGGCGAGCCGTCGGAGTCCAGCAGTCGCACGGTCGTCCGAGGCGCGGCGTGGCCACAGTTCGTCGCGACCGTGCCGGCGACGGAGACCGGGAGCGACGCCACCCACAGCTGGTAGCTCGGGATGCCGACCTGCACGGTGAAGGTAAGGGTGAGCGACCTGATCGCGACGGCGGGGCGGAACCAGCCGGACGCGCCCGCCGTGTTGTCGACGTTACCGACCAGCGTGGCCGTCGCCGGGTCCCAGGTGGGTTCGTCGGTGAACGGGCCGGAACCCGTGCAGCCGGTGGGCTCGGGCGTGTTCTGGCAGTAGTTGAACGCGCTCCGCCAGCCGAGGTCCGACGTGGACACCGGCCGCCCGTCGGCACCGGTGGCCGCGACCCGCACCGTGTCGGCGTCGACGTCGCCGAGCGCGAATCCCCAGCCGGAGGGCGGTGGCGTGCCGAACGTGACGGTGGTGGTGGACGGCGCCGAGCCGGCGGCACCCAGCACCAGGTACTGCTTGCCCTGCGACGTGCCGTACGCGGAGCCGAACGGCGTCGACGAACCGAGGAACGCGGACGAGCCTGCGCTCACCTGCGTCCGCGAACTGGTGGTGCTGACCGTGGCCGACGGGAAACCCGCCAGCGGCACGGTCAGGGTGCCACTGCCGCCGTTGACGGTCCAACGGCCGTAGCCGGAACCGTCCGGCGCACCGAACGCGGGGCCGGCGAGCAGGGTCACGACGGCCACGAGGGTGGCGATCGCGGCGGCGGCTCGGAACACACGCATGCCCTGGGTCCTCCTGGGTCCGGAGTGGACGGATTGACGGCGTGTGGACCATAGCGGTGCCGGCACGGCAATACGCGGAACCGCCGGTCCGTCGCCCCGGATTCACTCCACCGAAGGACACTCAGTAGCGGACATCGCTCTGCACCAGCGGCGGGTACACCGTGGACGGTTCGCCGTCGACCGTCGTGCCGGCGAACTGGAGCATCGCGCGCGGTGCGCCGTGCATCGGTGCCGGGTAGTCCAGCGTCGGAGCGGACACCTCGTCGAGTCGCCCGAGGTGCGCCTCGGTGAGCGTGACGTCCAGGCCGGCGAGGTTGTTCTCCAGGTGGTCACGGCGGCGCGCGCCGATGATCGGCACGACGGTGCCCTCCCGGGCCAGCAGCCAGGCCAGCGACACCGCCGCCGCGCTGGTCCGGAGTTCGTCGGCGACCGACGTGACCACGTCGATGGCGGTGTAGTCGTCCTCGGTGGGACCGCCGACGTAGGCGGTGCGGGCGGAGTCGGTGACCTGCGTGCCACGCCGGTACTTGCCGGACAGGAAGCCGTTCTTCAGCGGACTCCACGGCACCAGCGCCATGCCCTGGTCGCGGGCGAGCGGCGCGAGTTCTCCCTCCACGGTGCGGGCGAGCAGCGAGTACTCGACCTGCAGCGCGACCAGCGGGGTCCACCCGCGCAGCTGGGCCATGGTCTGCGCCTGGGCGGTGACCCAGGCCGGGGTGTTGGAGAAGCCGAGGTAGCGGATCTTGCCGGCCCGAACCAGGTCGTCGAGGGTGCGCAGCGTTTCCTCGATCGGGGTGCTGCGGTCCCAATTGTGCAACCAGTACAGGTCGAGGTGGTCGGTGCGCAGGCGACGCAGCGTCTCGTCCAGTTGC
This sequence comes from Pseudonocardiaceae bacterium, assembly GCA_036491115.1. Lineage (GTDB taxonomy): Bacteria > Actinomycetota > Actinomycetes > Mycobacteriales > Pseudonocardiaceae > DATEPR01. The sequence continues at coordinate 102,709 of DASXCQ010000047.1, forward strand.
GCCATGATCGACGTGCGTCCCGCTCCGCCGCCGTTGGGGTCACCGGGGAACAGGTTGGTGAAGAACTTCGACGCCAGCACCACGTGCTCGCGCCTGCCCGGATGCGCGGCGAAGTAGTCGCCGAGGATCCGCTCCGAGTGGCCGTTGGTGTAGAAGTTCGCTGTGTCGATGAAGTTTCCGCCAAGATCCAGGTAGGTCGCGAGGATCTTCTCCGACTCCTCGACGCTGGTTCCGGCGCCTCCTGGGTCCTCGCCGAAGGTCATCGCGCCGAGGGCGAACGGGCTGACCCGCAGCCCTGACCGGCCGAGGGTGACGTAGTGATCGAGCGGCATGAGAGCTCCCCTGCGTCGGACGACTGTGTTCCACCATCGAAACGCTGGCGGGGTGTCATGCGGTAGGCAGATCGGCTCGGACTCTTGCCCGATCCTCTCGCCTGCACACGAATCAGGTTGCTTCGTGAGGCCGCTGGATGGTTCCGTGAGGGGTGCGCACCACCGCTGACCTGCTGGACGAGATCCGCGACCGCATCGCGGTCCACGCCCGACCGGACCTGCGGACGCCCGTCGACGGGCTGCTGCTGTCGAAGGTGGACGCGGCGTCGGCGGACCATTCGCTGACCGAGCCGCTGCTGGTCGTCATGGCCCAGGGCGGCAAACGCCTGCTGCTCGGCGACCAGGTGTTCGAGTACCGGGCGGGGCAGTTCCTCGTGGTCACCGCCGACCTGCCGGTCACCGGCGATTTCATCGAGACCGGCCCGGAGGCTCCGTCACTCGCGATGGGCCTGACACTGCGCCCGGCCGCCGTCGCCCCGCTGCTGTTCGAGGCGCCCGCCGGGCCGCGCGTCGCCGGCGGCGCGATCGCGACCGGCGTGGCCGACCCCGAGCTGCTCGACCCCGTGGCGCGGCTGTTGCGGCTGCTCGACCATCCCGAGGACGTGCCCGTGCTCGCCCCGCTGATCGAGCGGGAGATCCTCTGGCGGCTGCTCACCGGTCCGCACGGCGCCATGATCCGGCAGATCGGCGTGGCCGACAGCGACCTGGCCCACGTCAGCCGGGCGATCCGGTGGATCCGCGACCACTACGCCGAACCGATGCGCATCGCCGGCCTGGCCCGGCTGGCCGGCATGAGCACGTCCGTGTTCCACCGGCACTTCCGCGGCATCACGGGCATGAGCCCCTTGCAGTTCCAGAAGCGCATCCGGTTGCAGGAGGCCCGCTCGCTGCTGCTCGCCCGCGCCGGTGACGTCGCCGGGGTCGGCCACATCGTCGGCTACGACAGCCCCACGCAGTTCAACCGCGAGTACCGCCGCCTGTTCGGCGCCCCACCCGGCCAGGACGGCACCCGGCTGCGCGCCGACATCGGCCGACACGCAGTCCGGCACCTCCCCTGACGGCCCAGGACGTCGCCGGCCGGCCTCAGCGGCAAGGCTGGACACTTCCCGTCGCCCGGCCGACGCGGCGACACCGCCCGGCATGTGCATGGGAAGTCACTCCTCTCGGTTGCGTGCTCCCCCTCGACGAACGGGACGGCCGCGAGCGGACACCTCTGCTTCTGTCGGACCTCGATGGCACGATCCGCGATCGGCGACGCTGCCCAGCACGTGCGTCGGGCGGTGTCCCCCAGGGGTGGTCAGGTGGGCGTGGCCGGCGCTTCAGTCGTCGTCGGCTGCTTGCCGGACAGGCGCACCGCCCTGCCGCGACGGCCGGCGTGGAACACGACGAGCACCCGGTCCACGTCGGCCTCCTCGACGCGAAGCCGGAACCGCTCGGCGGCCAGTCGCGCGTCGACCTGGCGGGGGAACGTGCGGGGCGACGTGGCGACGGGCACCGAGCCGGAAGCGGACGTGCTGGCGGGGAACGTCAGCCGCCAGCTCCACGATCCGGAGCCGACCCGGATCAGTTGGAAGTCCGTCTCTTTCGCGTACTTGCGGACGGTATCGACCTCGGCCAGCGCGGACAGGTGGTCGGGGGCCGTCCGCAGGGCGATGCCCAACACCCTGTTGTTGCTGCCCAGTAGTCGCCACCGCACCTGTTCCCGACCGTCGCGGAAGCACTGGAACCGAACCACACCGGCAGCATCGGTGCGCAGGCACATCGCGGGCGGACGGCAGGTGAGCGCGAAACTCTCCAGGCGTGAACAATGACCGACACGAGAGTGCGCGATCCTGTAGTTGCCGGAAATGTCTCGCGGTGTCAAGACTTTCCGGCGGCTTCGGCAAGAGGCGCCTGCCGGCCGGTACGCGGCAACAGTCGGGCGGTCAGGTCGCGGACCGCGAGGCCGGTTCGGGTGGCCGGGACGAGCGACGCGGCGGCCAGCTGGTGGCCGCGCTGACGGGACTCGGCCAGCCTGCGGTGGCGGGACTCGTAGCGGCGGAAGGCGGCGGCCGGATCGTCCGGGGTGGCGGTCAGGGTCTCGGCGAGGGTTGCGGCGCCGGTCATGGCGAGGCTGGACCCGTCGCCGAACAGGGTCAGGCAGCAGGCGGCGTCGCCGAGCAGCACCACCCGGCCCCGGGACCAGCCGGGCAGGCGGATCCGGCTGACGGAGTCGAAGTACAGGTCGTCGGCGGCGAGCACCTGGCCGCGCGGATCGGGCAGTTCGGGCACTGCCCAGTCGTCGTCGGCGTAGACGTCGACGACGGTCCGGGCGCCTGCCTCCTGGCTCCGGAAGATGAAGGCGGCCACCGCGTCCCCGCGGGCCGGATGGATCGTCAGTGAGCGGCCCGGCCGGTGGTACATGGTGACCGTGGTGGGATCGGCGGCCGGGCGACCGAGTTGGAGCGTGGCGACACTCAGGCCGAGATGGCGGACGAAGGCGGCCTCCGGTCCGAACACCAGGGACCGGACCGTCGAGTGCAGCCCGTCGGCGCCGACGACCAGGTCGAACCGGCGTGGCGCGGCGTGCTCGAAGACCACGTCGATGCCGCTGGCGTCCTGGTGCAGCGTGGTGATCGAGTCGCCGAACAGGAGCTCGGCGTCGTCCCGCGCGGCGTCGGTCAGGATCGCCGCGAGGTCGGCGCGCGGCACCTCGACGCCGTCGCCGGTGGGCCTGCCGAACCGCAACGGGCCGATCCGGCGCCCGGATCCGGTCACGAAGGTCAGCCCGCTCGGCAGCGTGCCCGCCTCGTGCAGCCGGGGCAGGATGCCCATCCGCCTGGCCACCTCGACGGCCGGGCCGCGCACGTCCACCGGGTTGCCGCTGGAGCGCGGCCGCCCGGCGCGCTCGACCACCGTCGGCCGGAACCCGCCTCGGGCCAGCCAGTACGCCAGGGTCGGGCCGGCGATACCCGCCCCGCAGATCAACACAGTCGGTTGTCTCATGCCGTCAACGTACTCGCACTCGATGCGAACTTGCAACGAGTGCAAGTTAGCATCAGATGCGCTACGCTGAGCACATGCCGTCGCCCACCCTGCGCGAACGCAAGCGGAACCGCACCCGCCAGGCGCTGCTCGACGCCGCCGTCGAGTTGTTCGAGCGCAAGGGTTACGACGGCACCACCGTCGCCGACATCGCCGAGGCAGCCGACATCGGCACCCGGACGTTCTTCGGCTACTTCGGCAGCAAGGAAGAACTACTGTTCCCGGACTCCGCCCGCCGGGTGGACGCGGCGGTCGACGCCATCGCCAACCGGGCGCCGGACGACCGGCCGGTGGACGTGCTGCTGCGGGCGTTGCGCGACGTGGCCGCGCCGGCGGGGCAGCCGGACGACATGATCGACCGGCTCGCCCGGCTGCGCCTGCGGCTGATCCGCACCGTTCCCGCGGTCCGCGGTCGCGCACTGCAGGTCCAGTTGGACGCCCAGCGCGCCATCGCCACGCACCTGGGCCAGGCGTACCCGGACGAGTTGGACGAGCTGACCGCGGCGGCACTGGTCGGCGCATTCGTCGGCGCGATCAACGGCGCGCTGCTGGCCCTGCTGGACTCCGACGACGACGACGCCGACCCGGAACACGTCCGGCAGCGACTCCAGCGTGCCACCGACGTCGCCCTCCGCCCCTGGCGCTGACCCGCTTCCGGCCGGCGGACCGGGCGCGATGGCCTCCTGCCACCGCGCCCACCCGCAGGTCTCGCCGTCGCTGCGGACTCCCTCGGCACAGCGGGCTGTATCCGCTGCTCACCACCCCGGCGGCCGCCGATTGCTCAGCCGGCTCTCGACGCCTTGACCGGCTGGTAGGTGAGCTGGACCAGGCTGTCGCCGACCGCGCGGGTGTCGACCAGGCGCACCGATTTCCGGTTCCGGATCCCGCCGAACAGCCGCTCACCCGTCCCGAGCACGAACGGGCAGACCATCAGCCGCAGTTCGTCGACGAGGTCCTGCTCGATCAGCGCGTGCGCGAGCCTGCCGCTGCCGTAGACGACGACGTCCCCGCCCACCGTGTGCTTCAGCGTCGTCACCGCGTCCGCGACACTTCCACCCAGGATCGTCGAATTGGTCCATTCAGGATCGTCTGGAATGGACGATGAAACGACGTACTTGGGTAGGCTGCGCAACCTGTCCGCCCACTCGCCGGTCCGGGATGCCCAGCCCTGCGCGACGAACCAGTCGTAGGTCCGCCTGCCCAGCAGCAGCGCGTCTGTGCCCAGCGCCTCCTCGAACTCGGCCTTGGCCCATGCCTCGCGGTCCTTGCCGGCCAACTGGTCGAACCAGCCGGCGAACCGGAAACCACCGTCGTCGCCGACCGGGTCCTGGATGACCCCGTCGAGCGTCGTGTTCTCACTGATGACGATCCTGCCCATCTCGGCTCTCCTTCGTCGGTGGACGTGCCACCGATCTGGACGCCGAGCCGGCGGGAAAGGAGTCGCCGGCGGACCGCCCCGTTCGCCGCCGCGGCGGCGTCCGTACACGATGAGGGCGACAGCGAGCGAGGAGGCGGGCGTGGATCTGATCAGCAGGGTGCGGGCCGGTGACGATGAGGCGTTCCGGGCACTGACCGAGCCGCACCGCCGTGAGCTGCAGGTGCACTGCTACCGGATGCTCGGCTCGTTCCAGGACGCCGAGGACGCGCTCCAGGAGACCCTGCTGGATGCCTGGCGGGGTCTCGCCGGGTACGACGGCCGTGCCTCGCTGCGCACCTGGCTGTACCGGATCGCCACCAACCGCTGCCTGAGCACGCTCCGCTCGGCCAGCAGGCGTCCGGCCAAGGCGTGGGACATCCCCGGCGTCGAACCGCCGGAACCGACCCGGCTGGGCGAGGTCGTGTGGCTGGAGCCCTATCCCGACGCCCTGCTCGACGGCGCGCTCACCGTGCCACTCGGCCCGGAGGCCCGCTACGAGCAGAACGAGTCCATCTCGCTGGCGTTCGTGACCGCGTTGCAGACCCTGCCGCCCCGCCAGCTCGCCGTCCTGATCCTGCGTGACGTGCTCGGCTTCCACGCGAGCGAGGTGGCCGACATGCTGGACACGACGGTTGAATCGGTCAAGAGCGCTCTCAAGCGGGCCCGCGCCGGCCTGGCCCGTCGCCGGTCGGTACCCACCGAGCCGCCGCCGGCCGCCGACTCGCCCGCCGAGCACTTGATCGTGGCGAACTTCGTCCGCGCCTGGGAGACCGCCGACATCGACGCGCTGGTGGCGCTGCTGACCGACGACGTCTTCATATCCATGCCGCCGCTGCCGCTGGAGTACCAGGGTCGGGACCTGGTGGCCGGCTTCAGTGCCGGTATTTTCGGCGCGGGCAGGCGGTTCGAGCTCGTGCCGACGCGGGCCAACGGCCAGCCGGCGTTCGGCGCCTACCTGATCGCGCCGACCGGTGTGCGCCACGGCACCGGTGTGTACGTCCTCACTCTTGCGGGTGACCGGATCAGCGCCATGATCCGGTTCGAGAACAGCATGCTGCCGGCCTTCGGGCTGCCACGATCGTTGCCCGGCTCGGCAGATCCGGCCTGACGTCCCGTCCGGATGGTCCCGGTTTGCCCGGAGCCGTGGCTGGGCATGCCTCACCCAGCGGCTCCCGAGTGGACCGCGGGACATGGTTCGTCGACGACATCTCTGGGTAGGCACAGACATATGGCTTCGACACCGAACATCACCTTGCACACCGGCACCACGATCCCCCAGTTCGGGTTGGGTGTGTTCCAGGTCCCGGCCGACGACACGGCCGCTGTCGTGTGGACAGCGCTGGAGGCCGGATATCGCCACATCGACACCGCGCAGATGTACGGCAACGAGCGGGAGGTCGGTGAGGGCATCGCACGGTCCGGTGTGCCCCGCGAGGACGTCTTCGTCACCACGAAGCTGGCCAACGAGCGGCACGGCCACGACAGCGCGATCGCCGCGCTGGACGAGAGTCTGGACCGGTTGGGCACCGACTACGTGGACCTGTACCTGATCCACTGGCCGTGGCCGCGACAGGATCACTACGTGGAAACCTGGCAGGCGTTCGAGGAACTCGCCAAGGACGGCAAGGCGCGCGCGATCGGCGTGTCGAACTTCCAGCCCGAGCACCTCGACCGGTTGGCGGAGAACTCGGACACGGTGCCGGTCGTCAACCAGATCGAGCTGCACCCCGCGCTCCAGCAGGCACCGTTGCGCGACTACCACGCCCGGCACGGCATCGCCACCGAGGCGTGGAGCCCGATCGCCCAGGGCAGGGTGTTGGACGAGACCGTCGTCACCGACGTCGCCCAGCGGCACGGCCGGTCCCCCGCACAGGTGGTGCTGCGCTGGCAGACCCAGTTGGGCAACATCGTGTTTCCCAAGTCGGCCACGCCGTCGCGGATCGCCGAGAACATCGACATCTTCGACTTCGCACTGTCCGATGAGGAAATGGCCGCGATCGCGACCCTGGACAGCGACACCCGAACCGGCCCGGATCCGGACACGTTTCCGGGCTGAACGACCCGTACACCGATCCGAAAGGAGTCGACATGGCCGACATGGACGACAAGGCTGCCCACAAGGCCGAGGAAATGAAGGGCCGGGCCAAGGAAGGCGTCGGCAAGGCCACCGACAACGAGCAGTGGGAAGCCGAAGGCAAGGCCGACCAGGCGTCCGGGGCGCTGAAGCAGGCCGGCGACAAGGTCAAGGACGCCGTCAAGCACGTCACCGGCGACAAGTAACCACTGACCGGAACCCGCGTCGAGCCATGGCTCGGCGCGGGTTCGTCGTCAGCCGCGGCGGTAGCGTGCGTCGGCGAAGCAGTACACGCCGAACGCGACGAAGCCGATGGCGACGACGATGAGCAACCCGGCGCCCAACGGCTGGGCGGCCAGTGCCCGCAACGCCCTGCCCAGACCGCCGGTGCGCGGATCGACCAGGACCGCCGCCGTACACACCAGGACGCCGATCACCGCGTGGGCAACGGCCTTGGCCAGAAACCCGAGTGTTCCCAACACTTCTGTCCTGCGACGGGCGCGCGTCGGCATGGCACCGGTGTCCAGGTCGCGGAGGAACCGCTTGCCCAGGCCGCTGCGCACGGACAGCACGCACGCCACGAGCACACCGAGCCCGACGACCAGCACCACCAGCCGCCCACCCGGTAAGCGGAGCAGTCGCCTGGTCCCGTTGCCGGCGGCGGCACGCCGGGTGGTCCGCTCGCCACCAGCCACGATCCAACGGAAACCGTTCGTGGACAACAGAATCTGCCACGCGCCGAAGATGATCAGTCCGATCGTGAGGACCCATAACAGCGCTCCGGTCACCGGGGCGCCGAACGTGGTCCGCACGACGAGCCATGCGCCGAGGAGATGGACGATGCCATAGCAGACGTCACCGAACCGGCCCAGCCACCGCACCGGCCAGCTGCTGTCCGCGTGCCGTGTCGCAGTGTCCATCGCCCGTGGCTCCCGCCGTCGGAGTGGTCGTCCGGCATTGAACTACCCCGTCGGAGTGCGCCCGACTCCGGCGCGCGGCAGCCAGGCAGACGCGCCGACGGCGGCCGCGGCCCACGCGCCGCCGATCGCCAGTCCGGCCACCACGTCAGTGGGATGGTGCACGCCGAGAAAGATCCGCGAGGCGCCCACTGCCACCACGAACACGATGCCGGCCACCACGACGGCCACCCGCGGTCCTCGCGCCAGCGCCGATATCACCAGCAACAGGAGAACTCCGTACAGGGCAGCCGATCCGGCGCTGTGTCCGGACGGGAACGAGTTCCCGCTCGCGGTGGCGAGCGGTTGGGCGAACGACGGCCTGGCCCGGTCGGCCACCAGCTTCACGACGGCGACCGTGCCCAGCTCACCGAGTCGGGCGCCGACGATCACGACGGCGACAACGACGTGCCGCCACACCAGCGCCACGACAGCCGCGACAGCGGTGACGATGTCGGCGGCCACCGGACTGCCCAGGTCGGTCACGACCCGGCTGACGGTCGCGAGCCACGCATGGTCCACGGCGAGCCCGTGCGCACCGGCGACGGCCCGGTCGTCGATGCTCACCAGGGGCGCCCACCGGATGCCCACCAGTACCCACAGCGTCACGAAGACGACCAGTCCCACCGCCGCGGCCCGGAACAGGACCGCGCGGGCCGGCAGTTCGATCTCGGTGCGCCGGCTGTTCATCCGGTCGACGCTACTGGCGACAGGACAGACCGGCAGGTCGACGGGCCACCGGGAGTGACCTGTACTACACCGCTTGGCGAAGCCCGGCCGAAGCCTTAGTATAGGCTAACCTAATAGCCACGACGGCCGGAGGTGTTCGTCATGTACGTGTGCATTTGCGCGGCTGTGACCGATACCCAGGTGCGTGCGTGCATCGACGCCGGAGCGGACACGGTCGAGGAGATCGGCGAGCGCTGCGAGGCAGGCGTCGAGTGCGGCGGCTGTCTGGACGGGCTGGACATCATGCTCGACGAACAACCGGTTCGACGACGCGCTGCCTGATCAACTCCGGTGGCAGGGCCCCCAACCGTGACGGTACGGTGCTGTGACCCAGTCATCGGAGGTGTCCCGTGCGTGGCGACGGCGATGTGATCTCGCTGCTCAACGAGCAGTTGACCAGCGAACTCACCGCGATCAACCAGTATTTCCTGCATTCGAAGATGCAGGCCAACTGGGGTATGACGAAGCTGGCCGAGCACACCCGCGCCGAGGCGTTCGAGGAGATGCAGCACGCCGAGCTGATCACCGACCGCATCCTGTTCCTGGAGGGGCTGCCCAACTACCAGCGACTGTTCTCGCTGCGCGTCGGCCAGACGATCAGGGAGCAGTTCGAGGCCGACCTCGCCATCGAGCTCGAGGTCGTGGACCGGCTGCGCCCCGGCGTGGCGTTGTGCCGGGACAAGGGCGACATCACCACGGCGAACCTGTTCGAGAAGATCCTCGGCGACGAGGAGCAGCACATCGACTACCTCGAGACGCAGCTCGAACTGATCACCAAGCTGGGCGAACCGCTGTACATGGCCCAACTCGTGGACCGCCCGCCGACGGTCGGCTGAGCGGGGTCGGTCCGGCACTCCGCCGGCGGGGGCGATCGGGGATTCCGGACTTCTGCCGTACTCGCCGCGCAGTACCCGCCGCGGGCCGAAGCGCCGCCCAGATGCCCTATTCCGCGGTGAGGCGTTCGACGACCTTGGCCGGCAGGGTGCGGTCGGCGAAGAGCAGGCGCACCGCGTCCGGATCAGGGTTGCCGGCGTCGGGGCCACGCCAGATCTGGTGCAGGCCGGCGCGTTCCGCGGCGCGCTGCGAGCGGACGTTGCCTTCCACCACGTACGCGGTCATCGGCAGTTCGGGGTGCAGGTGGTTCGCGGTGTCGAGGGCCTCGGCGATGATCTCCTGGGCATAGCCCTGCCGCCAGAACTGCGGGAACAACCGGTAGCCCAGGTTCCAGGCCATGCCGTAGCGCAGCGAGCAACCGCCGATGCCCACCAGTTGACCCGTGCTGTTCGGCAGGGTGCTGCGCGCGACCCAGAAGCCGAAGCCGACCCGCTCCCAGCCGGCCTGCCAGCGCTCCACCATGCGTTCGGTCTGGTCGCCGCTGAAGTGCCGGCTGACCGGGTCGTCCCGCCACACCCGGGGATTGGTGTAGAGCTCGTGCAGCTCAGGCACGTCGGCCGACGCCGGAACGCTCAGCGCCAGCCGTTCCGTGACGACCTCGACAATCGGCATACCGGCGATCATGCCATCCCGAGCCATCCGCAACACATGGTTGCACTTCGCGGCCGTTCGGCCTAATGTGCAACAAGTAGTTGCACATTAGAGGAGTGGTTCATGGAGTTCGGCACCGTCGAGCGCGAGATCCACATCGACGCCACACCCGACGTGGTCTACGAGGTGATCACCCAGCCCCAGCACATCGCTCAGTGGTGGGGCTTCGACGCGTCGGTCCCCGGACAGCTGACCCGGCAGCGGCGGGACGGAAGCGGGCCGGTCGTGGTGCCGGTCGACGTCGTCGAGGCGGACGCTCCCCGCCGGTTCGTGTTCCGCTGGGCTCACCCGGCGGGTGAACGGGCGACGCCGGAGAACTCGTTCCTCGTGACGTTCGACCTGGTGCCGACCGACGGCGGGACACTGCTGCGCCTGACCGAGGCCGGATTCCGGGAGATCGGTTGGGAGGCGGCGCGGCTCGCGGCGTACCACCGCGACCACGGTGCCGGCTGGGAGGAGCACCTGGCCAGCCTCGCGGTGTACGCGGCCGGACTGGTGCGGCGGTGACCGCGACGATCGACGACGAACTGTGGGCGGCACTCGGCGACCCCACCCGGCGCCGGCTGGTGGACCTGCTGCTGGTCGACGGCATCGGCACGGCGACGAGCCTGAGCGGCCGCCTGCCGGTGACGCGTCAGGCGGTCGCCAGGCACCTGGGCGTGCTGGAACGCGCCGAACTGGTGGTGCCCCACAAGGACGGCCGCGAGGTGCGGTACGTCGTCAACGAGGCACAGTTCGCCAGGGCCGTCGAGCAACTGGCCTCCGTCGGCGCGGCATGGGACGCGCGACTGCGGCGGATCAAGGCGATCGCCGAGGCGATCCAGTCGGAGAGGAATGTGCGGCATGACTGACATCGAGTCCACAACGGACTATCAGAAGACCTTCCACGTCAACGCATCTCCTGAAACGGTGTTCGACGCGCTCACCACCGTCTCCGGCCTGGCCGCCTGGTGGACCCGCGTCACAGGATCCGGCGGCACCGGCGGCGAACTCGCGTTCCTCTTCAGCCACCCCGATCCGTGCGTGATGCGGGTGGACCGGGCGACTCGGCCGACGTCGGTGCGATGGACCGTGACGGCCTGCGACTTCCTGCCCGACTGGGTCGGCACGCACCCGACATTCACCATCACACCGGTCGACGGCGGCCCGACCGGGGTCCGCTTCCGCCACCACGGTCTGACGGCCGAGCTGGACTGCATCGACCAGTGCACCAACGGCTGGCACCACTTCACCGAGAGCCTGCGGCAGTACGCCGAGACCGGCCGAGGCATGCCGCACGGCAGCGCCGGGGACCGAGCCCGCCGCGCCTGAGTCAATCCTCGGTCAGTGCGGCCCGCCGGGCGTCCAGGAATGCCTGTTCGGTGGGGTTCGTGGTCAGTGCTCTGGCCTGGGCGTAGGCGTCGATGGCCTCGTCGGTGCGGGCGAGCCTGCGGAGCAGGTCGGCCCGGGTGGCGTGGAACAGGTGGTAGGCGCCGAGATCCAGGTCCTCGATCGCGGCGAGACCCGCCGCCGGGCCGTCGACCTCGGCCAGGGCCACAGCACGGTTCAGGGCGATGACCGGGTTGGGCTGTAGCGTGTAGAGCTGGTCGTAGAGGGTGAGGATGGCCGGCCAGTCGGTGTCCCCGGCCTTCGGTGCCGCCGAGTGGACGGCGTTGACGGCCGCCTGGAGTTGGTACGGGCCGGGCGTGTTGCGGCGGACGCAGGCGGCCACGATGGTCTGGCCCTCCCGAATGAGCTGCTGATCCCACAGGTCCCGGTCCTGGTCGGCCAGGCGGACCAGCGATCCGTCCTCGGCGACCCGGGCGGCCCGGCGGGCGTGCAGCAGCACCAGCAGGGCCAGCAGGCCATAGACCTCCGGCTCGTCGGGCATCAGCCGGACGAGCAGCCGGGCCAGGCGGATCGACTCGGCGCACAGGTCGGCGCGGATCAGTTCACCGCTGGTCGCGGTGTAGCCCTCGTTGAACACGAGGTAGACGACCGACAGGACGGACCCGAGCCGATCCGGTAGCTCTGCCTCGGACGGCACGCGGTACGGGATGTGGGTGTCCTTGATCTTGCGCTTCGCGCGCACGATCCGCTGGGCCACGGTCGCTTCGGACACCAGGAAGGCGCGGGCGATCTCCGGGGTCTCCAGCCCACCGAGCAGCCGCAGGGTCAGGGCCACCTGGGCGGACTGGTGGAGCGCGGGGTGGCAGCACGTGAAGATCAGCCGTAGTCGGTCGTCGGGCACTGGTTCCTCCTCGATCAGCTCGGGCTCGGTGGCCCGGGTGTCGTAGAGGTGGTGGGCCTCGGTGTGGCGTTCGTGGCGGATCGACTCCCGGCGCAGGCGGTCGATCGCGCGGTTTCGGGCGGTGGTGACGATCCACGCGCCGGGATTGGGCGGTTCCCCGTCGACCGGCCATT
>DASXCQ010000048.1:0-34627 GCA_036491115.1 Pseudonocardiaceae bacterium
GGTGCCGTTCATCCGGACGAAGCGGCCGGTGCCGTTGACGGTGAGGTTCTGGATGCCGCCGGCGCCGGTCGTGGTGGAGAAGATGGTGGTCCAGGTGACGGCGTCGTTGGACGTCTGGATCTGGAACGCGCTGGCGAAGGCCGCCTCCCAGTTCAGCGTCACCTGGCTGACGCTCGACGTCGACCCGAGGTCCACCTGCAGCCACTGCGGATCGCTGAAGGCACTGGACCAGCGGGTCGCGGTGTTGCCGTCGGTGGCGTTGGTCGCCGGGAACGTCGCGTTCTCCGTCGAGGACGCGGTGGTCGGCTTCCCCTGGGACAGCAACACGGGCGCCGCGTGCGCCTGCGGACCGGTGACGATCGCGGTGTACACGGCGACACACAGGATGACCAGTGCGGCCATCACCACCGGTAACGTGCGGGACAGTCTCCGGCGCGGCAGCGCGTCGGAGGAGGGAGCCTTCATGGTTTCTCCTGCTTCCAGACCGGCGTTGACGAGAGAGCGCTCTCAGTCGGAAAGCATGGTAGCCGCCAAAATGGCCTGTCAAGGCAGCTACCAGCGCCGTTTCCGGTCCGGAAGGATCTTTTGCAACCGATTCAGTGCTGCTGGCGGTGGTTCCGCAACCGGTGGAAATAACAATTATTCTGCGATGGTTTCCTGGCTGCGATCATGGCCGAATACGCTGCCGGCATGGCTCGCTTCCGCATCCAGCAGATCGTGCTGGACACCAACCGGCTCGACGTCCTGATCGACTTCTGGTGCGCCGCGCTGGGCTACCTGCTGGACCACCGGACCGAGGACTACGCGTCCCTGCGCGACCCGGACGGCCTCGACCCGGTCCTGTTCCTGCAACGGGTGCCCGAACCCAAGCCGGGCGGCAAGAACCGGTCGCACATCGACGTCGAGGTGCCGGATGAGCGGGCCGCCGTGGAGCGGATGACCGCACTCGGCGCGCGCGTGCTGTGGCGGCACCCGGACGACTCGTGGACCGCACTGGCCGACCCGGACGGCAACGAGTTCTGCGTCGGCCACTTCGGCTGACGGTCGGTTCCGTCTGCCGGTACCAGGCGATGCCACAGTGAGCGGAGAAATAGACGCTATATTCGAGTCCGCCAACCAGGACTGAGCGTGGTTCAGACAATATAAAGTAAACTGGTAAGTGATTCGACCGAACGGTCCTCGCTGGTCAGACGTAACGCGCTGGCCCAGTCCAGGGCTGGTTTAATTCGTCCTGCCGTGTCTAACATGCGTGAGTGACGGCCGGGCAGGGACGCTCGGCCCGGCGACGGAAATGGGCCGGAGACAGAATGCGTTTCGCGCTGAAGGAATGCGCTTGGCGGTCGGTCGGTGACGAGCTCGTCGTCGTCTTCGACCCTCGTGAGTCGATCGTGATCGAGGACCCGGACGGCCGGATCGCGGCCCTGTTGGCCAGTCTCCGTGCCTGCCCGCGGACGGTGGCCGAGCTGCATGCCTCGCTGGCCGGCGACGGCATCGACGTGAGCACCGAGGAGGCGAGCCAGGCCATCGAAGGGCTGGCCGGACTCGGGCTCATCGACCGTGCCGACGGTCTGACCACCGGTGATCCAGTGGTGGACGAGCGACACTTCTCCAACCTGCTGTTCTTCGGCACGTTCTCCGGGCCGGAGCTGACGCGTGCCGAGTTGCTGGACCGGGTACGGAACGCGCACGTACTCGTGCTGGGCGTCGGCGGCGGTGGCTCCGGTGTGGTTCAGTGCCTCGCGGGTCTGGGTGTCGGCGAGTTGACGCTGCTGGACAGCGACCGGGTGGAGCCGCGCAACTTCGCCCGGCAGTTCCTGTACCGGCACGAGGACGTAGGCCGGTCCAAGGTGGCACGGGCTGCCGCCTGGGTGCGGGCGTACGACCCCGACATCAAGGTGCACGCGGTGGACCGCTGGGTGGCCGGCCCCGAGGACCTCGCCGACCTCACGGATGGCGTCGACGTGATCTCCGGTGGTCTCGACGGCCATCCCGATGTCGGGTCGTGGATCAACGAGGTCGCCGTCCGTACCGGCGTGCCGTTCGTCGGAGGCGGTGCCAGCCGGACGCAGATGACGTACTACTCCGTCGATCCGGGTGTCAGCAGTTGCCTTGCCTGCGAACGCTTCGAACGGCCGGACGAGGCTTCCACCGTGGCGGCCGCGGAAGCGGCGGTGCGCGGTGACCTGCGGATCACCAACGCGCTCATAGGTCCGGTGTCGCTGTACACGGGTTCGCTGATGGCGCTGGAGGTGCTGCGTTACGCGACGCGGTTCCAGGAGCCGGTGGCTGCCGGTCGCCGGCACGTCATCGACCTGCTGGACGGGATGGCGCTCACCGTGACGCCATTCCCCGAGGTGCCGGACTGCCCGGTGTGCCGGCTCGCTCCCGCTCACAGGGCCGCCGTCGACCTGACCGGGCGGACGACATGACGGAGGTGTCCGACGCCACGAGGGTCACCGTACGGCTGCGTCCGCTCAGCATGGTCGACGAGGGCGATGGCGAGGTCCTCGTCGGTGATCCGGAGAGCGGTGAGTTCATCGCCATCCCGAAGGTCGGCGGCGTCGTCATCGAGGCGCTGCTGCGTGGGGCGACCATGGCCGAAGCGGCCCAGGAAGCGGAGCGGTTCGCCGGCGAACCCGTAGACGTGCCGTCCTTCGTGGAGACTCTGCGCGAACTCGGCTACGTCGACGACGGAGAGCGCAGTGAACCGAGCCGTTCCGCTCCCATCCAGGGACGACGCTGGTTGTCCGGCGTACGGCAGGAGACCGTGCGGCCGTTCTTCGGCCGGGTGGCGTGGACCTGCTACGCGGTGTGCGCGGTGTTCACCATCGCGGTCTTCGTGCTGCGTCCGAGCCTGTTCCCGAATCCGACGAAGGACCCGTTCGTCACCGATGACCTCGGGTTGGGCGCGCTGATTCTCATCCCGATCACGCTCGCCTCCGTCGCCTCCCACGAGGTGGGCCACTGGTTGGCGGCCCGGGCGTTGGGCGTGCGGGCCAGATTCGGTGTGGACAGGCGCGCCATGGTGTTGTTGGTCTTCGAAACCGACCTCACCCAGGTCTGGACCGTGCCGAAGCGCCGGCGCTACAGCCCGCTGCTGGCCGGTATCGCGTTCGACTTCGTGCTGCTCGCGGTCGCACTGGCGCTTCGGCTGCCGATCAGCACCGGTGCCTTGTCACCACCTGTCGTCGTCGACCAGCTACTGGCTACGTGGATCTTCGCCAAGCTGGGCGGACTGTTGTGGCAGTGCATGGTGTTCCTGCGCACCGACCTCTACGCGGTACTGGTCAACGTGCTGGGCTGTCGCAACCTGTGGGAGGTGTCGAACCTGATGCTGCGCAGGCGTTTCCGCGGGTTGACCGCCGAGCAGGCCGATGAGCTGGCCGAGGCGCACCCGAAGGACCTGCGGGCTGCCCGCTGGTTTCAGTGGGTACGGATGGTGGGGACGCTGTTGGTCCTGGCCTGGGCGGGCTTCTTCCTCGTCCCCTACGTCTGGGAACTGTTGCGCTGGGCAGGCGCCCGGCTCGTCGACGGACCCGGCGCGGGCGTCTTCTGGTGGGCGCTGGTGTCCACAGTGGCGGCGCTCGCCCGACTCGTGCTGCCGGTGGTCCTGTCGATCCGCGAACTCGCCACGCGGCTACCGGTCCGGCGCGCCACGACGGAGGGAGGTGACGAAACATGACGATCAAGGTCAGCAGGGTGGAGAAGGTCAAGGCCACGGTGATCGAGCACCAGTGACGTCGTGAACAGGTTGACGGGGTGGGGCAGCGTGTCATCGACATGCTGCCCCACCCCTGTCAACCGTTGCCGCCGACACGTCGACGTCGGCTACTGTCCGTTCATGGCGGACTGGTACCAGGTCGTCACGACCGCCGGCTCGGCAGCCGAGGCGGACACGCTGGCCGAGGGCGTCGTGACCGCGCGACTGGGTGCGTGCGTGCACGTCATCGGGCCGATCACCAGCGTGTATCGCTGGGACGGGGCGGTGACCCGGGATCAGGAATGGCGGCTGGCGATCAAGACGGCGGCCGATCGGTTGGCCGAGCTGATCCGGTACGTCGAGACGCACCACGCCTACGCCGTGCCGATGGTGGTGGCCACCGAGATCGTGGCCGGCTCGGCGGACTATCTGGACTGGGTGCGCCAGGAGACCCGCCCTCGCTGACCTTCGGTATTGGACCTTGGTACCAACCCACAGTGAGGGGACGGACACCGCCGGATAGGGGGTTGCGGCGCTCCGCCGATCGTGCCGGGCCGGTCTGACCTGCTTTTGTCCATTGGCGGCGCGGTAGCCGACGACTCAATTGGTGCATGCGCGGCCTAGTACCAACGTCCAATACCTGTGGGTCTTGCTGATCGGCAAGCTGTCGCCATGGTCGAGGCATCCCCCTGCGGCCGTCCACGCAGGACCATCCGAAGGTAGAAAACCGTATGACACGCACACGGAAACTGGCCATGGTGGCCGCCATGGTCATCATCGCCGGCACGAGCGTGGGCCTGCTCGCCGCGGGCCCCGCGTCCGCCAAAGGTGGTGGCGGCACCGGCGGTGGTGGCGGCGGCATCGGTGGCGGAGGCGGCGGTGGTGGCGGCGGCCTTGGTGGTCGCGCGGCCGTGCTCACGGTCACCGACAGCTGCGGCGGCACGCTCGAGTTCCGGGAACAGGTCGCCGGCTCACTCACCGTCGACATCACCGAGCCGGGCTCCGACCCGAGCGACGTCTGGTCGCTCCAGGCCACCGAGCAGGACTACGACGTCACCACGGGCGCCCGGATGGCCGCTCCGGTGAACCTGGTCCCCGACCTGATGCAGTCGCTGCTGTTCAGCCCGGCCGAGGGCTTCACCACCACGACCACCCTCGATGACACCGCCGACATGACCTACGGCGTCAGCTACGTCGCGACACGGACCAGCCCGACGCCGCTGACCTGTACCGCCGTGGGCTACTGGACCGACCACGACGGCACCACCACGCCCGACCCGCTGAACCCGACGGGCAAGCCGGACACCGCGCCCGCGCTGACCGGCACCAACGTCGCCCACGCCGCCACGAACGTCGTGTCGGTCGGGTTCGACCAGGAGATGCTGGGCACGGTGCAGGGTCGAGCGACCCCCGCCCGGTTCCGCGTCATGGTCAACGGCGTGGACACCACCGTCAGCGCCGTGCAGGTGGTGGACGACAACCCGCCGAGCAAGGCGCAGGTGTCGCTGATGCTCGCCGACGCACTGCCCGCCGACGCGGTCGTGACCGTCGAGTACCGGCAGCCGCTGCTCGCCGCTGCCCCCCGACTGCAGGACATGGACGGCCTGTCCGTGGCCAGCTTCGGCCCGATCACCGTCCCGGTCACCGTTCCCACGCCCTGACCGGACAACCACGACACGCCGGCCGCTCGGTTGCCTCACCGAGCGGCCGGCTGCCTCATGCCCTGCCGATCAGTGGACGTGCTCGCGCCAGTCGGACGGGACTCGGCCGTGCGGGCCGGGGGTGGGCTGGTCGGCGGGGTGGTGTTGCGGCGCCGCCAGGTCCGGGCCCTCGTAGAAGTCCTCGGTCCGGTAGTTCCAGAACCAGTCCTCGCCCGGTTCGAAGCTGCGCACGAACGGATGACCACTACCGGCCGCGTGGGCGCTGGCGTGCTGGGCGGGCGACGAGTCGCAGCAGCCGATGTGGCCGCACTGGGCGCATCGCCGCAGGTGCACCCACCAGCCGCCGGCCGCGTCGCACTCCACGCAGCCGTTGCCGCTGGGCGCCACCGTCGGGTCGATCCCGGGAACCGTCATGACGTGCCCTCCTGCCGTGCCGGCGGCGTGATCGGCAGCCGCACCACGAACCTGGTGTCGCCCGGCGACGATTCCACCGCGAGGTCGCCGTGGTGCTTGTTGACCACGATCCGCCACGAGATGTCCAGGCCGAGACCGGTGCCCGAGCCGACCGGCTTGGTCGTGAAGAACGGCTCGAAGATCCGGCCGCGGATGTCGTTCGGGACGCCGGGGCCGGTGTCGCCGATCGTCACCACCAGCGAGCCGTCGTCCTTGGTGGTGCTCAACGTCAGAGTGCCGTGGCCGTCCATCGCGTCCACGGCGTTGTCGATCAGGTTGGTCCACACCTGGTTCAGCTCGGCCGCGTACACCGGGATGGCCGGCAGGGACCGGTCGTAGTTCTTGACCACCTCGATGCCGTCGCCGATCTTGCGGCTCAGCATCACCAGCGTGCTGTCCAGCAGCTCGTGCACGTCGATGACCCGGTTGGGTGCGCGGTCCAGCTGCGAGTACTGCTTGGCCGCCGTGACCAGCGTGGAGATCCGGGTGGTCGAGTCCTCGATCTCGGACATCAGCAGTTCGGTGTCGATGGTGTAGTTCAGCCACCGCAGCGCGCCCTCGAGCACGCCGGAGTCGCCCACCACCTCGGCCACCCGGTCCAGCCACTCGACGTCCAGCCCGGCCTGCACGAACGTGGGCGCCATGTCCCAGCCGTTGGCGATGCCGTGGCCGTCCAACCAGTCGGTGAGCTCGTCCTCCAGGTCCGCGGCCTCCAGCGGGGTCAGCGGCTGCGCCTTGGACACCTGCTCGACGGCCGCCTCCTGCAGGCCGACCAGCGTGGCCAGCTGCATGCGGTCGTACGAGCCGGACGCGATCATGCCCAGCTTGTGCCGCATGCCGGCGACCCGCTCGCGCAGCGAGGACGTGGCACGCATGGCGGCGGCGGCCGGATTGTTCAGCTCGTGGGTCAGGCCGGCGGACAGCGAACCCAGCGCCAGCAACCGTTCCCGCTGGCTGACCGCCTCGTGGGTGTTGCGCATCCCGAAGAACAGACCCTCCAGCATGTGCAGGGCCATCGGGAACCACTCGGCCATCAGTTGCGCGAACAGGTCCGCGTCCAGGATGAACAGCCGGGACGGCGTGACGATCCGCAGCGTGTTGTCGTAGACCTGGTCGGCCCGCTCGCGCAGGAACGCCCGCCAGGCACCGGCGTACACACCTGGCTGGGCGGTCCGGCTCAGCTCGACGTCCTCGTCGCCGACCCGCCGGTACAGCGCCAGGGAGCCCTCGACCAGCACGTAGAAGCAGGTCGCGTGGTCACCCTCGCGGAAGGCGTAGCCGGGTTCGAACAGCTCGACGTGGCCGTGCTCGCACAGCCAGTCCAACTGCTCGTCGGTGAGTTTCTCGAACAGGAACAGCGACCGCAGTTCCGCGCGGTCGCACGCCACCTGCTGGTGGACGGCCGGTTCACCCGTGGTCATGCCTTCTCCAGGTACCTGTGCACGAGCATCACGGCCATGGCGCCCTCGCCGACGGCCGCGGCCACCCGCTTGCCCGATTCGGAGCGTACGTCGCCGGCCACGAACACGCCGGGCACGTTGGTCTCCAGGTGGTAGGGCGGCCGGTCCAACTGCCAGCCGCGCGGCGGGTTGCCGCCCTCGACCAGGTCCGGGCCGGCGATCACGAAGCCGCGGGGGTCGCGGGCGACGACACCGTCCAGCCAGTCGGTGCGCGGCACGGCGCCGATGAACACGAACAGCCAGCCGGCCTTGACCGTTTCGATCTCGCCGGTGGGGTTGAACCGCAGGGAGAGCGACTCCAGGTGGTCATCGCCGTGCGCCTCGACCACCTCGGAGCAGGTGCGCACCGAGATGTTCGGGATGTTGGCGATCTGCTGGATCAGGTAGTGCGACATCGAATCGACGAGCGACTCGGCGCGCACCACGATGGTCACCGATCGGGCCGACCGGGCCAGATAGACGGCGGCCTGGCCGGCCGAGTTGGCACCGCCGACGACGAAGATGTCCTGCGCGGCGCAGGCGGACGCCTCGGTGAGCGCGGAACCATAGTAGACGCCGCGGCCGGTCAGCGGGGCCAGGCCGGGCGCGCCGAGCTGCCGGTAGGCGACGCCGGTGGCCAGGATGACGGTGTGCGCGGCCAGCGTGCTGCCGTCGGCGAACCGGACCGTGCGGGCCGAGCCGTTGACCTCCAGGCCCACCACGTCCCTGGTGGTGACCAGTTCGGCGCCGAACTTGGTCGCCTGGCGACGCGCCCGGTCGGCGAGCTGCGCGCCGGACACGCCGTCCGGGAAACCGAGGTAGTTCTCGATCCGCGAGCTCTGCCCGGCCTGGCCGCCGGTGGCGGTGCGCTCCACCAGGATGGTGCGCAGCCCCTCGGACGCGCCGTACACGGCGGCACCCAGCCCGGCCGGGCCGCCGCCGATGATGATCAGGTCGTAGAAGTCGGCGTTGGGTGTGGTGCTCAGGCCGACCCGGTCGGCCAGTTCGCCGTCCGACGGCGCGACCAGCGCAGCACCGTCCTCGGTGACCACGACCGGCAGTTGGCTGCCGTCCGCGCCCGCAGCGGCCAGCAGCCGCTCGCCCTCCGGCTCGTCCACCTGGTACCAGCGGTAGGGCACCTGGTTGCGGGCCAGGAACTCGCGCACCTCGGACGAGCGGGCCGACCACCGGTGGCCGACCACCTTGGTCTCCGGCACCGCCCTCCGGTCGGCGGCGGCCCACGCCTCGAGCAGCGAGTCGACCACCGGGTACAGCTTCTCCTCCGGCGGGTCCCACGGCTTGAGCAGGTAGTAGTCCAGGTCCACGACGTTGATCGCGTCGATCGCGGCGCCGGTGTCCGCGTAGGCGGTGAGCAGCACCCGTCGGGCACCGGGGCAGACGTCCATCGCCTGTTCCAGGAACTCGATGCCGTTCATGCCGGGCATCCGGTAGTCCGCGACGATGATCGCGACGACGTCACCGCGCAGGGTCAGCTCCCGCAGCGCGGTGAGCGCCTCCTCGCCGGACTCGGCGCGGAGGATGCGGTGGTGGTCGCCGTAGCGACGCCGCAGGTCTCGGGCGACGGCGCGGGACACGCCGGGATCGTCGTCCACCGTGATGATGGCCGTACGGACGTCACTTCGTTCAGGCACCCACCAACCATACGGGCGCCCGGCGTGGCTGTCAGTGCGTCGACAGGGCGGGGGAGACCGCCGTCGCGGCTGTGCGTAGCGAGCCGGTTTCGATGCGCAGCACGGTGTGGTTCGGGACCGGCGCCCAACCGTCCTGATCGGACACTATGCCCGACGACGCGGCGACGACGGCACCGTCGGTCTCGGTGTAGATCATCGGGAAGTACGGCGGCAGCACGGCTCCGCCGGCCAACTCGTCGGCTGGCCACACCTGGATGTCCGTGGCCTGCCAGTCTGCGTCGTGCGAGCTGATGACGTGCAGCGCGTCCGGTCCGAGCAGCATCGCGTTGAGGCTGGACGAGGTCAGCCCGACGCGCGCCATCCGGTCCAGCACCCCGGCCACGGCCGCCGGCACGTCGGCGCCGTCGCGGTCAAGTTGGGTGAGCAGAGCGAGGAAGTACCGCTCGGTGTCGGTCTCGCCGACCGCGCGCCGCGGGCTGTCGCCGAGCAACAGATCGATGCGTTCGCCCGGCGCGAACGCGCCGTTGTGGGCGAACGCCAGCGGCCCGTCGGTGAACGGATGGGTGTTGCGCGGACCGTGCCCGCAGCCCGGCGTGCCGAGTCGCAGATGCACCAGGGCGGAGGTGGCCGCCAGGCCGGACGCCAACCCGGCGAACCCGGGATCCTCGCGAGCGGGCCGGCTGGACCGCGTGGTGACGAGCTCGCCGTGCTCGTCGTGCCACGCGGCGCCCCAGCCGTCGGAGTGCACGCAGGACAGGTGCGCGAAACGCTCCACCGCGGTGGGCCCGAGCACGTCCCGCAGCGTGACCGGCGTGCTGGCGACCCAGCCGACCAACCGGCACATCAGGCGTACTTCCCCATGCCACCGGCCACGTCGATCACCGCGCCGGTGATGTAGCTGGCCCGGCTGCCGGACAGGAACGCGACCAGCCCGGACACCTCGTCGACCGTGCCGAACCGGCCCAGCGGCACCTCGGTCTTGGCCAGTCCGGTGAGGAACTCGTCGCGCGGCATGTCGGGTGCCCGCCGGGCGTGGATGTTCGCCCACTGCGGCGTGTCCACGAACCCGATGTTGACGCTGTTCACCAGGATCCGCTCGGCACCGAACTCCTGGGCCAGCACCTTGTTCAGGTTCACGCAGGCGGCGCGGATCACGGTGGTGGCGAAGAACGCCGGGTCGGGGTACTTGGCGTACACCGCGTTGACGTTGACCACCCGAGGCGATTCGCTGGCCCGCAGGTGCGGCAGGGCGGCCCGGAAACAGCGCAGTTGGGAGAACAGCTTGACGTCCAGGTCGCCGTGCCAGTCGTCGTCGGTCAGGCTCTCGAAGTTGCCGGGATGCGCGCCGCCCGCGTTGTTCACCAGGACGTCCACGCCGCCCATCGCGTCGGCGGCCGCCGCGACGAACCGGTCCACCTGGCCGGCGTCGGTCACGTCGGTAGCCTGGTGGAACACGCCCGGCCCGATCTGCTCGGCGGCCGAGACCAGTTCGGCCTCGTGCCGGGAGCAGATCGCCACCGACGCACCCTCCGCGACCAGTTCCCGCGCCACGGCGAGGCCGATCCCCTTCGAGCCACCCGTGACGATGGCCCGCCTGCCGGTCAGTCCGAGATCCACGTCAGCCTTCCACCTGCGACGGCTCGACCTGGCTGGTCGCGTGCTCGATCAGCGTCGCCCTGGGCGGGGTGAACACGTCCAGCTCACGGCAGCCGGTGTCCAGGGTGCGGGCGCCGTGCGGCACCCACGGCGGGATCACCGCGACGTCGCCGGGTCGCATGGTGCGGGTGACGCCGTCCAGGGTGAACTCGAACTCGCCCTCCATCACGATCACGATCTGTTCCTCGACGTGGCTGTGCATCGGTGCCACGGAGTGCGGGTCGAACGACACCACGTTGACGATCGCGTGCTCGGACAGGATCGGTTGGAAGTTCAGGCCGGGCAGCATCTCCAGCTTCTCGATCCGGTCGATGTCGACGTACCGGCCGGCCGCGGTCGGCGTGCCGGCGCCCTCGGTGCTGAAGTGGTTGGTACTGCTGGTCATGCGTTCTCCTCGCGGATCAGCGGATCGTCCGGGCGGCTGCCGCCAGCCGGGCGATGCCCTCGTCGATGTCACCGTCGGCGACCCGACTGTAGGACAACCGGAGATGTTCGGAATCGGGATGCTCGCTGAAGAAGCCGCCGCCGGGTACGAACGCCACCCCGGCCGCACGGGCCCGCTCGGCGAGCGCCACGGTGTCCACGCCGGGCACCCGCACCCAGGAGAAGAAACCCCCGTGCGGCACGGTCCACGTGCCCAGGTCGGCGAAATGGGTGGCCAGGGCGGCCGCCATCGTGGTGCCGCGCTGCCGGTACAGGGCGCGGGCCGCCGGGAGGTGGCTGTCCAGGTGGCCGCCACGCAGGAACTCCTCCAGCATCCGCTGGCCCAGCGCGCCCGCGCACTGATCGGAGTTCTGCTTGTTGATGATCAGCTGGGCGACGACGGGCGCCGGGCCGGCGGCCCAGCCCAACCGCACGCCGGGGAAGAACACCTTGGAGAACGTGCCGAGCTGCACGACGACGTCCGGGCCGAGCGACCACAGCGTGGGTCGGGGCGTGGGGTCGAACGCCAACTGGGTGTAGGCCACGTCCTCCACGATCAGCACGCCGTACCGCCGGCACAACTCGACCAGCGCGTGCCGGCGTTCGATCGACAGCGTCCGGCCGCTCGGATTCTGGAAGTCCGGGATGGTGTAGAGCAGCTTGGGCGGGGGACCGCCGGCAGCGAGCAGCCCGGCCAGCGCGTCCACGTCCAGCCCGTCGTCGTCCATCGGCACGCCTCGCAGCACCGGCTCGTAGGCGGCGAACCCGGAGACCGCGCCCAGGTAGCTGGGTTCCTCGACGACCACCACGTCACCGGGGTCGAGCATCGCCTTGGCGACCAGCGTCACGCCGTCGATGCCACCGCTGGTGATCATCAACTCGTCCTGGGCCGGGCGCACGCCGTCGGTGGCCAGCAGCCGGTCGGCGATCGCCTGCCGGGTGGTGGCCAGGCCCTCGCTGGCCGCGTACTGCAACGCCACGGCGGCATCCTCGGCGACCAGCCGGTTGGCGATGTCGCCGAGCACGTCGGTGGCGAACAGGCTCGGTTCCGGGAACCCGCCGGTGAAATTGATCATGCCGCTCGCGCTGACCAGAGCGAGAATGCCGCTGATCGCGTCCGCCTGGGTGCCCGCCCGGTGGGCGAGCCTGGCCGTCCAGTCGACCGGCTCGCGCACCGCTTGTCCTGCCAGGTCGGGCATGGTCCTACCCCCATCGCTGCGCTTGACACTCATTACATATGGCAGGAAACTAGCCGCCACAACCTTACGTAGTGCAAGTGATTGTGGCTCCATTTCGCGCATGTGACAAGTAAGTGAGGCGAAAGTGACAGTGGGTGCGCATGGCGACGATGCCGCCCCTCCGGTCCGGCCGCTCGGCACGATCGGCGGCTATGCCGCCGTGCCCTCCGAACGCGCCCCGTTGGACGCCACCGACCTGCGGTTGCTTCTGCTGCTGTCCGAGGACGCCCGCATCTCCCAGCGCAGCCTGGCCCGCGAACTGGGCATGTCCCCGCCCGCCGTGGCCGACCGGCTGGCCCGGCTGCATCGACAGGGCGTGATCACCGGCTACGGCGTCCGACTCAACTGGAGCGCGCTGGGCTACCCGACGATCGTCTACCTGACCGTCACCGCCATGCACGGCCACGAGCAGGGCACGATCATGGCCCGGTTGGCCGCGCTGCCCGAGGTGGAGGAGGTCATGCTCGTCACCGGCGACATCGACATGCTCGTCCGGGTGCGCGTGCGCGACCACACCCACCTGCGGGACCTGCTGATCAACAGCGTGTGGCAGATCGACGGCATCCAGCGAACCGAAACGTCACTGTCCATCGCGGAGATGAAGCCCAAGAACACAGCGAGCGAACTGCTCGCCGACATGATCGCGCGGGCCACCGGCCCGGCCACGGACGACGAGACGGGAGCAGCGGGATGACCGACACGTCACCGGCGGCCACGGCGGGCATCGGGCGGCGCGGGTTCGTCGCCGAGCACGGCCTGCGCACGCCGGAACAGGAGCACACCGCGAGCGAGGTGATCCACCGCATCAAGCACGAGGGCCTCACCACGGTCCGGGTCGTCGTGGTGGACCAGCACGGCTCGCCGAGGGCCAAGTTCCTGTCCGCGCACGCCGCCATCGCCGCACTGTCCAACGGCGTCGACTTCTCCGGCGCCATCTACAGCATGGACACCGGCAACTTCGTGTTCCCACCGGCGTTCGCGGCCGGCGGCGGCATCGGCATCGACGAGTTCACCGGGTTCCCGGACGTGGTGATCGTGCCCGACCCCAGCACGTTCCAGGTGCTCCCGTGGGCCGACGGCACGGCGTGGATGCTGTGCGACGCGTACTTCTCCAACGGCACACCGGTGCCGCTGGACCCCCGGCGGATCCTGCGGAACCAGATCGCCCAGGCCGAGGAGCGTGGCTTCGGCTACGTCACCGGCCTGGAAGTCGAGTTCTACGTGACCCGCCGGTCCACCTCGGCCATCGGCCTGACCGAGACCACCCAGCCCGCGGCGACACCCCAGGTCGAACCGTTCGAGCTGGGCTACCAGTACCTGTCCGAGGTGCGGCTGGACTCGGTGAACGACACCCTCACCGCGTTGCGCGACCAGCTCGGTGCCATCGGCCTGATGCCCAGGGCGATGGAGGACGAGTGGGGCCCCGGCCAGTTGGAGTTCAGCTTCTCGCCGATGAACGGCCTGGCCGGCGCGGACGCGATGATCCTGTTCCGGTCGGCCGTGAAGCAGATCTGCGCCCGCCGGGGCCTGCTGGCCAGCTTCATGTGCAAGCCGCACCTGCCCAACTTCTTCGCCTCCGGCTGGCACCTGCACGCGTCCCTGGTGGACGCAGCGGGGTCCAACGTGTTCAGCTCACCGGACGACGTGCTGTCCGGCGTCGGCCGCTCCTACCTGGCCGGCCTGCTGGAGCACGCACCCGCCATGACGGCCGTCGCCACGCCCACCATCAACGGCTACACCCGGTTCGCGCCCTACTCGTTCGCGCCGGACCGGATCTGCTGGGCCGTGGAGAACCGGGGTGCGCTGGTCAGGGTCCAGGGCGGACCCGGTGACCCGGGCACTCACCTGGAGAACCGACTCGGCGAACCGGCCGCCAACCCGTATCTCTACCTGACGGCCGACCTGGCCGCCGGGCTGGACGGCATCGCACGGGACGCGCAGCCGCCGGCCGCCGTGGAGGCCGACCCGTACGTCGCCGACGCGCCCGCGCTGCCGGCCACCCTGGGCGACGCGCTGGACGCACTGGCCGCCGACCCGCTCTACCGGGAGCGGTTCGGCGACGCGTTCGTCGACTACTACCTGATGATGAAGCGGTCCGAGGTGGCCCGCTACGACGCGGCACTGGCCGAGGCGGACGACAAGGACGCCGAAGCCGCTGCCTGGCAGATGCGCGAATACTTCGAGTTCTACTGACGCCGGAGACGATCCATGACGCTGCAACACGTCGTGCTCTTCAGCTTCCCCACGGATCTCGACGCCGCCGACGCGGCCGAGATGCGCGGCCAGATCGAGGCGTGGCCGGGTGTCATCCCGGGCATCAGGACGCTGCGCTTCGGCACCGATCTCACGGGTGAACGCACCCGTGGTTACCAGTACCTGCTGTTCATGGAGTTCGATGATCAGGACACGCTTCGCGCGTACCAGGGCCATCCGGTGCACCAGCGGTTCCTGCGCTGGGTGCTCGATCATTCGTGCACGCCGTTGGCCTTCGACTATCACCTGACCGACCAGACCGTCCTCGTCGACGGTTGACGGCCGCGTCCGTTCTTGCGGAGTACCGATGGCATACACGAATCCCGCGTCCGCCCCGCCGGCGCAACGACTGGCCAAGGGCTCGCTGTCCACTGTCGACGCCGTCGCCATATCGATCTCCATCCTCGCGCCCGGCATGGCGATGCTGCTCAACGTGCCAGGCGTGGCGTTCGTCGCCGGTGGCTCGACACCGCTGGCGTTCCTGCTCGGCGGCATCGCCTGCCTCGCGCTGGCCTTCGTCGTCGTCGGCTTCACCCGGCGGATGGCGTCGGCCGGCTACGCCTACACCTACGCCAGCCGCAGCCTGGGCAAGGGCGCGGGGTTCATGGCCGGCTGGCTGTACGCGTTCGGCCTGATCTGCTTCGTGCCGATGACCATGGCCGGCGTCGCCTACCTGGCCACCGACCTGCTGCACGTGTCGATCAACTGGTGGTTCCCGTTCTTCCTGATCGGCATGGCGCTGCTGGTGGTGCTGTCGATCGTGCGGATCAAGGTGACCACGCGGCTGCAACTGGTGGTCGGCGGCCTCACCGTGCTGGTGATCCTGATCGTCAATCTCGTCACCACCGCCAAGGGCGGCGCGCACGGAAACACGCTGGCGCCGTTCACGTTCGGCCACACCGTCAAGGGCGGTTTCTCGGGCGTCTTCTACGGGATCATCCTGGGCATCACGTCCTACATCGGCTTCGAGACGGCGGCCGACTTCGGTGAGGAGACGGCCCGCCCGCGCCGGGCGATCCCGATCGCGGTCATCGCCTCCGTCGGCTTCGCCATCGTGTTCTACCTGTGGACGACGTACAGCATGTCGATCGGCTTCGGCGTGAACAACGGGAGCGCCTTCGGCGGCGACGCGTTCGCGCTGAAGACCATCGCCGTCAAGTTCGTCGGCGGGCCGCTGGGCACGCTGGTGGAGATCGGCGCCCTGCTGTCCGCGTTCATCGTCTGCGTCGGCTGCGCCACCGCCGGCACCCGGACGCTGTTCGCGATGGGCCGGGAGGGCGTCCTGTCACCGTGGCTGGGCCGGACGCACCGCAAGTTCCAGACCCCGGCCAACGCGGTGGTCACCGTCGCTGTGATCAGCACCATCCTCGCCGTCATCGTCGGCTTCGGCATGGGCAACAGCCAGCAGCCGATCATCATCTACTACTTCTACGCCACGCTCGGCACGCTGGCCGTCATCGTCGTCTACATCGGACTGCTCGTCGGCGGCGCGGTATTCTTCAAGCGCACCCACAGCAATTACCACATCGTGTCGCACCTGCTGGTGCCGGCGGCCGGCGTGATCCTGTTCGGCGCCGCGCTGTACGGGTCCATCTACCCGACACCCGCGTCGCCGATCAACGCAACGCCCTACGTCACGCTGGCGTGGATCATCATCGGGTTGGTCGTGTTGTTCGCGCTGAAGGCCCGCAAGCCGGAGGCCGTGGAGCGGATCGGCTCGATGCTCGGCGAGGAGGGCGGCATCGACGACGACGCCGAGGTGGCCCAGGCGCGGCCAGCACCCTCCGCGACCTCCTGAAAGGCTCATTCGACACGAACGAAGGCCGCTGGTTTCCCTGCCCGACCCGGGGGTACACCCGGGTTGGGCAGGAAGGGAGCTGGAGGCCATGAACTCCGAACAGGTTTTGTTCATCGTCGTCGGCGTCGTGATCGTGTTCGGCGTCGGGCAGTTGTTGATCCGGAGCGGGCGTCGCTACCTGGCGGGCTCGGCACCGGGAGAACGAGCGTCGGCGGGACCGGCCGCGAGCCTGGTCGCCGCACTGTTTCACCTGTTGACGCTGGGTCTCGTCGCGCTGATCTCGGTGCTGGCCATCGGCTCCGACGCGGTGACGCGGTTCCTGGTGCAGGTCGGCATCCTGCTGGTGGTGCTGGCCGGCGTGTACGCGGTGGCGTTGGTGCAGATCAACCGCCGTCGTGAGGAGGCGCTGGCCGCCGAGGTCGAGGCACACGACTTCTACCGTGAGCCGGAGACCCCTTCGACGGGCCTGCGGATCCGTCCGGCCGACCCGTCGAGCCCGCCTGCGGCGGACTCATCGGTGATCAATCCCGGCCCGGCCGTCGCAGGGTGATCCCGGTGGACAACCATTCCGACTTCTCGACGTTCGAACAGCGGCAGCTCTCCCTCATCGAGCGAGGACTGGACACAGACCGGCGGTTGGTGGCGTTGATGGCGGTGTTGGGTGGGCGCGGCAGCCGGATGTGGCGGCGCCTGCGGTGCCTTGGAGTGCGGCTCCGCTTCGCCTGCCGACTACGGTCCCGCCGTGCCACGGCGTGACCGGCCGGCCGCACTACCGGAAGGCACTGACGAGCAAGCCGCCGGCAGCCGTGACCAGGACAAGGTCGATGAGCAGTTCGTAACGGCGTGCGGTGACATACCGCACGATGCGGCGGGCGAGCAGTGATCCGATCAGGAGTGCCGCGCCGATCACGACGCCGCTGGTGAGGACGGCCGTGGTCAGGACGCCGGCGCTGCCGAAGGTGGCGAGCTTGCCGGCGTAGAGCAGCAAGGCGCTGGCGGCTTCCGATCCGAGGAACCCACCGCCGGTCAGGCCGTAGCCGGTGAAGACCGGCACACTCAGCGGCCCGGTCGACAGGATCATGCCGGTCAGAAATCCGACACCGGCTCCGGCGACGGCCATGTGCCACAAGTGAAAGCGCCACTGGGCGCGGGCCGCGATCCGGCGCAGCGGGATCACCGCGACGAAGAACACGGCAAGGCAACCGTCGACGAGGGCGGGTGGGATGGTCAGCAGTGTGTGCGCGCCCAGCACCGCGGCGGGTATGCCGGGCAGCGCGTACGCGGCGACCGGTCGCCACTGGATCTTGCGCCACCAGGCGATGACACGACCGACGTTGCCCATGACCGCGGCGACGGCCATGATCGGGACAGCGACCCGAGGACCGTGGAGCAGCACGAGCACCGGCAACAGCACCATCGAGGAGCCGGTGCCCACGACGCCACTGAGCACGCCGGCGAGCAGGGCGAGCACGAACAGCAGGAGTAGGACGAGCACGCGCGGGACCGCCTCACTCCGGCGCGGGCGCACCGGACGGGGATCCTCCAGGCTTTTGTCCTTTAAGATGACCGCGTTCATTCCGGCTGAACACGGTGGCGTCGCTCGGACCAGGCGTGCCGCTCCGGCACCGGAACCCTAGACGCTGTCGTCATCGAGCGTACTACACAGCCGAAACGGCCGGGCCCACACCGGGCCCGGCCGTTTCGGCTGTGCTGGGACTACAGGCTGACCGCTCCGGGGAACACGAAGTAGTACAGCAGTCCGATCAGGATCAGATAGACCAGCATGACGAGGGTCCAGCCCATGTTGTACCGGATGACCTCGCCCTCGTTCCGGACGAACCGGGTGGTCGCCACACCCACGCTCGCGGTCTGCGGCGCGATCGGCTTGCCGACCTCGGCACCCACCGAGTTGAGCGACGGGAACAGCAGCAACGGCGCACCCAGTAGCTGCGCCACCGACAACTGGAACGAACCGAACACCGCGTTGGACGACGTGTTGCTGCCCGACAGGGCCACCGCGATCCAACCCAACACCGGCGAGAGCACCACGAAGAAGGTGCCCAGCTCCGAGAAGCCCTTGGCCATCGAGTTGGCCATGCCGGCGAAGTTGTACACGTTGGCCAGGCCGAAGATCAGCGGTGCGACCAGCAGTGCGCCCCACATCTGGCGGAACGTGTTGCGGAAGACCTCGGCCAGCTGCCGCCTGCGTGGCCGCAGGTAGAGCAGTATCAGCAGCCAGCTCACCAGGATCGCGGTGCCCGCGACCAGCGGCGCCCACTTGAACGACGTCGCCGACGCCTTGCCGCTCAGCGAGGACACGGCCGACACGCTCGGCGCGGCCGGCGTGATCCCGGTGAGTTTCGACCAGGGACCGGTCCACGCGACGACGACCACCACCAGGATGATGAACGGCACCAGGCCACGCAGCGCGGCGCTGCGCCCGGCTGTTGGCGCGGTCGCCGTACCTGGCCCTTCCGTCGCCGTGGCGTGCTCCGGCAGGTGGTCGGGATCGATCACCACGCCGCCGAAGCCGAGGATCTCCTTGGGCCGCCAGAACTTCAGCAGGATCAGCAGCGCGGCGAACGACACCAGCGAGCCGATCACGTCGGGCAGGTACGGGCCGAGGAACTGCGACGTCGGCAACTGGCCGAGGATGTAGCTCAGCGAGCCGACGACGGCCAGCGGCCAACCGGTGCGGATGCCCCGCTTACCACTGACCAGGTAGATCAGGATCCACGGCGGCAACAGCGCCAGGACCGCGACGATCCGGCCGATGGACGCGGACAGTTCGTTCACCGGCAGGTTGGTCACGGCGGCCAGACCGATGATCGGCGCACCCAGCGCGCCGAACGAGACGGGCGCGTTGTTCGCCAGCGCCGCGACCCGGATGGCGGCCAGGTCGGCGATCCCGAACGCGATCAGGATCGGAGCCACCACCGCCCACGGGTAGCCGAACCCGACGAGCCCTTCCAGTAGCGCGCCGAAGGCCCAGGCGATCAGGATCGTCTGGACCCGGATGTCCGCCGTGGCCTGCGAGATCAACCAGTTCTTGAAGGCGTCGAACGCCCCGGTGACCACCATCGTGTTGTAGATGATCACACCCCAGAACACGATCCAGTCGACCGACCAGAAGCCGGTGCCCATGCCCAGGCCGTACGCCTTGAGGGTGTCCCCGACCGGGGAACTCCAGACGGTCACCCCGAGCACGAACGTCACGACCGCGCCGATGATGACAGCCTGCCAGGCGGACAGCTTGAACACCGCGAGCAGCAGCAGGAGGACGACTACTGGAACCAGCGCGATCAGGGTGCTACCGAGCACCGTGTGCGCGGGATTGAGAACCTGGTTGAAGTCCAGGTGGAAAAACGCCGAACGAGCCATGGTTTCGGGTCTCCGCACGTCGTCGTGGTTAGGACTACTTAACCAGTCGACTGATCATTGTCAATGCACCGAAACCAGCGGACGCCGTTCTGTTACGGATGACCTGACCATTTCCATCACGCGAAATTCCGTCACGCGGAAAAGGAGAAGCCCCGTTGGCCGGCGGCTCACCATCGTCTACTGTGGCCCGCCCGGCCATGCCTACCACGAGTGACAGAATTTTCGCCACATCGAAGGTCATCACGCCCGACGGACTCGTCCGTTCGGAGCAGGACGGATCGTATTCGCGGCAGCCGTTCAGACATGGCCGGCACGGCTGGCCAGGTTCGCCGGACACCATGCGGCCTGGTCGCGGTGCGGATCCGTGTGGAGCAGGCGATCGCCGTCGACCAGATCGGCCGCACGGGCCGACCAGCGGCACATCTCGTCGATGTCCCACCCATGCACACTGTCCGGAGTCCGTTCGGCCACGGTGCCAGTGGTCGGGATCGCTCCACCGCAGGCGCAGGGACGGACGCCACCGGCAGGCAGTTCACCGAGCGTGTCGAGCGTGCGGCCGATCCGGTCGAGATCGGCGGAGCCCGGTGACAGGTCGGCGAGCCGCCCGGCGACGTACTCCAAGGCGTCAACCTGCTCTACCTGACACAGCACATCCGGGGTGACACCGGCGGCCAGGCTACCGGCGGTCACCTCGTCGCTCAGGAACATGCCGCGACGCCCGCCACCGCGTATGCCCTGGGGAATACCGGCGGGTTCGATCGAGCCGGAGCGCAAGATCGTTGTTCTGGCCGTTACCCACGTCCGCTGTCGAGCGGACGGTCCCGATGTGCTCCTGCAGGGCGTCGCGAATCTCGTTGTGTTCGTCAGCGGATGGGCAGCGGAATCTGTGAGATGTTCACCGGATGGTGTGCCTAAAGGACGACAGCCGACCGTCCTTGACCACGGCGACGAGAGCGTGCACGTCAGCGCGCAGCACGGGCCCGTCGGGATTCTTCGAATCGCGCACGGCACCGGCCCAGGCGAGTTCGACGCACGAGCCATCCGGCTGGGAGTGACTGCGCTTGCGCCAGGCGGTGGGGATCACGGTTACTCCTCGAGTTTCGTGATGGCGCATCCGATGAGGTTGACCGAGGTGGCTGGATCCAGCGCCATCGACCACACTCGATCGTAAACCCGTTGGAACCGCAGGACATCATCGTTCTCGTCCTGTAGAACGAAGTTGACGACGTTCTCGCTGTAGACCACCTCTGGCTCGACTTCGCCGGGGAACGTCAACACTGTGTAGTTGCTGCCAACCGCCGGATGCCCCCCTGCGCTGAACGGCAGCACCCGCAGATCGATGTTGTCCGCCCCGGCCAGCGTGATCAGGTGGCGCAACTGGTTCCTGTGCACGGCCGGCCCACCGACCTCGGTGTGCAGTGCGGCTTCCACCAGCACGACCCGCGCCATCAGTGGGCTGTCGCCCCGCAGGCGCTCTTGTCGCTCCATCCGCAGCCGCACGAACTTGTCCATGTGCTCGGTCGGGACGACCTCGCAGGCCGTGGACGACGTCGCTCTGGAAGCACGCGAGTTCACTCGCCTCCTGTTCGAGGTCGAGGTATTCGGCGAAGGTCCGCCGGACGAAGTCGTAGTGCGGGCGGCGCAGGACACCTTGGCGGCGGCGTTGCTTGGCGGCGTCGACCATGTCCTTGATCAGTTTGGGCGGGGCGCCGTAGAACTCCAGCGCGGCTCGCACCCGCAACGGTTCGGCGCTGCCGCCGTTCTCCATCCGGGACACCGTGCCCGCACCGCACAGCAGTTCGTCCGCGGCCCGTTCCACCGACAGGCCGGACTGTTCCCGCCACCGGCGCAGCGTGCGCGCCAGCCTGCGGCTGTGCACCGGGCTGAGTGTGCCCACCGACCTGCCACCCACGTGTGTGCCCCGTTCGTCTGAACGACGAGCGGCGTTGGAAGCCTTCCATACTATAGTCGCTCCCGTTGGGATGAAACCATCCCTTGGTGAGGATCGATGATGTACGAGCACCTGGCGGTGAGCAGTAGGTTCGGCGTGTCGGAGGAGTGTGCGATCACGTGTGAGGTCGCGGGCAGTGGCGTGGCATGGGTCGAGTTCGGCACGCCGGGCGCCGGTCTGGAGGTCGAGTTCGACTCGGCGGCGTTGCGCCGGTTCGTCGAGCTGGGCACGTCCGCGCTGCCGGACACGGACGAGCGGTCCGCCGACGAGCAGGTCGAACCGCGGCGTGGGTGACCGGGTCGGCACGGACCCCGGAGGTACGATCCCGCGGATGAGCCTGCCAGGTCGTTCCGTCAACGGTGCGCGTGAGCACACGCCCGACCAGCAGCCGGTCGGTCTCGTCGCGGGCACGGTGGCGGCCAGCCCGCTGGCGTTCTCCGTCGCCGTCGCTGCCGACCAGTTCCTCCAGCTCGACGACGTCGTCGTGACGAAGCGGCAGCTGCCCGACGGTCGGACCATCGCCGTCGCGGGCGTGGTCACCGACGTCGAGGCCGCGCACGAGGGCGCCCGCTTCCCGTCCGACGTGTTCCTGATCGACCAGGGCACGCTGCCGGCGGAGGTCAGCGAGGTCGCCGAGGTGACGGTGACCAGGGTCGAGCCGGAGGTCTATGTGCCGCCCCGGCCCGGCAGCCAGGTGACCAGGGCGGTCGGCGCCGAGCGGGACAGTGCTCTCTACTTCGACACGATGGCGGACGCCAAGGTGCCGGTCGGGCTGGGCAGGGACGGCCAGCCGGTGTTCCTCAACTTCGAGTTCGTCGACGGCACCCGAGGCGGCCACGTCTCCATCTCCGGCGTATCCGGCATCGCGACGAAGACGTCGTTCGCCTGCTTCCTCCTGCACTCGATCTTCAACTGCGGCGTACTGGCCGGCGAGGCGCACAACACCAAGGCGCTCATCTTCAGCGTCAAGGGCGAGGACCTGCTCTTTCTCGACTACGCCAACACGCGGCTCACCGAGCAGCAGCGAGCCCGGTATGCCGCGCTGGGCCTGCCGGCCACGTCGTTCGGCAACGTCCAGGTGTTCGCGCCGCCCCGGCCCGGTGACGCCAGCGGCACCCCGGACGTGCGGGCGCGGGACAAGGCGGTCAGCCCGTTCTACTGGACGCTGGCCGAGTTCTGCGAGCAGGAACTGCTCACCTTCGTGTTCGCCGACGGCGAGGACGAACGCAGCCAGTACACGATGCTGATCGGGCAGGTGGCGGCCCGGCTCAAGCGGGACATGGTGCGGGCGGGCGAGGACGGCGCGATCACCGTCGCGAAGGTCGAGGCCCGCAACGGCGGACCGCTGCGCACGTTCGACCAGCTCGTCGGCCTGATCGAGGACGAGCTGGGCAACGAGGACACCCGGCGGGACTGGGTGGCCGGCAGCACGTCCACCGGCAGCGTGAACGCGTTCCTGCGCCGGCTGCGCTCCGCGGTGCGGCCGCTGTCCGCGCTGGTGCGCGGCGACCTGCGGCACCGCAACGACCACTCACTCACCACGTCCAAGGCCCAGGTCACGGTGATCGACCTGCACAACCTGCCGGACCGGGCGCAGCGGTTCGTGGTGGGCGTGACGCTGCGCCAGGAGTTCCGCAACAAGGAGCAGCAGGGCACCGCGCGGCCGTTGATGTTCGTGGTGCTGGACGAGCTGAACAAGTACGCGCCCCGCGACGGCGACAGCCCGATCAAGCAGATCCTGCTGGACGTCGCCGAACGTGGCCGTTCGCTGGGCGTGATCCTGATCGGTGCCCAGCAGACGGCCAGCGAGGTGGAGCGGCGGATCGTGGCCAACTGCTCGATCCGGGTGGCCGGCCGGCTCGACTCGGCCGAGGCGGCCCGGCCGGAGTACGGCTACCTGCCACCGGCCCAGCGTCAGCGCGCCACGCTGGCCAAGCCGGGCACGATGTTCGTCGCCCAGCCGGACATCCCGGTGCCGCTGGCGATCGAGTTCCCGTTCCCGGCGTGGGCGACGCGGCCGGGGGAGAAGGGTGCGTGGAGCGGTGTGGACACCGGTCCCGCGCTGCCCGCCGACCCGTTCGCCACCATCCCGGACGACGACGCCCCACCGTTCTAGAGGACTCATGAAGATTCTGCACACCGCCGACTGGCACGTCGGGAAGATCCTCAAGACCCAGCCGAGGTACGCGGAACACCAGGCGGCACTGGCCGATCTGATCCGGATCGCCAACGAGGAGGACGTCGACGTCGTCGTCGTGGCGGGCGACCTGTTCGAGACGTCGGCGCCCAACCCGCAGTCCCAGGGCCTGGTCATGCGGGCGCTGCTGGCGTTGCGGGCCGAGGGCCGGCACGTCGTCGTGCTGGCCGGCAACCACGACAGTCCCCGGCTGGTCGGCGAGGTGTTCCGGCCGGTGCTGGGCGAACTGGGCATGCACGTGCTGGGCAACCCTCGGCCACCGGACTCGGGCGGCACCCTCACCCTCACCACCCGGTCCGGTGAGATCGCCAGGGTCGCCGCGCTGCCGTTCGTGTCCTACCGGTACGCGGTGCGGGCGGCCGAGCTGATCCTGACCGAGTCGTCCGACCACAACCTCAAGTACGCCAACCGGATCGGCCAGTTCATCAGCGCGCTGTCCGCCGGTTTCACCGACGACACGGTGAACATCGTGACGACACACGGCACGCTCCTGGGCGGCCGGCGCGGCGGCGGCGAGCGAGAGGTGCAGACGCTGCTGGGCTACGAACTGCCGGCGCAACTGTTCCCGTCCTCCGCCCACTACGCGGCTCTGGGCCACCTGCACCGCTACCAGGAGATCGACGGCCCGTGCCCGATCGCGTACTCGGGTTCGCCGATCGCGCTGGACTTCGGCGAACAGGACAACGAGTCGGTCGCGCTGATCGTGCGGGCCACGCCGGGTAGTCGGGCCTTGGTGCGTCCGGTGCCGGTGAGCGGCGGCCGGCGGCTGCGTACCCTGCGCGGCACGCTGGACCAGGTGATCGCCGAAGGTCGCGACGCCGGTGACGCGTACCTGCGAGTGGTGCTCGCGCAGCAGGCCAGGGCCGGGCTGGCCGAGCAGGTGCGCGAGGAACTGCCCAACACCCTCGAGGTGCAGATCGACGAGCAGTTCCGGCCCAAGCCGAAGCGGGCCACCGACCGGCCCAGCAGGCTGGACCAGACACCGTCCGGCCTGTTCGCCGACTTCCTGGCCGAGCAGAACGTGTCCGACGAGCGGGTGGCCGGCCTGTTCGCCGAACTGCTGGAGGACGTCACGGGAGGGCAGGACTGATGCGCCCGCTGCGGCTGGTGATCGAGGGTTTCGGCAGCTACCGCGACCGGACGGAGCTCCTGCTGTCCGATGTGGACTTTTTCGTGCTGACCGGTCCGACCGGATCCGGCAAGAGCACCGTGATCGACGCGCTGTGCTTCGCTCTGTACGGCACGGTTCCCCGGTGGGGCAAGGGAAACGTGATCCGCAACGCGCTCGCGCCGTCGACCGCCGAGTGCCGGGTGTGCCTGGTGTTCGAGGCGTCCGGCGGCCGGTATGCGGCAGCGCGGCAGTTGCGCCGGGACGTGCGCGGCAACGTGCACACCAAGGAGGCCAGGCTCGACCGGTTGGACGACAGCGTGCCGGTGGACGGAGACCTGACCGAGGTGTTGGAGCGGATCGTCGAGGCGGTGGCCGAGGGCCCGGACGACGTCACGACCGGCGTCACCGACTTGCTGGGCATCGGCTACGAGCACTTCACCCAGTGCGTGCTGCTGCCGCAGGGCCGGTTCGCCGAGTTTCTCCAGGCGAAACCGGCCGACCGCCAGGACCTGCTGATCGAGTTGTTGGCCTACTCGGTGTACGAAACCGTCGGCCAGCGAGCCAGGGAGCGCGGCAAGGTCGCCGCGGCGGCGCTGGCCGCCGCCGAGGGCAGGCGGGCGAGTACGCCCGAGATCACCGACGACGACATCGCGGCCGCCCGGGCGCGGGTGGCCGACCTGGACGGGCTCGTCGAGCCGGTCGACGAGGCCGTCGCCGCCATGCGCACGTTGCGGGAGAAGTGGACCGGGGCCAACGACCAGGCCAAACAGGCCAGGGCCCAGGTGGACGCCCTGTCCGGCCTGCGCATCCCTTCCGGCACAACCGAACTCGCCGAACGCCTTGCCGCGGCCGACAAGCTGATCACCGAACGGGACACCGAGCGCCAACAGGCCGAGGCAGCCGAGACCGAGGCCGAACAGGCATGCGCCGGGCTGACCGAACGATCCGTGCTGGTGGCGTGGCGCGACGACCACGCCACGCTGGCTCGGTTGCGGGACGAACTGACCACGCTGCGGGCCGCTTCAATGGCGGCCGATGAGACCGAGGAGTCGCTCACCGGCGCGGTCGCCGCCGCGGAGAAGAACCTGGCCACGGCCGAACAGCACGCCAGGGACGTCGACCGCGAACACCGCGCCGCCGCGCTCGCCGTGGATCTGCACGAGGGCGAACCGTGCCCGGTGTGCCGGCAGGTGGTGGGCACGCTGCCGCACCACGATGTCGCCGCCGACGTCGACGAGGCCAGGGCGGCCGTGGACGCGGCCCGCACGGCGCTGAATGGCGCCCACCGCAAGCAGGCCACCGCGTCGAAGCAGGCGGCGCGGGCCAAGATCGAGGCCGAGGCCGCGGAACGTCGACTGGCCGAGCTCACCGACGGCCTCGCCGACGCACCGGAGCCCGCTGCGTTGGCCACCGCGATCGAGGCCCGCGACCAGGCCGACGCCACCCTGGCCACCGCGACGGCAGCGGTCCGCACCGCCCGCCGGGCAGTCGAACAGGCCGCCACCGACCGTTCCGGCCTGGCCAAGACCGAACAGCGGGCATGGACGACGTTGCGCGCCAGCCGCGACGGCGTCGCCACCCTGCAACCGCCCGCCGTCGACGACACCGACCTAGCCGCCGCCTGGCAGGCACTGGTCGGTTGGGCAGACGGCAGGCGCACCGAACTGGCAGCCCGCGCCACCGACCTCGACGCTGCCGAGGCCGACCTGCGCACGCAGGGCACGGCAGCCGCGTCCGCACTGGTCGCGCGACTGGCCGAGCACGGCGTGGACGTCGCCGACAAACCGGCCGACGCGCCGGTCCGGCTGGCCACCCACCGCGAACGGGCTGCCCGCGACCTGACGGACCTGATCGCCCGCCGGCAAGCCGCCGCCGAGCTGACCGCCGAGATCGCCCGCCACCGCGAGGCGAAGGAGGTCGCCGACCTGCTGGGCCAGCTGCTGCGGTCCAACCAGTTCGAGGCGTGGCTGTGCGCGGAGGCGTTGGACTCGCTGGTGTTGGAGGCGTCCGAGACGTTGATGCAGTTGTCCGGTGGGCAGTTCGAGCTGTACCGGGGTGACCGCAACGACCTGGTGGTGATCGACCACAACGACGCCGGCACGCATCGGCCGGTGAACACGCTGTCCGGCGGGGAGACGTTCCAGGCGTCGCTGTCGTTGGCGCTGGCGCTGTCCCGCCAGGTGGTGGGGTTGTCCGGCGGCCGGCGGGACCTGAACTCGATGTTCCTGGACGAGGGTTTCGGCACGCTGGACGACGCCACGCTGGACACGGTGGCGGCGACGTTGGAGAAGCTGGCCGAGGAGACCGACCGGATGGTGGGCATCGTGACGCACGTGCCGGCGCTGGCCGAGCGCGTGCCGGTGCAGTTCGCGGTGCGCCGCACGGGCGCGTCGTCCACGGTCGTGAGGGTCGGCGTGTGATGGTGGGGCCGTGACAGCGCTACTCGCACCCACCGCGTACACGGTCGACCCGTGGGACCCCAGCTATGGGGTAGCCACCGGCGACGAGATGGACGGCGCCCGGTCCGACGCCGTGCTGGACGTGCACGTCGAGGTGCCGGGCGGCCAGTGGAGCGGCATCACGCCCGACCCGTCGGTGACGCTGCCCTCTGCGGTGTGGTTTCTCGACGGCGTCCGCCGGATCGACGCGCATCTCTGGGTGCACAGCGCCGACCCCGAGCCCGCACAGGGTCTCGCCGCGTCGCTGGCCGCCGGCCTGGTGTGCTGCGACGGCGCCGCGCACGTCGTGGCCGTCCAGGTCGACCGGAGCCTGTACTCGCCGGTCGAATCCGCGACCGACCTGGCCACACCGCATGCGACATACGTGGCGCGGCAGACGAAGACCGGGCCGATGGGCCTGAACGGCGGCGTGCAGGCCAGGCTGGCCGAGCTGGAGGCCGAGCTGTCGGACCGGTGGCGGCAGCAGGGCGCCGACGACGACCTGCTGATCGTGGACGGCCCGCTGCGCAGCCGGGGCCACATGCCCCGCACGGTCGGCTATGTGAAGACCCACCACAAGCTGTACCTGGAGCCGGAGCAGATCAAGGTCGTCGTCGCGCTGGAGCCGGGGGAGCGCAGCCCGGTGTTCGTGATGGGCACCCAGTGGGAGCGGCACTCGTGGTACGTGCGGCTGCCCGGTGGTGCGGAGTTGCCGTGGTCGGCGGTGGTGAGGTTGGAGTGCTCGCGCGACCTGCCGATCGACGACGTGGTCGCGCTGGCCGATCTGACCACCGCGATGCTGCCTGCCCTGGCCAGCACCCCGCACAAGGACCCCCGGGCACCGCAGAACCTGGTGCCGATCGGTGGCCTGGAACGCCAGTTGCGGCACCGGTTGGGCGACGCGGCCCTGATGTACCGCTCGCTCCGCGCGGCCACCCGCCGCTGACGGCTTCCGCCAGTGACCATCGGCGGGTTAGCGTGCAGCCGTGATCACGTCTGGGCAGGTACTCGGGGTCGCGGTCGCGTGCGTCGTGATCATCGTCGTGCCCGGCCCGAGCGTGCTGTTCATCGTCGGCCGGGCCCTGAGCCACGGGCGGCGCACCGCGTTGTTCGGCATCGCGGGTAACGCGACCGGCAACTATCTCGCCGCGGTCGTGGTCGCCGTCGGCCTGGGCCCGTTCCTGCAACGCTCCGACCTGCTGTTCCAGACGATCAAGCTGCTCGGTGCCGCCTACCTGGTCTGGCTGGGCAGCCGAGCGATCCGGCAGGGCGGGCACCCGCCGGACACCACCGACGAGCCGCCACCCCGGTCGGCGTGGCGGGCGGTCCGGGCCGGCGTCGTGGTCGGCGTGACCAACCCGAAGGCGTTCATCATCTTCGGCGCGATCCTGCCGCCGTTCGTGGACCGCGCCGCCGGTGGCGTACCGCTGCAGATGCTGGTGCTGGCCGTGGTGCCGATCGCGGTCGGGCTGGTCACCGACACGTGCTGGGGCCTGGTCGCCGGGCAGGCCCGCGAATGGCTGTCCGGCACGCCGCGCCGGATGGCGATCCTCGGCCGGGTCGGCGGGCTGTCCATGATCGGGCTGGGGATCTCGGTGGCCGTGACGGGTCGGCATGACTGACGACGTGGTCGTGGTCGGCGCCGGCGTGATCGGGCTGACCAGTGCGATCTGCCTCGCGGAGGCCGGGCTGCGGGTCAGGGTGG
Organism: Pseudonocardiaceae bacterium; assembly: GCA_036491115.1. GTDB lineage: Bacteria > Actinomycetota > Actinomycetes > Mycobacteriales > Pseudonocardiaceae > DATEPR01. The sequence continues at coordinate 29,057 of DASXCQ010000048.1, forward strand.
TCACCGCGACACCGCCGAACCGGACCACGTCCGCGGTGGCGGGTGCCTTGTGGGGCAAGGGTCCCGGTGTCGCCGAGCCCGCCGACCGGATCGACGCCTGGAGCGCCGTCACGTTCGCCGAGCTGGCCTCGCTCGCCTACGACCCCGCGACGGGCGTGCACTTCACCCGAGGGCGCGAGGCCACCCGCGAACCGGTCGCGCCTCCGGTGCCCGCGCTGGCCCGGTCGGTCGTGCGCTGCCTGCCCGACGAACTGCCGGACGGCTTCCGCGACGGTTACTGGCTCACCGTCCCGACCGTCGACATGCCCATCTACCTCGACTATCTCGTCGGCCGGCTGCTGGCGGCGGGCGGTGGGGTGGTGGCCGGCGTGGTGCGGCACCGGGACGACCTGGACGGCGTGGTGCCTGTGGTGGTCAACTGCACCGGGGTCGCGGCACGGGACCTGGTGCCCGACGACACCGTGCGACCGGTGCGCGGGCAGCACGTCGTGGTGGCCAATCCGGGCATCGACGAGTTCTTCGTCGAGGAGACCGACGACCCGTCGTGGATCAGCTTCTTCCCGCACGGGGATCGCGTCGTGCTGGGCGGCATCGCGGGCGCCGACGACTGGAACCTCGAAGCCGACCCGGCGACGGCCCAGGCGATCGTCGCACGCTGCGCCGAGGTGGAACCGATGCTGGCCGGCGCGCCGGTGCTGGCCCACCTGGTCGGCCTGCGCCCCACCCGACCCGAGGTCAGAGTGGCCGCCGAACCTGCCGAGACCACCCGGTGGGTGCACAACTACGGCCACGGCGGGATGGGTGTGACCCTGTCCTGGGGTTGTGCCAGGGACGTCGTTCCGCTCGTCACCGGCCCCTGACGCCGACCGTCGTTCGGCGCAGAGTCGGCAGCAGTGCGCAGAGTCCGGACAGCTCACCGCTGCTAGCGCGGTCGGCGGTACAAACTGCCAGATGTTGCCTCCTACTCTGAATAGTGGTTCCTGCCCATATATGTCGGGGATATGTCGAGGAGTCCAGGTGGCCGGGCGCAACTCAGGATGGACCGTTCAGGTCGACTCGTCCGGTCTCCGCTGGTACAAGAGCACGGCGTCCAGCAGCGGCAACAGTGGGGACTGTGTCGAGATCGCGCGGTCCGGCACCGTCGTCCTGGTACGCAATTCGCGCGACCGCACAGGTGCCCGCCTGGCCATTCCGGCCGGCAGCTGGGCCGCGTTCGTCGCCCGGTAGTACTCCGGCGAGCTCCGCACCGTCCGCCGGGCCGTCCGAACCTACGATCTGATTAATCCGCCGCGCTGACGTGCGTCCGTGCCAGAATCCACTCGGCGTTTCGGCACCTGACCATGTGACGAATGTCATTCAGCTCGCTAACATCTTGCTATGTGGCAGATTGCCACGAGGAGGTTCCATGCCCGTGGGTGACAACCCGACCAGCCAGCTCCGCCGCCTGCGCACCGAACTGCGCCAGCGACGTGATGCGGTCCAACTCACCCAGCGTGAGGTGGCCGAGGCGCTGGACTGGTCGCCGTCCAAGGTGATCCGGATCGAACGTGGTCCGGTTGGCATCTCGGTGACGGACGTGCGGGCTCTGCTCCAGCACTACCGGGTGACCGACGCACAGCAGGTGGAGATGCTGGTCGACCTGGCAAGGGCGAGCAAGAAACCGGCGTGGTGGCACCAGTATCGGGACGACTACAGCGCCCAGTTCATCACCTTCCTCGGGCTGGAAGCGTCGTCGGTGCGGATCCGGCAGTTCCAGGGATACGTGGTCCCCGGTCTGCTCCAACATCCCGACTACATCAGGGCTCTGGTGACCCGGACGACCGACCTGGACCGTGACGTCGCGATGCGCCGAAACCGGCAGAACCTGATCGGGGAAGGGCCGGAGCTGAACTTCATCGTCGACGAAGCCGTGCTGCACCGGATCATCGGTTCGCCGGAGATCATGCGCACCCAGTTGCGTTGGCTGGTCCAGCAGCAGGCTCAGCCCAACGTGACCATTCAGGTCGTGCCGTTCTCGGTCGGCGTGCACAACGGCATGAAGGGGTCGTTCACCATCCTCGAACTGTCCGACGAGCAGGACGACTACGCCCTCCTGCTCGAACAGTCGTACGAGGATCGGCTGATCGAGGACACGTCCGACGAGACACGGCAGTTCGTGCAGATCTTCTCCGAACTGAAGCAGATCGCGTTGTCGCCGGCCGATTCCGTGGCGCTGGTCGAGCGAGTGATCGCGACAGTCGGAGAACAGTCATGAGCTGAGGAACCGGGGACGGCTCCCGACCGAGCGAACGGGGGGGCACTGAGGCGGATGGTGCGTTTGGGGGTGCCAACCGATGCGGAACGTGGATGACAGCGGTCGTCACTGTGCGGTTCACTACGGCCGGGTGGAACCCGACCGGGCTGGGAGGGAGCAAACCGATGACGAAGGTGTGGGGGCGCCGGGCCCCGTCAAATCCCGGTGGCGTGCCGTGAACATGTTGAGTCCGAGTCCGCCGCACCACAGGACGATCTTCGCGGTGGACATCGAGGGCAGCACGACCCGGAACAACACCGCGAAGGGCGACCTTCGCGGTGCGATGTACGCGCTGCTGGAACAGGCGCTGCGGGCCAACGGGATCGACGAGGACTTCTGCGATCCGCTGGTCGACCGAGGGGACGGGATCCTGGCACTGATCCGCCCGCTGGACGAGGTGCCCAAGACCCTGTTGCTGTCCAAGGTGGTGCCGTCGCTGCGTGAGCTGCTGCTGGACCACGAGGTGCGCAATCCCGGCCAGCGGCTGCGGCTGCGGGCGGTGTTGCACGCCGGCGAGGTGCACCACGACCTGCGGGCACCCTTCGGTGAGGCACTGGACGTCGCGTTTCGGTTGTTGGACGCCCCGGAGGTGAAACAGCGGTTCCGGTTGGTGGCCGATCCGCTGTTGCTGGTGGTGTCCGACTGGATCTACCGCACCATCGTGCGGCAGGGCTACGAGGGCATCGACGAGCAGATGTTCCAGCCGGTGACCCAGGTCGTCGTGCACGACGTGGTGTACCCGGGCTGGGCATACCTGCCGGACGCACCGGCGGCGGCCGAAGTGCCCGGCATGCTCGGCCGGTTGTCCGCCAGTGCCCGGCTGATGCACGCGTCCCGTCGGTTCGAGGAACGCGGGCACGTCGTCTGAGTTACGGTCGTCAGTATGGCGACCTGGGAGGACGTCCGCCGTATCGCACTCGCGCTGCCCGGGACCCGGGAGCACGAGTCCCGCGGCACGGCGGGCTGGCGGGTCAAGGACAAGGGTTTCGTGTGGGAGCGGCCGCTGGGCAAGGCCGATCGTGCGGCCCTGGGCGCTGCCGCTCCGGATGGTCCGATCCTCGGGGTACGGGTCGCGGACCTCGACGTGAAGGAGACCCTGATCGCCGACGACCCGGACATCTACTTCACCATCCCGCATTTCCACGGCTACCCGGCCGTGCTGGTTCACCTGGACCGCATCCCGGTGGCCGAACTGGCGGACGTGATCCGGCAGGCGTGGCTGCTGCGCGCCCCCAAGCGACTGGCAGCGGCACATGCCGAAGGCGAGTCGCCGCCAGCCTGACCGAACCGGATTCGGTCCGCTGCATGTCGACCATGGGCAGGACGACGCGCCGAAGCCTGGCCGCCGTCCGTGGTCGACGTCCGTCGCCGCCCCGCGTGTCGACCATTCCCCGGACGACATGCCGGGAGATCTGCCGGTACCTGTGCTTTTCTCCGTGTTGGCCGCTCGCCGGACGGCAGGCGCGGACAGTGACTCAGCGGGCGTGGCTGTTGCTCGCGCCCACGCGGCTGGCAGCGACGAAGCCGACGCCGAGCAGCCATCAGCCTAACCGAATCGGCTTGTGTCGTTGCGTGTGATGCTCCTATAGATGTCAACCCCCGAGTAGGCCCAAGTCTTGGGTGATCTTGTAGTAGACCTCGCGGGCGATCATGCGTGTGAGGCAACGGATGGTGGCCTTCGTGGACTTGCCTTGGGTGGTGCGTTTGTGCACGTAGTCGCGGGTGGGTTGGTGGTGGCGCATGCGGACGATCGCGATGCGGTAAAGAGCCTTGTTGGCTTGGCGGTCCCCGCCTCGGTTGAGGCGGTGGTGGTGGGTGTTGCCGCTGGAGGCGGGGATCGGGGCAGCGCCGCACAGGTGCGCGAACGCGGCGTCGGAGCGTAACCGGTCGGGGTTGTCCCCGGCGGTGGTGACCAGTTGCCCGGCGGTCTTGGGACCGACCCCGTGCAGGGCCATGGTGGCCGGGGCGATGCGGGTGAGCAGGGCTGCCAGGGCGGTGTCCAGTCCGGTGATCTCGCTGTCTAGGGCCTGGATCCGACCGGCCAGGGCGCGTAATGCCAGACGGGTGGCTTGGTCGGGGTCGGTCAGTGCGGCCGGGTCGTGCGGCCGGGTCGTGATCCAGTGCGGCGCAGTGGCGGATGAGGGCGCTGCGGTGGTGTCCGCTCAGCTGGGCGCGTAGCTGTTGGGGGGCGGTGATGATCAGGGCACGGAGTTGGTTGATGGTGGCGGTGCGGGTTTTCACCGCACTGTCGCGGACCGCGCGTAGTGCCCGGACCGACTCGACCGGGCCGGTACGGGTCTTGGGGGTTCCGGTGGCGTCGCCGGCCTGCACGGCGCGAGCGGCGTTGATCGCGTCCAGGTCGTCGGTTTTGCCGCTGCGGCGGCGGGCGCGCCGGTCGGGGCGGTCGACCTCGATGAGGGGGATGTGGTGGGCGGTGAGGTAGCGGGCCAGGCCGGCGCCGTAGCTGCCGGTGCCCTCGATGCCGATCTGGGTGAGTTCGCCGAATCTGTCCAGCCAGGCCAGCAGGGCGGCGTATCCGGCGTGGTCGGCGGGGAAGGGGTGGGTGCCCAGGGTGCGGCCGAGTTGGTCTTTCGCGGCGGCGACGTGAAAGTCGCGGTGGGTGTCGACCCCGCCGGTGACGTGCACCGTGATCAGCTGCGGTAGGTCGGGGGACGGCCGGTGTGGTTGGGCGGTTGCCGCGGCGGGTGGGGTGGTTGGTGTTTCGGGGGTTGTTCGTCATGCTGGTGGGGTGCCGCCTGTTCTGGTCGTCATGCTGGTGGGGGTGGCACGCACCGAGCCGGGCGAGGCGGACAGGACAGGGATGGGTTCCTGCTGGAACAGGCTCCTATGAGGTCACAGACGCCCGCACGGTGACGTGCATGGCTGGGTCACCCGGGGTGGGACCGACAGATCACGCGAAGGACACACAGTGTGGTCGGTCGTCCATAGGGTCAGGTCCTTCCCGGGTGATCCAGCCCCACCATCATCACTGTCGTCCATTCAGTGGCCGACTCAGACAGATCGAATGCACGTCGGCAACTCAACGGACGACACGCCCGCACTCGCCGACGAGGCCATGCGTGTTGTCCGTTAAATGGTCAACCCGCATTGGTCGGTTATCGGCAGGAGCGATGTGACTGCTGGACCAACAACGCTTCCGCCAGTGTCCTGTGTCGGCCATTCGACGGACGACTCACCCGACCCCCGCCGTCCATGTCGGCCGCTCAGTGGTCAGCTCACACCGGCCAGCGATCAGCGCCACACGAATCGTCCATTCG
>DASXCQ010000049.1:0-120701 GCA_036491115.1 Pseudonocardiaceae bacterium
CGAATGGACGATTCGTGTGGCGCTGATCGCTGGCCGGTGTGAGCTGACCACTGAGCGGCCGACATGGACGGCGGGGGTCGGGTGAGTCGTCCGTCGAATGGCCGACACAGGACACTGGCGGAAGCGTTGTTGGTCCAGCAGCCACATCGCTCCTGCCGATAACCGACCAATGCGGGTTGACCATTTAACGGACACACGCATGGCCTCGTCGGCGAGTGCGGGCGTGTCGTCCGTTGAGTGGCCGACGTGCATTCGATCTGTCTGAGTCGGTTACTGAATGGACGACACGCGCCTTTGCGCCGGGCGAGTCGGCGGTTGGGTGGCCGGCATGTGGTGCGCGCGGGCTGAGCGGGTTTGTTGGCTGGGTGCCGGCATGCGGTTCGCACGGGTCGGGCGGGTCGTTGGCCGGGTGGCTGGCATGCGGTTTGGGCGAGTCGGCCGCTGGGCGGCCGACATGCGGGACTTGTTTGTCGGGTGTGTCGTCCGTGGACCGGCCAAGTCGGGTCGGAACGGCGAGTCGGCCACTGGGTGGACGACACCGGCGTCGACGGGCCAGGGGCGTGTCGTTCGTTGGGCGGTCGACAGGTGCCGGGTGGACCGGTGTCACCGACCTCCGGTGGATGGGCGGGTCGGGTAGCGCGCGACGGGCGTTGATGGCTGGCAATGATCGTGGGGTTGCTGTGGGTGAGTGGGCGCTCCGGTGGGGTGGTGGGCAGTGGCGACACGCGGGGGTTCCGTCGCGTGGAGTGGCCGGGACAGGGCATCCTGTCTGCAGGACAGCGCGAGGAGGGCCGAATGCTGGAGATGTCGACAGCCGGGACGGACGCCGCGGCCAGGTCGCGTGTGCAACGTGAACCTAAGTACTGGGGGCTCAAGCGGCACCTCCTTGACCTGCTCCGTTCCATGCCGCCCGGCTCGCCGATCCCCACGGAACGCTCCCTGGCCGCCGAGTTCGACGTGTCCCGCACGACCGTTCGCCAGGCCCTCGCCGAACTGACCGTCGAAGGTCGGCTACTCCGCGTGCAGGGCAAGGGCACCTTTGCCGCCGAACCCAAGGTCGCCCAGCGCCTCCAGCTCTCCTCGTACACCGAGGACATGCGCGCCCAGGGCCGCCAACCGAGCTCCCGGCTGCTCGAAATGTCCGAGGAACCGGCCGACTCCGACCTGTCCCACCTCCTCGGCATTCGCGCCAGCGCGAAAGTGCTGCGCCTCAACCGGTTGCGCCTCGCGGACGGTGAGCCGATGGCCATCGAGACCACCCATCTCCCGCTGGCCCGCTTCCGTGGCCTCCGCCGCTACGTCACCTCCGGCGGCTCCCTGTACCAGGTCCTCCGGGAACGTTTCGGTGTCGAGATGGGACACGCCGAGGAAACGATCGAGACCGCGCTGGCCAGTCCCGCCGAGGCCGAGCTGCTCGGCGCCGACATCGGGCTGCCCATGCTCCTGCTGTCCCGGCACTCCTTCGACACCGAGGGAAAGCCCGTGGAATGGGTGCGCTCGGTCTACCGAGGTGACCGTTACAAGTTCGTGGCCACGCTGAACCGGCCATGACCGCCGGACCAGCCAACGCTCGGAAAGTGAGCGCATGACCACGGCCATCCCGTGGCGGTCCGCGACCGCCAAGGGCATCCTGGCCACCACGATCATCGGGTCGGGCATGGCCATGCTGGACGGCTCCGTCGTCAACGTGGCCCTACCCCGGATCGGCGCCGACCTGCACGGCACGGTCGCCGATCTCCAGTGGATCGTCGACGGCTACCTGCTCACCCTCGCCGGCCTGGTCCTCGTCGCGGGCGCCCTCGGTGACCGCTATGGCAGGCGCCGCGTCTACCTGATCGGCGTGGTCTGGTTCGGCATCGCCTCCCTGCTCTGCGGCGTCGCCCCGGACATGGGCCTGCTCATCGCCGCCCGCGTGCTGCAGGGTGTCGGTGGGGCGCTACTCACTCCGGGCGCACTCGCGATCCTGGAGTCGTCGTTCGCCCGGGACGACCGGGCGCGGGCGATCGGGGCGTGGTCGGGGCTGTCCGGCATCGCGGCGGCCGCCGGGCCACTGGTGGGCGGCGCGCTGGTCCAGGTGTGGTCGTGGCGGCTGGCGTTCCTGATCAACCCGCCCGTCGCGGTCGTGTGCGTCATCCTCGCGCTGCGCTACGTGCCGGAGTCGTCCGACGGTGACCTGAAGGGCAGGCCGGACATACTCGGCTCGGCCACCGGCGCGCTCGGCCTGGCCGGACTCACCGCGCTCCTCGTCGAGGCGCCCGCCGAGGGCCTCGGCAATCCGGTCGTGCTCGCGTCCGGCGTGGTCGGCGTCGTGGGCCTGGTCACGTTCGTCGTGCTGCAACGCCGTGAGGCCGACCCGCTCGTGCCGCCGTCGCTGTTCGCCAGCCGCACGTTCACCGCCGCCAACATGCTGACGTTCGTCGTCTACGCGGCACTGGGCGGCGTGCTGTTGCTGCTCGTCGTGCAACTCCAGGTGTCGCTGGGCTACCCGCCGACCCTGGCGGGGCTGGCCGGACTGCCGCTGACGATCCTGATGCTGCTGCTGTCCGCCCGGTCCGGCCGCCTGGCGCAGCGGATCGGGCCGCGTACTCAACTGATCGTCGGCCCGTTGCTGCTGGCCGCCGGCATGCTGCTGCTCCGCGAGGTCAAGCCGGGCGCGAGTTACCTGACCGGCGTGCTGCCCGGTGTCATCGTGTTCGGCCTCGGACTGTCCGCGATGGTCGCTCCGGTGACGGCGACCGTGTTGGCCGCCGCACCGGACCGGTTCGCCGGCGTGGCGTCGGGTGTGAACAACGCCGTCGCCCGCACCGGCAGCCTGCTCGCCGTCGCCGTGCTCCCGGCGGCCGTCGGGCTGACCGGCGCCGCCTACACCGACCCGGTCGCGCTCACCGCCGCCTGGCGCCTGGCCCTGCTGATCTGCGCCGTTCTCGCCCTGGTCGGCGCGGTCGTGGCGATCGGCATCGACAACAACGTCCTGCGCGGCGACGAACCGGCGGCGGAGCCCGAGCACAAGGACCCGATGTGTTGCGGTGTGGAGGGTCCGCCGACGCACATCGGGCGGCCGGCCCAGCTCAGGCGGTGAGGATCTCGGCGAGCAGCGCCGGTTCGATGTTGCCGCCGGACACCACCGTGACCACCTTGCCGGACGGCAGCTGGTCAGCCCGGAACAGCGCCGCCGCCGTCGCCACCGCGCCTGCCGGCTCGGCCACCAGCCTGGCCTGCCTGGCCAGCAGCCCCACAGCGGTCCGGATCTCCGTCTCGCTGACCGTGAGGATGCCGTCCAGCACGCTGGTCAGGTGACCGAAGGTCAACTCGGACGGTTCGGCGCGCAGGCCGTCGGCGATGGTCTTGACCCGTTCCTCGACCGGCCAGTGCACCAGGTGACCGGCGGCCAGGCTGGCTGCCGCGTCGCCGGCCAGTTCCGGCTCGACGCCGAACACCGCCGTCTCCGGCCGCAGCGCCTTCACCGCGACACCGACACCGGACGCCAGCCCACCGCCGCTCACCGGCACCAGCACCACGTCCGCGTCGGGCAGGTCGGCCATGATCTCCAGGCCGATGGTGCCCTGGCCGGCGATCACCGCGGGGTGGTCGAACGGCGGCACCAGCGTCGCGCCGCGCTCCAGGGCGATCTGTTCGGCTACCCGCTGCCGGTCGGCCAGCGGCACGGTGACCACCTCGGCGCCCAGTGCCCTGGTCGCGGCCAGCTTCATTTGCGGTGCTGTGTCGTCGATCACGATCAGCGCGGGCACACCGGCCTGGCCGGCCGCGTGCGCGACCGCCTGGGCGTGGTTGCCGCTGGAGTACGCGACCACCCCACGGTCCCGTGCCGAGTCCGGCAGTTGGGCCAGCACGTTCGCCGCGCCCCGGATCTTGAAGGCACCGATGAGCTGCAGGTTCTCCGGCTTCAGCCAGAGGTCCCGGCCGGGGCCCCGTGAGTCGGCCGTCGGGTGGGGGTAGAGAACGGCCGGCACCAGGGGAGTGCGCAGCGTGGCGCCCTTGATCCGGTTCGCCGCCTCGATGATGTCCGTCTTCGTGACCAGTCGCATACGTCGATCCTGCCTGTCACCGGCCGCGCAGGGCAGCCGCGAATGCGGCGGCGGCCGCGGTCGGGTCGGGTGCGTCGGTGATCGCCCGCACCACGACGATCCGGGTGGCGCCCGCCGCGAGGACATCGGGCAGGTGGTCGGCGTCGATGCCGCCGATGGCGAACCACGGCCGCTCGGTGCCCAACCCCGCGGTGTGTTTCACCAGGGGGAGGCCGGGTGCCGGGCGGCCCGGTTTGGTCGGCGTCGGCCAGCACGGGCCGGTGCAGAAGTAGTCCACACCGGGCTCGACGGCGGCCGCGTCGGCCTCGGCGGCCGCGTGGGTCGACCGTCCGATGGCCATGTCGTCGCCCACGATTCGGCGGGCCAGCGGCACCGGCAGGTCGTCCTGACCGAGGTGCAGCACGTCGGCACCGGCGGCCAGCGCGATGTCGGCCCGGTCGTTCACGGCGAGCAGGGCGCCGTGCGCGGCGCACGCCGTGGCGATGACCTCCAGCGCGGCGAGCTCCGGTTTGGCCTCCAGGGGCGCGCCGCCGGTCTTGTCGCGCAGCTGCACGATGTCCACCCCGCCGGCGAGCGCCGCGTCGACGAACTCGGCGAGGTCGCCCCGGTCCCGCCGGGCGTCGGTACACAGGTACAGCCGGGCGTCCGCGAGCCGCTGCCTGATCTGCTGGTGATCCATCCCTGGCACGCCGGCCACGCTACCCGGCGACGATCGTGCGCTACCGTGGTCGGCAGTGGTCCGCACGGGAGTCCGGAGGAACCGGACTGAGAGGGGGCTTGCCAGCCCCGACCGTCGAACCTGATCCGGATCATGCCGGCGCAGGGAGCGTGTTCGATGACGAGAATCACCGTGGTGGGCGGCGGCGCGGTCGGTACCGCGATCGCCTGGCGGGCCGCGGCATCCGGTGCCCGTGTCACCGTCGTGGACCCGATCGCCCGCGAGCAGGCGTCGTGGGTGGCGGGCGGCATGCTCGCCCCGGTCACCGAGGCGTGGCCGGGTGACGAGGACCTGCTGGAGTTGGGCTCCGAGTCGCTGGCCAGGTGGCCCGAGTTCGCCGCGACGCTGGCCGCCGGCGGCCACGATCCCGGCCTGCACACCGAGGGCACGGTGGTGGCCGCCGTGGACTACGCCGACAGCGACGAGCTGACCAGGCTGGCCAAGTTCCTCGGCAAACTCGGTCGGGACGTCAAGGCGTTGAGCGGCCGGCAGCTCCGTGCGCTGGAGCCGAGCCTGGGCCCGGCGGTCCGGTCGGGGCTGTCCGTGCCCGGTGATCTGTCGGTGGACAACCGCAGGCTGGTCGGCGCACTCCTGGCGGCCAGCCAGTCGTACGGCGTGGAACGCCTGAACGCGACCGTGAAGTCGCTGACACCGGGTGAGGTCACCCTGGCCCACGGGCCGGTGCTGACCGCGGACGTCATCGTGATCGCGGCGGGGTCGTGGAGCGCCGGCCTGCACCCGGCGCTGGAAGGGGTGGTGCGGCCGCTGAAGGGCGAGATCCTGCGGCTGCGGCGCAGGATCGGTCTGATGTCGCCGCCGTCGCGGACCGTGCGGGGGGTCGTCGAGGGCCGGCACGTGTACCTGGTGCCGCGCGGGAACGACGGGGTGGTCGTCGGCGCGACCCAGTACGAGGCGGGCCACGAGCCCGGCGCGCTGGTGGGCGGGGTGCGGGATCTGCTGGACGACGCGGTACGGCTGGTGCCGGCCCTCGCCGACTACGTGCTGTCCGAGGTCGGTTTCGGCTTCCGGCCGGCCACCAAGGACAACCTGCCGGTGGTGCGCTGGCTCGAACCGGGTGTGCTGGCGGCCACCGGCCACGGCCGCAACGGCCTGCTGTTGCTGCCCGGCACCCTCGCCGAGGTGGCGCGGCTGCTGGCGGAGGGGAGTGCGTGATGCGAGCTGTGGTGAACGGAACGGAATGGGAACTGCCGGAGGGCACGACCGTCGAGGATGTGCTGCGCAGGCTGGGCGCCCCGGAGACCGGTATCGCCGTGGCCTGCCGGGGCGAAGTGGTGCCGCGACCGTCCTGGTCGGACACCCTGGTGCGGGACGGCGACCAGATCGAGGTGCTCACCGCGGTGCAGGGAGGCTGACATGACCACGCAGACCCAGGCGGCCGTCGACCCGTTCACCGTGGCGGGCCGTGACTTCGGCTCCCGACTGGTGATGGGCACCGGCGGCGCGAGCAATCTCGCCGTGCTGGAACGCGCGCTCGTCGAGTCCGGTACCGAGCTGACCACCGTGGCGATGCGGCGGATGGACGCGGACGGCGGCACCGGTGTGCTGGACCTGTTGCGGCGCCTGGACATCGAGATCCTGCCCAACACGGCGGGCTGCCGCTCGGCGGCCGAGGCGGTGCTCACCGCACGGCTGGCCAGGGAGGCGCTGGCCACCGACTGGGTGAAGCTGGAGGTGGTCGCCGACGACCGCACGCTGCTGCCCGATCCGGTGGAGTTGCTGGACGCGGCGACCCAGCTCGTCGACGACGGGTTCACCGTCCTGCCGTACACCAACGACGATCCGGTGCTGGCGCTGCGGCTGGAGCAGGCGGGCTGCGCGGCGGTGATGCCGCTCGGGTCGCCGATCGGCACCGGGCTGGGCATCCGCAACCCGCACAACATCGAGCTGATCGTGGCCAGGGCGGGCGTGCCGGTGATCCTGGACGCAGGCATCGGCACGGCGTCGGACGCGTGCCTGGCGATGGAGTTGGGCTGTTCGGGTGTGCTGCTGGCCACCGCGGTGACCAGGGCTGACGATCCGGCGCTGATGGCGGCCGCGATGCGCGACGGCGTGCGGGCCGGTCGCGCGGCCCGGCTGGCCGGCCGGGTGCCGCAGCGATTCTGGGCGCAGGCGTCCAGCCCACCCCGGTAGCCCGACAGCAAGTTGCACCCGCACCTGCGGACCGGTGCCGGTACCCGTCATCATGGAGGGATGACGACGGTGGAGACCGACGTGACCGGGCATGAGGACACCGCCCGGCTGTACCTGGCGGTCGGCCGCCTGTCCCGGCTGCTGCGCCGGATCGGTGCCAGTTCCTCCGAGCTGGGCCACGGTTCGGTGTCCGCGCTGTTCACCCTGGTGGCCAACAAGCGCATGCGGCTGGGCGACCTGGCGGCCAAGGAGGGCGTCGCTCCGCCCACGCTGTCCCGGATCGTGGCGAGCCTGGTGGACGGCGGATACGTGCAGCGCACCCCGGACCCGGCCGACGGCCGGGCGTTCCTGGTGACGCCGACCAAGGAGGGTGAGCGGGTCGCGTCCGGCCTGTACTCGACCCGGCTGCGCGAACTCCAGCGCAGGCTCGACCGGCTGCCGGCCGACCAGGTCCGGCTGCTGATGGCGGCGCTCCCCGCGCTGGAGGGCCTGGTCGCCGAGGACGAGCCGGGGGAGACCGACCAGCCCGCCTAGATCGGGTCCAACCCCGCGAGCCGCCAGAACGGCGACACCGGGCCGACGCCGGAGCCCAGCGGGTAGGCGTCGCGCACCGAGTTGGACACGAACCGCTTGCCGAACCGCACCGCCTCCGGCACTGGCATGCCACCGGCCAGGGCCGCGGTGATGGACGCCGCCATCGTGTCGCCGCCGCCGTGGGTGTGCTTCGTGGCGTAGCGCGGGCCGGGCAGCTCGATGTATGCCGAACCGTCGTAGAGCAGGTCGACGCAGTCGGTCTCGTCGGTGAGGTGACCGCTCTTGATGAGCGTCCACATCGGCCCGAACGCGTGGATCGCCTCCGCGGCCTCGGCCAACTGATCCGGGTGCCGCACGTCCACACCGGTGAGCAGGCGCACCTCGTCCAGGTTGGGCGTGACCAGCGTGGCGCGCGGGAACAGGTCGTAACGCAGTGCGTCCAACGCCTTCTCGTGCAGCAACTGGTCGCCGTGCATGGATGCGGCCACCGGGTCCACGACGAACGGTGTGGGGTGGGCCCGGCCGATGCCGACCCGGTCGCACGCGGCCGCGATCGCCTCGATGATCTCCCGGTTGGCCAGCATGCCGGTCTTGGCTGCGCCGACGCCGATGTCGCCGGCCACGGTCTCGATCTGCGCGGCCACGACCTCCGGCGGGATCTCGGTGAAACCGCTGACACCCAGGGTGTTCTGCACGGTCACCGCGGTCACCGCGGCCAGGCCGTGTACCCCGCAGGCGAAGAACGTGCGCAGGTCGGCCTGCAGCCCGGCGCCGCCGCCGGAGTCGGAGCCGGCGATGGTCAGCGCGGTGGGAGGCGTGACCCGGACCGGGTCACCCGCACGGGTGGAATTCATGGCATTCCTTCCTACGCCGGCATTACCCGGTCAGGTTCGGCGGTCGGCGGCGCCGCGTCCGTCCGGGACGCCAGCCGCCCTCTCAGCCCGCTGTGGCGCGAGCTCCCGCGGTCGTTCGATGTGGCGTCACCGAGGTTAGTCACGCCTGTCGTCCGGTGCCAGCGCCGAGTCCGTCGTACCGTTTGGCCGTGTCGGATCGGTTTCCGCCCGGTGGGCGACGGGTGCGGCGGCCCGTCGCGGTGCAGCACTGCCTGGCGTGCGGCGAGCTGGCCGGCCGGGGCTATCCGACCTGCCCGGACTGTGCCGGGGCGGTGGACGGATTCTGGCTGGCCGACTGGTACGCGTTGCTGGACGACCACGACGTGCCACCGGGCGGGCGGGCCGAACGCGGCTTCGCCGAACGGATCGTGGCCGGCGGTGTCGGTGAGTACCCGTGGACGTGCGTCGACTGGGCCATGGCCGCGATCGGCTGCCCGTCCTGCAAGGAGGGACTCGGTTGCGGGCCGGTCGGCTGCGTGCTGTGCCGGATCGCGGACGAGACACGCTGGGAGTGGGAGCACCTGGCACCGGACGGCTCGATCACGCGCAACGAGCACTCGCTGCGCGAGGCGCGGGTCGTGCTGCTGGCCCCGCACCGGCACCGCGCGACCGTGGTCCTGGCGTGGCGACTGTCGCTGCCGTTCCTGCTTACCGGTGAGGTGGCCGGCCGGCTGCGCACGCCCTGGCTGAGCGCCTATCTGCGGGCCGGCCGGTACGACGAACTGGCCGCCGCCGGCAGCTACTCGCAACTGGCCGGCACCCCGGAACTGCCCTGGCGTTAGGCCCTCGGATCGTCGGTGCCCGGCGCTACCCTGGGTGCGTGTCAGCCGGCGAACGGGTCGGGTTCGGTGGCCGGGTCCCAGGACAGGCCCGGTACGCCCCACCGGTTCTGGCGGAGCATCCGCTTGGCGTCCCTGGCGTGCCGGCCGACCAGCCGGTCCAGGTAGAGCACACCGTCGAGGTGGTCGGTCTCGTGCTGGAAGCAGCGGGCCAGGTAGCCGGTGCCCTCGACCTCGATCGGCTGCCCGTCGGCGTCGAAGCAGGTCACCCTGGCCCAGTCCGCCCGTCCGGTGGGGAACGACTCGCCGGGCACCGACAGGCAGCCCTCCCAGTCGTCGTCCGGGTCGGGCATGGTCTCCGGGGTCCCGGACGTCTCCAGGGTCGGGTTCACCACGACGCCGGTGTGCCGCACGCCCTCGTCGTCGTCGCAGTCGTACACGAACACCCGCAGGTCCACACCGATCTGGTTGGCGGCGAGACCGGCTCCGTTGGCCGCCGTGTTGGTCTCGAACATGTCGGCGACCAGTTGACGCAGGTCGTCGTCGAACGAGGTCACCGGGCGGGTCGGCGTGCGCAGGCCGGGGTCGCCGACGATCCGGATCGGGTGAACCGCCATGCCGGTGACCCTAGAGTCACCGGTCCGATGACGCGCCGGTGGATCAGCGGCGGGCGGCCGCCGTCACGTGATGTAATGACGGTCGGGGAATCACAGCGGTGTGATTCGGTGGCCATGACCACGAGGCGAGGAGCCAGATGGACGCCGCAGCGGCCCTGACACCGGCGGAGGAGCCGGATGACGGCCTGACCGAACGCGAGCACGCGATCCTGGCTTTCGAACGCCAGTGGTGGAAGTACGCGGGCGCGAAGGACAGGGCCATTCGCGAGCTGTTCGACCTGTCGCCCACGCGGTACTACCAACTGCTCAACAACCTGATGGACAAGCAGGAAGCGATCCGGGTCGATCCGATGCTGATCAAACGTCTCCGTCGGCAGCGCGCGGTCCGGCAGCGCAGCCGTTCGGCCCGTCGACTGGGTTTTGATCCGAGGTGAGCATGCAGGGGATGCGGCCGGCCAGGTTGGCCGGCTTCGTGCTGATCGGGGTCGCCGTCATCGCCGTCGGCCTCGGCGTGTTCACGCTGACCAGCAACGGCCAGAGCCCCGGCGCCCAGGGCAGGCCGCCGGTGACCGGCACCAGTGGCGCCAGCACCCAGCCGCCCACGAGCCGGTCCAGCGCGACCCGGACCGCCACGCCCTCCCCCCGCCCGACCACCACCACGCCGACGACGAAGCAGGCGCCGACCCAGACCACCACGGTCGTGCCGCCGCCCCGTCAGACCACCGGCAAGCCGAGCCTGCGGGCCACCGTTCCGGTGCGGGTCTACAACAACAGCTTCATCAAGAACCTGGCCGCGACCGCGGGCGCGGACTTCCGCGCCGACGGCTTCGACGTCGTCACCACGGGCAACTACTCGCAGGGCACCATCCCGACCACGACCGCGTACTTCACGTCGGCGCCCGGCGAGCGGGAGGTGGCCGACGAACTCGGCCACGACTTCGGGATGCGCGTGCTGCCCCGCTTCTCCGGCATCGCGTTCGCCAGTCCCGGCGTGATCGTGATCGTCACCGAGGACTTCAAGGGCGGCAAGTAACCGCATTCGTTGACTGGTCGGATTCTCGGCGGAACCGGATATTCTGGTCCCATGTCCGCCCACGGTCCGGAGATTGGTCAGCGTGCCAGGCTCATTCGTCGTCGTCGGGGGATGAGCCTGGAGGTGACGGCCGGACTGGCCGGAATCAGCAAGGGCTATCTCAGCCTCCTGGAGAACGGCAGGCGGCCGTTCGAGCGCCGGTCCCTCATCGATGCACTCGCCGAAGCGCTTGGCTGCTCGGTCATCGACCTCACAGGTGAGCCGTACCTGCCCGTGAGCCGGCAGGACGCGGCAGCCATGGCGGCGATCCCCGACATCGAACGTGGCCTGCATGACGTGACCTTCGATGACGTGCCCGACGTGGCGGCACGGCCCGTACCCGAGTTGGTGGCCGCCGTGCGTGCCGCCAACGAGCACCGAGACCAGGTTCGCTACGGGCACGCCGGCCGCGAGATCGGTGAACTGCTCGCCGAACTGCAGGTGACAGTCGCCACCGGCTCGGCCGCCGACCGCCACGAGGCACTGGGCGGCCTGGTGGAACTGGGCATCGTCACCTACGAGATCAGTAAGAACCTGGGCCATGTCGTCCTGGCGATCGAGGCGGCTCAACGCGGTTACGAAGCCGCCGAACTACTGGGTGATCCGGCATTGCTCGGATTCGCCGGTTGGTACCGCGCGCTCGGCTTGCTGCGGATCGGAGCACATCGTCGCGCCGGGCGTGCTCTGGACAGGGCTGCGGCCAC
Source organism: Pseudonocardiaceae bacterium (assembly GCA_036491115.1). Lineage (GTDB taxonomy): Bacteria > Actinomycetota > Actinomycetes > Mycobacteriales > Pseudonocardiaceae > DATEPR01. The sequence goes on from DASXCQ010000049.1 coordinate 11,515, forward strand.
GACCGAGTCGTTGGTGGGTAACACGCGGGCCGGCACCCTGGGGGCCGAGGTGCACGGACTGGTGCGCCTGACGCAGGCGGCCCAGGCGGCGCGGGCCGGGCAGGCGGACGAGGCACACAGCCATCTGGCCGAGGCCGGTTCGATTGCTGCTCGGACCGGCGAGCGCAACGGGATGCTCATGCATTTCGGTCCGACGAATGTCGCCCTGTGGTCGACCGGCGTCGGCGTAGAACTGGTGGAGGGCGCGGGGGCGGCCGAGCGACGGGTGGATCCCGGCGTGCTCGGCAGCAGGAATCGCACAGCGGGCATGCATTTCGACCTGGCCAGGGCATTCAGCCAGGAGGACGGTCGGCGCGATGCCGACGCCGTCCATCATCTGGATCAGGCCGACCGCATCGCCCCGAGCCGGATCAGGCATGACCCGACAGCGCGGAGCCTGTTGGCCACCCTGGACGCTCGGGCGCACGTGCGGAGCTGGGAACTGAAGTCGCTGCGGAACCGCTGGGGTGTCGCAGCCGCCCAGTAGGGCTGGTCAGCCCGCTACCGGCCGCGGTTGTCGGCGTAGGCGGCCAGCGCGGCCAGTTGCGCCGGGTCCAGCGACGGCCGCACCGCCTGCCGGGCCGCCGCCAGGTGTGCCGACGTGACCTCGTTGGCGTCCAACGACTCCCGCATCGCGGTGAGTGCCGCCTCGCGGATCAGCGCGGCACAGTCGGCCGCCGAGTAGCCGTCCAGTTCGCCTGCCACGGCGGGCAGGTCGACGTCACCGGCCAGCGGCGTGTTCCTGGCGGTGGAGCGCAGCACGGCGGACCGGGCGTCGGCGTCCGGCGGCTGCACGTGGACCAGGCGCTCCAGCCGGCCGGGACGCAGCAGGGCCGGGTCGACCAGTTCCGGCCGGTTGGTCGCGCCGAGCACCACCACGTCCCGGATCGGCTCTACGCCGTCCAGTTCGGTGAGCAGCGCGGCCACCACCCGGTCTGCGACGCCGGAGTCGCCGGACTGGCCGCGCCTCGGTGCCAGCGCGTCGATCTCGTCCAGGAACACCAGCGTCGGCGCGGCCTGCCTGGCCCGCGCGAACAGCTCCCGCACGGCCCGTTCGGACTCGCCGACCCACTTGTCCATCAGCTCGGCGCCCTTGACGGACAACACGTTCAGCCGGCCGGTGCCGGCCAGCGCGCGCACGATGAACGTCTTGCCGCAGCCCGGCGGCCCGTAGAGCAGCACGCCGTGCGGCGGGTCGATGCCCAGGCGGTGGAACGAGTCCGGGTACTGCAACGGCCACAGCACGGTTTCGGTGAGCGACTGCTTCACCTCGGCCATGTCGCCGACGTCGTCCAGGGTCAGCCCACCGGACAGCACGACGTCCGATGTGGACATCGAAACCGGACGGACGGTGTCCAGGGCACCGATCAGGTCCTGCTGGCTGATCTTCGGTTCGTCGGCGTCGCGCTGCCTGATCGCGGCCCGTACGGCGGCCTCCCGGCACAGCGCGCCCAGGTCGGCCACGACGAAACCGGGAGTCCGTTCCGCGACCGCGCCGAGGTCCACATCGGACTCGGCGGGCACCCTGCGGAGCAGCACGCGCAGCAGTTCGGTGCGCGCCCGGGCGTCCGGCGCTGGCAGCGCCAGTTCCCGGTCCACCAGGTCGGGTTCGCGCAGCCGAGGGTCCACCGAACCGGCGTGCGACGTGGTGCACACCAGGGCGAGCTGCGGCGTGCGCACGGCGGCCCGCAGGGTGTCCAGCACGACGGTGGACACCGGTTGCCGGTTGCTGGCCGGGAGCAGCATGTCGATGTCGGTGAGCAGCAGCACGGCGGGCCCACCGGCGGCGACCGCGCGGTCCACCGCGCCGCGCACGGCGGCCGCGGCCGCGTTCGCCTCCAGCGCGCTCACTCCGGGTGCGGCCAGTTCGACGAGTTCGGCGCCCACCGAGTTGGTCACCGCGCGGACCAGGGTGGTCTTGCCGACGCCCTCCGGTCCGCTGACCAGCGCAGCCAGCCGCGCCGTGGAACCCAGGCGGCGCAACAGGTCCGGCTGGCGGAAGGTCAGGTCGAACCACTCGGTGAGCCTGCGCACCGCCTCGGTTGCGCCGACCAGGTCGGTGACCGGCGGCACGGTGACCGGCTCGGGTGCCGGCAGATCGGCGGGCGGCGCGGGCGGCGGCTCGGCCGGGGTCGCGGTGGCGCCGTCCCGCCAGGTGAACACCGACGCCGGCCGGACCGCGACCGCGCCCGCCGGTTCGGTGGCGCTGACCGTGATCAGCTCGGACGTCCAGTGGACGCCGATCGCGGTGGACAACATCTGGCGGGCCGCGGTCACGTCGGAGCCGGGCGCGGGCGCGAGATCCTGGGGCAGCAGCGACACGGCGTCGCCGGTGGTGATCACCTTGCCGATCAACGCCAGCCGCACCGTCTCCGGGGTGAGCAGCGACCGCGCCAGCCGCGACCCGGCGACGGTGACCGTACGGGCCGCGGCCACCTCGGCGGGCGCGACCACGATCTCGGAGCCCTCGGTGACGCCCACGTTGGACAGCGTCACGTCGTCCACCAGCACCACGCCGACGGCCGCCTTCCGGTCGCCGGCGGCGGCCAGTGCGGCACTGACCCTGGCCCCGGTCAGCCGCACCGCGTCCCAGGCCCGCAGGCCGAGCGCGTCGAGCACCTCGGGATGCAGCCGGACGACACCGCGGCGGGTGTCCAGTGCGGACGGCGAGAGCCGTGCGGTCAGGGAGATCTGCGGTGCCGGCACACCGCCAGCCTACTGGCGCCCGGCTCAGCCCGACCGGCGTTCGCCGGGCTCACCCGGCCTGGTCTGGCCGACCCGGCGGGTCACCCGGCGCAGGCCGACGCGGCGCCAGCCACGCCGGGGCAGCAGTTGGGGCGCCGGCAGGAGCTGGGGGATCGGCTGGTCGTGCGGCACCAGCACGGTGGGCACCTCGTCCCGCCGGGGCCGGCCGACGGCGCGTCGGGCCACGCCGGCCACCCGCCGTAGCGGCGGCCGCAGGCCAAGCCGGCGCGCGCTGACGGCCCTGCGGATCGCCCGGCGCTCGCGCGGCGGCGCCGCCCACGCCTCAGGGTGCCTGGCCAGCCAGTGGTAGCGGCGCACCGCGAACGGGATGTGCAGCAGGTACGCCAGCATCGCCACCACCAGCGTGCCCAGCGGGAACGTGATGATGGCCGCGGCGAGCAGCCCGACCAGGACCAGCAGTGGTGCCACAGCCTGCGGTGGCACCTTGACGGTCTTGGCAGACAGCGTGGGGATCCGGCTGATCAGCAGCGCGGCGACGGCGACGGTCCACACGGTCACCACCACCGACGTCGTCCACCAGCCGTCGCCGATCTGCTTGGACAGCGCCAGCGGCAGCAGCATCAGCAGACCGCCGGCGGGTGCCGGCACGCCGGTGAAGAACTCCTTGTCGTACGGGGGCTGTTCGGTGTCGTCCAGCAAGGTGTTGAACCGCGCCAGGCGCAGGATCATGCACACCGCGAACACCAGCGTGACCACCCAGCCCGCGCGGTACTCGTGCAGTCGCCAGATGAAGATCACCAGCGCGGGCGCCACGCCGAACGCGATCGCGTCGGACAGCGAGTCCAGCTCGGCGCCCATCTTGCTGGTGGCGTCCAGCAGCCGGGCGATCCGGCCGTCCAGGCTGTCGAACACCGCGGCCAGGCCGACGGCGGCGATGGACAGCTCGAAGAACCCGGACATGGCGAACTGCACGGCGGACAGGCCGGAACACAGCGCCAGTACGGTGATCGCGTTGGGCAGCACCCGGACGCCGGGCGTCCTAGCGGGCACCGGACACCTCCGGCACGAACTCGGCGACGACCGTCTCGCCGCCGATGGTGCGCTGGCCGGACTCGACCAGGATCCGGCTGCCCAGCGGCACGTAGGTGTCCACGCGGGAGCCGAACCGGATCAGGCCGTAGGTGCCACCGGCCACGGCCTTCTCGCCCTCGGCGACGGAGCACACGATGCGGCGGGCGATCAGCCCGGCGATCTGCACGACGACCAGGTCCCGGCCGTCGGAGGTGCGCAGGAGCATGCTGTTGCGCTCGTTGTCGTCGCTGGCCTTGTCCAGGTCGGCGGAGAGGAACTTGCCCGGCCGGTACTCGATGCGCACGACCTCGCCGTCCACCGGGAACCGCTGCACGTGCACGTCCAGCACGGACAGGAACACGCTCACCCGCAGCATCGGCTCGGCCGGCAGGCCCAGTTCGGCCGGCGGCACAGCCTCGACCACGCCGGACACGGTGCCGTCGGCAGGCGCCACCACGACGCCCGGCCGGTGCGGCGTGACCCGGCGCGGCTCCCGGAAGAACCACGCGCACCACGCGGTGAGCAGGGCGAAGGGCACACCGAGTGCTCTGCTGCGCCGCCGTACCAGCAAGGTGATGACGACACCGGCCAGGACGAACGGCCGGCCGGCCGGATGCATGGGCGGCAGCGCCTGCCGGACCAGGGTCACGGCGTGGGCGACGGTGGAGGAGCCGGCGGTGCTGCGTTCAGCGTCGGCGGTCATGATTGTTCGGTCAGTCCATTCGGATCGCGGTCGCGAACGGGCGCTACCGTACGCCACGTCGACCGGGTCAGGTGGACGGCGCCCGTGCGCCCCCCGACGGCGCACGTCGCGCCGGCCACCCACCTGACATCAGTGTAGTTGCCATCGCGGTGGGTGATTACATGTGTACGGAACGTGCTCAGCTGGTCAGTCCGGCCAGGTCGATGATCTCCACCTGAGCGCCGGCCGGCAGCGCCTCCGCCGCCTCCGGTACCACGAACAGGCAGTTGGCCACGGCGAACGAGCCGAGCAGGTGCGAACCCGGTCCGCCGACCGGTGCGACGCTGGCGTCGCCCGGCTCGTAGTGGCCGCGCCGGTACTGGCGCTTCCCGGCCGGCGCGGTGACCGCGGCGGCCAGCCTGGCCACCGGGCGGGGCCGCTCGGTCAGCCTGTGGCCCATCGCGGCCAGCATCGCCGGCCGCACGAAGATCTCGAACGAGATGGCCGCGCTCACCGGGTTGCCGGGCAGCGTCACCACGGGCACGTCGTGGTAGCGGCCCGCGCCCTGCGGCCCGCCCGGCTGCATGGCCACCTTGTAGAAGGTGACGCCCTGCCCGTTCAGCGCGTCCTTCACCACCTCGTAGGCGCCCGCGCTCACCCCGCCGGACGTGATCACCAGGTCCGCGGTGGGCAGGTGCTCGGCAAGGGCGGCGTGGAACGACGCCACGTCGTCCGGCACGAACCGCAGCTGGCTCGGCTGCCCGCCCGCGGCCCGCACGGCGGCGGCCAGCATGACGCCGTTGGACTCGTAGATCTGACCGGGCAGCAGCGGCCGGCCCGGCTCCACCAGTTCCGACCCGGTGGACAGGACCAGCACCCCGGGCCTGCGGCGCACCGGCAGCGTCGCGTTGCCCACGGCGGCGGCCAGGCCGAGCTGGATCGGCCCGAGCACGGTGCCCTCGGCGAGCACCACACTGCCCCCGGCCACGTCCTCGCCGGCCAGCCGCAGGTGGGTGCCCGCGGCGACCTCACCGAACAGCCGCACGGTCTCGGTGCCCGCGTCGGTCTGCTCGACCGGGATGACGGCGTCCGCGCCCGGCGGCACCGGCGCGCCGGTCATGATGCGGTGCACCGTGCCCGGCGCCAGCGGCACCACGTCGGTCCGGCCGGCCGGGATGTCCTCGGCCACCGGCAGCGCGACCGGGGCGTCCCTGGTGGCACCGGCCAGGTCGGCCGCCCGGACGGCGTACCCGTCCATCGCCGAGTTGTCGAACGGCGGCAGCGAGATCGGCGCGGTCAGGTCGGCGGCCAGCACCAGGCCGAGGCAGTCGGCCACCGGCAGGTCGACGACCGGCGTGCGGCCCAGCAGGTCCGCCACCCTGGCCCGGTGTTGTTCGACGGAGACCGGTGCGCGTGCGTCAGGCATGCGGACATCCTCACACCCCGACCCGGCCCGACCGCCGTGCGGTTCGTGCCACACTGCCGTGATCGACGACGTATCGGTGCCGCCGGGAAGGGACGGACACGTGCAGGTCCGCACGCGCCACACACCCACGTTCGGCGTGGCCAGGCTGGTGCTGGCGCCCAGTGAGGGCGTACTGACGTCGGCCGGCGCGATGGTCGCGACCAGCTACGGCGTCGGCGTGGAACGCGCGGCGGGCACGGCGTTCAAGCAGCTGGCGAAGTCGTGGAAGGACGCGGAGATCTGCACGGCGCCGCCGGAGGGCGGCTGGATCGACGTCTCGCCCGCCCTGCCCGGCGATCTGCACCTGCTGGAACTGGACGGCACCGGCGGCTGGTGCGTCGGCCGGGACTCCTGGGTGGCGGCGGCCAGCACCGTCCGGCTGGAGATCGGCTGGTTCGGGTTCCGCACGATCTTCGGCGGCGACGTCGGCTTCCTCGCGCACGTGGACGGGTCGGGGCCGCTGGTGCTGGCCTGCTGCGGCGCGTTGGACCTGGTCACGCTGGCTCCCGGCGAGCTGATCACCGTCGACCCCGGCCACCTGGTGGCCTACCCGGACACCGTGCAGTGCCGCCTGCGGGCCGTGCACCCGTCGGTGGAGACCCAGTCGGTGCGCACCGGTGAGGGCCTGGTCCTCGACTTCGCCGGTCCCGGCCAACTGGTCACCCAGACCCGGGGACCGAGGGCGATGGCCACCTGGCTGACCGGGCTCGTGCCGGCGGCCCGCTAGGCTGCGGTGCGTGTCGGAGGACCTCACCGGACGTCGCGTCGGTCATTACCGTATCGACGGAGTGCTGGGCAGAGGCGGCATGAGCGTGATGTACCGGGCCACCGACGTCCGGCTCGGCCGCAAGGTCGCCCTGAAGGTGATGGGCGAGAACCTGACCGGCGACGCCGAGTTCCGGGAGCGGTTCGTCGACGAGGCCCGCAACACCTCGGCCATCGACCACGCGAACGTGGTTCCGCTGTACGACTTCGGCGAGATCGACAGCCTGCTGTTCATCGCCATGCGGCTGGTGGACGGCGCCGACCTGGCCAAGCTGATCAAGGACGGCCCGCTGTCCCCGGCCCGCGCGCTGGCGCTGCTGGCGCAGGTGGCCGAGGCCCTGGACATGCTGCACGACCGGGGTCTGGTGCACCTGGACGTGAAGCCGGCCAATGTGCTGGTCACCACCCGGGAGTCGGCCAGCGAGCACGTCTACCTGGCCGACTTCGGCCTGACCCGGCGCGGCGCCACCGGCCACCGGACCCGCAGCGGTGACTTCCTCGGCTCGCCCACCTACGCGGCGCCGGAGCACCTGCGCGGTGAACCGGTGGACGGCCGGACCGACGAGTACGCCCTGACCTGCGTGCTGTTCGCCTGCCTGACCGGCAGGCCGCCGTTCCGGGGTGAGGTGCCCTCGGTGATCGCCGGCCACCTCACCCGGGAGCCACCGCCGATCACCGGTCTGGTGATGCTGCCCGCGTCGATCGACACGGTGATCCGCAAGGGCATGGCCAAGGTCCCCGCCGACCGCTACCCGGACTGCCGGTCGCTGGTCGCCGCCGCGCGCTCGGCGCTGGCCTCGGTGGCCCGGCCGGGCATGCCGCCGCTGGTCCGGGACACCGGCGCCACTCCGGCGGCCGAACCGTCCTCGGGGCCGCGGTCCGGTCCCCGGCCCGGCCCGCCGGTCGGTCCGCCGTCCGGCCCGCAGCCGGTGCAGACACCCCCGCCCTGGCAGGCGCCGCAGCCGACCCCGGCGCGGGCCGCCTTCCCGCCCCCGGTGAGCCGGCCGGCGCCACCGCAACAGCAGCACCCGCAGCCACAGCAGCCGCAGCGGCCGCAGCGGCCGGCCGGGCAGGGCATGCCCCAGGTGAGTGGCGAGCCGGTCCGACTGCGTCCGCCGGCACCGGCGAACGCCAGCGCGTTCGCCCCGGAACGCGGCGTGCTGTCTCGCTGGGGACTGCCCATCCTGGTGGGCGTGGCGTTCCTCGTGGTGATCGTCGTGCTCATCATCGCGTTCAGCGGGTGACACCCGATCGGGCATCCCGCGCCCACTCTGACGTGCTGTTCTTGCACTCGGGGTCGGAGAGTGCTAAACACGGTATTGGCACTCGGACCACCCGAGTGCCAGGCGTGAGTGCGCCGCACGAAACGCCTTGAGGTCGGGACGGTGAGGTCGACGTCCGGGTGGTGTGAACCCCTGGGCCGACCGTCCGTCGCGGGCACCGAGCCTGGCCGAGCCACGTGTCCTGCATGGCAGCGGAACGCACGACCGCGTTCCCGCGCGCCATGGTTGTCCAACCGGAGGACCACACAGCAATGGCCAAGATGATCGCGTTCGACGAGGAAGCCCGCCGCGGACTCGAGCGCGGCATGAACACCCTCGCCGACGCCGTCAAGGTGACGCTCGGCCCGAGGGGCCGCAATGTCGTGCTCGAGAAGAAGTGGGGCGCGCCGACCATCACCAATGACGGCGTCTCCATCGCCAAGGAGATTGAGCTCGAGGACCCGTGGGAGAAGATCGGGGCCGAGCTCGTCAAGGAGGTGGCGAAGAAGACCGACGATGTCGCGGGTGACGGCACCACCACCGCCACCGTGCTGGCCCAGGCGCTGGTGCGCGAGGGTCTGCGCAACGTCGCCGCGGGCGCCAACCCGATGGCCCTCAAGCGGGGCATCGAGAAGGCCACCGAGGCCGTCGCCGAGCAGCTCCTGAAGACCGCCAAGGAGGTCGAGACCAAGGAGCAGATCGCCGCCACCGCGTCGATCTCCGCCGCCGACCAGACCATCGGCGACCTGATCGCCGAGGCGATGGACAAGGTCGGCAAGGAAGGCGTCATCACCGTCGAGGAGGCGCAGACGCTCGGGCTGGAGCTGGAGCTCACCGAGGGCATGCGCTTCGACAAGGGTTTCCTGTCCGGCTACTTCGTGACCGACGCCGACCGCCAGGAAGCCGTTCTGGACGACCCGTACATCCTGCTGTTCGGCCAGAAGATCTCCACCGTCAAGGACCTGCTCCCGCTGCTGGAGAAGGTCATGCAGGCCGGCAAGTCCCTGCTGATCATCTCCGAGGACGTCGAGGGCGAGGCCCTGGCCACCCTGATCGTCAACAAGCTCAAGGGCACCTTCAAGTCCGTCGCCGTCAAGGCGCCCGGCTTCGGTGACCGCCGCAAGGCGATGCTGCAGGACATGGCCATCCTCACCGGTGGCACGCTGATCAGCGAGGACGTGGGCCTCAAGCTGGACAGCGCCGACCTGTCGCTGCTGGGCAAGGCCCGCAAGGTCGTCGTGACCAAGGACGAGACGACCATCGTCGAGGGTGCCGGTGACGCCGAGCAGATCCAGGGCCGGGTCAACCAGATCCGCGCCGAGATCGACAAGAGCGACTCCGACTACGACCGCGAGAAGCTGCAGGAGCGGCTGGCCAAGCTGGCCGGCGGCGTCGCGGTGATCAAGGCCGGTGCCGCCACCGAGGTGGAGCTCAAGGAGCGCAAGCACCGCATCGAGGACGCGGTGCGCAACGCCAAGGCCGCCGTCGAGGAGGGCATCGTCGCCGGTGGTGGCGTGGCTCTGCTGCAGGCGGGCAAGGACGCGTTCGCCGGGCTCGGCCTGGAGGGTGACGAGGCCACCGGTGCCAACATCGTCCGGGTCGCACTGGAGGCGCCCCTCAAGCAGATCGCGATCAACGCCGGTCTCGAGGGTGGCGTCGTGGCGGAGAAGGTCAAGGGCCTGCCTTCGGGTCAGGGTCTGGACGCCGCCACCGGTGAGTACAGGGACCTGATCGCCGCCGGCATCATCGACCCGGCGAAGGTCACCCGGTCCGCGCTGCAGAACGCGGCGTCGATCGCGGCCCTGTTCCTCACCACCGAGGCCGTCGTGGCCGACAAGCCGGAGAAGAACGCCGGTGGCACCCCCGCCGGTCCCGGCGGCGGCGAGATGGACTTCTGATCCGTTTCGTTTGAGGTCCGCAGTACCGGAGTGGCCCCGGACACCTACGGTGTCCGGGGCCACTCTCTGTGTCCGACTGGTCCGTTCGGACTAGGGAGTTGTGCACGTCTGTGGATGGAGTTGTGGGTACCCATCGTGGGGGACCGCTCGGCCGAGTGTGACCGGCGGTGGTGATCGTCCGTTCAGCGGTGTGAACTGTTCGGTCAAGCCGACCGGCGGACCGGTCACCGGCGATCTGCCCGGCACAACAGCCCGACCGATCAGGGTCGCCCGTTCGGCGCAGTGACGTGGCCTTTCGCCGAGATGCACTCCCATCACGTGGGTAGCTGTCGGATTCTGTGGCCATGGGGATCCTGGACGGCAAGGCCATCGTGGTCACGGGCGCGGGCAGGGGACTGGGCGAGGCGTACGCGATCCACGCCTCGCACGCCGGCGCGAGGCTGGTGGTCAACGACATCGACGCGGATTTCGCCGAGCGGACGGCGGAGCACATCCGGTCCTACGGCGGGGAGGCCGTGGCCAGTGGCCACGACGTGGCCGAGCCGGACGACGCGCAGGCGCTGATCGACTACTGCCTGGCCACCTACGGCGGCATCGACGGCCTGGTGAACAACGCGGGCGTGAACTACGAGGCGCTGCCCTGGGACGACAGTCCGGAGCGGATGCGCGAACTGTTCGAGACCAACTTCTTCGGGGTGTTCCACTGCGGCCAGGCCGCGATCATCGCGATGCGCGCGGCCGGCACCACCGGGTCGATCGTCAACATCGCCTCGGGCGCCCTGCTCGGCCAGCGCAAGCTCGCCGCCTACGCCGCCAGCAAGGGCGCCATCGCCTCGCTGACCTACTCGTGGGCGCTGGACACCGATGACATCGGCATCCGGGTCAACGCCCTCTGCCCGGTCGCGCACACCAGGATGGTGTGGGAGTCCGAGCGCAGCCTGCGCAACTCGCCGCCCGAGCAGACGCCCGGCAGGGTGGCCCCCGTGGTGCTGTTCCTGCTGTCCGAGCGGTCCGCCGGGATCACCGGCCAACTCATCCGGTGCAACGGGCGGGAGTTGCACATCGTCGGCCAGCCCTTCCTGAAGCAGCCGATCCTGGCCAACAACAACTGGGACACCACGACGGTCGAGCGGGCGTTCACCGAGGTGTTCCAGGCCCATCTGGAGCCGTTCGGGCTCGAGAAGCGGATGCCGGCCCGGTTGCACGGCCTGCTCACCCCCAGCCGCGGCGCCTGAGCGTCAGCGCCCCTCCTCCGGCACCACCAGCCAGCACACCAGGTACACCACGGCGCCCAGGCCGAAGCCGAAGATGGTGGCCACGACGAGCAGCACCCGCAGCAGCGAGACGTCGATGTCCAGCAGCTTGGCCGCGCCGCCGCACACTCCGGCGACCACGCGGTCGTCGGCGCTGCGGCGGAAGGTGTGGACCGGGCGGTCGTTCTGAGTCGTGTATGTCATGACGCAAGGCTCGCCGCGCCGGCGGCTCGTGACATCAGGGAGTGACCCTGACCGAGCCCGGAACAACGACCCCGATCCGGCCCCGACCTAAACTGCCCTCATGGCCGACGCGATCAGGGATCACACCCCGGTGACCAGTCCCGACGACCTGGCGGTTCGGCTGGACAGCGTCGGTTACCTCGCCGACCAGGGCCTCGCTACAGCCGCCTACCTGGCGATCACCATGCGCAGGCCGCTGTTCTGCGAGGGCGAGCCGGGCACCGGAAAGACCGCGCTGGCGCTGGCCGTCGCCGAGGCGCTGGGCCTGAACCTGATCCGGTTGCAGTGCCACGAGGGCATCGACGCGGCGCAGGCCCTGTACGACTGGGACTTCCCGCGCCAGTTGCTGCACCTGCGCACGCTGGAGGCGCTGGCCGACGGCGGCCTGGACGCGGAGACCGTCGAGTCGTCGCTGTACACCGAGCGGTTCCTGCTGGCCCGGCCGCTGTTGCGGGCGCTGCGCGAGTCGCCGTGCGTGCTGCTGGTGGACGAGGTGGACCGCGCGGACGACGAGTTCGAGGCGTTCCTGCTGGAGATCCTGAGCGAGCACGCGGTCACCATCCCGGAGTTGGGCGAGGTGCGGGCCACGGTGCCGCCGGTGGTGGTGTTGACGTCCAACCGGACCCGTGAGGTGCACGACGCGTTGAAGCGCCGCTGCCTCTACCACTGGCTGGAACATCCGGACCTGGCCAGGGAGGTGGCGATCATCAGCCGCCGCCTGCCCGGCATCGGTGACCGGCTGGCCGTCCAGGTGGCCGGTGCGGTGCGCCGGTTGCGCCAGCTGGAGCTGCTCAAGCCGCCCGGCGTGGCGGAGGCGCTGGACTGGGGTGCCGCGCTGCTCGCGCTGGGCACGTCGGAACTGGACGCGCAGTCGGCCGCCGCGACGTTGGGCGCGGTGTTGAAGTACCGCGAGGACACCGAGCGGGTGGTGGCCGCGGGACTGGACGCGTTGCTCGCGGGTTGAGCCGCCGGTCCACCCACGGTCGGAGCGAAGATCGACCACGGTTCCACCCTGGGACCGGCGATTCGCGGCCCGCGTCCCGGCATCGTTCTCGGCATGGCCACCATCCCGGTGGCCCGCCGAGAGGGGGACGCTGTGGGAACGCCCACGATTACCGCGCTGTACCGGCGGATCGGGCCCGCCTTGCTGATCAGCATCGTGGCGCCGATCGTGGTCTTCGAGCTGATCAGGTCTACTGTGGACAACGACACGCTGTCGTTGGCGATCGGTGCCGCCGTCCCGCTGTTGTGGACACTGGGCAGGCTGGTCGTGGCCAGGGTGGTCGACCCGATCGGCGTCGCCGCCCTCGTGCTGTACGGCGTCGGGCTGCTGGTGGTGTGGCTCACCGGTGGCAGCGCGCTGGGGCTGGAGTTGCGCGACGCGGCGCCCACCGGGCTGATCGGCTTGGTCTGCCTGGGTTCCGTGCTGGTCCAACGCCCGTTGGTCACGCTGCTGCTGCGGCTGGCCAAGCGTCCCGTGGCGCTCGACCGGCGTTCCGCCACCATGATCACCGCACTGGCCGGAGCGACGCTGGTCGTCCACGCGGCCGCGCTGACGGTCCTCGCGATGAGCCTGTCGGTCAGCACGTACGTCGCCGTGCACCAGGTGGTCGGGCTGTCGATCGTGGCGGCCGGCGTGGCCGGAATCTGGTGGTACCGCCGAATCAGCGTAGTGCCGGCCGCCTGACCTGCGATGATTCCATTCGCCGGTCGCTTGGGGTGACAATGCGGTCATGGGCACCGGTACCTCGCCCGTCGAGCCCCTGCCCGGGCTGGTCGGGTTCACGCACGCGCTGCGGCGCGCCGGCCTGCCCTGCGACCCCCACCGCACGACCGCCTACCTGGACGCGGTCGGCCGCCTGGACCTGACGGACCCGGCCAGCCTCTACTGGGCCGGCCGGGTCACGTTGTGCGCCCAGCCGGACGACCTGCCCGCCTACGACGAGGCGTTCACCGCCTGGTTCTCCCCCGGCTGGCGCCCGCCCCGCCCGACGCCACCGGCCGACGACGGACCCGCGCACACGCCGATGACCGCGAGCGTGCTGCCGGCACCGGCGAACGGGACGACACCGGACGGTGAGCGCACCGCGGTCCCGACACTCGCGCCGAGCGACGTGGAAGTGTTGCGGCGCCGCAACATCAGCGAACTGTCCGCCGCTGAGCGACAGCACCTGCGGGAACTGCTGGCCCTGCTGCGGATCGAACCGCCGACCCGGCGGGCGTCCCGCAGGCGGCCGTCCCGGCGCGGTGATCTCGACCCGCGCCGCACGCTGCGCGCGCTGCTGGCCAACGGCGGCGAACCGGTGCGGCTGCCCAAGCACCGGGCCGCCACCCGGCCGCGCCGGTTGGTGCTGCTGGTCGACGTGTCCGGGTCGATGAAGCCCTACGCCGACGCGCTGTTGCGGTTCGCGCACGTGATCACCCGGCGGGCGCCGGGCTCGACCGAGGTGTTCACGCTGGGCACCCGGATGACCAGGGTGTCCCGGCAGTTGCGGCTGCGCGACCCGGAACAGGCCCTGGCGGCCGCGTCGTCCGCGGTGCCGGACTTCGCCGGGGGGACCCGGCTGGGCGAGGGCCTGCGGGCGTTCCTGGACCGATGGGGCCAGCGCGGGGTGGCCCGGCGGGCGGTGGTGGTGCTGTTCTCGGACGGCTGGGAGCGCGGCGATCCGGCCCTGCTCGGCGAGCAGATGGCGCGGCTGCGCCGGCTCGCGCACACGGTGATCTGGGCGAACCCGCACGCCGGTCAGACGGACTACCGTCCGGTACAGTCCGGAATTGCGGCGGCCCTCCCGTACGTTGACCGGTTGGTGGCCGGTCACAGCCTGGCCGCCCTGGAAACCATCCTTCGGGAGATCCGTGATGCGTGACGTACTGGACGAGTTGTACCGCCGCTGGTCGGCAGGGGAACGGGTCGGCCTGGGCACTGTCGTGGCGACGTTTCGGTCGGCGCCCAGGGAGCCAGGGTCCGCGATGCTGGTGGCCGGTGACGGCGAGGTGTCCGGCAGCGTGTCCGGCGGGTGTGTCGAGGGCGCTGTCTACGAGCTGGCCCAGGAGAAGATCACCGAGGGCGGCGCGGTGTTGCAGCGCTACGGCGTGAGCGACGACGACGCCTTCGCGGTGGGTCTGACCTGCGGCGGCATCCTGGACGTCTACGTGGAGGCCGTGGACCGGGCGAGCTTCCCCGAACTGCCCGACATCGTCCAGTCGGTGCACGACGGCCGGCCGGTGGCGGTGGCGAAGGTGGTCGAGCACCCGGACGCCGACTGGCTGGGTCGTTACCTGGTGGTGTGGCCGGACAAGGTGGTCGGCAGGCTGGGTTCGGAGCGGGCCGACGACGCGATCGCCGACGACGCCAGGGGCCTGCTGGCCGCCGGGCGCAGTGCCACGCTCCAGTACGGGCCGGACGGCCAGCGGCGCGGCGAGGGCATGAAGGTGTTCGTCAACGCCTTCGAGCCGCCGCCCAGGATGCTGGTGTTCGGCGCCATCGACTTCGCGGCCGCGATGGCCGGTCTGGGTTCCTACCTCGGCTACCAGGTCACGGTCTGCGACGCACGCGCCGTGTTCGCCACGGCCACCCGGTTCCCGCACGCCGACGAGGTCGTCGTCGACTGGCCGCACCGATACCTGGCCGCGGAGGCCGAGGCCGGGCGGATCGACAGCCGGACCGTCGTCACGGTGCTCACCCACGACCCCAAGTTCGACGTGCCGCTGCTGGAGGTCGCGCTGGGCCTGGACCTCGGCTACGTGGGTGCGATGGGTTCCCGCCGCACGCACGAGGACCGGTTGGCCCGGTTGCGCGAGATCGGCGTCACCGAGGACCAGCTGGCGAAGCTGGCCTCGCCGATCGGGCTGGACCTGGGCGCCCGCACCCCGGAGGAGACCGCCGTGTCGATCGCGGCCGAGATGATCGCGCTGCGCTGGGGCGGCCAGGGAGTGCGGCTGGCCTCCACCACCGGGCGGATCCACCGCGAGCCGGGCGTACCGGCCGAGCAGGCGCACTGAGTCCGCGTCTGCGGATCATTTTCTCGGATATCTCCGCTCCTGCGGTGAGCTGCGCAAATAGGGGAATGCTGGGCTTGTGAGCCCTCCGGCGAAAGAGCAGGGTTGTCACCAGCCGGCCGAGGAGGACCCATGCGCATCACCGTCACCGTGGACGGAACCACCTATACCGACGACGTGGAACCACGGCTCCTGCTCGTGCACTACCTGCGGGAGCGCCTGGGCAAGGTCGGCACGGTGGTGGGCTGCGACACCAGCAACTGCGGCGCGTGCACCGTGCATCTCAACGGGCACAGCGTGAAATCGTGTTCGGTGCTGGCCGTGCAGGCCGACGGTGGCGAGATCACCACCATCGAGGGCATCGGCAGGGACGGCACGCTGCATCCGGTGCAGCAGGCGTTCCACGACAACCACGCCCTGCAGTGCGGGTTCTGCACGCCCGGGATGATCATGCAGTCGATCGACCTGCTGGCCGACCATCCCGATCCGGACGAACAGCAGATCCGGCACGGACTGGAGGGCAATCTCTGCCGCTGCACCGGCTACCAGAACATCGTGCGCGCGGTCCGCCAGGCGGCCGACACCATGCGGCCCGGCGCCGGCCCCGAGGCCGAGCGGATCACGGCCCAGCACGCGGTCGGAGGCGAGTGATGACGACCACCGCCGAACACGAGATCGGCAAGGCCCGGCTGCGCAAGGAGGACGCCCGCCTGATCACCGGCCGTACCAGGTGGACGGACAACCTGACCGTGCCCGGCATGCTGCACATGGCGATCCTGCGCAGCCCGGTCGCGCACGCCACGATCACCCGCGTCGACACGTCGGCGGCGCGCACGTCTCCCGGTGTGCTCGCGGTGTACGCCGGTGCTGACCTGGCCGACGAACAGGGCAGCCTGCCCTGCGCGTGGCCGATCACGCCGGACATGAAGGCGCCACCCGCTCCGTCGCTGGCGGTGGACCGGGTGAACTTCGCCGGTGAGGCGGTGGCCGTCGTGATCGCGCGCACCGCCTACGAGGCGGCGGACGCGGTCAACGCCATCGACGTGGACTACGAGGACCTGCCGGTGGTGCTGGACATGCGCGCCGCACTCGCCGACGGTGCCGACCTCGTGCACCCCGACCTGGGCACCAACAAGTCGGCGACCTGGGTGTTCGACTCGGCCGCGGCCGGCACCGGCGGCGACGTCGAACAGGCCATCGCGGACTCCGAGATCGTCGTCCGGCGCACCTTCCGGCAGCAGCGGCTGGTGCCCGCGTTCATGGAGCCCCGCTCGATCCTGGTCGACCCCACCGGTCCGCAGCTGACCATGTGGTCGGCCACCCAGATCCCGCACATCCTGCGGCTGATGCTGGCCATGACGCTGGGCGTGCCGGAGCACAAGGTCCGGGTGATCGCACCGGACGTGGGCGGCGGTTTCGGCGGCAAGCTCCAGGTGACGCCGGAGGAGGTCATCACGTTCCTGGTGGCCCGCAGGCTGGACCGCCCGGTGAAGTACACCGAGTCGCGCAGCGAGAGCGTGCAGGCCGCGCACCACGGCCGCGACCAGATCCAGGAACTCACCCTGTCCGCCCGCAAGGACGGCACGGTGACCGGCCTGAAGGTGGAACTGCTCGCCGACATGGGCGCCTACCTGCGGCTGGTCACGCCCGGCGTGCCGATCCTGGGCGCGTTCATGTTCAACGCGATCTACAAGTTCCCCGCGTACCACTTCGCCTGCACGAACGTGTTCACCAACAAGACACCGACCGACGCCTACCGTGGTGCCGGCCGGCCGGAGGCGACGTTCGCGATCGAGCGGATGATGGACGAACTCGCCGCGGAACTCGGTGTCGATCCGATGGAAGTGCGGCGCCGCAACTGGATCAGGCACGAGGAGTTCCCGTTCACCACGGTGTGCGGCCTGGTCTACGACAGCGGCAACTACGAGGCCGCCACCGACAAGGCGATGGAACTGTTCGACTACGCGGGTCTGCGTGCCGAACAGGCCAGGCGACGGGAGGCAAACGACCCGGTGCAACTGGGTCTGGGCATCTCCACGTTCACCGAGATGTGCGGCCTCGCACCGTCGCGCGTGCTGGGCTCGCTGTCCTACGGCGCGGGCGGCTGGGAACACGCGGCGATCCGGATGCTGCCGACCGGCAAGGTCGAGGTGGTCACCGGATCGTCGGCACACGGCCAGGGCCACGACACGGCGTGGAGCCAGGTCGTCGCCGACCAACTCGGCGTGCCGTTCGAGGACATCGAGATCATCCACGGCGACACGATGTCGTCGCCGAAGGGCATGGACACCTACGGTTCACGTTCGCTGACGGTGGGCGCGATCGCGGTGGTCAAGGCCGCCGGCAAGGTGATCGACAAGGCAATGCCGATCGCCGCACACCTGCTGGAGTGCTCGCCGGACGACCTGGAGTTCGCCGACGGCAAGTTCACCGTGCGCGGCACCGAGTCGGCCACCAGCATCCAGGACATCGCGCTGGCCGTGTTCGCGGCGCACGACCTGCCCGATGGCGTCGAGCCGTCGCTGGACTCCGAGGCCACCTACGACCCGGACAACTTCTCGTTCCCGCACGGCACCCACTTGTGCGCGACCGAGGTGGACACCGAGACGGGCGCGGTGAGGATTCGCTCGTACATCTGCGTCGACGACGTCGGCGTGGTGGTCAACCCGCTGATCGTGGAGGGCCAGGTACACGGCGGCCTGGCGCAGGGTATCGCGCAGGCCCTGTTCGAGGAGGCCATCCACGACGACGCCGGCACTCTGACGACGGCCACCTTCGCGGACTACCTGCTCCCGTCGGCGGCCGACCTGCCGTCGTTCACCACCGACCGCACCGAGACCCCGTCGACGACCAATCCGTTGGGCGTCAAGGGAGTCGGCGAGGCCGGCACCATCGCGTCGACGCCTGCCGTGGTGAACGCGGTGGTCGACGCGATCCGCCATCTCGGCGTCAACGACGTCGAGATGCCGTGCACGCCCATGCGGGTGTGGCGGGCGATCAACGGCCGGTCCGGCGACGGCACAGACAACTCAACCAGCGCCGCGGGTGGCGGGCTCGGTTCCATCTCCGGAGGTGCCCAGTGATCCCGGCCGCGTTCGACTACGTAGCACCGTCCACTGTGGAGGACGCGGTGCGGGCGCTCGCCGAGGCGGGCGAGGACGCCAAGGTGCTGGCCGGCGGGCAGAGCCTGCTGCCGGTGCTGCGGATGCGCCTGGCCGGCCCCACGGTGATCGTGGACCTGGGCAGGATCGCCGAGCTGCGTGGCGTCCGTGAGGACGGCGACTCGCTGGTCATCGGCGCCATGACGACGCACTACGACGTGCAGCGCGACCCACTGGTCACCGAGCACGCCGCGCTGCTCGCGGTCACCACGAACCAGGTGGCCGATCCGCAGGTGCGGCACCGGGGCACGTTCGGCGGGTCGCTGGCGCACGCCGACCCGGCCGGTGACCTGCCCGCGCCCGCGCTCGCGCTGGATGCGAGGTTCGTCATCGCCGGCCCCAACGGCCGCCGGACGGTGACCGCGGCCGACTTCTTCGTGGACTTCTTCACCACCGCGCTGGCCGCGGACGAGATCCTGGTGGAGGTCCAGGTCCCGAAGTACACCGGCTGGGGCGCGCACTACGAGAAGTTCAACCGGGTGGCACAGGCGTGGTCGATCGTGGCCGTGGCCGCCGCCGTCCGGGTGGAGGGCGGCACGTTCGCCGAGGCCAGGGTGGGCCTGACCAACATGGCGGCCACGCCGGTCCGGGCGACGGCCGTCGAGCAGGCCCTGGTCGGGCAGCCGGCGACCGCGGAGTCGGTCCGCGCGGCAGCCGCACACGCCGCCGAGGGCACCCACCCGACGAGCGACGTGAACTCGGACGCCGACTTCCGGCGGCACCTGGCGACCGTGCTGACCTCCAGGGCGGTGCTGGCGGCGGCCGGCTGACCAGTGGTATGCCGTGCGCGCGGAGTTGACTGGTGGTCAACTCCGCGCGCACGACTATGTTGGGGGTACGCAACGAGCGAGGAGGCCAGCCGTGCGGTTGGAACACGAGTTCTCCGTGCCGGCACCGCCCGATGTCGTGTGGGCGGCGGTAATCGATCCGGAGCGCGTCGCGCCGTGTATGCCAGGCGCGTCGCTGACCTCCGTGGACGGTTCGCAGTTCAGCGGCGGGGTCAAGGTCAAGCTGGGTCCGGTTACGCTGACCTACAAGGGTTCCGGCGAGTTCCTGGAAACGGACGAGCAGGCGAGGCGGGTCGTGATCAAGGCGTCCGGGAAGGACGCCAGGGGCAACGGCACCGCAGCCGCGACCGTGACCGTGACACTGGCGCCGGAAGGTGAGGGCACCAAGGGCACCGTGGTGACGGATCTCACGGTGACCGGCAAACCGGCCCAGTTCGGCCGGGGCATGATCGTCGAGGTCAGCGGGAAGCTGCTGAACACGTTCGCCAACTGCCTGGCGACCAAGCTGGACGGGTCCCAGTCGGCCGACGAGCCGGCGGCCGAGCCTGCGGCCGCCGAGGCGAAGCCTGCGGCGGCCGAGGACGAGGAGCCTGCACCACCGGCCCAACCGAAGCCGACCCGCAGGCGCACCTCGGCGAAGGCGGCCGGCAACGCGGTCACCGAGCCCACCACCGACGGCGCCACGGCCCGCCAGCCGGAGCCCGAACCGGCCGGTTCGCCCCGGCTGCAACTGGTCGGCGAGCAGGAGTCGGCACCCAAGGCACCGGCCAAGCAGGTCAATGTGTCGTCCGAGGCCGAGCCGATCGACCTGATGGAGTACGCGGGCGCCTCGGTCGCCAAGCGGGTCGTTCCGGCGGTGCTGGGCGTGCTCGCGGTGGTGTTCGTGGTGCTCCGGCTGCGCCGCCGTCGGCGCGGCTGAGCGGTCTACCGGGCGGCGAGGACACCGCGCAGGCGCTGCTGCCAGCGCGCGGTGGTGTCCTTGTCGGCCGTCACCGCCGCCATGCTGACCGGCCGGGGCGGTGCGGTCGGCACGGGCAGCCAGCCGTCCACCGGCCGCAGCGACTCGGCCACCACGTCGGTGGTCAGCAGGGACACCGTGCCCAGCCCGCAGGCGAAGTCCAGTTCGGGCAGGGCACCGGCGAGCGCCAGCCCGGCGGCCAGCCCCACGCTGGTCTCCACGGCCGACGAGACGACGCACGGCAGCCCGCACGCCTGCGCGACCGCCAGTGCCCGCCGCACGCCACCCAGCGGTGCCACCTTGATCACCGCGATGTCGGCCGCTCCGGCGAGGGCCACCCGCATCGGGTCGTCGGCCCGCCGGATCGACTCGTCGGCGGCGATCCGCACCGACACCCGCCGCCGCACCGCGGCCAGTTCGATCAGCGTCTGGCAGGGCTGTTCGACGTACTCCAGGCCGTCCGCGGCCCGGTCCAGCTCACCGATCGCGGTCACGGCCGTGTCGACGTCCCAGGCGGCGTTGGCGTCCACCCGGATCCGGCCGGCCGCCCCCAGCGCGTCCCGGACGGCGGCCACCCGCTCCAGGTCGTCGGCCAGCGGCATCCCGGGATCGGCGACCTTCACCTTGGCGGTGGCACAACCGGACGCGGCCACCAGAGATTTGGCCTGCTCGGCGGGTACCACCGGCACGGTGCAGTTGATCGGCACCCGGTCGCGGACCGGAGCGGGCCACCCGTCCGCCGCCGACTCGACGGCGGACGCCAGCCACGGCACGCACTCACGGTCGTCGTAGTCCAGGAACGGGCTGAACTCACCCCACCCGGCCGGGCCGTGCAGCAGCATCCCCTCGCGCAGCGTGATGCCGCGGAAACGGGTGCGCATCGGCACCGTGTAGACCAGTGCCGGCCAGTTCAGGAGATACGCTTCCATCACTCCATTTTCGCACCCTGCGGGAATTGATTCCCGCAGGGTGCGGCACACATTGTTCGGTCAGGAACCCGGCACCACGGGCGGCACCGGAGCGGCCGGCACGGTCGGCACCGGCAGGCTCACCGGAAGGCACGTGTCGGTGTTGACGGCGGTGATCGCGGTGGCCAGCTTGGTGGCCGCGGCCACGACCGCCGTCGGGTCCGGAGTGCCGGCCGTGGTGGCCGAGATCTCGCCGAGCAGACCCGTGAGCAGGTTGAGCGTGTCACCCGCACAAGCGCTCGCGTCCTGTGGTTTCGACGCGGGCGGCGCGGGCGTCCCGGCCGGTGAGGTGGGCAGTGCCGGCAGGCAGCCTGCCGTCTGGGCCGCGGTGACGGCGTTGAAGATGTCGCCGGAGACCTGGCTCAGGGTGGTCGGATCGGGCGGTGTCGCGCTCAGCGCCTTGCCCAGGTTGGTCACCGTCGTGGTCAGGTCGGTCACTTCCTGGGTGTCCTTGCTGCACGCCGGAACCGGCGGGTCGTCGTGCCCGGCGGCCGACGCCGTCGCGGGAAGCACGGCGGTGGCGCCGGCCAGTGCCAACGCCAGTGGTAGGAAGGCGAGCCACCTGCGGGTCATGAATTTCCTCCTCACGGGTCGCAATTCCTTTCCTGGAATTGCGCCCCGATGGTAAGCACAATGACCCTCGGGCTCGCTTGATCGAATAGTGAGTTCACTCCTTGGGGATTTGCGAAATCGACGCGTCGCTACCGTATTGTGCTGCCGGGCCTCGTTCGAGGTACCCACGGCCGAGGGCAGGCGGTCACGTACGGTCTTGGTCATGGACAGCGTGCGCGTGCTCGAGGAGTGGCCGGTGGAGCGGGCCGCCGGCGCGATCGTGGCCTCCGACGGCCAGGTGCTGGGTAGCCACGGCCCGGTGGACCAGGTGTTCCCGCTGGCGTCGGTGACCAAGCTGCTGACGGCCTACGCGACGCTGATCGCGGTCGAGGAGGGCGCGGTCGAGTGGGACCAGCCGGCCGGACCGCCGGGAGCCACGGTGCGCCACCTGATCGCGCACGCGTCCGGGCTGGCGTTCAACGAGCACAAGGTGGTCGCGCCGCCGGGCAACCGCAGGCTGTACTCCAACGCCGGTTTCGAGGTGCTGGCCGACACGGTGCGCGACGCGTGCGGCATCCCGTTCGCGGAGTACCTGGCGGACGCCGTCCTGCGCCCACTGGGCATGACACGAACCCGCTTGGACGGATCGCCCGCCGCCGATGGTGAGTCCACAGTGGAGGATCTGGTCCGGTTCGCGTCGGAGTTGCAGAGCCCCAAGCTGATCGACCCGGCCACGGCCGCCGAAGCGACCAGAGTGGTCTTCCCGGGCCTGGCCGGCGTGCTGCCCGGACTGGGCTATCAGCAGCACAACGACTGGGGCCTGGGCTTCGAGCTACGCGACCACAAGGACCCGCACTGGACCGGCGCGACCAATTCGCCCCGCACCTACGGCCACTTCGGCCGCTCCGGCACGTTCATCTGGGTCGACCCCGAAGCCGGCGTGGCCGCCGTCGTGCTGACCGACCGGATCTTCGGCGACTGGGCGAAGAAGGCCTGGCCGGCCTTCGCCGACACCGTGCTGGCCGAACTGCGTGGCTAGGTGCTAGTCCACTTCGGGTAGGGCCGGGCCGAGCAGGTCGTCGGCGTCCACGATCGTGTAGGCGTAACCCTGCTCGGCCAGGAACCGCTGCCGGTGCGCCGCGTAGTCGGTGTCCAGCGTGTCGCGGGACACGACCGAGTAGAAGTGGGCCTGCCGGCCGTCACCCTTGGGCCGCAGCAGCCGGCCGAGCCGCTGCGCCTCCTCCTGCCGCGACCCGAACGTTCCGGACACCTGGATGGCCACCGACGCTTCTGGCAGGTCGATCGAGAAGTTGGCCACCTTCGACACCACCAGCGTGGGCAGCTCACCCCGCCGGAACGCGTCGAACAGCTTCTCCCGCTCCGCGTTCCGCGTCGACCCCTGCACCACCGGCGCGTCGAGCTCCTCGCCCAACTCGTCCAGCTGGTCCAGGTAGGCGCCGATCACCAGGGCCGGTTCACCGGGGTGCAGGTCGAGGATCTTGCGCACCACGGGCATCTTGGTCCGCGCGGTGGCGCAGATCCGGTACCGCTCGTCCGGCTCGGCCACGGCGTACCCGAGCCGTTCCGCGTCGGTCATGGTGACCCGCACCTCGGTGCACGACGCGGGGGCGATCCAGCCCTGGGCCTCGATGTCCCGCCACGGCACGTCGTACCGCTTCGGGCCGATCAGCGAGAAGACGTCACCTTCCTGGCCGTCCTCGCGGACCAGGGTCGCGGTCAGGCCGAGCCGGCGCCGGGACTGGAGATCCGCGGTCATCCGGAAGACCGGCGCGGGCAGCAGGTGCACCTCGTCGTAGATGATCAGGCCCCAGTCGCGGGAGTCGAACAGCTCCAGGTGCCGGTACTCGCCCTTGGTCTTGCGGGTGATCACCTGGTAGGTGGCGATGGTGACCGGGCGGATCTCCTTGCGTTCGCCGGAGTACTCGCCGATCTCGTCCTCGGTCAGCGACGTCCTGGCGACCAGTTCGCGCTTCCACTGCCGGCCGGCCACGGTGTTGGTGACCAGGATCAGGGTGGTCGCCTCGGCCCTGGCCATCGCGGCCGCGCCGACCAGCGTCTTGCCGGCACCACAGGGCAGCACGACCACGCCGGACCCGCCGGCCCAGAACGTGTCGGCCGCGGCCCGCTGGTAGTCGCGCAGGTGCCAGGCGTCCTCGACCAGGGCGATGTCGTGGTGTTCGCCGTCGACGTAGCCTGCCTGGTCCTCGGCCGGCCAGCCCACCTTGAGCAGGACCTGCTTGAGCCTGCCGCGCTCGCCGGCGTGGACGATGACGCTGTCCTCGTCGATCCGGTCGCCCAGCATCGGCGCGATCTTCTTGTTCCGCAGCACCTCTTCCAGCACGGCCCGGTCGGTGGTCTGCATCACCAGGCCGTGGGCAGGGTCGTTGACCAGGACGAGCCGGCCGAACCGGGCCATCGTGTCCACGACGTCGACCAGCAGCGGCTGCGGCACCGGGTAGCGCGAGTAGGTGACCAGCGCGTCGACGACCTGCTCGGCGTCGTGCCCGGCAGCCCTGGCATTCCACAGGGCCAGCGGGGTGACCCGGTAGGTGTGCACGTGTTCCGGCGCGCGCTCCAGTTCGGCGAACGGCGCGATCGCGGTGCGCGTCTCGTTCGCGAGCGGGTGGTCAACCTCCAACAGCAGGGTCTTGTCGGACTGGACGATCAGCGGTCCGTCGGACACGTGTGCTCCTCCCCGTACGGCTCCCGTACCAGTGTGCCAACGCCACCGGCCGGGAGACTGTTCCGGGTTCAGTGGCGGAGCTGGCGGGCGACCTCGCTGCGCAGCCGGACGAACTCGGCGGACGCCCGGGTGGTGATCTGGTCGCGCTCCCGGGGCAGGTCCACCTTGAGGGTGTCCACCACCGTGGTGGGCGCGTTGGACAGCACCAGGACGCGGTCGGCGAGGTAGACGCTCTCGTCGATGTCGTGGGTGACCAGCAGGATGGTCATGTCGTACTCGGCGCGGACCCGCAGTACGAGGTCCTCCAGCTCGGCCCTGGTCTGGGCGTCCACCGAGGCGAACGGCTCGTCCATCAGCATCAGCGCCGGCCGGTAGGCCAGGGCCCGGGCGATGGACACCCGCTGCTGCATGCCGCCGGACAGCTGCCACGGGTACTTGCGGCCGACACCGTCCAGGCCGACCCAGGTCAGCGCCTCCCGGACCCGGTCGCGCCGCTCCGCCTTGCCCAGCGGGCCACCGCGCAGCGGGAACTCGACGTTGCTGCTCACGTTCAGCCACGGGAACAGCGACCGGCTGTAGTCCTGGAACACGACGGCCAGGTCGCCGGGCACGCTGCTGATCTTCGCGCCCTTGAGCTGGATGTCGCCCCTGGTCGGCCGGTGCAGGCCGGCGACCGCCTTGAGCAGAGTGGACTTACCGCAGCCCGACGGGCCCACGACGCACACGATCTCCCCGGCGTCGACGCGGAAGGACACCTCGCGGATGGCGACGTGCGCGCGGGTGCCGGCCCCATAGGTGTGGCTCAGCTCGGACACTTCCAACATGGCTGGTCGATCCTTCCGACCGAGAAACCGTGGACGACGGGGGCTGAGCGTACCCGCGAACCGGTACCACGTGACGAGACCGGTGCCACTGGTTCGAACCGACCCCGGCCGGCCGCGGCGAACCGTCCGGAATGGCCGAGCACCCGTGTCGGCGGGCGCGGCGCAGCCGCCAATGTGTACATCCGTGCCCGACCGGCTGTCCACATTCGGCCGCCACCGGCCGGCAGCGGCGCGGGCTCCCGGCCAGCCGCCGAGCGCGCACCCGTCCTTGCCGCGCAACGTAAACGTTCATCACAACGGGGTCACACGACAATGGTGGGTCACCGATTAACGGGCTGGAAAGAATACCGGTACCCCGCCTGAAGAATGCCCGCCGAGTCCTTTCCCGGACATTGATCGGGCGTATTATCGGACGTCGTGCGATCCACTGGAATGGGCCATTTGGCGGACGGGGCTGCGCTGATCGGCCCACCCGGTGCCATGGGATTCCGGTACCCATCTTGTTTACAATCATTTCACCTGGTGAGCGCCCGATGGCGGGTTTCGCGGCGGCGGTGCCAGCACCGTATCCACACGGTGACGGGGTGCGTACCGAGGGTCCACCGCCGGCTAAATCGCCGCTCGGACGCAAGTTGCTCTGAGTGAGTCAATCCAAGCCGGCACCCCGGGGGAGTGGCTTTCTGGAGACGAAGATGCCATGCTCTTGCGGTCGTCTGGCACGGAGCGTGTCTATGGCTCGTGGTTTAACCCTCGAAGGGCTGACATTCTCGGTGACTTTCGATACCTTCTTGTGCGCGCGGGTGGGGGGCATCGGAGCTACGTAGCTACGACAGTCGTCGCGGAGAGGTGAACAGGTGAAGGAGTGACCAGATGAGCGGGGCTGCCCGCGTCGCGTGGCCTGCCGACGTCGCCGTCGGCCCAGGACGCGACCCAGCCGTCTCCGTCCTGGCCGTGGCAACCCCTCACGCTGTGCCCCGCGTCGCCCGCCCCTGCCCGACCCATGGCGGTCGGGACGCGCATGTGACCCTGGTGATGCCGGCCCCTGTCGTGCTGTCGCACAGCGCGCCCGCCGTGGCCGGCGAGGCGTCCGGTTCGACCGGCGCCGCAGACGCGGGAGTGTGCTAGGGGTGCCTGGACGTACACGGCAGGGTGTGGCGATCGCGCCCGCAGAGGCCGGTCGCAGCCGGCAGCGCACCGGTGAGGGAGTGACCCCGACCGGCATGGGTCCGGTCGCGCCCATCCCACCGAACCAGCCGACCGGCCGGCGTACCGGCCGTTGGCGGCTGAGCAACTGGCGCCTGCGCTGGAAGCTGCTGATCGTGCTGCTGGTCCCGTTGATCACCGCGGTCGCGCTGGGCGCGCTGCGGGTGTCCAGCCAGCTGCAGAACGCCAGCGTCTACGACACGATCAGCCAGCAGATCGGCCTGGCCAGCTCGCTGGACGAGGTGATCGACGAGGTCCAGAAGGAACGCGAGCAGGTCACCTTGTTCGTGACGTCCGGCGGTACCGCGGGCAGCCCGCCCGGTGGCACCTCGACCGCGCAGTCCGACGCCGCCGTCCTCGCCTTCCGCCAGGAGGCCGCGGCGGCCGGTGACGTGGACCCGGCCACCCAGATCGCCCTCACCAACGCGATCAACGCGGTCAGCGGCCTGGACTCGCTGCGCGCGTTCGCCAAGGGCACCAAGTTCCCCGAGATCGACGTCCTGAACGGCTACAACCAGGTCCTGGACACGCTGCTGCGCAGCACCCAGCTGGTCACCTCGGGCGCCCCGGACAACCGGATCAGCCAGCTCTCCAGCGGCCTGTTCGACATCCGGCAGGCCAAGGAGGAGTACACCCTGGCCAACGCGGTCCTGATGATGACGGTGACCCCGGTGCGCGCGCCGGACGGCGCGGTGACCAACGGCTGGCAGTTCCTGCCCGGCACGGAGGTCCAGCTCAACGCCGCCCAGGCCGAGTTCGAGACGTCGATCAACTCGTACAACGACACCGTCTCCCAGGCCGACCAGCAGATGTACCAGGACACGGTGACCGGCCCGGACGTGGACACCCGCGCCCAGCTGCTCACCCTGATCCAGACCCGCGTCGATGCGAATCTCGGCCCGCCGCCGCCCAACCTGGAGAGCGTCCAGCCGACCACCGTCCAGCAGGCCGGTGACGGCGCGGGCACCCAGCTGGAGCGCGCGGAGGAGAACCTGGACGACGAGCTCCAGGCCGTCACCACCAGCCTGGCCACCCAGGCCAAGGACCAGGCCATCCGGGACGGGGGCATCCTGGCCGCGGCCCTGCTGATCGCGTTCCTGGTCACCCTGCTGGTGGCCCGGTCGCTGGTCCAGTCGCTGCGCCGGCTGCGGTCGGGCGCCCTGGAGGTCGCGCGCACCAAGCTGCCGCAGTCCGTCCAGCGGATCCTGGCCGACCCGGACCCCATCAAGGCATCCAACAAGGCCGTCGAACCGGTCCCGGTGTTCACCGCCGACGAGATCGGCGAGGTGGCGCGATCGTTCGACGTCGTCCACGGACAGGCCGTCCGACTGGCCGCCGAGCAGGCGGTACTGCGCGACAACGTCAACGCGATCTTCATCAACCTGTCCCGCCGCAGCCAGACGCTGGTGGAACGCCAGCTGGCGCTGATCGACCGGTTGGAGAAGGACGAGCAGGACCCGGACCAGCTGGCCAACCTGTTCGAACTGGACCACCTGGCCACCCGGATGCGGCGCAACTCGGAGTCGCTGCTGGTGCTCTCCGGCAGCGGCCTGGCCAAGCGGATGAGCCGGCCGGTGCCGATCGGTGAGCTCGTCGGTGCCGCCGTGTCCGAGGTCGAGCAGTACGCCCGCATCGACGTGGGCGCCCCGCCGGCCGCTTCGGTGCTCGGCCGCGTGGTCAACGACCTCATCCACCTGATCGCCGAGCTGCTGGACAACGCCACCTCGTACTCCGAGCCCAACACCAGGGTCAGCGTGCGGATCGCCAGGACCCGGTCGCGGGAACTGGCCATCCAGGTCACCGACCGCGGCGTGGGCATGACCGAGGACGACGTCCGACTGGCCAACGAGCGGCTGGCAAACCCGCCGGACATCGACGTCGGCGTGACCCGTCGGATGGGCCTGTACGTGGTCGCGCGGCTGGCCCGCCGGCACAACATCCGGGTCAAGCTGCGCGCCAACGAGGACATCGACGGCGGCACCGTCGCCCTGATCGTGATCCCGGAGGACCTGGTCCACCGGCCCGGCGAGGAGCGCGGCGGCCCGCTCGGCGCGCTGGACAACCTGGCGCCCGCCGCGATCAGCCAGCCCAGTCAGCCAGGTCAGTCCGGCATGCTGGACCCGTTCGCCCCGGACAACGAACTGGCCGGTGCCGCCACGGCGGCCGCCGGTATCGCGGGCGCGTTCGGCGCGGCGATCAGCAGGCGCGACGACACGTCGACCAACGGTCGCGCCGCCACGGGCGTGGGCAGGCTCCCCGCGCTGTCCGACGACCCCGACCAACTGGAACCCACCTCGTTCTGGGCCAGCGACTTCGAGCAGTCCGGCAACCTCGACGACGTCGCACCGGACGGTCCGGTCGGGAGCAACACGGCGACCCTGTGGCAGGCCCACACCGCCGCCGACGCCATGCCGCTCGACCCGAGCGACCGCAGTTGGCAGCCGGAGCCGACCAACGGCTCCCGGCCCGACGTGGACGCCCCGACCGAACGACTGCCCATCTACGAGGCGGTCCTGTCCCAGTGGTTCCGCGCCGACGAGGTGGCCGACGAGGCCGGTCACCACAACGGCGGCCGTGACGTCGCTCCCGACGTCATCGCCGAGCGGGCCGTACCGGAACAGCCGGCTCCGACCCCGACCGAGATCGGCGGCCTACCCACCAGGGTGCCCGGCAGGGCCGGTGCCGCCGCCGGATTCGGCACCTCGTCCCGGCGGTCCGAAGCGGACAGCGACGGCAACGGCCGGGCGGCCAGTACATCCACCAACGGGTTGGCGGCTGCTGCCAACGGCAACGGCAGCAACGGGACCAACGGCGACGCGGGCTGGTACAGCCCGGCCGACGAGGGCTGGCAACGGGCCGAGGCCCTGCTCACGTCGGTGTCCGACGTCACGACCGCCGGGCTGCCCAAGCGGGTGCCGAAGGCCCACCTGGTTCCCGGCTCCGCCGGAGCCAGGGACGAATCGCCCACCGGTCAGGGCGGCGACGGCGCCGCCGCCCAGACCAACCTCGCACCACCAGTTCTGCCACCGCGTACCGCGGATGCGGTTCGCGGCCGGATGTCCAGCTTCCAGCAGGGACTACGTCGTGGTCGCCACGCGCTGATCGAGGCATATTCTGGCGGGGCTTCCCATCCATCCGCGCATCGTGCCGACGAGGAGCAGGAGTGACAGCGTCCGTTCAGCAGCCAGGGAGTTTCGGCTGGCTCATCACCGACTTCGTACGTCGAGTGCCAGGCGTCGCGCACGCCGTGGTCGTCTCGGCGGACGGTCTGCTGCTCGCCGGCTCGCAGGGGCTGCCGCGCGACCGGGCCGAACAACTGTCCGCGGTGGCCTCCGGGCTGGTCAGCCTCACCCAGGGTGCGGCTCGCTGCTTCGAGGCCGGCGCGGTCAACCAGACCGTGGTCGAGATGGATCGGGGCTACCTGTTCCTGATGTCCATCAGCGACGGTTCGTGTCTCGGTGTGCTCGCCGCGCCGAACTGCGACATCGGGCTGGTCGCCTACGAGATGACACTGCTGGTCGAACGGGTCGGCCAGCAGATGACGCCGGAGCTGCGCGCGCAGCTCCAGGGCGCCGTTCGTCGATGACAAGCCGACCACACGTGTGACAGACCGGCGGTGACGCAAGATGAGCCCTGAACGTGCCCGGCGCGGCGAGCGGGTCGGTGACCGGTTCGACTACCGGCGCTGGGCGGCGGACGGGTTTCATCTGTACGACGACGGGTACGACGACGGCCGTCCGGAGGACGAGCGCGACGAGTACCTACCCAATGTAGTGACGGGCGACTCCGATCCGGTGTTGGATAGATCGAGCGGAGATCAACCCCCCGATGCTGGGGAGCGAGGACACGGCGAGATGGCGGACGGCGAGTTTTACGAACCCGCTGACCACGCCGGATCGGACATCCCGAACCGGTTCGACATCAGCGGCTACCGGAACGGTCTGTTCGGCGGCCCGGGGGCTGATCTGTTCGGTGAGCCGGGTCTGGTCGCCGGCGACAGGGCAAGCTCGGCGTGGCAGCGCCCACCGGTTCCGCCGCAGCCGCCCGCTCCCGACCCGGTCACCGAGACCGGATCCCTGGTCCGCCCCTACACGCGCACGGGCGGACGTACACGCTCGGACTACGATCTGGCGATCGAGGCGCTGGTGTCCACCGGCGACCGAGGCTGGGACGTGGAGGACGCCCTGCTGCCCGAGCACCGCTCCATCTGCGAGCTGTGCATGGACACCAGGTCGGTCGCCGAGGTGGCCGCTCATCTCCGGCTGCCGCTCGGCGTGGTGCGCGTGCTGATCGGTGACATGGCTGGCATGGGGCTGGTCGTCATCCACTCCAGCGGGATGGTCATCGGTGACCGGCCGTCTATGGACTTCCTGGAAAGGGTGCTCAGTGGTCTTCGGAGGCTCTAGTTCCCGCGGCAGCGTGCCGCAGCCAGCACCGAACGGCCGTAAGGCGACGACATCGGCGAAGATCGTCGTCGCCGGCGGATTCGGGGTGGGCAAGACGACACTGGTCGGCTCTGTGTCCGAGATCGTGCCGCTGACCACCGAAGCGGTCATGACCGACGCCAGCATCGGCCACGACGACCTGTCGGCCACCCCCAACAAGACCACGACCACGGTCGCGATGGACTTCGGGCGGCTGTCGCTGGACTCGGACCTGATCCTGTACCTGTTCGGTACGCCGGGTCAGCACCGGTTCTGGTTCATGTGGGACGACCTGGTGCGCGGCGCTATCGGCGCGGTGGTCCTGGTCGACACGCGCCGCCTGGCCGACGCGTTCGCCGCCATCGACTTCTTCGACGACCGCAGGCTGCCCTACATCGTGGCCATCAACCGGTTCGAGGGAGTGCTCCACCACCGGGTGAACGACGTCCGCGAGGCGCTCACCATCGACCAGGGTGTCCCGGTGGTCACCTGCGACGCCCGCAACCGTGAGTCGACCAAGCAGAGCCTCATCACGCTGGTCGAGCACGCCATGCGGCAGCAGCGCAGCACGGTCCGCGTCTGACATTCCGACCGACCTGGCCGGCCCGCTCAGTAGAGGTCGGCCAGGTCGGTCGTGAGCCCGATCGGAGCCCGCCCGCTCAACCGTTGTCGTGCGGGCGCCTCAAGCATCTGCGCGAGTGCGCTGATCCGCGGTCATCCTTCCTGGTGGTCGGCCAGGGTGACCGACGTGATGCGGTGCAGGGTGAAGCGGCGGATCTCGCCGTGGGCCTTGTCCAGGCCCTCCAGGACGCCGCCGCCCATCGCCACCGGGGCCACGAACAGCCGGCTGGCCATGCCCTGCGCGTTGACGTAGCCCAGCCACACGTCCCGGCGCTCCCGGACCGCCTCCTGCAGCACCGCGAGCGTCGCCGCCATGTCCGTCATGCCGCCACCCGGCCGGGGTGACGCGGACCGGCCCCGAGGCGCCGAGCCTGCCTGGTCGCCGATCCGCAGCTGCCGCACCACACCGGCCAGCTGCGCGTCGCTGGGCGTCGGCGGCACCACCGGATGCCGTTCCGGCCGGGGCCGGGCGGACACCCGCCTGCCGGACGGGCGCAGGTCGAGCACCCGGCCGTCCGGGCCCTCGGCGGCCGGCGTGAAACCGGTGGCGCGCAGGCCCTCCAGCACGTCGATCAGCGGCAGCGGGCTGACCAGCACCGTCGGCGCGATCCGCCGCAGTTCCAGCCGCATCGCCGCCGGGTTGGCCAGCACCTCGGCCAGCAGCGCCTCGTCGTCGCAGCGCAGGAACGACCCGGCCGCACCGCCGCGCAGCCTGCCGTGCCGGCGGGCCACGTCGTCAATCAGGTACTCCAGCGCCTGCGGCACCGGCGTCCGGGACCGGGTGCGGAACAGTTCGTGCAGTTCGGTGGCGGTGCGGCCGGCGTCCAGGGCCCGCCGGACCGTCGCCTCGCTGACCCGGTACACAGTCGCTCCGCCGGCCGACTCGACGTCGGCGACCAGCGCCATCTCCTCCGCCAGTTCCGGTTCCAGCGGGCCGGGCGCCACCACGGTCAGGTCGGCCTGCACCAGGACGTGGTCGATCGGGTCGGGCAGGGCCGCGGCCAACTGCTTGGCGGCGGCGGCCGGGCCGTCGGCGACCAGCGCGCGGCCGGCCGACGTGACCGCGCCCAGTGCCACCACGCCCAGTGTCGCGGCCTCGCGCAGCGTCCAGCGGACCAGGTCGTCCCGCATCCGCCCGCCGCGCCGGGGCGCCCGCCAGGCCAGCAGGCCCATCAGCTCGTCCGGGCCGGAAATGCCGGCGCCGGGCGGCAGTTCGGCCAGTGCGCGCACGATCCACCGCCGGTCCCTGGGTGCCAGTGGCCTGCGCAGCTCGTCGGACAGCGGTGCCAGCAGCCGGTCGCGGTCGTCCCGCAGGCCGGCCAGTCCGGGCAGCCGGGGCAGGTTCAGCCAGGCGTTCGCCACCGTCGCCCAACGCTGCTCGGTACTCGCCGCCAGCCAGTTGTCTGCCTGCGTGGTGGGCACCCATTCCGGCGACGTGGTCTCCGAGTCGGTCACCAGCTCGGCGCCCACGGCCAGCTCCACCAGCAGCACGGCCAGCTGCTCGCCGACCTCCAACTGCCTGGCCAGCCTGCGCTGCTCCCGCACGCCCAGCCCGCCGGCCCGCAGCACCGGCGGCGGCTCCTCCGACCACAGCGCCAGCAGACCGGTCAGGTGCCGGGCGAACTCGACCGACTCGCCGGCACCGGCACCGTCCACGGTGGCCACCCCGCGGTCCACGGTCGCCGGCAGCGGCGGGGTCGACCGGAGGCGGCCCATCGGGTGCGTGCCGCGCAGCACCATGGCGACCTGCCGGGGCAGCTCCACGGTCTCGGCGTCGCGGCGCACCAGCAGGCCCAGGTCGAGCAGGCGGCGCACCGGGCTGGGCGGGCCGTCGGCCGTGACGTCCCCGGCCTCCCTGGTGCGGCCGACCGGCGGTCCGGCGGCCAACGCGCCCAGCAGGCGCCGTTCCTGCTCGCCCAGCCCGGCCAACAGGTTGGCGACGGTGTCGTGGTCCAGCGTGGCGGCCGGCGGAGCCAGGCCACCCGGGTACGGACCGGTCGCCTCGCGTGCGGCCGGCACCACCGAGACCGTGCCGTCGCCGCCCGGCCAGCTGATGGCCAGCGTCTCCAGCCGGTTCAGCGCCACGTCGGCCGGTGCGGCGGGCACGTCCGGGCCGAGCAGGTGCCGCACGTCGACGACCGGCACCGGGCGGGCGTCCGCACCCGCGACCACGAGGGTTTCCAGCACGGCGATGGTGAAGGCGTCCAGGTCCTCGGCGGCCCTGGCCACCGACGCCCGCGTCGCGGCCCTGGTGGCCAGCACCGCCGTGTCTGCCGGCGGCGGTGTCGCCAGGTCCGGGCGGGCGCGCAGCAGCGCGGACAGGGTCTGGTCGTCCCGTCCGCGCAGCCAGTCGGCCAATGAGGTACCCGGCATGGTGTGACCACGGTATACGCCAGGTCGCGGGGATCACGCGGGCGTGTCAGGGGATGCGGCACACTGTAGGTGTGTGCGGGACGTTCCGCCCGCGAGCGACTGGTTGAGGAGGAGCCGTGGCCAAGGGCGGCGAGCAGAAGTCGGACAAGATCGACCCGAAGTGGCCGGGTGAGACGTACGAGCACGGGCACGCCGTGGGCGAGTTCACGTCGGACCGGCAGGGTTCGCTCTCCCCGTTCGGTGACGAGTTGTTGCCGTTGCCGCAGGACAAGGTGCCGTATACGCACCCAGTCACCGTCATCAACCGCTGAGCAATTAGGGTCTTCAGCGGATAGTGATGACGTTGGAGGCGGCGCCATGCCCGTACCTGGCCCTGGATATTCGATCACGATCCGGGTGGAGGCGCCGCCGTCGGCGAGTGCCGCCGGCGACCTGACGTCGGCGATCGGCCGGGTCGGTGGCGTGATCACGGCGTTCGACGTCGTCGACTCGCACGGCGACCGGATCCTGGTCGACATCACGTGCAACGCCACGTCGGCCGGCCACGCCAAGGACATCGAAGAGGCCCTGGCCGCGCTGCCCGACGTCGAGGTGCGCAAGGTCTCCGACCGGACGTTCCTGATCCATCTCGGGGGCAAGATCGAGGTCAACTCGAAGGTGCAGCTGCGCAACCGCGACGACCTCTCCCGCGCCTACACGCCCGGCGTGGCCAGGGTGTGCCAGGCGATCGCGGCCAACCCGGCCGACGCGCGCCGCCTGACCATCAAGCGCAACACCATCGCCGTGGTCACCGACGGTTCCGCCGTGCTCGGGCTGGGCAACATCGGCCCGGCCGCCGCGCTGCCGGTGATGGAGGGGAAGGCCGCGCTGTTCAAGCGGTTCGGCGAGGTGAACGCGTGGCCGGTGTGTCTGGACACGCAGGACACCGAGGAGATCATCCGCACCGTCGAGCTGATCGCGCCGGTCTACGCGGGCATCAACCTGGAGGACATCGCGGCGCCGCGCTGCTTCGAGATCGAGGCGCGGCTGCGCGAGAAGCTGGACATCCCGGTGTTCCACGACGACCAGCACGGCACCGCGATCGTGGTCGTCGGCGCGCTGCGCAACGCGCTTCGCGTGGTGGACAAGGACATCCACGACTGCAAGATCGTGGTCTGCGGTGCTGGCGCCGCCGGTTCGGCCATCATCCGCCTGCTGCTGCACGGTTCCCCGGCCGACGTCCTCGCGGTGGACATCAACGGCATCGTGCACCCGGACCGGGGTGACCTGGACACCAACCTGGCCTGGCTGGCCGAGCACACCAACGCGGAACGCCGGTCCGGCAGTCTCACCGACGCGCTGGTCGGCGCCGACGTGTTCATCGGCGTCTCGGCGCCGAACCTGTTCGGTGCCGACGAGGTGGCCACCATGAACAAGAAGGCCGTGGTCTTCGCGCTGGCCAATCCCGATCCCGAGGTGGACCCGCTGGAGGCGCAGCGGCACGCCGCCGTCGTGGCGACCGGCCGCAGCGACTACCCCAACCAGATCAACAACGTGCTGGCGTTCCCCGGAGTGTTCCGCGGACTGCTGGACGCGCAGGCACACACCATCACCGACGCGATGCTGCTGGCCGCCGCCGATGCCATCGCCGACGTCGTCACGCCGGACCAGTTGAACGCCTCGTTCATCGTGCCCAGTGTGTTCGACTCCACGGTGGCACCCGCGGTCGCCGAGGCGGTCCGGCGGGCGGCGACCGCCGTACCATCGGTACGTGACTGACCTGACGCATCTGGATGCCTCGGGCGCGGCCCGGATGGTCGACGTGTCCGCCAAGGAGGCCACCGCGCGCACCGCGGTCGCCACCGGCGTGGTGCGGACCACGGCCGAGGTGATCGGCCTGCTGCGCGCCGACGGACTGCCCAAGGGCGACGCGCTGGCCACCGCCCGGATCGCCGGCATCATGGCGGCCAAGCGCACCCCGGACCTCGTCCCGCTCTGCCACCCGATCGCGATCACCGGGGTGACCGTGGACCTGGCGACCGGGGACGCCGAGGTGCGGATCACCGCCACCGTGCGCACCACCGACCGGACCGGCGTCGAGATGGAGGCGCTGACCGCCGTGGCGGGCGCCGGGCTGGCACTGCACGACATGATCAAGGCCGTCGACCCGGCCGCCGTGCTGGACGCGGTGCGGGTGGAGCGCAAGGAGGGCGGCAAGACGGGCCGCTGGACGCGACCGGAGGACCGATGAACCGCACGGCACGCGTGATCGCGGCGTCCAACAGGGCCGCCGCCGGGGTGTACCAGGACCGGACCGGTCCGGTGATCGCCGACTGGCTGCGCGAGCGCGGCTACCAGGTGCCCGAGCCGGTCGTGGTGCCGGACGGCGACCCGGTCGCCACCGCGCTGGCCGACGCCGTGGCCGCGGGTGTGGGTGTCGTGGTGACCACCGGTGGCACCGGCATCAGCCCGACCGACCGGACGCCGGAGGCGACCAGGACGGTGCTGGACTACGAGGTGCCCGGTGTCGCCGACGCGATCCGGGCCGCCGGCCTGCCGAAGGTGCCCACGGCGGTGTTGTCCCGTGGCGTGGCCGGGGTGGCCGGGCGGACGTTCGTGGTGAACCTGCCCGGCTCGTCCGGCGGGGTCAAGGACGGCCTCGGTGTGCTGGCCGACCTGTTGGACCACGCGGTGGACCAGCTGGCCGGCGGTGACCACGTCCGCGAGCCGGCGCACGGGCACCACCACTCCGAGCCGGCCGCCGTGCTGCGGGCCGAGGTGACCGACGCGCCGCTGTCCGTGGACGAGCACGCCGCCCTGGTGGCGCACGCCGCATCGGGTGCGGTCGTCACGTTCGCCGGCGTGGTGCGCGACCACGACCACGGCCGGGGCGTGCTGGACCTGGAGTACGTCGGCCATCCCACCGCCAAGGATGTCGTGGCGGAGGTGGTCGGCGAACTCGCGGCCCGGCACGCGTCGGCCGGGGTACGGGCGATCGCGGTGAGCCATCGGGTCGGCCCGCTCGCCGTCGGGGACGTCGCGCTGGCCGTCGCCGTGTCGGCCGAACACCGCAAGGAAGCCTTCGCGGCGTGTGCCGACGTGGTCGACGAGGTGAAGCGGCGGCTTCCGGTGTGGAAGCGCCAGACCTTCACCGACGGTACGGAGGAATGGGTCAACTGCCCTTGACGTGCTGCCGTGCGGCCCCGCTTTG
Organism: Pseudonocardiaceae bacterium; assembly: GCA_036491115.1. Classification (GTDB taxonomy): domain Bacteria; phylum Actinomycetota; class Actinomycetes; order Mycobacteriales; family Pseudonocardiaceae; genus DATEPR01. The sequence continues at coordinate 48,664 of DASXCQ010000049.1, forward strand.
GCGGGGCCGCACGACCGGTGTCACTTGGTGACGAGCTTCTGACCGGGGAAGATCAGGTCCGGGTCGGGGACGAAGCTCTTGTTCTTGGCCCACAGCGTCTGCCAGCTGCCGACGCCCTGCTGCTTGGCGATCTTGGACAGGGTGTCGCCGGAAGCCACGGTGTAGTTGCCGCTCGGGTTACTGCGCGGCGTGCCGTGGTGCACAGTGGACACTTCCTGGTGCGACTCGGTGGGAGCCGAGCTGCTGTGGTGGTGCCGCGTGCTGTGCGTCGTGCTGCTGTGCGTCGTGTGATGCGTCGTATGCCCGCTCGTCGACGACGAGTGGTAGCTGGCACCGGAGCCGGCGTACTTGCCGCACACCGGCCAGGCGCCGATGCCCTGGGTCTGCAGGACGCGGTTCGCCACGGCGATCTGCTCGCTGCGGGAGGCGTTCTGCGGGGAACCGGAGCCGCCGTTGGCGTGCCAGGTGCTCATCGTGAACTGGAGTCCACCGTAGAAGCCGTTGCCGGTGTTGGTGGCCCAGTTGCCGCCACTCTCGCAGTGCGCGACGGCGTCCCAGTTGACGCCCGACGATGCGTTGGCCGGGGCGGCGGCGATCGTCAGCGGAACGCCGATGACGGCGCCGGCGATCGCGACCTTCGCCACGCCGCGGACGATGCGGGACTGCTTGCGGTGCTTGCCTCTGATGGAAGCCATGTGCCTCTCGACCCACCGCGCCTACTGGCCGTCCGGGCACAGGTGTGCCCGGGCAGCCTGAAGCGGAGTGGCCCGTACACCACTTGGCGGTGCGGTACCAGGCCGTGCCGCTGGTTCGCGGCCGTGCCGACGTCATGGGCGCTCCGCGCCCGTCGACGTTCCTCGTCCCTGTCCGGCGGTTTTCACTCGGGGGTTTCTCGGGGTTCCCAGACACCAGCTGGACAGGGTTTGGCGCTCGGTGCCCGGGGTTTGTTGCGTTGTGCTCGACTGGTTCGGGGCCAGCCGAGAAGCGACAGTAGGTAAACGAATCCGAGATCGGAAATTAATCGGTGTGTGATCGTCGTCACATTGACTATATGTGACTCCGCTGAATGGCAGCTTCCAGCCTGGTCAGAGCATTGTTATCGGCGTGAAATGTACCCGAGTTCGATCACAGAACGTGAGCGGTTTTTGAGGCGTGGGTCACTCGTACGGCGGCGTCCGCGGACCTCGGTCGGGCGTCTGACAACGGTGTGATTGGTCCGTTTCGGGGCCGTTGTCAGCCACCCGCGAACGGCGGCAGGACGTCGATCTCGCCGCCGTCGGGCACCGCCACGGCGTGGTCGTGCACGGCCACACCGTTGAGCAGGAAGCTGCAGGACGGCAGCACGCGGACCAGTTCCGGGCCCCGCAGGGCCTGTACGGCGGCCAGGGCGTGGGCGACGCTCGTTCCCTCGACCGGCAGCCGCACGCGGTCCTCGGCCACGCCGGCGGCCGCCCTGGCGCCCGCGAAGTAGCGCACCACGACGGTGCTGGTCAGCGCGGTGTCGACAGGTCCGGTCTCGATGGTCACCCGACTACCCTCCGATCGCGCTCATCGGCCGGATCGGCTGGGCGAAGCCAGCGTCGTTGATCCGGTGTCCGGCGAGCTTGGTCCACATGCCGGCCCGCCACATGTCGGCGAGCTCGGCGTCCGACGCACCGTCCCGCAACAGTCCGCGCAGGTCGGTCTCGGTCTGGCTGAACAAGCAGTTCCGCAACTGCCCGTCGGCGGTCAGTCTGGTCCGGTCGCAGTCACCGCAGAACGGCCGGGTCACCGATCCGATCACGCCGACGTCGGCCGGACCGCCGTTCACCAGCCAGCGCTCCGCCGGCGCCGAACCACGCGGTGTCTCACTAGGACTCAGGTCGAACTCCTTGCGCAGCAAGGCAAGTATTTCATCCGCGGTCACCAGCTCTGCCCGGTTCCAGCCGTGTTGCGGGTCCAGCGGCATCTGCTCGATGAACCGCAGGTGGTAACCGTGATCAACGCAGTACCGCAACAGATCCGCGGCCTCGTCCTCGTTGATGTCACGCAGCAGCACGGCATTCACCTTCACCGGGGCGAGCCCGGCGTCCTGTGCGGCCGCCAGTCCGGCCAGCACGTCGGCCAGGCGGTCCCGCCTGCTGATCTCGGCGAACCGCTCGTCGCGCAGGGTGTCCAGGGACACGTTCACCCGGTCCAGTCCGGCGTCGGCGAGCGCACGGGCCCGGCGGGCCAGGCCGATGCCGTTGGTGGTCATGGAGATCCGGGGCCGGGGGGCCAGTCGCGCGGTGGCGGCGATCACGTTCTCCAGGCCGCGCCGCAGGAGCGGTTCGCCACCGGTGAACCGGACATTCGTCACACCGAGTTGGGTGACGGCGATGGTCAACAGCCGACTGAGTTCGGCATCGGTGAGCAGGTCGGGGCGGGGCAGCCAGTCCAGGCCCTCGGCGGGCATGCAGTAGGTGCAGCGGAGGTTGCACCGGTCGGTCAGGGACACTCGGAGATCCCTCGCGACCCGGCCGAACCCGTCGATCAGCAGGGGCGAGTCCGGCCTCGGCACCGAGGGTTCCGTCGGTGTCGTGCCGGAAAAGGTCGGCAGGCCGAGCTCCACCACTGTCACGAGATCGAGGGTAATCGCCGGCACGGCCACTGATACCGGTCGAAGCACGCGGGAAACCACATGTCACGGTGGCCGCTCCGCTCCTGCGCCACGATCATGGCCGGTCATGGCGCATTCGCGGAACTGTCGCGGTACGTACTCGTCACGGTGCGCTCCGCGTGGCCATGTCCCGGTGTCCGGCAGGTGGACCACTACGCTGCTTCCATGCCGAAGCGAATCAGCCGATAAGCCTCTTAGTTGGTAAGATGGTGTGAGGACTAAGAGAGTAGGTGGTCATGTCCAGTCCCGAACCCGAGCAGCGGCAGGCGCCGCGACGGGACGTCGTGATCGAACGGTTCGCCCAGCTCGGCCGCCAGCTCAGCCAGGCGACGGTGTTCTTCCACGAGCAGATCGCCGAGCACGTCGGCCTGTCGGCCACCGACCACAAGTGTCTCGACCTGGCCGTGCAGGCCGAGCGGCCGCTGACCGCGGGGCAGATCGCGGAGTTGTCCGGCCTGTCCACCGGCGCGGTCACCGGCGTGATCGACCGGCTGGAACGGGCCGGTTTCGTCCGCCGGGTGCGCGATCCGCACGACCGCAGGAAGGTCCTCGTCGAGGTGTCCAAGGGCAGCCTTGCCCGCTACGGCAACACATACGACGGCCTGAAGTCCGCATTGGACAGTGCACTCGCCGGCTACACCGACGACCAACTCGACGCCATCGAGCGGTTCGTGACCACGATGGTGCGCACCCTGCGCGGTGAGGCCGAGAAGCTCGCCGCGGGACGCGCCATGCGGTGACGGACGGTAATCGTCCGCTGGCGTTACGAGTATCTCGGTGAGGTCGCCTTCGGCGGCGTTGCCCGGTTCGTGTGATCGTCCGAAAGCACCCTCATGACAATCCACTTACTTCGGGCCGCCCTGCGGTGACACGCCGCACCCGCGGAGTTATCGTCCAGCCCGTGCCGCAATTTCGCTTCTCTGAAGCTGCCCGCCTGCTGGGCGTGAGTGACGACACAGTGCGTCGCTGGGTGGACGCCGGCCTGTTGTCGGCCGGTGTCGACGCCGCCGGCCGGAAGGCGGTGGAAGGCGCCGAACTGGCGCGGTTCGCCAAGGCCCAGGCCGTGGAGATCGCCGACCCGTCCGATGTCGGCCGGTCCGCTCGCAACCAGTTCGTCGGCCTTGTCACCGACGTCGTCGCCGACAAGGTCATGGCGCAGGTCGAGTTGCAGTCCGGCCCGCACCGCGTCGTTTCGCTGATGAGTTCGGAAGCCGTCCGGGAGCTCGGTCTCGTCCCCGGTGTACTCGCGGTCGCCGTCGTCAAGTCCACTCACGTCGTGGTGGAGATCCCAGGAGGACGTACGTGAAGAAACTGGTAGTCGGTCTGGTCGCGGGAGCGCTGCTGCTGGCCGGGTGTGGCAGCGGAGGCGGTTCGAGCGCGGGTTCCGCCCCGTCCTCGACGCCGGCGGCGCCCAGTTCGTCGTCAGCGCCGAAGATCACCGCGAGCGGGAAGGTCCAGGTGCTCTACGCGGGCTCGCTGGCCAACCTGATGGAGCAGGGCATCGGCCCGGCGTTCGACTCGGCCACCGGTGGCGACTTCGAAGGCGTCGGTGCCGGCTCGACCGCGCTGGTCAGCGACATCAAGGGCAAGGTCAAGCAGGGCGACGTCTTCATCAGCGCGTCCACCGACGCCAACACCGGCCTGATGGGCGCGGCCAACGGTAGCTGGGAGGACTGGTACGCCACGTTCGCCACCGCCCCGCTGGTCATCGGCTACAACCCGAACAGCAAGTTCGCCAACGACATCAGGACCAAGCCGTGGCAGCAGGTCATCACCGAGCCCGGCTTCAAGATGGGCAGCACCGACCCGAAGCTGGACCCCAAGGGCAAGCTGGCCGCGTCGGCGCTCAAGCAGGCCGGCATCCCCGCCAGCAAGGTCCAGGTCTTCCCGGAGGAGCAGCTGCTCGGTCGCCTGCAGGCCGGCCAGCTGGACGCGGGCTTCTTCTACACCAGCGAGGCGGCCGACGGGAAGCTCGCCACCGTCCAGCTGGGCAGCGACTTCAAGCTCAAGGCCACCTACACGGCCACGGTCCTCAACAACGCACCGAACGCGTCGGGTGGCGAGGGGTTCCTGGAGTACCTGTTCAGCCCGGCCGGCACCACGATGATGAAGCAGCACGGCATCCAGTTGCAGCCGATCACCGTGACCGGTGACCAGACCAAGGTCCCGTCCGACCTGGACACCGCGCTCGGCGTCAAGTAGCGGCGTGCCGGGATGGGCATGACGCCGACCGGCGTGACGGCCACGACAGGGCTGGATCTCCGACCGGGCGGCGCCAGGCCCGGCCGGCGGTCCGGCTCGTCGCGGCGGCCCGGTACCGGTCCGCTGCGCACGCCACTGCCGTGGCTCGCGGCACTGCTGGTGCTGTATCTGGTGGTGCCGCTGGTCGCGTTCGTCGTTCGCATCCCCGGCACCCCGGCGTCCGCCATGGCGGCGCCGGGAGTCGGGGACGCGCTGTGGATATCGGTGCTCAGCGCGAGCATCGCGACGGCGGTGATCACCGTTCTCGGTGTGCCGCTGGGCTATCTGCTGGCGCACTCGCGCGGCCGGGTGAGCGCGGTGATCAGCGTGCTGATCCAGTTGCCGCTGGCGCTGCCGCCGCTGATCAGCGGCATTCTGCTGATCTACCTGGTCGGCCCGTACAGCCCGTTCGGTCAGCTGTTCAGCGGCGGGCTGACCGACAACCTGACCGGCGTCGTGCTGGCCCAGATGTTCGTCGCGGCCCCGTTCCTCGTGGTGTCGGCCCGCGCCGCGTTCGCCACGGTCGACCCGGCGCTGGAGGACGTGGCCGCCACCCTGGGCCACGGCCCGCTCTCCCGCGCGGTCCGGATCTCGTTCCCGGCCGCGTTCGGCGGCATCCGGGCCGGGATGTTGCTGGCCTGGCTGCGCGCGTTCGGCGAGTTCGGCGCTACCGTGGTGCTGGCCTACCACCCCTATTCGCTGCCGGTGTTCGTCTACGTGCAGTTCAGCAGCGGATCCGGCCTGCCCAGCACGACCATCCCGGTCGCGGTGACCCTGGTCGCGGCTGCGCTGGTGCTGCTGCTGGCCGACCGCTGGCCGGGCCGTCGCCAGCGACGCCGCGGCGCGGTCCGTGACCTGCCCGAGCCCCGCCCGCCCGCCGCCGCGGTGAGCCCGCGCCTGGACTTCCAGCTGCGCGCCACCCTCGGCGAGTTCCGCATCGACGTGGCCCACGCCGGCACCGGCCGGCACCTGGCCATCCTCGGCCCGTCCGGCGCCGGCAAGTCCGCCACGCTGCGGATGCTCGCCGGCCTGCTGCGCGCCGAGTCCGGCTACGTCCGGCTGGACGGCCAGGACGTGCTCGGCCTGCCCGCCGAGCAGCGGGGCGTCGGCTATCTGCCGCAGGACTCCACGCTCGTGCCGCACCTGCGGGTGTGGCAGCAGGTCACCTTCGGCGTCGGTGCCGACCCGGCGCTGGGCGCCTACTGGCTGCACCAGCTCAAGCTGGACGGCCTGGCCGACCGCTACCCGAACCAGATCTCCGGCGGCCAGGGCAGGCGCGTGGCCATGGCCAGGGCGTTGGTCCGGCAGCCGCACCTGCTGCTCGCCGACGAACCGTTCACCGGCCTGGACACACCGGTCCGCGACGAACTGCGCCGGGTCCTGCGGGCCATGCAACGGGACACGGCGTTGACCACCGTGCTCGTCACGCACGACCCGCAGGAGGCCGCCCTGCTGTCCGACGAGGTGGTGCTGTTCGTGGACGGACGGGTGCTGCAGTCCGGCCCGACCGAGCAGGTGCTGGCCCACCCGGCGTCGCCCGTCGCGGCCAGCCTGCTGGGCATCCGCAACATCGGCTCCGGCGTGCTGGAGTCGCCCCGGCTGCTGCTGGCCGGCGGGCTGCGGGTCGGGTTGGCGGAGTCGGCCGGCCCGGCCGGGACCCAGGTGACCTGGTGCGTGCCGCCGGAGGACGTCGACGTCGTCGCGCCGGACGGCCATCCCGCCGTGGTGCTGGACGTGGTCCACCTGGGACCGCTGGTGGAGCTGGTGGTGGCACTGTCCGGCGGTGGCGAGCTCACCGCGACCGTGCCGGCCGGCGATCCGGTGCCCGGCGTCGGCGAATCGTGTCGGGTGTCACTCGCGGCCGAGTCGGTCACGGTGTGGCCGATCGGCGAGTAGCCCGGAATCATGGGGCGCGCCGCAATCGTCGCGGGAGAGGAGACCGGGTGGCCGCGCGCTGGAACTACCTCATGGACATGGACGGTGTCCTCATCCACGAGGAGCACCTGATCCCGGGCGCGGACAAGTTCCTGTCCGAGCTGCGGTCCCGGGAGATCCCGTACCTGGTGCTCACCAACAACTCCATCTACACGGCCCGTGACCTGCGGGCCCGCCTGGTGCGCACCGGCCTGGACATCCCCGAGCAGTCGATCTGGACGTCCGCACTGGCCACGGCGACGTTCCTGGACTCGCAACGGCCGGCAGGCACGGCGTACGTGATCGGTGAGGCCGGTCTGACCACGGCGCTGCACGACATCGGCTATGTCCTGACCGACGTCGATCCCGACTACGTGGTGCTCGGCGAGACCCGGACCTACAGCTTCGAGTCGATCACCAAGGCCATCCGCCTGGTCGACGCAGGCGCCCGCTTCATCGCCACCAACCCGGACGAGACCGGGCCGAGCCGCGAGGGTGTGCTGCCGGCGACGGGCGCGGTGGCCGCGCTCATCGAACGGGCCACCGGCCGCCAGGCATACAACGTGGGCAAGCCAAACCCGCTGATGATGCGCTCGGCGCTGCGGACTCTGGGCGCTCATTCGGAGAACACGCTGATGGTCGGCGACCGGATGGACACCGACGTGCGGAGCGGATTGGAGGCCGGCCTGCGCACGATCCTGGTGCTGTCCGGCATCTCCGACTCGTTCACGGCGGAACGCTTCCCCTATCGACCGTCGCGGGTGATCGGGTCGATCGCCGACCTGACCGACCGGGTCGACCGGCCCTTCGACGACTGATCGCCAGGCCGGCCGGTACGGCTCGAACCAGGAGAACGCGGCGTGCCGACCCGGTTGAGGGCGGTGTTCTTCGATGAGTTCGGCCAGCAGGATCTCCACGGGCGAGACGTCACGGTGGAAGCGCCGCCAGTGGACCACCGGACGTTCGGCGCGGGCGTGGCCGGGACCGGCGGCGGCCGGGACCTCGGCTCGGCACGTGTGACGGGCGAGCGAAGCCGTGGGCGCGATGGCGACCGGTGTGGCGGGTGGGATGCGCGCGGTGGCCGGCTCGAAGTAGGAGAACGCGGCGTGCCGTGGCGGGCGGCTCGGGCGGTACTGCTCGAGGAGCTCGGCCAGGATGATTTCGGCGGGTGAGTCGGGTTGTGGGCGCCTGCGGACGGCTGGGCGTTCGGCGCAGGTGCGGGTGGTGGGGACGGTCTCGGGTTCGCGTGCGTGCCGTGGGCGGGGCGGCCGGTGTTGTTCGAGGAGCTCGGCCAGGATGATTTCGGCGGGTGAGTCGGGCTGGGGGCGGGGGCGCCTGCGGACGGCTGGGCGTTCGGCGCAGGTGCGGGTGGGTTCGGGTGTGCAGCGGGGGAGCGGGGTCGTGGGTGCGGTGGCGATCGCATGGGCGACAAGTTGCCGGGCGGATGCGGGATCTGCTGGCGTGGCTGGCGGGATGACGGCGATCGCGGGGATCAGCTCGCGGTGCCGGATCGGCGCCGGCGGAATCCGGTGGTGGTGCGGTTGGGCCGTGGCGGGGTGAGGCGTCGGCGAACCGGCGGGGATCGTTGGTGCGGTGATCGCCGAGGTCTCCGTGGCGGCCGGATCGGTGGCGGCCGGGAATCCGGTGCCCTGCGTGGACAACCGGTGGCGGCCGCCGGTGCCTCGGCGGACGGGTGGGTGGCCGGCTTCGGCGAGCAGTCGGTGGATGCGCAGCGTGACGCTGGCCAGCCGCTGTCGTCGTCGGCGCCGGCGGCGAACGAATTCGATCGCCACCAGCACGCCGAACGACACAACGTAGAGCACGCCGAACGCGCCCGCCAGCACACCCAAGCCCAGTCCGATGATCGCCATACCTCGATGGTGCCGGCAATGAATCGGATATCGCCACTAATCCGGACCTAGATCAACACAAAGTGTCATTCCGTCACCGAATTGCCCAATATGGACAGTCGTCACACGGATTTTCGTACCACTCCGTGATCAATAATGTATGGATCGGCTGTGATCGATTTCACCCAACAGTCGGCCGAGAATGGCCAACATCAGTACATACAAACGAAATCTACCACGTCACCGGAAGACCGTTGACGCCGTAGATCGTCGAGTCGTCCTTGAACGGCACTTCCTCGACCGGCACGGCGATGCGCAACCCCGGCATCCGGCGGAACAGCGTCCGGAACACGACCTCCAGCTCGGTCCGCGCCAGGTTCTGGCCCAGGCACTGGTGAATCCCGTACCCGAACGACACGTGGTGGCGGGCGCTGCGGGTGACGTCGAGCTCGTCGGCGTGCTCGAACGCGGCACCGTCCCGATTGGCCGAACCGGCGACCGTGACCAGTGCGTCGCCCGCCCGGATCACCGTGCCGCCCACCTCGATGTCGTCGGTCGCCACCCGGAACCCGGCCTCCACAATGGACAGGAACCGCAACAGCTCCTCGACCGTGCCGGACACCAGCGACGGGTCCGCCGTCAGCTTCGCCAGCTGGTCGGGATGGCGCAGCAGGGCGAGCGTGCCCAGCGAGATCACGTTGGACGTGGTCTCGTGGCCGGCGATCAACAACAGCGTGGCCAGGCCGACCAGCAACCGGTGGTCGAAGACCCGGCCGCCCGGCGACTCCCCGTCCCGGACGATCAGTCTGCCGAGCAGGTCGTCGCCGGGGTCCGCCTGCTTGGCCGAGACGAGCTTGTCGAAGTAGCCGTACATCTCCACGGTGGCGCGCCCCCGGTCGGCCTCCGACGACGTCTGGGCGACCATGACCCGCGACCGGCCCTGGAAGAAGTCGCGCTCGGCGTAGGGCACGCCGAGCAGCTCGCAGATCACCAGCGACGGCACGGATAACGCCAGGTCGGTGAACAGGTCCGCGGGTGGTCCGGCGGCCACCATGGCGTCGATCCGCTCGTCGACGATCTCCTGGATGCGCGGCTGCATCGCCTGGACCCGCCGCACGGTGAACTCGGTGATCAGCAGGCGCCGTCGCTCGGTGTGCTCCGGCGGGTCGGCGCTGACCAGTGCGTCGGTGAACAGCGACAGCTTGGCCCGCATCTCCGGCGTGGCCTCGGCCACCAGGGGGAACGCGTCGTGCCGCCGGCTGGAGCTGACCCTCGGGTCGGCCAGGACCCGGCGCACGTGCTCATGCCCGGTGATCAGCCAGATCGGCTGGCCACTGGCCATCACGCCACGGCTGACCGGCCCCTGGGCGCTCAGCGCGGCATACCCTTCCGGTGGATCGAACGGCGTGGTCCTGGGCATCGGGAACAGCGGCACATCATGGTCGATCGTCACAGCGGGAACTCCCTGTTGACCTGCGGGCTGGTGACACTCGAGAAACGAATGAAACATCTAATTGAACGTAACAGTCAAAATGGTCTTGCTGTCAAGCCGTCGGACGGACCAAACGGCCCGCCGACCAGGCGAACACGGCAAAACCCCGTGGCGGCTTGACAAAGGTGCCACCTCGTGCGGCCGTCCAGGCGGCTGCGCCTATGGTCATGGTGTGGATGAGTCGGGGAGGAGGTCGTCACCCGCCTACGTCATCGGCGACGTGCACGGCCACCACACTGAACTGGTCGACGCGCTACGCGCGGCCGGCCTCGTCGACGAGGAGGCGGCGTGGTGCGGGGGCACCGCGCGCGTGTGGTTCCTCGGCGACTTCTTCGACCGGGGCCCGGACGGCGTGTCCGTCGTCGACCTGGTCAGGGACCTTTCCGGGCAGGCAGAACAGGCAGGCGGCTCGGTCCGCGCCCTGCTGGGCAACCACGAGATCCTCACCCTGGGCACGCACCGCTTCGGTGACACGGAGGTGCCGGCCGACTTCGGTGTGCGCAGCTTCGCCCGGAGCTGGCGGCTCAACGGCGGCCAGGAGACCGACCAGGCCGGCCTGACCGACGAGCACATCACCTGGCTGGCCGGGCTGCCGGTGATGGCCAGGGTGGACGACTACCTGCTGATGCACTCCGACACCGTCGAGTACCTCGGCTGGGGCGACACCGTCGACGAGATCAACCAGGCCGTCGGTACGGTGCTGGCCGCCGACGACATCGAGGCGTGGTGGGACTGCTGGCGCCGGATGACCACCCGGTACGCCTTCCGCGGCCCGGACGGCCCGGAGACCGCGGACAAGATCCTCGGCCTGTTCGGCGGCAGCCGGATCGTGCACGGGCACAGCGTGATCGCCGACCAGCTGGGCGTACCGCCGTCCATGGTCGAGGGGCCCTGCCTGTACGCCGACGGCAAGGTGCTGGGCGTGGACGGCGGCGTGTTCGTCGGCGGGCCGTGCCTGGTGGTGCCGCTGTACGACGACGTCGACGTGGAGGAACCCCCGGTGGCCGAGGACGAGCCGCCCGACGAGGGCACCGGCGACACCGACGTGATCGCCGAGCCGGACGGCGAGGACTAGGTAGACCACCCGAGGGGTTGCCACCCGCGAGCCGATGCGTTCGACTTAGCCGGTCAACTCCGTCAGGGAGGTGTGGGTCGATGACGACCAGCTACGCGTCCGGCACGTCGCAGGTGCCGCTGCTCGGCGACACGATCGGCGGCAACTTCGATCTCACGGTCGCCCGGTTCGGCGACCGCGACGCCCTCGTCGACCGGGCCGCGGACCGGCGCTGGACCTACCGCGAACTGTCTGACGACGTCACCGCCGTCGCGCTCGGCCTGGCCGGCAGGGGCGTGGCCAAGGGCGACCGGGTGGGCATCTGGGCACCCAACCGTGCCGAATGGACACTCACGCAGTACGCCACGGCGAAGCTGGGCGCGATCCTGGTGAACATCAACCCCGCCTACCGGGTGCACGAACTGGAGTACGTGCTCAACCAGGCCGGCATCAGCACGCTGGTGTCCGCCAGGGAGTTCAAGACATCCCACTACGCCGAGATGATCGGCGAGGTCCGCCCGAACTGTCCCGCGCTGCGGGACGTCGTGCTGCTGGACTCGCCGGACTGGATCGACCTGCTGGCGGTGGGCCGGGCAGGTGACCCCGCCGTGCTGGACGAGATCGCCGGCACGCTCACCGCCGACGACCCGATCAACATCCAGTACACGTCCGGCACCACGGGCTTTCCCAAGGGCGCCACGCTGTCCCACCACAACATCCTGAACAACGGCTACTTCGTCGGCGAGCTGTGCGACTACACCGAAATGGACCGGATCTGCATCCCGGTGCCCTTCTACCACTGCTTCGGCATGGTCATGGGCAACCTGGCCGCCACGTCGCACGGGTCGTGCATGGTGATCCCGGCGCCCGCGTTCGAACCGGCGGCGACGCTGACCGCGGTTGCGCAGGAGCGGTGCACGTCGCTGTACGGCGTGCCCACGATGTTCATCGCCGAGCTGGCCGATCCGTCGTTCGCCGAGCACGACCTGTCCAGCCTGCGCACCGGGATCATGGCCGGTTCGCCGTGCCCGGTCGAGGTGATGAAACAGGTGATCGACCGGATGGGCATGACCGAGGTGTCCATCTGCTACGGCATGACGGAGACGTCCCCGGTGTCCACCCAGACCCGCACGGACGACTCGCTGGACCGCAGGGTGGCCACGGTCGGCAGGGTGGGGCCGCACCTGGAGGTCAAGATCGTCGACCCGGAGACCGGGTACACCGTGCCCAGGGGGGCACCGGGTGAGCTGTGCACGCGCGGCTACTCCGTGATGCTGGGCTACTGGGAACAGCAGGACAAGACGGCCGAGGCGATCGACGCCGCCCGCTGGATGCACACCGGCGACCTGGCCGTGATGGACGACGAGAGCTACGTCAGCATCACCGGCCGGATCAAGGACATGGTGATCCGGGGCGGGGAGAACGTCTATCCCAGGGAGATCGAGGAGTTCCTCTACACCCACCCGGACATCCTGGACGCCCAGGTGATCGGCGTGCCGGACGAGCGGTACGGCGAGGAGCTGATGGCGTGGGTGCGGCTGCGGCCCGGTGCGCCGGAGCTGACCGTGGACGCGCTGCGCGAGTTCTGCACTGGCAAGCTGGCGCACTACAAGATCCCGCGCTATCTGCACGTCGTGGACGAGTTCCCGATGACCGTGACCGGCAAGATCCGCAAGGTGGAGATGCGCGAGCGGGCCGTGCGGATCCTGGCGCAGGGGTGAGCCGGCCGGGGTACTACGACACCGAGGCCACCCGCTACGACGAAACCCGAGGCGGCGCCGCACGCGCCGGTGCCGCCGCGGGCGCGGTGCTGGCGCTGCTGCCGGAGTGGGCGCGGGTGGTGCTGGACGTGGCCGGTGGCACCGGGATCGTCGGCGCGCGGCTGGGTGCGCCCGGCCGGATCGTGGTCTCGGTCGACCGCTCCGCCGGCATGTCGGCGGTCGCGGCGACCCGGTTGCCCGGTCATGTGGTGCTGGGCGACGCGGTCCGGCTGCCGTTCGCGGACGGCGTGGTGGACGCGGTGACCCTGGTGTGGCTGCTGCACCTGCTGGACGGGCCGGCCTCGGCCACGGTGGTCGCCGAGGCGGCCAGGGTGCTCGGGCCGGCCGGCACGCTGCTGGCCACGGTGGACAAGGCGGCGGCGCACCTGGCGACGGCGGACGACGTCGGTGAGCTGCTCGGCCCGGCCTGGCGGGCCGCTGCCGTGCGGCCGAGCGACGACCCGGCGCGGATCGCCGAACTGGCCGGCGGGCACGGGTTCGTGGTGACCGGTCGGGTCACGTTCACCGGCGTCGGCCAGGGGCGCAGCCCGAAGCAGTGGGTACGCAGGCTGGCCGATCCGGCCGCCGTCGGGGTGGACGTCGGCGCGGCCGTGCTGGAGCGGTTGACCGGGCTGCCCGATCAGGACCGGCGCCGGGCCGATCCGGAGTTCGACCTGGTGGCCCTCACCAGACTCGGCTGAGGTCGTCGACCGGCACGACGTCCTTGCCCAGTGGCGCCAGGGACACCGGCACCAGCTTGAAATGGGCCAGGCCGAGTGGGATGCCGATGATCGTGACGCACAGCGTGATGCCGGCGACGATGTGGCCGATGCAGATCCACAGGCCGGCGAAGATGATCCAGATGACGTTGCCCACCAGCGAGGCGACGCCGGCGTCCGGTCGGTCCACGACGGTCCGGCCGAACGGCCACAGCGCGTACCCCGCGATCCGGAACGACGCGATGCCGAACGGGATCGTGATGATCAGGATGCAGCAGATGATCCCCGCGAGCGCATAGCCCAGTGCCAGGACCAGGCCGCCGAAGATCAGCCACACGATGTTGAGCAGGAGCCGCACACCACCTACGGTCCCCCACATCGGCCAACACCGCATCCGGGAGAAACCCGGAGATCAGCGGATACCCACCAGTACGAAGTCGTCGCCGCTCTGCCACACCGGGCCGACGCCGGCGAAGCCGGCCGCACGCAACAGGTCCGTCTGGCGGCCGATGACCGGTGTGGACTCCGGGCGGTGCGCGACGGCTCGCGCCGACCGCTGTCCGAGCAGTTCGGTCAGCGTCGGGTCCGCGCGGACCGCGTCCCACCAGGTCTCCCAGTCCTCGTGGTCGGTGACGCCCGCCCTGGCCGCCCTGGCGTCGCGGACCCGCCGGGCCAGCGCGTCCAGCGCGGGATCGCCGAGGCCGCGGTGGTCACCGTCGACGAACACGCCGCCGGGTCGCAGCAGGGTGCCGAGCTTGCGGTACACCTCGGCAAGTTGGTCCGGGGCCAGCCAGTGCAGCGCGGTGGTGGACACGGCGGCGTCCAGCACCGGCGGCACCTGCTCCGGCCAGGCGTCGGTGCCCAGGTCGGCGTCCACGAACTCGACGGTGTCGCCATAACGGGCCTGGGCGAGCGCGAGCAGCAGCGGATCGCTGTCCAGGCCGACGATCCGGCTGCCGGGCAGCCGCGCGGCCAGCCTGCCGGACAGCGAGCCGGGCCCGCAGCCGAGGTCGAGGACGGTGCCGGTGCGGCCGTCGAGGGCGTGCTCGACGACGTCGCCGATGACCGCGAACCGCTCCTCGCGGTCGGCGACGTACAGCTCCTGCTGGGCGTCCCAGCGGCGGACCCAGGTTCCGGCGAGATCGGTGTCCAGGGTGGTCATCACGCCCCCATCACTGTCCATGCCACAATTGCCAGTGACGACACTATGGTGAGGATGGTAACTGGTCAAGTGCAGTTCGACAGTCATACGAGCAATGTGGTGGCCGCGACGGTCGCGACAGTCAACGTCGTCACACCGGGCCACGCACTGGGCAGGCCCTATCCGCCGCCGGCCGGGACCGAGCTGGTCGGTCGGCTGGTCGCCGCGCTCGGACCGGCCCGCCGCGACCGCCGCCGGCCCACCGACGCACAGGTCGCCGAACTGGGCGAGCACCTCGGCGGGCTGCGCACCGTCTTCGAACTCGTCGAGGTCGACCTGGACTCGGCCTGCGAGCGGGTGAACGACCTGCTGGCCGCCACCCGCGCCGCGCCCGTGCTGTCCCGCCACGACGGCGAACACTGGCACCTGCACTTCCACCCGAGGGACGCGAGCTGGGCGGTGCGCTGGGCCGGTGCCATGGCCACGTCGCTGGCCGTCGTGCTCGGCGGACCGTCCTACGACCGGCTCGGTGTGTGCTCCGCGCCCGCCTGCGACCGGGTCTACGTGGACACCTCACGTAACGGCGCCCGCCGGTTCTGCTCCACGGCCTGCCAGAACCGGGTCAAGGCGGCCGCGTTCCGGGAACGCCACCGGGTCGGTCCGTAGGCTGATCGACGTGCCGCCGACCATCGGATTCGACCTGGACATGACACTGATCGACCCGCGTCCGGGCATGGTCGCGGCGATGCACGCGCTGGCCGACGAGACCGGGCTGCCGCTGGACGGCGAGTACTTCGCCGCCCACCTGGGCCCGCCGCTGGACCACGTGCTGCGCGGGTTCGGCGCGCCCGAGGCGTTGGTGCCCGGTCTGGTGACGCGGTTCCGCGAGCTGTACCCGGACATCGTGGTGCCCGCCACCGTCGCGCTGCCCGGCGCCGCCGAGGCGCTGGCCGCCGTGCGCGACGCGGGCGGCGAAATCCTGGTGGTGACAGGGAAGTACCGACCGAACGCGGCCCGACACCTGGCCGCGTTCGGCTGGGAGGTCGACTGCCTGGTCGGCGAACTCTGGGCGGGCCGCAAGGCGGAGGCGCTGCGGGAGCACGGTGCGACGGCGTATGTCGGTGATCACGTCGGCGACATGATCGGTGCCCTCACGGCGGGCGTGTTCGGCATCGGCGTACTGACCGGACCCTGCGACGAGGCGGAGTTGCGCGCCGCCGGTGCGCGACTGGTACTGCCCGACCTGACCGGCTTCCCGGCGGTCCTGGCGGCGCAACCGCGCTGCTCCGATTGGCGCGGCGGGCGCAGGTAAGCGACCAAGCCGCGTGTTTTCCGCGTGTGAAGTCGGTAAGCTGACGGGTACGCGTCCTGGGCACGCCTCAGGGCGCGTTCGTCGTGCCGGGCTAGGGAGCCCGCGTCCCGTGGGTGCCGGCGCGACGGGTGACCAAGGAGAAAGAACGGTGAGAGCGGTGCCGACCGGCAGGGTCAAGTGGTACGACTCGGAGAAGGGCTTCGGGTTCGTCACGCAGGACGGTGGCGAGGACGTCTATGTGCGCGCTTCCGCGCTGCCCACCGGCGTGCAGACGCTCAAAGCCGGCCAACGCATCGAGTTCGGCATGGCGGAGGGCCGGCGCGGCCCGCAGGCGCTGTCGGTCAAGCTGCTCGACCCGCCGCCGTCGGTGGTCGAGGCGCGGCGCCGGCCCGCGGAGGAACTGCACGGCCTGATCGAGGACATGATCAAGATGCTGGAGGGCAAGATCCAGCCCGACCTGCGGCGCGGCCGCTACCCGGATCGCAAGATCACCAAGCGGATCGGCGAAGTGGTCCGGGCCGTGGCGAAGGAGCTCGACCCGTAACCGGTCAGTCGTCGCAGAGGTTGTCGCCCGGCTGCGGCAGGACCGAGCTGGTGCCCTTCTTGTCGGTGAGCACCCACGTGCCGCGCACCGGCGTGGTGTGCACGCCGTCCGGGTTCTTCTCCAGTACCGCGCTGGACTGGTAGACCTCGATCAACACCAACGTGTCGTCGGCGGCGGCGGGCGACACGGTGTACTGGCTGGCCTTGCCGGCACCGAACAGCGGGCTGCACGACACGTACTCGTTGCCGGTGGAACCGTGGAACCGGGCAGCCACCTGCCACGGGGTCGACGCGACCGACGGGGGCGCCTTGACCTGCACCGTGGCGCCTGCCGGCACGCTCACCACGGCCGGGGCCGCTCCGTCACTGGTGCAGTTCTGCTCGTGCACGTCGCAGTACTGGATGGGCGCCGCGGACACGGTGGAACCCGACGTGGAGAACGTGATCTGCGGATCGGACGACGACGAGGACGACGAGCACGCCGTCAACCCGACGAGACCGCCGACGGCGACAACGGCCAACAGCACAGGACGCATGGCACCAACTTACGGCGCACCGCCGTTCGGCGGCGCTCCCCAACTTACGGCGTACCCGCTCAGCGCCGTTCGGCTCGTTCCGTCGGCATCGCCTTGGTGTTCATCGCGGTCGGCGCTTCGTCCGGTGTGGCGGCCCCGCGTCGTCCCGGCATCCTGATGTTGGGCACGAGTCCGGTCAACGGTGGCACCAGCGACCCGCCCCTGCGCAGCACGATGGTCTGTGTCGTGCCGACCGCCATCAGCGCGGACACCACGAAGAAGCCGATCGCGAAATTGGTCGGCAGCAGCACACCCAGCGCGCCGCCGAGCACCCAGGCCAGCTGCAGGATCGTCTCGGACCGGCCGAACGCGGACGCCCGGGACGCCTCCGGCAGGTCGTTCTGGATGGTCGCGTCCAGGCTGACCTTGGCCAGAGCGCTCGCCACCGCCGCGATCAGCGCGGCGATCGCCGCCGTGGTCACGCTCGCGGTGAGCGCGGCCATCACACCGCCCACCAGGCAGCCGATCAGGCAGCCCACGATCACCTGGTCGGCCTTGTCGAACCGCAGCCGGGCCCCGATGGCGTTGCCGCCGAAACTGCCGATGCCGGCCGCGGCGCCGATCAGACCGAGCAGCAGCAACTGCTTGGTCGGCGAATGCTCTTCCATCGACTTGATCACGAAAGCCGGGAACAGCAACAGGAAACCCGTCATCAGGCGGATGGTTCCGTTGCCCCACAAGCCGATCAACACGTGCCGGCCCATCGGCTGGCGCTTGCGTTTGGGTACCGCCCGCAGCGACGCCGGCACCTCGCCCTCGGTGACCTCGACCCAGGCCGGGATGCCCAGGCACAGCACGGCGTCCGCGATGCACAGCGCCGCGGTGAACCACAGCGCGCCCGGCGAGCCGAACACCTTGGCGAACCCGGTGGCCACGCCACCGAACACGATGCCGGCGGCCAGGCCGAACACGGTCAGCCGGGCGTTGGTCTTGGACAGGGTGATCCCGTCCGGCAGCACCCTGGGCGTCATCGCCGCCTTGAGCACGTCGAACGACTTGGACAGCACCAGGGTGCCCAACGCCGCCGGGTACAGCAGCCAGTCGCCCAGGTGCAGCGCCATCACCACGGCCAGCAGGCCCTGCCCGACGCACGACACGGCCAACGCGATCCGGCGGCCGCGCTGGATGCGGTCCAGCAGCGGGCCGATCACCGGCGCGATCAGGGCGAACGGGGCGATCGTGATCACCAGGTAGAGCGCGACCTTGGTCTTGCTCTCCGCCGTGGCGGCGGAGAAGAACAGGGTGTTCGCCAGGCCGACCGCCATGGCGGCGGACGACGCGTAGTTCAACATCACCGCGTAGGTCAGCGAGGTCAGGCCGGACTCGTGGGCGCCGTCGGCCTGCGCTGCCCGGCGGAACGCGCCCACCGCCTGCTGGTACAGCTGCTTGCCGCGGTAGGCGGCCACGCGGGTGACGGTCAGCTTCCTCGGCGTGCGCGGCGGCGCGGCGGCGCGCGGCGGAGGGCCGCCCAGGGGCGCGTCGGCCGCGACCGACTCGTGTCGCTGCTCGCGGCGCCGGTCACCCCGGTCGTCCTCGGGCGGGTAGCCGTCCGCGCGGTAGGTGGTGCGTGGCGGCTTCGGCGGCGGTGCCTGCCAGACCGGTGGTTCGCGACGCGGCGGCGGTTCGGACCGGCGGGGAGGCGGCTGCTGTCGCGGCGGCGGCGGTTGGTTCCTGGGCGGACGTTCCGTCGGGACCGTGTCGTGCCATGCCGGTTGGTCGGCCGGGGGCTTGCGGCGTCCGCCCGCGCTCCAGCCCCGCCGGCCCGGACGCGGGTCGTCGGGCTGGCCAGCCGAGTTCGAGCGGATCACGTTTCCATCCTGCCTCACCGGGCCGCCGCAAGCCGCCTTTTACATGCTCGGATCGCGTCGCGGCGGCGAATTCACCCGGCTACACAGGGTACGTGTCCGGTGGCCGAGACGAACGTTGCGGCCGGGTGCGCCACCTGTCGAAGCCGTGCGGCACAATGGACAGCTGTGACATCCTCGCCGAACTGCGCGATTCCCGGGACCGAGAAGCCCGCCGAGGCCGATCCGGTGCTGGCCGCGGCCCTGGACGTGGCGCGTGCCGCCGCGGCCGAGGAGGCGGGCGAGGAACTGGTCGGCCGGCACGTCGGCGTCGACGCGGAGGCCGGTGGCGCCGCGACCCACCTGTTCGAGTCCGGCCTGCCCGGCTACCACGGCTGGCGGTGGGCGGTCACGGTGGCCTCCGGTGGCCCGGACACGGCCGTGACGGTCAGCGAGGTCGTGCTGCTGCCCGGTCCGGAGGCTATGGTCGCGCCCGAGTGGGTGCCGTGGCAGCAGCGGATCAAGGCGGGCGACCTCGGGGTCGGCGACCTGATGCCGACCGAGGCGGACGATCCCCGGCTGGTGCCCGGCTACGTCGAGTCCGACGACCCGGCCGTCGAGGACGTGCAGCGCGAGATCGGGCTGGGCCGGGTGCGGGTGATGTCCCGGTTCGGCCGGCTGGACTCCGCCGACCGCTGGCGGGGTGGCGACTTCGGGCCGCGCAGCGAGATGGCGCGGAGTGCGCCGGACCGGTGTGGCCGCTGCGGTTTCTACCTGCCCGTGGCGGGTTCGCTGCGGGCCGCGTTCGGCGTGTGCGGCAACGAGTTGGGCCCGGCGGACGGCCGCGTGGTGCACGTCGAGTACGGCTGTGGCGCGCACTCCGAGGTGGAGCTGGAGATCACCTCGCCGGTGCCGGTGGCCGACCTGGTCTACGACGACACCACCCTGGACGTGGAACCGGCGCTGTCCAGCAGCGCGCCGGAGACCGCTGAACCGGCCGAGATCGCTGAACCCGTCGCGACGGCCGAGCCTGTCGCGACCGCCGAGTCCGAGACCACGCCGGACACCGAGGGCTGATGGAGCCGGCCGACCCGTTCGGCACCGCCGCCCTGCGCGACTCGGTGCTGATTGCGTGGCGGGACTCGCCCACCAGGTTCCGCGAGGACGCCAACGCCGAGGACGACCTGCGGGTCGGCGGCTACCGGGACCGGTTGCTCGTCGAACTGGCGCAGAACGCGGCCGACGCCGCCGTCGCCGACCGGGTGCCGGGCCAGGTGTGGCTGCGCGTGGTGGACACCCCGGCCGGACCGGAACTGCGCACCGCCAACACCGGGGCACCGCTGGACGCACCCGGCGTGGCCGCGTTGGCGTCGCTGCGCGCGTCGGCCAAGCGGGCCGGCAACGAGATCGGTCGGTTCGGCGTCGGCTTCGCCGCGGTGCTCGCCGTGTCCGAGGCGCCGCGTGTCGTGTCCGCCTCCGGCGGGGTGGGTTTTTCCGCCGAGCGCACCAGGAACGCGGTGGCCGGGCACGAACGGCTGGCCACCCTGGCGGAGCAGCGGTCGGCTGAGGTGCCGGTGCTGCGGCTGGTCTGGCCGCTGGCCGTGGACGAGGATCCGGTGCCGGACGGCTACGCCACCGACGTGCGGCTGCCGTTGCGGCCCGGCGTCGACGCGACCGCGCTGCTGGACCGGGCCAGGGCCGAGGTGTCCGACCTGCTGCTCGCCCTGACCGGCCTGCGCACGGTACGGATCGGCGACGACTCCTGGGAACGGGACGACCAGGCGGATGGCGTGGTCGCCGTGCACGGCCCGGACGGCCCGGCCACCTGGCTGACCCGGCGGGCCACCGGCCTGCTCGGCGCCGACGAGTTGGGCACGCTGGGTGTCGAGGCGCGGGAACGGCCGGAGTGGTCGGTCTGCTGGGCGGTGCCGCTGGCCGGCGACACGCCGACGCCGCTGACCGAGGACGTACTGCACGCGCCGACGCCCACCGACGAGCGACTGTCCCTGCCGGCCAGGCTGTTCGCCACGCTGCCGGTGGAACCGAACCGCAGGCGGCTGCTGCCCGGTCCGGCCACCGACGCGGTGCTCGCCTCTGCGGCTCGGGAGTACGTCGCCCTGCTGCGCCTGCTGCCGGGCCGGCACCGCACGGCTCTGGTGCCGTTGCCCGGTTTCCCACTGTCCGAAGTAGATGGAGCACTGCGGGACGCGATCACGGGTCTGTTGGCGACCACCGGGTGGCTGCCCGCGCAACGGGCCACCGACGGCGACCTGACCCCCGGCGCCGCCACCTGCCTGGACGAGGCGGACGCCGAACTCGGCGAACTGCTGGTGGACGTCGTGCCCGACCTGGCGGCGTGGTGGCTGGCCGAACCGGTGCACACGAGGGCCGTTGCCGCGCTGGGTATACGTCGGCTGCGACCGGCGGACATCGTCGCCGCTGTGTCCGGAGTGGACAGATCGCCGGCCTGGTGGCTGGCTCTCTACGGCGCGCTGAGCAGGCTGCCCGACGCCGGCCGCGCCACCGCGGACGAGCTGGGCGGGCTGCCGGTGCCGCTGATCGACGGGCGCACCGCGATCGGCCCGAGGGACGTGCTGCTGCCCTCGGCCGAACTCGGCGAGCTGATGGCCGGCGTGGACGTGGCCGGCCTGCACATCGCGCACCCCGCCGCCGTGCACCCGTTGCTGGAACGGCTCGGCGCCCGGCCCGCCGGTCCGACCGACCTGCTGGACGCGCCCGCCGTGCGGGACGCCGTCGCGCGGAGCGTGCCGGACGCGCGGGCCGGGCTGGACGTCGCCGTACTGGCCGACGCCGTGCTGCGACTGGTGGCCGCCGCCGGCACGCAAGCCGGTGAGCAGTCCTGGCTGGCCGCGCTCGCCCTGCCCGACACCGACGGCGATCCGCGCCGCGCGGACGAACTGGTGCTGCCCGCCGCGCCGCTGCTGGACGTGCTGGCCGACGACGTGGTCGGGCCGGACGGACCGCTGGCCGTGCTGGACACCGAACTGGCCGGCGAGTGGCCGGCCGAGGTGCTGGCCGCGGTGGGTGTGCTGGACTCGTTCGCGGTCGTGCTGGACGAGTCGCCGACCGGCCAGGACCACGGCCTGGCCGACGAGGCCGCGTGGTGGGAGTGGGCGGGCGGCGACACCGGCGCCCCGCCCGCCGTGCTGGTCGGCATCCGCGACCTGGACCTGGTGGACCCGGACGAGTGGCCCGCCGCGCTGGGCATGCTGGCCGCGCAGCCCGGTACCCGCAGGGCGCTGGCCGACCCGGGCGGCTACCCCGCCTGGTGGCTGGCCCGGTTCGCGCAGGTGGACGGTGTACCGCTGCGCGAGTGGCGGCTGCCCGACGCGGAGGACCTGGCCGGCCTGTACGACCCGCTGCCCGGCGTCGACCTGCCCGATGGCCTGCTGGTGGTGCTCGGCGTGCGGGACGAGTTGTCCGTCGTGGACGTCGATCAGGCGGCCGACCTGCTGGACCGGCTCGCCGACCCGGACCGGACCGTGTCACCCGGCCAGGCGTTCGCCGCGCACGCGGCGCTGGCCGAGGCCGCGCTGACCGAGGTGTTCGACCCGGCCGACGTCGACCCGCCGGACCGGGTGCGTGTGGTGACCGGCGCCGCCGTGCCGGCCGACGGGACGGTCGTGGTGGACCGGCCGTGGCTGGTGCAGGCACTGGACGCGGACCGGGTGGTGGCCGCGCGCGGCCCGAACCCCGAGCTCGACCCGGCGCTGGCCGACCTGCTGAGCGTGCCGCAGGCCAGTGACGTCGTGGCGGCCGAGCCGGAGTCGACGGGCGAGCCGGTGGCGTGGGCCGGGTTGGGCGCGGTGCGGCTGGCGTGCGCGCTGCTCGGTGACGTGGTGCCCGATGGCGAGGTGTGGGTGCACGACGAGCTCGTCGTCGCGGGCCGGTCGGTGGAATGGTGGGTCAGCGGTGACGTGATCCACACACAGGACACCCCGGATGGGCTCGGCCGGGCGCTGGCGTGGGCATTGGACCGGTGGCCGGACCGCTGGCAACTGGCCGCGCTGCTCGCCGACCCGACGCCGGACACGGCGCTGTGGTGATCAGCCCAGCCGCTGCGCGCCCCGGGCGCCCCGCCGGGCCGCGGACAGTTGCCAGTACATGACGCCCGTGCCGATCAGGCCGAGGATCCAGCCGGCCAGGCAGGTGGGCAGCCAGATGCCGGTGGTGGCGTGGTAGCCGTAGCGGGCGACCAGGAGCACGCAGTACGCCACGAACCACAGGCTGGTGCCGATGGCCAGCACGGGCCGCAGGTCCACCCAGCGCGCGGGCAGCGCGGGCGGTCTGCGCAGCTCACCGGTCATGTGGGCGAGACTACCGGTGCCCGGTCAGCGGCGAAGTAGTTCGTGAGCTATACTAAGTAACGTGTCCGATTCGGGACCGGCGGACGTGACCGCCGAGCGGACCCTGGCCGGCCGGCTGCGGTTGGCGGTGGTCCGGCTCAACCGGCGGCTGCGCTCGCAGCGAGCGAGCTCCGGGGTGACGCTGACCCAACTCGCCGCGATGTCGACGCTGTTCAAGTGCGGCCCGCTGACGCCGGGGGAACTCGCCGCCCGTGAGGGTGTGCAGCCCCCGTCGATGACGCGGGTCATCGCGGCGCTGGAGGAGTACGGCTTCGTCTCCCGTCAGCCCCACCCGACCGACGGCCGCCAGGCCATCGTGGCGCTGACCGAGAGCGGTCTGGCCTACCACGACGCCGAGGTGTCCGTCCGCGAGGCGTGGCTGGACCGCCGGCTGGCCGAACTGGACGAGGACGAGCGTGCGCTGCTCAGCAGGGCGGCGGAGATCATCGAGCGAATGGCGGGCAGTACCGAGTGAGTGTCGCGGCAGACGGAGTGGCCACTACCTTTCAGCCAACCCGGAAGCCGCCGGAACCACCTACAGCCCAAGCCGTTTCCGCACAACCGGGTGCCGACCGGGCCGGTTCCGCGCAAGCCGCGGCAGGCCAGGCCGCTGCCGCCACGCGGGCCGCCCAAGCGATGGCCGGTCAGGCCGCCGCCGATCAAACCGCCGATCAAACCGCGGCCCAGGCCGACACCGCACAAGCCGTGGCCGCCCGGGTCGCCTCCGCCCGGGTCGGCAGCATGTTCAGCTCGCTCGGCCAGCGCAACTACCGGTTGTTCGCCGGCGGCCAGGTCGTCTCCAACGTGGGCACCTGGATGCAGCGGGTCGCGCAGGACTGGCTGGTCCTCGAACTGTCCGGGCGCAGTCCGGTGGCGCTGGGCATCGCCGCCGCACTCCAGTTCGTGCCCACGCTGGCCCTGTCGGTCTGGGCCGGTTCGCTGGCCGACCGGCTGGACAAGCGGAAGCTGCTGATCGGCCTCCAGGCCGGGATGGGCCTGACCGGACTGGTGCTGGGCCTGCTCGACCTGACCGGTTCGGTCGCGCTGTGGCACGTCTACCTGCTGTGCCTCCTGTTGGGCTGCTTCTCGTCGGTGGACGCGCCGGTGCGGCAGGCGTTCGTCGGCGAGATGGTCGGGCCGGACCGGGTGGCCAACGCCATCGCACTCAACTCGATGACGTTCAACCTGGCCCGGATCGTCGGCCCCGCCATCGCCGGCCTGCTGATCACCTGGATCGGCACCGGCTGGGTGTTCCTGAGCAACGCGGCCAGTTTCGGCGCGGTGATCTTCGGCCTCGCCGCGATGAGCCCGGCGCTGCTCTACTCTGCGCCCCGGCGGGCGCGCACCCGAGGGCAGATCGGCGCCGCGCTGCGGTATGTGCGGAGCCGACAGGATCTTGTCGTGTTGCTGGTGCTGGTGTTCTGCGTCAGCACGTTCGGCATGACCTTCTTCGCGACGCTGGCCAACGTGGCCGCCAACGTGTTCCACCGGGACGCCGACGGCTACGGCCTGCTGTCCACGCTGATGGCGGTCGGCACGCTGACCGGGTCGGCGCTGGCCGCGCGCCGGGCCGCCACCGGGCGGGTGCGGCTGGCCCTGGTGGTGGGCGCGGCGCTGGTGTTCGGGGTGCTGGAGGTCGGGCTCGGGTTCATGCCCACGTACCTGTCCTTCGGCCTGGCGCTCATCCCGTTGGGCGCGGCCACGATCACGTTCATCACGGCGGCCAACAGCACCATGCAGCTGTCCGTGCCGGCCGAGCTGCGTGGCCGGGTGATGGGCGTGTACATGCTGGTCTTCCAGGGCGGCCTGCCGGTGGGCGGACCGATGACCGGGTGGTTGGCCGAGGCGTTCGGCGGGCGGTCGCCGATCGTGGTCGGCGGTGTGGTGTCGGTGCTCGCGGCGGTCGGCTGTGGTCTGGCCTTGCGCGCGAAGCGAAGTTAGCCTAACCTAAGTCTCGCCGGCTTCGTGGTGGGAGCGGCAACGTCAGTTCGGGTCGTGTGGGGCCTCCGTTCGCGGGGGCCCCACACGTGTGTCAGCCCAACGGCCAGGTGTGCACCGGCTCGCCGCCGCGCATCAGTTCCAGGTAGACGCCCAACATCTCGGACAGCGCACGCTCGCGGTCCATTCCGTGCTCCTCGAGCAGGGTTACGGTGTCCCGCTGCCAACTCGACCCCGTCTGTCCGGCCAGGCAACGCTGTTCCACGATGCCCAGGTAGCGCTCCCGGGCACTGCCCGCCATACCCAGGTCACGCAGGCCGTCGTGGGCCAGCGGCAACAGCTTGCGCAGCACCAGTTCGGCGGGGGAGACCCAGCCGACCTCCGGCCAGTACAGCTGCGCGGCCAACCCGTCCCGGGCGCCGGCACGCAAATTCTCCTCCGCGGCCTGGAACGACATCCGACTCCACAGTGGACGCTCCTGGGTGGCCAGGGCCCGCTGCGCGCCGTAGAACAGGGCCGCGTTGGCGATCAGGTCCACCACGGTCGGCCCGGCCGGCAGCACCCGGTTCTCCACCCGCAGGTGCGGCACACCGTCGGCCAGGTCGTACACCGGCCGGTTCCACCGCCACACGGTCCCGTTGTGCAGGCGCAGTTCGGACAGTGTGGGCGCGATCCCGGCGGCCAGCGCGGCCAGCGGGTCCTCGTCGTCGGTTTCCGGGAGCAGGCTGGGGAAGTAGCGCGCGTTCTCCTCGAACAGGTCGAAGATGGACGTGATCCACCGCTCGCCGAACCACACCCTGGGCCGCACGCCCTGGTTGCGCAGTTCCTCCGGCCGGGTGTCGGTGGCCTGCTGGAACAAGGGAATCCGGGTCTCGTGCCACAGCGCCCTGCCCAGCAGGAAAGGCGAGTTGCCCGCCACGGCCACCTGCACGCCCGCCAAGCACTGTGCCGCGTTCCAGTAAGCCGCGAAGTCCTCCGGTGCCACCTGCAGGTGCAACTGCGCCGACGTGCACGCTGACTCGGCCAGGATCGACGAGCAGCGGGCGTGCAGCCGTTCGGCCGGCGTGTGCTGCGTCGTCGTGCCCTCGATGTCCAGCAGCATGTCCTCGCCGCGGGCGGCGAAGATCTCGTCGTTCAGCACCGAATACCGCGCCCCCGCGGAGAGCCAGCGCGCGTCGAAGTGCTCCGGCCGCAATGTCGGCAGCATCCCGATCAGCGCCAGCGACGCGCCCGCGTCCCCGGCCTTCGCGTCCGCCTCGGTCAGGGCACGGCGCAGTTCCTGTTCCAGCGCCACGACTTCGTTGCCGGCCAGCGGCCGGGGCGGCACGTTCAACTCCAGGTTGTGCTGGCCCAGCTCGGTGGTGAAGCGGGCGTCGCCGATCTTCTCCAGCACAACGGAATTCGCCATCGCCGGGCGGAACTGCGGGTCCACCAGGTTCAGCTCGATCTCCAGGCCCATGTGCCGCTGCGGAAACGAGAACAGGTTGTCCCGCAACATGAGGGCCAGCGCATCCAGGCAACGCCTGACCTTGACCCGGTACTGTCCACGGTCGGCGTCGGTGCGCCGCGCCACGTCGTGCTGCCCCATCTGGTCGCCTTCCCTCGCGGTCGAGCCCTGGGAGGCTCATTCAAAACGAGCCCGACGCGGTATTCACCACGTCGCGGGCAATGGGTCCCTGGGCGAGGTTGTGCATGAGCCTCCAGGTCGCCTGGCGCCGGAAAACCACCGTGACATGTGGGGTTCACTGTCGGCTAGCGGCCAATCCGGTGCTGTGCGCCCGCATGCATCCACACAATGCGTCGCGTGCCACACTGCGGTGGTGCCGCAGGTGATCGACGTCGACGGCGCTGGCGACGCCCGGCTGGACGACTTCCGCGACCTCACCACGGCGGACCGTCGCCCCGACCGGCCGGGCGGCCGTGGCCTGGTGATCGCCGAGGGCGTCGTGGTCGTGCAGCGGATGCTGCGCTCGCCCTACCCGGTGCGGTCCCTGCTCGGGGTCCGTAGCCGGATCGAGGCCCTGGCCCCGGACCTGGCCGCGTACCACCGGCAGGACCTGCCATGTTACGTGACATCGGCCGAGACGATGGCCGTCGTGGTGGGCTTCCACCTCAACCGAGGCGTCCTCGCCGTCGCCGACCGCGCCCCCGAACCCGCGCTGGCCGATCTGGTCGCGCAGGCCGGCCCGCTGTGTGTGCTGGAGGGCGTCGGCGACCACGAGAACCTGGGCTCGCTGTTCCGCAATGCCGCCGGGCTCGGCGTGTCCGGTGTGGTGCTCGGCCCCGGCTGCTCCGACCCGCTCTACCGGCGGTCCGTCCGGGTGTCCATGGGGCACGTGCTGCGGGTTCCGTTCACCCCGGTGACGGCGTGGCCGGACGCGCTGGGTGAGCTGCGGGCCGCGGGCTTCCGCGTCCTCGCGCTGACCCCGGGCCCGGACGCCGTGCCGCTGTCGGCCGCGGTCCGCCCCGGTGACCGGACCGCCGTCCTGCTGGGATCGGAGGGCCACGGCCTGACCGCCGAGGCCATGGCCGCGGCCGACGAACGGGTCCGCATCCCGATGAGCGGCGACGTCGACTCCCTGAACGTGGCCACAGCGGCCGCGATCGCGTTGTATTCCGTCGTTTCGTTACCCGGAATCACACGTAGCTGAGTACCTTCATGCCGGACGCCGGAGAGAGGACGTTTCGTGCAGCTACGCGCCCGGGACGGTCGTGCGCTGCTGGCCGGAGAGGCCGGTGACGTGTCGGGGCTCAGGGACGACCGGGCCGAGGCCGAGGTCGACCCGCACAGCCTCGCGCTGAGTGCCGACCTGGCCGATGCGCTGCACGAATGGGCCAGGGTCGCCGACGCCGTGTACCGCAACGGCCAGCCCGGCGGCTCGGCGGCCGGTCGGCTGATCTCCCGCCGCGGCCGGCAGCTGGCGGCGCGGCTGGCCGCCGTGATGGGTTCGCCGATCAGTTACGCGGACCCGCTCACCGGTGAGGTGACCGAGGTCGAGGTGCCGGACGAGCCGGCGGACGAGGGCAGCCCGGTCTCCCAGCGGTGGTCGGATCGGGGTACCGCGCGGCATCGCGCCGCCGAGGAGCGGCCGCCGTGGGCCACCGGGCTGACGGTGAGCTTCATCACGGCAGTGCTGATCATGATCGTGGTGGTGACGCTGTCGCTGGCACTGGGCGCGGCCAACCGGTGGCTGCCGCTGATCGCCAACGTGGTGATCGCGCTGGGGCTGGCGCCGTCGGTGTGGCTGGCGCGGCGGGCGCCGGTGTGGCGGTGGGTGGCGTTCGGGGTGGTGGGCGGCATCGTGGTCGCCTGGATCGCCCTGCTGTTCACCGCGATCTGACGAGCGGTGGGGCGGCCCGTCCGGACCGCTCCACCGTCACTCACACCAGCGATTCCAGCCAGGCCCGGTGCAGCCCGGCGAAGCGACCGCTGCTGGCGATCAACTCCGACGGCGGGCCGTCCTCGACCACCCGGCCGTCGTGGATCACCAGCACCCGGTCGGCGATCAGCACCGTGGACAGGCGGTGCGCGATGATCAACGCCGTCCGGTCGGTGAGCACCGTGTCCAGCGCCCGCTGCACAGCCCGCTCGGTCGGCACGTCCAGGCTGGACGTGGCCTCGTCGAGCACCAGCACCGCGGGGTCGGCCAGCAGCACCCTGGTGAACGACACCATCTGCCGCTGCCCGGCGGACAACCGGCCACCGCGCTTGCGCACGTCGGTGTCGTACCCCTCGGGCAGCGCCGAGATGAACTCGTCGGCGCCGACCGCGATCGCCGCCGCCCGGATCTCCGACCGCGAGGCGCCCGGCCTGCCCAGCGCGATGTTGTCGGCGACCGAGCCGGAGAACAGGAAGCTCTCCTGGGTCACCATCGCCACCGCCTCGCGCAGCTGCGCGTCCGAGATCCGCCGCAGGTCGACGCCGTCCAGCTCCACCGCGCCCGATGACGGGTCGTAGAACCGGGCGACCAGCTTCGCCACGGTGGACTTGCCGGCACCGGTCTGCCCGACCAGCGCGACCGTCTGCCCGGCCGGGATGTGCAGGTCGAACGTGGGCAGCACGACGGGGGAGTCCGGCCCGTAGCGGAACTCGACGTCGGCGAACCGCAGCTCACCCCTGGTGTTGGCCAGCCGCACCGGATCGGTGGGATCGGCCACCTTCGGCACCTCGTCCAGCACGCCGGAGATCTTCTCCAGTGCCGCGCTGGCCGCCGTGTAGGCGTTGGTGAACATCGCCAGGTCGTCCAACGGGTCGTAGAACCGCCGCAGGTACAGGGTGAACGCGGCCAGCACACCGATCTCCAGGCTGCCGTGGGCCACCCGGATCGCGCCGATCAGCAGCACCAGCGCCAGCGACACGTTGCCGACCATGCGGACCGTGGACGTGAACGTGGCGACCACGGTCAGCGCCCGCCGGTTGGCCTCCTGGAACCGCCCGTTGAGCGTGCCCATGATGGCCTCGTTGCGCCGCTCCCGGCGGAACGCCTGCACCGCCCGCATGCCGTTCATGGTCTCCACGAACTGCACGATGATCTTGGCGATGGCGCCGCGGGTCTCCCGGTACGCGTGCTGCGACCGCCGGTAGAACCACCGCGTCACCCAGATCAGCGGCACGAAGCCGGCCAGCACGATCAGGCCGAGCTGCCAGTCCAGCCACATCATCACGATGCCGACGCCGACCACGGTGAACAGCGCCGACAGCAGGCTGTCCAGACCCTGGTCCAGCAACTGGTCGATGGAGTCCATGTCGCTGGTCAGCCGAGAGATGATCTTGCCGGACGTGTACGACTCGTGGAACGACAGGGACAGCCGCTGCGCGTGCGCGAAGATCCGCCGCCGCAGGTCCAGCAGGATGTCCTGGCCGATCCGGCCGGACAGCCGCAGGAACCAGTACCGCAGCCCGGCAGACGCCACACCGCAGGCCAGGTAGCCGACGGCACACGCGATCAGCGGGAACGGCCGGCCGCGCGCCACGTCCGGCACGCCCGTGTCCAGCGCGGCGGCGATCAGGATCGGCCCGAGCAGCGCGGCCAGGTTCTCGCCGATCACCACTGCCAGCGCCAGCGCCATCGCCGGCTTGTGCGACGACACCAGCGACCGCAGCAGTTTCCGCGAACGCGCCTGGAGTTTGAGGCTGAGCGCGATGCTCACCTCGTCGATGTCCTCCGCGGCGACCCCGCGCCACGCCTCGTCCGGGTCGGGTATGTCGAGTTTCTTGTCTTCTGTCGTGTCGAGGGCGCTCATGCCAGTTCCTCCGACGGTTCCCGATCCTCCAAAGTGGACAACAGGAACCGGTAGTGCGCGTTTTCCGCCAGCAGGCCGTGGTGCGTGCCGACCGCGGTGATCCGGCCGTCGGCCAGCACGGCCACCCGGTCGGCCAGTTGCACGGTGCTCGGCCGGTGGGCCACCACCAGCGCCGTCACGCCGTGCAGCACGGTGCGCAGCGCCCGCTCGACCTCGGCCTCGGTCTCCACGTCCAGCGCGGACAGCGGGTCGTCCAGCACCAGCACCGCCGGCCGGCCGACCACCGCCCTGGCCAGCGCGAGCCGCTGCCGCTGACCACCGGACAGGGACAGGCCCTGCTCACCGATCCGGGTGGCCAGGCCCCACGGCAGGTCCTCGACGAAGTCATCGGCCCTGGCCACCCGCAGCGCCTCGCGCACGTCGGCCTCGGTCGCGTCCGGGGTGCCCAGTGCCACGTTCTCCTGCACGCTCGCGGAGAACAGCACCGGCTCCTCGAACGCGGTGGCCACCACGGTGCGCAGGTCGTCCAGGCTCAGGTCGCGCACGTCGACGCCGTCCACGGTGATCCGGCCGCCGCTGACGTCGGCCAGTCGCGCGACCAGCATGGTCAGCGTGGTCTTGCCCGACCCGGTGGCGCCGACCAGCGCGATCGTCTCGCCCGGCCGCACGTCCAGGTCGATGCCGCGCAGCACCTCGCGCTGCCCGCCCGGGTAGCGGAATCGCACGTCGGACAGCACCAGGTGGCCGGTCAGGGCGGCGGGCAACGCCCGGGGCCGGTCCGGTCCGGTGATGGTGACCGGCGCGTCCATGACCTCCCAGTACCGCTCGCACGCGGACGCGGCCTGGTTGGTCTCGGACAGCAGCCAGCCGATCGAGTCGGTCGGCCAGCGCAGGTACGTGGCCACCGTGACGGCGGCGACCAGCGTGCCCAGTGTCATCGTGCCGTGCGCGATGGACAGGCCGCCGACCAGCAGTTGGATGCCGATCCCGATCTCCGGCAGCGCGATGATCACCGCCCACAGGACGGCCAGGATGCTGATCTTGCGCAGCTGGGTGCCGCGCAACTCCCTGGCCTGGACGCTGAACTTGCGCAGCAGCTCCGGGCCCCGGCCGAACGCCTTGAGCACCCGGATGCCCAGCACCGACTCCTCGACGGTGGTGGCCAGGTCACCCTCCTGGTCCTGGGCCCGCCGGGACACCACCCGGTACTTCGACTCGAACAGCGTCGACACCGCGATCAGCGGCAGGCTGGCACAGGTCACGATCAGGCCGAGCACCGGCGCCAGCAGGAACAGCACCACCAGGCCCAGCACCAATGTGATCGAATTCACCACGAGGAAGATCAGGGCGAACGCGAAGAACCGGCGCAGCGTGGACAGGTCGGACACCGCACGAGACAGCAACTGACCGGACTGCCACCGGTCGTGGAACGCGATCGGCAGCCGCTGCAGGTGCTCGTACAGATCGGACCGCATCCGGGCCTCGATCTGGGTGGTGGGGCGCGCCACCAGCCGGCGGCGGAAGAAGTACGACAGCGCTTCGAGCGTGCCCAGAGCGATCACGATGCCGATCAGCAGCGGCAGCTCGGACAGCTGGTGGGTGGCCACCGGACCGTCCAGGATGCGCTGCATGACCAGCGGAATCACCAGTCCGCACACCATGGCGAGCATGGTGGTGGCGGCGGCGCCGAGCAGCGGGCGCCGCTCGGGCAGGACATAGGGCGCGAGGCGGAACAGGACCTTCATGGTGGACGCGGAGGCGGCGGTCCGCGTCTCGTTCACCACCGGTAAGGCGGACGGCTCGGGTTCCGGTTCGGGTTGCGGGTCGGACTGTGATGTCATGGCTCCCCCCAGGAGTTCGTGTCGGGATTGCCGGCAGGCGGGACCGGCCCAGGCAGTGCTGTACCCGGGCTGGCTTGAGCGAACTGGGCGGGACGGCGAACAGCCGTGCCCTGAGACACTAGGTGATTGACCAGGACAGGTCATCTGGTTTTCACTACCGGCTGATCATGCGACCTCAACCTGGGTGGAGGTCAAGCCCGGTGTGGGCCATCATGTCCGCATGACGCGTCCGGACCCCGTCAGGTTCCTGCGCACCGAGCCCACGATGGCCTTCCCGGAGGGGCGCCTGCTCGCCGTGGTCGACCCGACCGGGTCCCCGGCACCGTTCGTCCTGGCACCGGACGGCTGGTCCCCGCTGTCCGCGCCCGTCCCGGCCAACGCGGAACCGTTGACCAGGGAGGACGCCGAGGACTGGTGTGAACGGCAGGGCTGGGACCTGGAGCTGCTGGACAGCGTGCCGCGCCAGGTCGCCTGACCGTCGCCTTATCCGCGCTGGGTGCGCACGCCCAGCAGCACGTCCTCCCAGGACGGGACGATCGGGTGGTTCTTCTTGCCCCGCTTGGTGCTGGGCTCGGTCTTGCGCTGCGAGGCCGGCGGGGCGGGCTTGGTCGCGACGGCCGGTTCGGGCTCCGGTTCCGGTTCGGCGGCGGGTGCCGGTTCGGGCTCGGGCTCGGGTTCGGGTTCGACCAGGTCGACGGGCTCCGGCTCGAGCTCGGGCTGTTCGGCCACCACCGGCTCGGGCTCGGGTTCCGGCTGGGGCTCCGGTTCCGGCTTCGGCTGCGGCCGGCGGACGACGGGTTCCGGCACCACCGGCTCGCGCACGGGCTCCCGCTCGCGCACGACGGGCTCCCGCTCGCGGACGGGCTCTCGCTCCGGGACCGGCTCCCGCACCGGCTCGCGTTCGCGCACGACGGGCTCGCGTTCCCGCTCGCGCATGACGGGTTCGCGTTCCCGCACGATCGGCTCGCGTTCCCGCTCACGTACGATTGGCTCGCGTTCCCGCACGACGGGTTCGCGTTCGCGGATCACCGGCTCGACCTCGTACTCCGGCTCCCGGACCGGCTGCTGCTGCATGTCCAGCGCCTGTCTGGCCAGCTCGGTGACGGGCCGCACGGTGCGCAGCGGCCGGTTGGCGGCGTTCGGGTCCATCAGGTCGTGCGCGTGCTCGTCCAGCGGCACCACGGTGCCGCCGTGCGCTCCGGGGTGGAACGCCCAGTGCGCCCGGTTGTCCGACCGGCCGGTGTACCAGCGCAGCTGGACGACCCACTTGCCGTCCTCACCCCGCCAGGAGTCCCACGTCGCGGTCGAGTAGTCCTGGCCACGCAGGCCGAACGCGTGTGCCGCCACTTCGGCGAGGGTCTGGACGTCGGGACCGTCCTCGCGCACCGGGTGGGCCCGCTGGGCCAGGTCCGCGGTGCGGGAGCGCTCCAGCAGTACCGGGTACGCGAACCGCTCGACGCGGTGCGCCGGTACGCCGGCCGCCGCCGCGACCTGCTCGACTGACTCGCCCGCACGAATACGGGCCTGGATTTCTCGGGGACGCATCTGGCTCTCCAGCTCGATCTCGATCTGGCCGAGTCGGGTGACGTCTCCGCGAGCCGCCGCACGTAGCCGCTCGTCGGCCGGAACCGTGAAGCGCTCGCTGCGCGCGACGTCCTCGCAAATGACGGACTTGCCGTCTTCGCTGAGGCCGACCACTCGCAGCGCCCGCATCACGTCCTCCTGATGACTTCACCTCGCCGGGTACGACGTTATGTCGGCGTGCCTGCTTGACGCCGAAGGCGCGCCGTGCCCGGCGAGATCCGGTCAGCCAAGCCGTTGGACGACCCAGTCGACGCATTCTGTCAGCGCCGTCACGTCGTCGGGCTCGATGGCGGGGAACATGCCAATCCGCAACTGGTTGCGGCCGAGCTTGCGGTAGGGCTCGACGTCGACAATACCGTTGGCGCGCAACACCTTCGCCACGGCGGCGGCGTCCACCGCGTCGGTGAAGTCGATCGTGCCGACCACCTGGGAGCGGTGCTCCGGGTTGGCGACGAACGGCGTGGTGTACTCGGTCCGCTCGGCCCACGAGTAGAGCCGGCTGGACGAGTCGTGCGTGCGCTTCACGGCCCAGTCCAGGCCGCCGTTGCCCAGCAGCCAGTCGATCTGCTCCGCCAGCAGGAAGAGCGTGGCGACTGCCGGAGTGTTGTACGTCTGATCCTTCGTGGAATTGTCCAGCGCCACCGGCAGGGACAGGAACTCCGGCACCCAGCGGTCCGACGCGCCGATCTCCCGCACCCGCTCCAGGCCGGCCGGGCTCATCAGCGCCAGCCACAGGCCGCCGTCGGCGGCGAAGCTCTTCTGCGGGGCGAAGTAGTACACGTCGAAGTCCTGCGGCGACACCGGCAGGCCCGCGGCGCCGGACGTGGCGTCGATCAGCACCAGCGCGTCGCCGGCATCGGCCGGCCGGACCACCGGCACCATCACGCCGGTGGAGGTCTCGTTGTGCGCCCAGGCGATCGCGTCCACGCCGTCGGCCGCGACCGGCTCCGGCGCGGTGCCCGGCTCGGCCGAGACGACCACCGGGTCGGCGAGGAACGGCGCGCCCTGCGCGACCTTGGCGAACTTGCTGGAGAACTCGCCGTAGCCGTAGTGCAGCGACCGCTCGCGGATCAGGCCGAGGGCCGCCGCGTCCCAGAACGCCGTCGTGCCACCGTTGCCCAGCACGACCTCGTAGCCCTCGGGCAGGCCGAACAGCTCGCGCAGCCCGGAACGGACCCGGCCGACCAGCGACTTGACCGGCTTCTGGCGGTGGGACGTGCCCATGATCGCCGCGCCCGCGGTGGCCAGCGCCTCGATCTGGGCCGGTCGTACCTTGGACGGACCGCAGCCGAACCGGCCGTCGGACGGCTTCAGATCGTGGGGCAGTTCCAGGGTGGTCGGATCCGCGGCGTTGGTCATCGTCGGCGCCCTCCAAACGCGGGAAACGGTACGTGTGGTCCGGCGCCGTTGCCGGATGGTGACGTCCCTTCAGTCTGGCAGGCCGCGCGAGCATGAGCTCGCGCGGCCTTGGCGTGTGTCCGGTCTCACTCAGCCGTGCCGGATCGCCGACCAGCCCTCGATGTCGGCCGGCGTACGCGGACCAGGGCCGACATAGCGGGCGGACGGCCGGACCAGCCGGCCGGTCCGCTTCTGTTCCATGATGTGGGCGGACCATCCCGCGGTCCGGGCGCAGGTGAACATCGCCGGCATGATGTGCGTCGGCACCTCGGCGAAGTCCAGGATCACCGCGGCCCAGAACTCCACGTTGGTCTCGATCGGCCGGTCCGGCCGGCGCTCGCGCAGTTCGGTCAGCGCGGCCTGCTCCAGCGCGGCGGCCACCTCGTAGCGCTCGGCGCCCAGTTCCTTGCAGGTCCGGCGCAGCACCCTGGCCCTGGGGTCCTCGGCGCGGTAGACGCGGTGGCCGAAGCCCATCAGCCGGTCGTGCCGGTCCAGGATCGCGGAGACCACCTTGTGCGCGTCGCCGACCCGCTCGACCTCCTCGATCATCGGCAGCACCCTGGCCGGCGCGCCGCCGTGCAGCGGACCGGACATGGCGCCGATCGCGCCGGACATCGACGCGGCCACGTCGGCTCCGGTGGACGCGATCACGCGGGCGGTGAAGGTGGAGGCGTTGAGGCCGTGCTCGGCGGCGGAGACCCAGTAGGCGTCGATGGCCCGCACGTGCTCCGGCGCCGGCTCGCCGCGCCAGCGGACCAGGAACCGCTCGGTGATCGTCTCGCACTGGTCGATCCGCGACTGAGGCACGGCGGGCTGCCCGATGCCGCGCGCCGACTGGGCCACGTAGGACAGTGCCATCACGGCGGCCCTGGCGAGTTGGTCGCGGGCCTGTTCGTCGGTGATGTCCAGCAGTGGCTGGTAACCCCAGATCGGCGCCAGCATGGCCAGTGCCGCCTGCACGTCCACCCGGACGTCACCGGTGTGGATCGGGAGCGGGAACGGCTCGGCCGGCGGCAGGCCGTGCCCGAACTTGCCGTCCACCAGCAGGGCCCACACGTCACCGAAGGTGACCTTGCCCACGAGGTCCTCGATGTTCACCCCGCGATAGCGGAGCGCGCCACCGTCCCTGTCCGGTTCGGCGATCTCCGTTTCGAAGGCGATGACGCCTTCCAGTCCCGGGACGAAACCGGGATCCGGCTGGTTCTGCTGGTCCGACTGCACCACGGTGTGCACGCCCCTTCGCGAGGATTTCCCGACGGTGAGGACATGGCACCGGGCCGGCGCAGGGTACGTATCAGCCCGGGAGGTAGCCATGCTTGTGCTGGAACACTGCACCCGAAAGGGTGGCTTCGCAATGTGTTCGGCCGTGTCTTCTGTCACGAATCAGCACTCGATTCAGTGAACTAAAATCGTCAGGTTGGCCTATGTCGGCGGCGACCGCCGATACGGTGTCGCTCACCGGCGTAAACGCGCAGTTCATCAACGTTTTCCCTCCTGGTCGGCACGGCGCGTGTATTACCGACCGTGTCGGAATCGATCCACTTGCTCGATCCAGTCCTTGATCGCGGTGGGCGGCATCACCGACGCAGCGGTTCCGGTAGCCGTCCCGACCCCGTAGCGTGCTCCGACACGGCAACGAATCGCCGTAACTCCCCCCGCACGCGTCGTCCGTACAACGGATCAGGCCGGAAGGTGGTTCGGGATGTCTGAAACCGGAATCGCGCTGGAACTGCCCGCCATGCGTGTGTCCTACGAGCACGGTGTGTTGGACGAATCCCAACTCGCCGGCACGTGGTGGGCACAGCTGGAGCGGTGGCTGGACGAAGCGCGCAGGGCCGGTCTCGCCGAACCGAACGCGATGGTCCTCGCGACCGCGGACACCAGTGGCCGTCCGGCGTCGCGAACGGTGCTGTGCAAGGGAATCGACGAACGCGGCGTGGTCTTCTACACCAACTACACCTCGGCCAAGAGCCACGACCTGAGCGCCACCCGATTCGCGTCCGCCACCTTCCCGTGGTTCGGCATGCAGCGGCAGGCACACGTGCGCGGCACCGTCGACCGGGTGTCCGCCACCGAGACCGCGGCCTACTGGGCGAGCAGGCCGCGCGGCTCGCAGCTGAGCGCGTGGGCATCGCCGCAGTCCCGCACGGTGCGCGGCCGGACGACGTTGGAGTCCGCGCTGGCCAACGTGGAACGCCAGTTCGCCGGCGCCGACCACGTGCCCGTGCCGCCGCACTGGGGTGGCTGGCGGATCCGCCCGCAGACCGTGGAGTTCTGGCAGGGCCGCGAGGATCGGATGCACGACCGGCTGGTCTACGAGGTGCGCGGGGACGAGTGGCGGGTGCACCGAGTAGCACCCTGAGTGCGACCCGGATCACTCGTTAGTTCGCCTAAACTACTTGTCTGTGACATCGGAGCCCGACACCGCAGCCCCGAGTGCGTCTCGTGGCTCCACCCGCCGGCAGCGGCTGGGCGCGTTCGTCCTGGACACCCGGCCGCTGAAGGTCGTCCCGTTCCGCAGGCTGTGGGCGTCCACGGCGGTCACCGCCATCGGCAGCCAGCTGACCGCGGTCGCCGTGCCCAAGCAGGTCTTCGACATCACCGACTCGTCCGGCTACGTCGGCCTGGCCGGTGCCGTGGCGCTGGTGCCGCTGCTGGTGTTCGGCCTGTGGGGCGGTGCCGTCGCAGACACCGTCGACCGGCGCAAGCTGCTGCTGGTGAGCAACGCCGGCATCGCGCTGACCTCGTTGCTGCTGTGGGTCCAGGCGTTCGCGCGGCTGGACTCGGTGACCGTCGTGCTGATCCTGCTCGCCGTGCAGCAGGGCCTGTTCGCGATCAACCAGCCGGCCCGCAGCGCCTCGGTGGCCCGCCTGGTGCCGGCCGAACTGCTGCCGGCCGCCAATGCCGTGTACAGCACGGTGTTCAACTTCGGCGCGGTGCTCGGCCCGCTGCTGGCCGGTGCCTTCATCCCGGTGCTGGGCCTGCCCACGCTCTACCTGATCGACGCGATCGGCCTGTGCCTGACCATGTGGGCGGTGTGGAAGCTGCCGCCGCTGCCGCCGCTGGCCGGCCCGACCCGCCGCGCCGGCCTGCGGGACGTGCTGGACGGGTTCCGCTACCTCAGCGTCCGACCGGTGCTGCTGGCGTCCTTCGTGCTGGACATCATCGCCATGGTCGCCGGCATGCCCAGGGCACTGTTCCCGGAGATGGCCGAACGCACGTTCGGTGACCCGCCGGGCGGCGGTGTCGCGCTGGGCTGGCTGTTCGCCGCGATCCCGATCGGTGCCGTGATCTGCGGCCTGCTGTCCGGGTGGCTGTCCAGGGTCAGCCGGCACGGCATCGCCGTCGTCATCGCGGTGTGCGGATGGGGTGTCGCGATCGCCGCGTTCGGCCTGACCCACTCCCTGTGGCTGGCCGCGCTGTTCCTCGGCCTGGCCGGAGCCGCCGACATGGTCAGCATGGTGTTCCGCAACTCGATCCTGCAGACGGCGGCCACCGACGAGATGCGTGGGCGCATGCAGGGTGTGTTCACCGTGGTCGTCACCGGCGGTCCACGCATCGCCGACACCCTGCACGGCGTCATGGGTGCGGCCGTCGGCACCACCGCCACGGTGGCCGGTGGTGGCGTGCTCGTGGTGGTCCTGGCGCTGGTCGCCGCGGCCCTGCTGCCCGCGTTCCGCCGCTACCGCGCGCCGCGTCCGGGCGAAACGGCGGAAGCATCCGGCTGACGCCACCTGCGTCCCGGATAGGCTGGATCGCAGGAGACGGTCTGGCCAAGGGGGTGTCGTGCGTACTGTCCGCCCAGCGAGGGTTCGGCGCGGAGTCGGTGCGGCAGTGGTGGCGCTGGCGGTCGCCGGTGGTGCCGGTGCCTGCGCGACGACCATCACCGGGTCGGCCACGGCCGCGCCGGGCGCGAAGGCGGGTGCGGGCGCACCGAGCAGCGGGTCACAGCCGCCCAGCAGCGGTGACAACGCCCTGTCCCAGGCCGCCCAGAAGGCCTGCGCCGAACTGCCCAGGGACGCGGTCACGGCCGCGTTCGGCGTCACCGGCGTGACCGTCACCGCGGACAGCGGCCAGACCCTGCCCGGTGGCATCCAGCAGATCAAGTGCGTGATCGGCGCCAAGGGTGGCTTCCGCGTCAACGTCGTCGTGCAGGTCTGGCCGCCGCAGCTGATCACCACGGCCGACCAGTTCGTGACGGCGCTGCGGCAACAGTTCTCCGACGTGCGGACCATGCCGGTCCCGGGCGCCGACATCGGCGGCACGTTCCAGGAGACCGAGCAGGGCAACCTGGTGGACGAGGGCTTCGCGGCCAAGAAGGACCCCGGCAGTACCAGCATCGAGGTGGTCCTCGCCGGCATCGCGGACACCCCGGGCATCCAGCCGAAGCTGATCCAGTTCGTGGCCGCGCTGGCCAAGGCGCCGTCCTGACCGTGCCGGGACGCTCCTCTACGCTGCACCGCATGTCTGCATCGACCGGCGAACAGTTCGAGATCACGTCCGACGCCGGCCGGGTGGCGGTCACCGAGATCGGCGCCGGCCTGCGTGCGTTCGAGTGGCACGGCGTGCCCTACCTGGAGACCTACGACGACGCGCCGCCACTGGGCTCGGGAGCCGTGCTGGTGCCGTGGCCCAACCGGGTCGCCGGGGCGCGCTGGATCTACGCCGAGCGGTTGCAGCGGCTCGACGTGACCGAACCGGACCGGGGCAACGCCATCCACGGCCTGACCCGGCACCAGGCGTGGCGGCCGGTGCTGCGCGAGACGTCCCGGATCACGCTGGCCACCGACGTCGAGGTGCAGCCGGGCTGGCCGGTGCCGCTGTACACCGCGATCACGTACTCGCTGGACGAGCGCGGCCTGACCGTCGAGCACCTGGTGCGCAACACCGGTGACCTGCCGGTGCCGTTCGGCGTCGGCTGCCACCCGTACCCGAGGGCGGGCCGCTCGCCCAGGGACGAGTGCCGGCTGGAACTCGCCGCCCACACCGTGCTGCCGCTGGACCTGACCGCGATGGTGCCCAGTGGCCCGGCCACCGACGTGGCCGAGACGGTGGCCGATTTCCGCACCCCGCGCCCGCTGGCCGGTGTGCAGCTGGACACCCCGTTCGGCGA
The DNA here is from genome assembly GCA_036491115.1 of Pseudonocardiaceae bacterium. Classification (GTDB taxonomy): domain Bacteria; phylum Actinomycetota; class Actinomycetes; order Mycobacteriales; family Pseudonocardiaceae; genus DATEPR01. The sequence goes on from DASXCQ010000049.1 coordinate 89,172, forward strand.
CTGCCGCCCGGCCGAGGACGGCCTGGTGCACCACCGGCTGACCGGACCGGACGGCGGCGTCGAACTGTGGGCCGAGCCGGCGTTCCGCTGGGTGCAGGTGTTCACACCGGACTCGTTCCCCGGTCGTGGGTCGGTGATCGCGATCGAGCCGATGACCTGCCCGCCGGATGCGCTGAATTCGGGCGTCGACCTGATCACGGTGGCACCGAACGAACAGTGGCAGGGTCGTTGGGGAATCACGCCCCTGACGTGAACGGCGGACATCCGTTAGCCTGGCTAACCATGACGGACGTGGTGATCACAGGCGGATACGTGGTGCCGATCGACGGTGAACCCGTCGAAGGCGGTTCGGTACTGCTGCGGGACGGCAAGATCGCGGCGGTCGGGTCGGCGGCCGACGTCGACGTGCCGGACGGCGCGACCGAGGTCGACGCGGCGGGCTGCTGGGTGCTGCCCGGCTTCATCGAGTCGCACGCGCACCTCGGCGTGCACGAGGACGGCGAGGCGTGGGCCGGCAACGACACCAACGAGATGACCGACCCGGTCGGGGCCCGGTTCCGTGCCATGGACGGCATCAATCCCGCTGATCTCGGTTTCGTGGACGCGCTGTCCGGTGGTGTGACGTCGTCGGTCGTGAAACCCGGTTCCGGCAACCCGATCGGCGGCCAGACCGTGGCCGTGAAGAACTGGGGCCGGACCGTGGACGAGATGATCTTCCGCGAGTCGGTCAGCGTGAAGAGCGCCCTGGGCGAGAACCCCAAGCGGGTGTACGGCGAGAAGGGCAAGACCCCCTCCACCCGGCTCGGCGTGGCCTCGATCCTGCGCGAGTCGTTCGTCGCCGCGCAGAACTACCGGGCCAAGCGCGCCGAGAAGGAGGCCAAGGGCGACCCGTTCGAGCGCGACCTGTCCCTGGAGACCCTGGTCCGCGTCCTGGACGGCGAGCTGTTGTGGGACCAGCACACCCACCGCGCCGACGACATCGCCACCGCCATCCGGATCGCCGAGGAGTTCGGCTACGGCCTGGTCGTCAACCACGGCACGGAAGGCCACCTCGTCGCGGACCTGTTGGCGGAGAAGAACATCCCGGTCATCTTCGGCCCGATGTTCACCACCAGGGTCAAGGTCGAACTGCGCAACCGCACCATGCGCGCGGCCGGCATCATGGCCAAGGCGGGTGTCAAGATCGCCATCACCACCGACCACCCGGTCGTGCCGATCCACTTCCTGGTCCACCAGGCCACCCTGGCGGTCAAGGAGGGCCTGGACCGGGCCACCGCGCTCCGTGCGCTGACCATCAACCCGGCCGAGATCCTGCGGCTGGACGACCAGGTCGGCTCGCTGAAGCCCGGCCTGGACGCCGACGTCGTGGTGTGGTCCGGCGACCCGCTGGAGGTGATGAGCCGCGCCCTCCACGTCTTCGTCCGCGGCCGCGAGGTCTACTCCTACGACGAGGACGCCGGCCAGGGCACGGCCGTCAACCCGTACTACGTGTAGGTGACGACGCACCGCCGGGTTCGCCCGGCGGTGTCCCGGTCACTCCTGGGACGCAGCGCCGCTGGTCGCCACTTCGGCCTCGGCAGGGACATGTTCGCGGTGGTGCGGACGGCGAGACTGGTCGAGGAGGTCGGAGCGCCGGCTCTGGGCGGTGCTCACGAGCGCTTGAGGTCGCGGGCGATGACCATGCGTTGGATCTGGTTGGTGCCTTCGAAGATCTGCGCCACCTTGGCCTCGCGCATGTACCGCTCCACCGGGAAGTCCCGCGTGTAGCCCGCTCCGCCCAGCACCTGCACCGCGTCCGTCGTGACCTTCATCGCCGCGTCCGTGGCGATCAGCTTCGCGATCGACGCCTGGCGCCGGAACGGCAACCCGCGATCCCGCCGCCGCGCCGCCTCCAGGTACGTCGCCCGGGACGACTCCACCGCGGCCGCCATGTCGGCCAGCAGGAACTCGACACCCTGGAAATCGATGATCGCCCGGCCGAACTGGGAGCGCCGGCCGGCATACGCCACCGCCTCGTCCAACGCCCCCTGCGCCAGCCCGACAGCGCACGCCGCGATGCCCAGCCGGCCCGAGTTCAACGCGTCCAGCGCGATCTTCAACCCCTGGCCCTCGTCACCCATCCGGCGCCGCACCGGCACCCGTGCACCGTCCAGGCGCACGGCGGTGGTGGGCGACCCGGTCAGGCCCATCTTGTGTTCCGGCGGGTCGGCGGTCAGGCCGGGGGTGTCCGCGTCGGCCAGCAGGCACGTGATGCCGCGGCTGCCGTCGTCGGAGGTGCGCACCATCATCGTGTAGAAGTCGGCGATGCCGCCGTGGGTGATCCACGCCTTGCTGCCGGTGACGACGTAGTCGTCGCCGTCGCGGACCGCGCGGGTGGACAGCGCGGCCGCGTCCGAGCCGGCCTCGGACTCGGACAGCGCGTACGCGCCCAGCAGGTCACCGGCCAGCAGGTCGGGCAGCAGTTCGTCGCGCTGGTCGTCGGCTGCGAACGTGGCCAGCGGGTAGCAGGACATGGTGTGCACGGACAGGCCGACGCCCACGGTCATCCAGACCGACGCCAGCTCCTCCAGTACCTGCAGGTACACCTCGTACGGCTGCGCCGAACCACCCCACCGTTCCGGGTACGGCAGGCCGAGCAGTCCCGTGCGGCCGAGCAGCCGGAACTGCTCGCGCGGGAATCGTTCCGCCGCTTCGTATTCGGCGGCCACTGGTGCGAGTTCGTCGGTCGCGATCTCCCGCACGAGCTTGACCAGGTCCTCGGCCTCCGTGGTGGGCAGCATCCGCTCCGCGGGCATCCGATCCTCCCCCCGTCCATACAGTCGGACGTCCTACGATATGACGCCCAGCCCGCCTGTGTACCGTCGATCGTCGTGATTCACATGGTGTGCGTCCGGTGATCGTGGTCGGTGGCGAGGCACTGGTCGACCTGGTGCCCTCGGTGACCACGACCCCCGGGGAACTCGGCCCGCTGTCGCCCAGGCTGGGCGGCGGCCCGTACAACACGGCCGTCGCGCTGGGCAGGCTCGGCGTCGACGTGTCGTTCCTGTCCCGGATCTCCACCGACGGGTTCGGCGACGCACTGCTGAACCGGCTGCACGCCGCCGGGGTGCGCACCGACCTGGTGTCGCGCGGCCCCGAGCCGACCACGCTGGCCGTCGTCACCCTCGCCGGCGACGGCGGCGCCCGGTACACGTTCCATGTGCACGGCACGGCCGACCGGCTGGTCGCCGACCCCGGTCCGCTGCGCGACGACGTGACGGCCGTGTCGCTGGGCACGCTGTCGCTGGTGTTGGAACCGGGTGCCACCGCGTACGAGTCGGTGCTGCGCCGGGAGTCCGCCCTGGGTCGGCTCACTGTGCTGGACCCGAACATCCGGCCCGGCCTGATCGCCGACCCGGCCGCCTACCGGGCCCGGTTCACGTCCTGGCTACCGGACATCGGCCTGCTCAAGGTGTCCGAGGACGACACGCGATGGCTGGGCGGGGACGTCCGGGACTGGCTGGCCGCCGGCGTCACCGCCGTCGTGCTGACCAGGGGAGCTGCCGGGCTGTCCGCGTTCGCCGGCGACCTGCGGGTGGACGTGCCGGCCGCGAAGGCGACCGTGGTGGACACCATCGGTGCCGGCGACACCGTGCACGCCGCCCTGCTGGCCTGGCTGGACCGGCACGGCGCCGCGTCAGCCAGGGACATCGCCGGACTGGACCGTGCGGGCTGGACGGACATGCTCGGCTTCGCCGCCCGCGCCGCCGCGTCGACCGTCGGCCGGGTCGGCGCCGAACCGCCCTATGCCCGCGAAATAGTGCCGTGAAAACACGACCGGACGCCCCGGCCGAAATTCGGTCGGGACGTCCGGTGGCTCATGTTCGCGTCAGGTCAGCCGTCGATCAGTAGTGGCAGTGGTGGTGGTGGAACCACGGGAAAAGCCACAAGCCGATACCGATGTCAATCATGATGTTGTCCTCCGCGTAGTTTTTCCGGGAGTCCCGGTTTGTTCGGCGGCCGCTGGAAACGAATTTAGCCACCGGTGCCATTGCTGTCGTTCCCCGGAGGGTGTGGAGTGCGTTCACCGTCGGTCACGGTGAACCGTTCGTCCGAGGGGTGGGTTAGCGAAGTCGGCGCAGCGGGAGTATCGATCAGGTGGGGATCGACCACGAACGGCCCAGTAGTGGTGAAGCACCAACCGCGCCGGGACGGCTCCTGGACCCTGGTCCGTTACTCACCGGTAATATCACCGTTACGAGTCGCCGCCCGTCAGAGCCCGTCCTTTGTGCTCGTCGCCGACTCGGTGATCATGCCGCGATCGGTGGACGATCTCTGTGACCGCCGTCCCATGTGGGCGAGTTGACAGCCGGTCCGGCTGTCCGTTCGTTGAATCGCGCACTAGCGTGGTAACTGACTGAACACCCCAACGGGGCGGTACCGCGGTCGGTCATCCCGGCCGTGTGGTCATGGCTGAGCGTCCGGCACTGTGCATGTGTTTCGTGCACGGCTCCGGCGTACGTCGGGTCGGCCACGGGTAGGTGCCCTGTCCAAGCGTGAGAGGGACTCGAATGCCCGACTCGACCTCCGGCACCAGTACCGTCGCGCTGCGTCATGAAGGCGGAGAGCTCCCACTGGCGGTCACGCCGGCCACCGAGGGCTCTTCCGGAATCGACGTCGCAAAGCTCCTGTCCAGCACCGGACTCGTCACGCTGGATCCCGGTTTCGTGAACACGGCGGCCTGTTCCTCGGAGATCACCTACATCGACGGTGACGCCGGAATCCTGCGTTATCGCGGGTATCCGATCGAGCAGCTCGCCGAGCGGTCCAATTTCATCGAGGTCAGTTACCTGTTGATCTACGGTGAACTGCCCACCCAGGTGCAGTTGGACGAGTTCACCGACAAGATCAAACGGCACACGCTGCTGCACGAGGAACTGCGCCAGTTCTTCAGCGGATTCCCCAGGGACGCCCACCCGATGCCGGTGCTCTCCTCCGCCGTGTCCGCGCTGTCCACCTTCTACCAGGACAGCCTCAATCCGTTCGACGAGCCCAATGTCGAGCTGTCCACCGTCCGGCTGCTGGCCAAGGTGCCCACGCTGGCCGCGTACGCCTACAAGAAGTCCGTCGGCCAGCCGTTCCTCTACCCGGACAACTCGCTGGGTCTGGTGGAGAACTTCCTGCGCATGACGTTCGGCCTGCCCGCCGAGCCGTACGAGGTCGACCCCACCATCGCCAAGGCACTGGACCTGTTGTTCATCCTGCACGCCGACCACGAGCAGAACTGCTCCACGTCGACGGTGCGGCTGGTCGGCTCGTCCGAGGCCAACCTGTTCGCCAGCGTCTCGGCCGGCATCAACGCGCTGTTCGGCCCGCTGCACGGTGGCGCCAACGCGGCGGTGCTGGGGATGCTGGAGGGCATCCGCGACAACCACGGTGACGTGGACGCGTTCGTCTCCAAGGTGAAGAACAAGCAGGAAGGCGTGAAGCTGATGGGCTTCGGCCACCGGGTCTACAAGAACTACGACCCCAGGGCGAAGATCGTCAAGGCCACCGCCGACGAGATCCTCGGCAAGCTGGGCGGTGACGACCGCCTGCTCGACCTGGCCAAGCAGCTCGAGGAGCGGGCGCTGTCCGACGACTACTTCGTCGAGCGCAAGCTGTACCCGAACGTCGACTTCTACACCGGCCTGATCTACCGGGCGATGGGCTTCCCGACCCGGATGTTCACCGTCCTGTTCGCCATCGGCAGGCTGCCCGGCTGGATCGCGCACTGGCGCGAGATGGTCCGGGACCCCGCCACCAAGATCGGGCGCCCGCGCCAGGTCTACGTCGGCCCCACGGAGCGGGAGTTCGTCGCCATGGGCGACCGCTGAATCGAACCCCGTATCGAGCAAGACGCGGCGGCTCCGCACCACGCGGAGCCGCCGTTTCCTTGTCCTAGGCCCGGAACAGCGATCGCGGGTAGACACGGCCGGCGAACCAGCCCAGCGCGCCGACGGTCAGCAGCGACAGCGCCACGGCCAGCAGCACCTGCCAGCCCGCGCCCACTCCGACCGCCAGCCGGGCCGGCACCAGCACCGGAGCGAACGGTGGCAGCACCGACAACACCGAGGTCGCCGTAGCGTCCGGTGCCACCCCGATCAGCACCGCGCTCACCAGGAACACCGCCCCGAGCAACACCAGCAGGGCACCCCGGTACCTCGGCCGCAGCGCCGCCACGGCGGCGGATGCCGTGCCGTACAGGGCGAAACCGAGCACGAACCCGAGCAGGCCGGCGCCCAGCGCGATCGCCACCGCGGCCGGCACGGTCGCCGCACCCGTGGCCAACGCGGCCGCCACGCCGACGACGCCCAGCGCCGCCGCGTGCACCAGCACGGTCAGGCCGATCCCGGTCAGGTTGCCGGTGAGCAGCCTGCGTGGCCGCAACACCGGCAGCAGCACCTCCGCGGTGCCACCGGCCGCGTCCGCGACCACCCGCCTGCCGGCCAGCGCCGCTCCCACGGCCAGCGACCACGCCACCAGCAGCGCGGTCACGATGCCGAGTGTCTTGCGCTGGCCCAGGTTCGGGTCGGTCGCGTTGAGCTGGGTGACGGTGATCTGCGCCTGGTCGACCTTGGCCAGCACGTCGTTCGGCCGGGCGCCGAGCTGGGCCAGCTGTGCGTCCAGGATCTGTTGCCGCACCAGGGAGTTCAGCGTGGCGCGCAGCCGGGGGTCGAGCTGGTTGTCGATGGTGACCCGCAGCGCGGAGCGGGCTCCGGAGACCAGCACGTCCAGCCGACCGGTCCGCACGTCGGCGACGCCCTCGGCGATGGTGTCCAACTGCCGTACGTCCACCGGCACGCCCAGCGCGACCATCTCCTGCGGCAGCGCCTGTTGCAGCGAGATCGCCTGCCCGGCCAGGCCGACCCGCAGGGTCCGCTGGTGGCCGAACACGTACGCCTGCAACACGACGAACGCCACCAGCAGCACGGCCACCGTCACGGTGGTCAGCACCAGCCGCCGCGACCCGACTCGGCAGCCGAACTCGCGGCCGGCGACCAGCCGGACCGTGTGCGCCGCGGGATGCGGATCGGCCATCACATCAGCCCGGCCGGGTCGAACAGCTCCGCCAGCGTGTGGCGGACCCTGGTGAACTCGCGGACCGGCCCGAACGCCAGAGCGGCGTGCAGCACGGCCTGGTCGTCCGCGTCGGCGGCCAGTTCCACCAGCAGCCGCGACCCGTCGGCGTCCACCGTCCGGCAGCCGGGCACGGTGTCGCCCCAGCCAGGTTCGGCGTCGGGCGCGTCGACCCGGAACAGCCTCGGGCCGCCCGCCACCAGTTCGGCCACCGTGCCACTGGCCATGATCTGTCCACCCCGGAGGATCGCGACCTGGTCGCAGTACCGTTCGATCTGGTCAAGATCGTTGCCGGACACCAACACCGGCACCCCGCGGGCTGCTTCATCGCGCAGCAGCTCGATCATCGTGCCGACCCCGGTCCGGCCGGCCCCGGCGAACGGCTCGTCCAGCAGCAGCAGTTCCGGGTCCGGCAGCAGGGTGGCCAGGAGCGCGACCAGCCGCAGCTCGTCGGTGTCCAGCGTGCCGGTGCGGCGGGCGCGCAGGGCCCGCATGCTCAGCCGGTCCAGCCAGACCTGGGCCCGCCGGTGCGCCTCATTGGTGTCGAAGCCGTGCAGTTCCGCCCGGTGCACGAGCTGGTCCAGCACGGTCAGTTCGGGGTAGAGGCCGGCGGTCGCGGGCTGGTAGCCGATCCGGCGCCGGGTGGCCGGGTCGATCGGCGCCGACCGCCACCGCACCCGGCCCGAGTCGGCGGTGAGTACGCCGGCCGCGATGCGGATGGCCGTGGTGCGCCCGGAGCCGCGGTGGCCGCCCAGGCCGAACAGCTCACCGGCGCGGACGGTGAAGCTGACGTCGCTCAGCGCGAAACCGGCGTCGAACCGCTTGCCGATCCTGTCCGCCTCCAGCACCGCGTCCGTCACGCCGCCTCCTCACGCCGGCCGGCTGGTGAGCCGGCCCCACCTTGGCGCCGACCGTGTCGAATCCTCGTGTTGTGGCTACCGGAACGGGGTAACTCTAAGGCTTCAGCAATCGGGTAGTCCGGCGAGTGACCGGGAGACCAGATCGGACACGGCGGACATGGCCTTTTCCCGGTCGGCGGGCACCAGGCCGATCCTGGTGCGGCGGTCCAGCACGTCGTCGGCGGTCAGCGCGCCCTCGTGGCGGACGGCCCACACCACCTCGGCGGCCGTCACCCGATCGGCCAGTTCGACCGCCAACTCGTCATCGAGCGCACCCAGCGCGGCCACCCGGCCGGCTTCACTGCCGTACCGGGCCACCAGCCGGCGAGGTTCGTCCATAACGGACAGTGCGCGCCGGTCGGCGGCGCCCACCAGGGGAATGGTGGGCGTGCCGGACGGCGGCGCGGACGGCACGGCCGCGGTCACCGCGTCCTCGGCCATCCGCCGGTAGGTGGTCAGCTTGCCGCCGACGACGGTCACCACGCCGGACGGGGACGTGAGTACGGTGTGGTGCCGGGACAGGTCGGCGCTGCGCCCGCCGCCGGGCTGGTCCACCAGCGGTCGCAGCCCGGCGAACGCGCCGAGAACGTCGTTGCGTCCCAACGGAACGTCCAGCACCGACGACGCGACGGACAGCAGGAAGTCCAGATCGGACTCGGGTACGTCCGGCACGTCCGGCAGCGGCCCGGTGACCGGTTCGTCGGTGAGCCCCAGGTACAGCCTGCCGTCGTCCTGGGGGAGCAGCAGCACGAACCGGTTGGTCTCGCCGGGGATCGGCACGGTCAGCGCGGTCTCCCGGATGCCCAGCCGATCGGCGGCCAGCACGGCGTGGGTGCCTCGGGAGGGCCGCAGCCGCACCGAGTCGACCAACTCGCCTGCCCACACGCCGGTCGCGTTGACCACCGCGCGGGCCCGGATGGAGAACGTCGCTCCGGTCAGCTCGTCCCGCGCGTCGGCTCCGTTGCGCCACAGCGCGGTGGCCCTGACCCTGGTCAGGACGCGCGCGCCGAATCCGGCCGCGGTACGGGCCAACGCGACCACCAGCCGCGCGTCGTCGGTGAGCTGGCCGTCGAACGACAGCAGCCCGGCGCGCAGGCCACCGCGGCGCAGCCCGGGCGCCAGGGCGAGCGCCTCGGCGGTGGGAATCCGGCGCGGCGCGGGCAACAGCGAGGTCGGCGTGCGGGCGGCCCGGCGCAGCACGTCGCCGGCGACCAGGCCGGCCATCGCGATGCCGGTGGCCGCGCCCCGGCCGTACACCGGGATCAGTTGCGGCAGCGGGCGGGTCAGGTGCGGTGCGACCGTGGTCATCAGGATGCCGCGCTCGGCGGCACTCTCGTAGGCGAGGCCGACGTCGCCCTTGGCCAGGTACCGCAGGCCGCCGTGGACGAGCTTGCTGGACCAGCGGGACGTGCCGAACGCGAGGTCGTGCGCCTCGATCAGGCACACCGACAGCCCGCGCGAGGCGGCATCCAACGCGGTGCCCGCCCCGGTCACGCCACCGCCGACGACGAGCAGGTCCACCTGCTCGCCGTTCGCGATCAGGTCCAGTTCCTCGGCCCGCCGGTTGGCGTTCAGCGATGTGTTCATGCCGGACGCAGACCGTGGTCGAGGCCGGCGGCCAGTTCGGTGAGCAGGTCGTCGTCGGCGATGTCCTGGCGGTGCGAGATCACGAACGCCTGGACGGTCAGGTAGAGCACCCTGGTCTGCGCGGCCACCGGTGCCTGCCGGACCGAGCCGTCGGCGTGGCCGGCGGTGAGCTGTTCAGTGATGAACTTCTCGGCCAGCCGCTGGGTGCCCCCGACGCGCTGTACCAGGTAGGGCAGCAGCAGTTCGGCGTCCCGGTCCAGCACGCTGCGCAGCAGCGGATCGGCCACCAGTCGTCGCGCGGCCAGCACCGAGGCGCCGACCAGCCGTTCCCTGGCGGTACCGCCGGCGGTGTCCCCGGCTTCGCGCAGCAACGTGCCGAACTCCCTGGTCATCAGGGCCGCGACCACGCTGGTGACGCCGGGGAAGCGGCGGTACACGGTCATCCGGCTGGTGCCGGCGCGCTTGGCGATGTCGGTCAGCGTGGTCCGCCGGACGCCGACCGACAGCACGCACTCCCGGGCCGCGTCCAGCAGCACGTCATTGGCCACCCGATGGGGTGGCGCCGCACTGTTACGTTTGGACGTCACGTGTAACACTGTACCGATGACGGAGCCCATTGCCCACACCGTCCGGGGCGCCTGGACACCAGGCACCCATCCGCTGAGCCAGAAGGTACTGCGCCGGCTGCGGTCCAGGACGGGCCTGCGGGACGTGCACACGCCTGCCGTGCCGGAGGCGGAGCTGGTGGTCCCCGAGTCGGGCCTGCCGGCCGCCGCCGCGTCCGCGCTGGCCGGTCTGGTCGGTGCCGAGCACGTCAGGGTGGACCGGGAATCCCGGCTGGGCAGGGCAGGCGGACTGTCCTATCTGGACCTGTTGCGCTACCGGACGGGTGCCGGCCTGGTCGTCCCGGACGCCGTCGTGCTGCCCGGCGACCCGGCCGAGGTGGCGTCGGTGGTGCGGGCCTGTGTCCAGTTGGGTGTCGGTGTGGTGCCGTTCGGCGGTGGCACGTCGGTGGTGGGTGGTGTGGCGCCGCTGCGCGGTGACAAGTCGGCGGTGGTCGCCCTCGACCTGGTGCGACTGGACGAACTGGTGTCGTTGGACCCGGTGTCGCGGATGGCGGTGCTCCAGGCCGGCGTACGCGGGCCGGAGGCCGAACGCCTGCTGGGCGAACGCGGCTTCACCCTCGGCCACTACCCACAGTCGTTCGAGCGCGCCACCATCGGGGGATTCGCCGCCACGCGTTCGGCTGGCCAGGCGTCAGCCGGCTACGGCCGGTTCGAGGACATGGTGGTCGGGCTGCGGCTGGCGACGCCACGCGGCGAGTGGCGCCTGGGCGTGGCACCGGCATCGGCCGCCGGCCCGGACCTGCGGGCGGTGGTGGTGGGCAGCGAGGGCGCGTTCGGGATCGTCACGGAGGTGACGGTCCGGGTGCGGCCGGCGTCGACCCGTCGGCGGTACGAGGCATACGCGTTCAACGGGTGGCAGCGGGGAGTGGCCGCGGTGCGGGCGCTGGCGCAGGGCGACGCGCTGGCGACGGTGACCCGACTGTCCGACATGGAGGAGACGGACATCGCGCTGGTGTCCGCCGGTGGGGCGGCGGAGGCCGCGCTGCGCGGGTATCTGCGGGTACGCGGGGTGCGTGAACCGTGCCTGCTGATCGTCGGCTGGGAGGCCCGGTCGGCGCGGGAGTTGACGCGGATGCGGGCGCGGACCCGGCGGGTGCTGCGGGCGGCGAAGCCGGTGGCACTGGGGAGGCGGCCGGGTGATTCGTGGGTGAAGGGCAGGTTCGGCGGGCCCCGGCAGCGGGACGCGTTGCTGGACGTCGGGGTGTGTGTCGAGACGTTGGAGACGGCCGGGTACTGGTCGGCGTTGGGGGCGTTGCGCGACCGGGTGCGGACGGCACTGCGGGACACGTTGCCCGGCGCGGTCGTGATGTGCCACCTCTCGCACGCCTACGAGACGGGCGCGTCGCTGTACTTCACCGTGCTGGCGCCCCGGAACGAGAACGCGATCAGCCAGTGGCACCGGGCGAAGGATGCCGCGAGCCGGGCCATCGTGGCGGAGCCCGCGGGCACGATCACGCATCACCACGCGGTGGGAGTCGACCACAAGCCCTACCTGGAGGCGGAGATCGGCGAGGTGGGGGCCGAGGTGCTGGCGGCTATCAAACAGGTGGTCGACCCGACCGGGATCATGAATCCGGGCAAACTGATTCCGGCGGACGGGGACGCGGAATGACCTGGCCGCCGACCACCGGAATCCTGACGCTGCCCTCCGGCAGGCTCATCCGGGGCCGCGGCCTGGGCCGACCCACACCGTCCGGCCCCGATCCCGACTTCGGCCTGTACCTGCTGGGTCACGAGCCACCGGACTTCGAGTGGCCGACCCGGTGGCTGCACTGGCCGGACTTCCGCCTGCCGTCGGACACCGACGACGCTCGGGCGGCGTTTCAGGAGGCGTGGCAGCGGGCCGGGCGGGACAAGGTGGAAGTCGCCTGCATGGGTGGCCAGGGCAGAACCGGCACGGCACTGGCGTGCATCGCGATCCTGGACGGAATCCCGGCCGAAGACGCGGTGCGGTACGTGCGGGAGAACTATTCCCCCAAAGCCGTGGAAATGCCGTCGCAGAAGAAATTCGTCGCCCGATTCACCGGCTGACCACCTCGTGTCATTCGGCGGGCACCGTGACCAGCATCTTGCCGGTGTTCTCGCCGCGCATCATGCCCAGGAACGCCTCGGGGGCGTTGGCCAGGCCGGCGACCACCGTTTCCCGGTAGCGGAGCTTGCCCTCCCGCAACCACGCACCCACCTCGGTGACGAACTGCTCCTGCAGGTGTCCGTGATCGCGCACCAGCATGCCCCGCACCGTCAGGCGTTTGCGGATCAGCTCGGCCAGGTTCCTCGGCGCCGGACTCGCCTCCGTGGCGTTGTACCCGGAGATCATCCCGCACACCGCGACGCGCCCGCGCACGTTGAGCACAGCGAGCGCCGCCTCCAGGTGGTCGCCGCCGACGTTGTCGAAGTACACGTCGATCCCGTCCGGCGCGGCAGCGGCCAGCTGTGACCGCACCGAACCGTCCTTGTAGTTGAAGGCCGCGTCGAACCCCAGGTCGTCCACCAGGTGCGCCACCTTCTCGGCCGAACCGGCGCTGCCGATCACCCGGCTGGCACCCTTCAGCCCGGCGATCTGACCGGCCAGCGACCCGACCGCCCCGGCCGCACCGGACACGAACACCACGTCCCCGGCCCGCAGCTCGGCCACCTCGACCAGCCCGGCGTACGCCGTCAACCCCGGCATTCCCAACACGCCCAGGTAGGCCCCGGCGGGCGCCAGCTTCGTGTCGATCCTGGTCGCGTGCCGGGCATCGACCACCGCGTACTCGCGCCAGCCCAACCCGTGCAGCACCACGTCTCCGGGCCGCAGCGAGTCCACCGCCGACCCGACCACCTCGCCGACCGCGCCGCCGTCCAGCGGCGCACCCACCTGGAACGGCGGCACGTACGACTTGACGTCGTTCATCCGGCCGCGCATGTACGGGTCGACGCTCATGACCAGGTTGCGCACCAGCACCTGACCGTCGGCCGGGCTGGGCACGTCGACCTCGGCGAACTCGAAGTTCTCCGCCGTCGGCCAGCCGTGCGGCCGGGACGCGAGCCGGATCTCCGTGGCCTTCGAAGGCAGTGCACTGGTCATGACCATCCTCTCGTCGAAGGACACGATGTCATGGATCGGTCCGCTGCCGGCGGGGGATGATGCCCTGCTTGCGCAGCGCGTCCCGCAACGCGTCGTACGTCCGGCCCACCTCGGCGTCCGCGGCGTCGGCGGCGTCGGGCGTCACCGTGCTGGGCGGCGCGACCGGCTCGGGCTCGTCGCCGATCTGCAGCCACCGCTCCGCCCACAGCGCCTCGGCCGCCGACTCCCAGTGCAGCCGCACGCTCAGCCGGGACACCCGCTCCCGCGCCACCGCCTCGGCCAGCGCCTTGTCCGCGTCGGCCAGGGTCTTGCGCAGTTCCTCGGACACCGCCCGGTCGTGTTCGCGCATCCGGCGGACCGCGTCGGTGTTCAGGTCGGCCAGGTCCTTGTACCGCCGTGCTGCGTCACCGGTCATGGCGCGTCCTTCTCGACGTCGAACGGGATGATCACGTGCGGCCGGGCGTGTTCGAAGCGATCGAAGAACAACCCGCGCCGCGCCCTGGGCGACCAGGCGATCAGCTGGCCGGGCGCCAGCGACTGCAACTCCTGGCCCTGCACGTCGAACGCCACCCACGGACCGATGTCGTCCACCTGTCCCATCGGCAGCGCCGCCCTCAACCGGCCGACACTGCGCCACCAGCCGAACACGTGCGTGCGGTGTTCCGGACCGTGCCGCAGCACCGCCCGCAGGTGGTCCAGCCCGGACTGGGCACCCAGTTCCTTGGCCTCCAGCATCGCCTGGGCGCCGTCCACGCCATATCCGAACAGGTAGTGCGGCACCACCGGCGACGAACCGAAACCGCCGGCGATCTCGGCCAACCGCTCCTTCAGCGAGTCCCGCTCGACGACGGCGACCTCGTGACCGGCCAGCCGCAAGCGGTCGGCCAGCCGGGCGACCGGCTCGGCGGCGTCGCCCACCAGCGGGCACAGCGTGAACCGGGCCGATCCCGGCACGTGCTGCCGCGCCACCGACAGCGCCGCCGCGCCCAGCACGCTGGCCGCGTCCGTGACCGACGAGCCGATCACCGCGAGGTTGCGGCCGGGCGCGCCGGCCAGCGTGGTCACCGCGGCACTGCCGGCCACGTCGATGATCTGGCCCAACACCGCGGAAGGCACTCCGGTGTCGGGTGACAGCCGCCGGAAGTCGGCCGTCTCGGCGAGCACCGGCACGTGACTGCCGTCGAACAGCCGGGGCAGCGGCAGGTCCGGCCTGCGCTTCTCGCACAGCGTGCGCTGCAACTTGTCGAACGTGTCGCGGCTCGTCGCGTCGGGAATGCGGGCCACCTGGTTGCCTTGGCGTACACCGGATTCGTGGTTGATCACGGCGTGCCACCGAGGCAGCTCCACCGCCGCGTCGTTGACGTCGGCGAGCACCCGCCGCGCCTTGGGCAGCGCCACCCGCAGGATGAACTGCTCGAAGATCGCCGGCTTGCCCCAGAACGCCTCGATGCCGGACACGTCCTGGCTGGCCAGCACCAGGTGGATGCCCTGCGACCGGCCCCGCCGGGCCACGTCCTCCAGCAGCCGCGCCGCCGTCGTCGCCACCACGTCCCGTTCCGCGAACAGGTACTGAAACTCGTCGATGACGGCGACGATCCGCGGCCACCGCCCGTCCGGGTTCTCGGCGCGCAGCTCCTCCAGCTTGGTCACCTCGTACTGCTTCGCCACGTCCGCGCGAGCCCGCATGGTGTCGGCGAGGAACGACAGCAGCGCCAGCCCGAACTCCCGGTCCGCGTTGACGTTCACGCCGACCAGCCGGGCGTGCGGCAGCCACGTCGGGTCCCGGCGGCCCGGCGTGAACTGGGCGAACGACACGCCTTCCTTGAAGTCCAACAGGTACAGCTCCAACTCGTCCGGCGAGTACCGGGCGGCGAGCCCACCGAGCATGGCGTAGAGGAAGTTCGTCTTGCCCGACCCGCTCGGCCCGCCGATCAGCGCGTGCGGCGACGAGTCACCGAGCACCACGTCGACGGGCAGGCTGTCCGCCCGGCCGACCGGAGTGACCAGGCCGGCGCCGGAGTTCTCCCGCCAGTGGGCGTCCGGCATCAGGTCGTCGAACGTGCACAGCCGGGTTCGGCGGGCCTCCAGCTCGTCGGCGATCGCCGCACACGCCTGCGGCACCGCCGTCCTGGGCAGCGGCGGATCGGGGGTGACGGTCGCGTGCGGGCCGGTCATGCTGCACCGCGCGGTGTGCTCGTCGATGAACTCGACGACCTCCATCGGACTGTTCACGGTGACCGGCAGGTCGACCGCGATCAGCTGCACACCACAGGCCAAACCGTTGCGCGCCACCCGAAGCAGCTGCTGCTGGCGGTCGTCGGGCAACGCCTCGTGACTGCCCAGCAGCACCGCGATCCGCCACGGCTCGGTACGCCGCCCGGCCCGCCCGCTGATCGACCGCACCGACGTGTCCCCGCCGGCCAGCACGCCGGTGTGCACCCGCCGGATGTGGTCGGACAGCTCGTCCAGCAGCTCCTTGGGCTGCGCCGGGTCGTGCACGGTGAGCAGCCCGGCCCGGGTCAGCGGGTACAGGCCGGGCATCGACCCGGTGAGCTGCCCGGTGTCCCACACGTGGACGTGCACCATGCCCGGCCGCAGGTAGGACAGCACCCGCAGCAGCAGCGTCTCCACCATCGCCTCGGCCGTCGCCCTGCTGGCCGGCGTCGTCGACACGTGCAGGTGGGCCGCGTCCAGCAGCGGGATCGCCACCGGGAACGGCGTGCGGTCCGGCGCCTCGTCGGCCACGGCGGTGCCGATCCGCCACAGCTCGGGCAGCTCGCCCGTGCCGTCCGCGGTGCCGACCCGGCGCAGCCACGACTCCCATGGGTCACCGGCGGCACCGGGTGCCGCCTCGGCGACCAGCCGGGTCAGCCCCAGTGGGCCGCGTTCACCCCACTCGGTGAACTGCCCCCTGCGGTCCTCGGCGACCTTCGCCACGACGTCGGCCATTCTCGGGTTGGCCAGTGGCGCGGCCAGCGCCCGGTCGCCGCTCGCCTCGGCCCGCAACCACATCTCGACCATGACGCGGGCATGCGCCTCGGCGACCATGTCCTGCTGGCGGGCGGCGATACCCAGTGCCCTGCCCACCGCGGTGCGGAAGTCCTCCAGCGCGGCCCGGATCCGGTCGCGCCGCTCGGTGCGCTTGTTCAAGCCAAACCCTTCGGTGCCCTGCGGCCCCTCCCCATGGGTGTGATCAACTTAGCAGCGCTGATCACAGCCCCGCGACGTAACTGTCCAGGTAGTCGACGCAGGCTGCCAGTCGGGACAGGCAGTCTGCCAGTTGCTCGTCGGCCCTGGCATGTTCCGGCGGCAGCAGGGACGCGGAATGGTTGCGGCTCAGTGCGGTCAGCGTGCCGCGTGCTTCGGCCAACCGCTCCCGTGCGACACGGACGTCCTGGTGCGCGGCCACTATCTGGTCGCGCACCACCGTCACGCCCGCACGGATCGCCTCGATCGACACAGGTGGCCTAGAGCGCCGCCGCGTAGCTCTCGGCCTTCGAGATGGCCGTGTTCACGGTCTGCGCGGCCTCGCCCACGGTCCGCACGGCGTCGGCGAGCAGTGCGTTCGCCTGGCCGGCGTCGGCGTGGTCGCTGCCCTGCGTGACCAGAGTGAGTGAGCCCTGGGCCTGTTCGAGCGACGAACTGGCCTGTTGGAGTGCCGCGATGCCCTCCGTTGCCTGCTGGTTCGCCCTGGCGATGCCGGCCCGAACTTCCTCGACACTTGCCATCTGGGGTTGATCTCCTGGGGTGCTGTTGACAGTTGCGTGGAAACTAGCGGGCGGCCTGGTCCCGCCCGCAAGCGCGGTGGTCTGGTTGGGTGGTGTTCAGCACTCGACCGGATGTGGTTGCCCTGTCCGTGAGATGGAACCAACGCGGGTCCGACGCCCCGCGGCAGATGGGTGTCCAGTTCACCCTCGTCGTCGCCGGACGTCCGGGCTCGACGACAGTTCCAGTTCAGTGATACCGGAGTTGGGCTTCGGTTTCGCCGTCCAAGTGGTTATCGCTGTTTCGCCCTCCCAGCGCAGCGCTGACCAGCCCGGCCGATCCAGCGCCGACACGGCGGTCAACACCGTCTGCGACGCGGGCATCCGGGCGGTGCCCAGGTCGACCAGGACGCTGAGCACGCCGTCCCGCTCGGTGATCCCGGCCAGCGTCGCGGTCCGGGAGATCCGACTGGCCAGGGCCCGCGCCTGCCATTCGGCGCCGGCCGGCCGGTTGGTGGCCACGTCCACCCGCAGCGTCAGCCGGCACGGGTCGTCGGTGGGCGGCGAGCCACGGCGCACCGGTGCGGCGGCCGGTTCCTCGGGCGCCGGTGGGGCCGCGGGTTCCGCGCCGGGGTACGGGTCGGTGCCGTGCCACGCCTCGACCAGGATCCGCTCGGCGCCCTCGACCAGTGCCGGCACCGCCTCCGGGTCGTCCAGCACGGTCCACGCCGTCGGCGGCTCGCACGACACCCTGGGCACCGTGACATCGTCGCCGAGACTGCGGACGAACTGCCGTACGGCCCTGGCCAGCGGCGCCGCGACGTTGTGCGTCGCCCGTTCCTCGCTGGGCACCCGCATGATCACCGACCAGCAGCCCGGCTCCTCGGCCGAACAGTCGGCCGACTCGACGATCCGGCCGTCGACCTGCCACACCAGCCGCTGGCACGCGGACCGAGCCGGTTGGTCGCCCTCGGCCGCGAGGACCACGGTGACGACGAGCTCGACGTGGTCGTCCATAGTGTGCGTCATTGTCTCGCAGACCTGGTGTCGAGCAAGGAGCTGGTATGGATCTCGGACTGGCCGACCGGGTGTACCTGGTCACCGGGGGTAGCAAGGGCCTGGGGTTCGCCACGGCCCGTGCCCTCGTCGCGGACGGCGCCCGTGTCGTGCTGTCGTCGCGGTCGCGGGACAACGTCGACCGTGCGGTGGCCGAGCTGGGCGAGTCGGCCGCCGGCATCGAGGGTGACAACGCCGACCCCGGCCTGCCCGACCGGCTGGTCGCGCTGGCCAGGGAACGGTTCGGCCGGCTGGACGGCCTGCTGGTCAGCGTCGGCGGCCCGCCACCGGGCGGTGTGCTGGACTCCGACGTCGCCGCGTGGGAGCGGGCGTTCGGGTCGGTGTTCCTGGGCACGCTCCGCCTGCTGCGTACGGTCGCGGCCGAGCTGACCGACGGCGGGTCGATCGCCCTGGTCCTGTCCACGTCGGTCCGCGAACCACTGGGCAACCTGGCCATCTCCAACGGGCTCCGCCCCGGCCTGGCGATGACGGCCAAGACACTGGCCGACGAGCTCGGGCCGCGCGGCATCCGGGTGGTCAGCCTGCTGCCCGGCGCCATCGCCACCGACCGCTGGGCCGACCTGCTCACCACCCCGGACGCCCTGGAGAAGCGCACCGCGGGCATCCCGCTGCGCCGCATCGGCGAACCGGACGAGTTCGGCAGGGTCGCCGCGTTCGTCCTGTCGCCGGCCGCGTCCTACCTGACCGGCTCCGCGATCGCGGTGGACGGTGGCGTGGTGCGCAGCCTGTAGATATCGTGGGCGATATCGCTCGCGATATCGCCCACAAGGGGGTCAACGATGACCGAAACCGACCGGCCGGCGCCGGAACACTTGCTGGCCACGGCATTGGAGACGTTGAGCTCGGCGGACCGCAAGCGGGTCACCGCCTGGTTGCTGACCAGGACGACCACCGGCAACTGGCTCGGCAAGCCGGAGCGGGACCGCCTGCTGTCCGTGCTGTCGCCGGGCGCCCGGAGCATGCGCGACCTCTTCGGAATCCAGCAGAGCTCGGTCCTGGTCGGCCAGGACCACCAGGTCGTCCCGGTGCGGCTGCCCACCGACCTGCACACCAGGCTGCGCGAGTGGTCCGCCGAGCACGGTTTCTCCATGGCCACGGTGGTTCGCGGACTGGTGTCCCGGTTCCTGGACGGTCAGGAAGCCTGAACCACCCGGCCGGTGAACTCGGTGACGTCGGCCAGCACGTCGGCCGCGTGGTCGCCGTGCAGCAGGTCGTGTCCGATGCCGGGGTAGATGCGTTCCTCGAAGCGCAGGCCGCGCACCCGGTCCATGCCGGCGCGGGTATCGGCCACCGGCGCCAGCATGTCGTCGTCCCCGTGCAGCCACAGCGCCGGCAGGTCGTCGCCCAGCGGGTGGTCGAAGTCGATCGTGGTCAGGCACTCGTCGATCGCGGCCAGTGTGGCCCGCCGGTACGGGCCGAGCAGGTCGGCCGGGTCACCGTCGGACAGCAGGTCCAGCGCCGGCCACGGGCCCAGCACCGGCGCGGACAGCACCAGCGCGGCCACCCGCGCCGGGTAGCGCTGCGCGTGCCGGACCGCGATCATGCCGCCGATCCCGTGCCCGAACACCACCACCGGCCGCCCGGGACGGCCGTCGATCACCTCGGCGACGCGGTCCACCACGGGCTCGAAATCCGGCACCAGTGGGGCGGCATCGCCGGCCGACCACTCGACACCCAGCACGTCGGTGCGTGCCTTCGCCAGTGCCGCCACCACGTGGGCGAGTTCGTCGACCCGCTCACCGTGACCGGGCACCACCACCGCGAGCCACGCCGGATCGACCATGCGGTCAGTCTGCCTCAGCGCAGTACCCCGGTGATCTCCCGCACGACCAGCCGGTCCGCTCCCGGCAGCCCGGACAGCGCCTGCGCGGCCGCCTGCGGGACGTCGGCACACCGCACCGGCCTGCCGTCCACCAGCAGCGGCGCCCGCAGCTCGCTGGCCGCCGTGTAGGCGAGCACGCCGGTCAGGTCGGTGCCGTCCGCCGCGGTGACCGTGCCGGTCTCCAGCCGCACCAACCGATACCGCACGCCCCGGCCCTCGGACCGGTCCAGCACCAGCACCTGGTCCAGGGTGGCCAGCCACACCGCGTGCCACTCGGTCCGGCCCGGTTCGGCCATCAGCGTCGCCGGGCGCTGGTCGTCCCTGACCCGCAGGTGGGTGGCCCACACGGCGGCCAGGCCGGTGCACCGCACCCGCAGCACCAGCACCGGCCCGGCCAGGCCGAACGCCGACCGCAGCCAGGTGATCTTCGACGGGTTCGCGTTCGACCCGTACGCCAGTACCGGCACCCGCCCGGCCAGCGGAGCGGCATCCCGGTCGGCCAGCCACTCGTCGGCCGGCAGGCCGTCCACCGTCCACATCGTCCCGGTCGCGGGCACCATCGGCCAGCCCAGGCCGGACTCGTGCGCGAACGAGTGGTCCGGCCGGGCACCGGGGTACGGATCGGCGGGGAAGTCGCTGTCGGCGAACGGCATCAGCCCGGGAATGTACCGGTCAGGTAGGCGGCAGCGGCATACCGTGCGGTGTGATGAGGTAGACGACGCCACCCGATCCGCTGCCCACCGAACCGTCGGCCAGGTGCCGCTCGGTGCGCAGCCACACCGTTTCGAACTGGTGGCGCTGGTAGACGTTGCGCACGCCGGCGTCGGTGGCCGACGCGGGGTCGTTCACGATGACGTCGCCGGACCTGGTGAACCCCACCACCACCATCAGATGGCCGGAAGTGCTGTAGTTCGCGCCGGTCAGCTCACTGGACAGGAACGACTGCGAGGTGATCACGGGGATGCCGCGCCGGACGTAGGACTCCAGTTCGTCCAGCGAGTGCAGCCGCGTGACGTGTGCGTCCAGGCCGTAGCTCGCCGCGTAGGCCGCGTTGAACGGCCAGTTGCCCGCGCCCTGGTAGTCGTAGTCGTAGGTGCCGCGCGCGGCGACGTCCACGCCGGGGTCGGCGTAGCTCGGGTCCACCCAGGACAGTTGGTCGGCGTCCGGGTGCTTGCCCCAGTACTCCACCACCATCTCGGTGGACGTCGGGCTGCACCACGCCTCGCCGCCGCCGTCGTACTGCGGGTACTGCCCGGTGTGGATGTCCTGCGAGTACGTCGGCACCGGCAGCGTGATCCCCTCGGCGCCGCCGGGCGGGCTGGCCGGCACGGTGAACCGGTCCGGGACCGCCGACGCCATCGCGCCGACCATGCGCACGGTCGGCGTGACGTGCGATCCCTCGGCTCGGTACAGGGTGACGCGCAGCCGGTAGGCGTGGATCGTCCGGCCGGTGGCCGCCTGGAACGTGTCCACGTTCACCGTGCCGTCGGCGTCGGCCTGGCCGGACACGCTGGTGCGGTGGATGTCCGCGTCCCCGGACGCCCACCGGCCCAGGACGTACCACTTCGTCCGGGTGCCGGTGTCCGTGGTGCCGCGCATCTCCACCTGGAGCCACGTGCCGGCCGGGGTGGTCGCGTTCCACGACGCCACCAGTTGGGTCGCACCGAAGGTGATGTCGCGCTCCGGTGACGTCCATGTCGCCCGGTCGTACTGCCGGGTGGTGCCCAGGGTCGGGTCGGTGTAGTCCGTGGTGCCGGTCGGCCGCGCGATCACCAGACCACCGTCGTCGGGTCTGGTCCCGGCGAGCTGACCCGCCGCGAACGTCCGCCACTGGTGGAAGTCAATCCCCACTGCGCCCGTCCCTGCCGCGTTCGCCGGCGCCGCCGTGACGACGGCACACAGCACCAGCCCGGCGACGACCAGTCTCGACATCCGTACCGTCATGACGGTGATTTTCGTACTGAACGTACATCAGGTAAACCTCTGTCAGGATGACATCCGGGCCGGTCCGGCCTGACGCTACGTGACCGTCGCTGGTCCGGCCGCCAGTGACGAATACCACTCCGCCATGGTCGACTAGGGGATCACGGAACGGATTCTCTCCCTAGGGGTTGTGCCCCTATTCATGGGAAAGTACTAGGCAGCCGGTATTCACCGACAACGATTTACCTGGGCCGATTGCGGACCGTGTTCGGGTTTCGGCCGGATGGGCGTTAACCCTGGCCGCGCTGTCAATCAGTCGGCCCAGCTGAGGTACCGCCGTTCGCTGGTACGGTTCCGACCACTTAAGCCATCCAGGGGATCAGCCACACTAATCCGACCGTCGGGGGTCTGCGTGCGCAACGGTGAGGAAACGCATGCGTGACGATGTCCAGGAGACGTCCGCGATTCTCGACCATCCACCCGAGCAGGTCTGGCGGGTGCTCGGCACACCGGAGTTGTACTCCCGTTTCGTGCCAGAAGTGAGCTGGTGCGAGGTAATAGAAAACAACGAGATGGGGCGAGGACCCCGATGCATGGTGCGTGTGTGTCCGGACAAGAACACCGTCGTCACCGACCACATCGACGCCCTCGTCTACCGGCCCCGTGAGCACATCGTCTGGTGCGTCGTCGGCGACGACAGCCGGTGGGTGTCCATCGAGCTGCGCCCGCTGCGCGGCCAGCGCACCGAACTCGTCGTGCAGCTCATGCTGTCCGGGGTCGACGCGGCACTGGTCGGCAAGCGCGTCGCCGAGGCGGCCGACGCCGTCACCCGGTACCTGTCCGGCCGCCCGGCCCGCCTGGCCGACGTGGCCCACCACCTCGATCAGCCGTCCACCCCGATCAGCGTCGCCACCACGCTGATCAAGGCCGGTGTGGTGGCCGCGAGCCGGCCGGACAAGGTCGCCAGGCAGCTTTCCAGCCTCGCCCGCTGGGGCGCCACGGTGCCCGGCGGCTACCAGGCCGCCGCGGCGCTCGGCGAGAACGTGCCCGCGCTGCAGGACGAGCGCGGCATCCGCAGCTATGGCACCGCGGTGGCCAGGGGCAAGCGGCTGGCCAGCGGGTTGGCCGCCAACGGTGTCGGTGCGGGCCAGCCGGTCGCGCTGATGTGCCGCAACCACGCCGCCATGGCCGAGTCGATCATCGCGTGTGGACTGATCGGCGCCGACGCGATCCTGCTCAACACGGGTCTGTCGGCGTCGTCGGTCGGCGAGGTGCTCGGCCAGCACCAGCCCGTAGCAGTGCTCGCCGACGACGAGTTCGCCCCCGCGATCCGCGACGTGCCCGGGGACTTCCTGCGGATCAGCACGTGGGCGGACAGCGAGATCGGCTACCCCACGGTCGACGACCTGATCGACGCGGCTCCGGATACCCGGATGCGGCCCGCCGAACGGCCCGGCCGGATCGTCGTGCTCACGTCCGGCACCACCGGCATGCCCAAGGGTGCCCGCAGGCGTACCCCCAAGGGCCTGGGCACGGCGGCCGCGCTGCTGTCCCGGATCCCGCTGCACGCGGGCGAGCGGATGTTCGTCGCCGCGCCCATGTTCCACACGTGGGGCCTGGCCGCGATGCAGATCAGCATGCCGCTGCGCGCGACCATCGTGCTGCAGCGCCGGTTCGACGCGGAACGCACCCTGCGGGCCATCGCCGAACACCGCTGCACGGCCCTGTTCGCGGTGCCGATCATGCTGCAGCGCATCCTCGACCTGCCCGACCGGATCCGGAACCGCTACGACCTGTCCAGCCTGCGGATCGTGGCCAGCAGCGGATCCGCGCTGCCCGGCTCGTTCGTCAGCGACTTCATGGACACCTTCGGCGACATCCTCTACAACCTCTACGGCTCCACCGAGGTGTCGTGGGCCAGCATCGCCGACCCGGTCGACCTACGAGCCGCACCGACCACCGCGGGCCGCTGCCCGCCGGGCACCAGGGTCGGCGTGTTCGACGACACGCTGCGCCCGGTGCCACCCGGCACCGAGGGACAGTTGTTCGTGGACAACGAGATGCTGTTCGAGGGCTACACCGAGGGCGGCAGCCTGCCGATGGCCCACCACATGATGTCCACCGGCGACCGGGGCTACCTGGACGCCGACGGCAGGCTGTTCATCACCGGCCGGGCCGACGAGATGATCGTCTCCGGCGGCGAGAACGTGTTCCCCCGGCCGGTCGAGGAAGTGCTGATCGCCCGGCCCGAGGTGCAGGACGTCGCCGTGGTCGGCGTGCCCGACCACCAGTGGGGCCAGCGGCTGGCCGCGTACATCGTGCTGCGCCAGGGCGCCGTCATGGACGCGGACGCCGTGCGCGACATCGTGCACCAGAAGCTGGCCAGATATGCGGTGCCCAGGGACGTCTACTTCGTGCCCGAACTGCCGCGCAACGCCACCGGCAAGGTCCTCAAGCGACTGCTCAACGACGACACCTGGCCGATGACCAGCCGGTCCTACTGAGCCGGCCGGGGTCGTGGCGGCCGGCACCGCCACGACCCCGCCACCCCGTCAGTCGATGTGGTGCACCGCCAACTGCCCGTCCGCGTGCTGGCTGCGCAGCCGTTTCTTGTCGAACTTCCCGACGCTGGTCTTGGGCACCTCGGCGATGAACGTCCAGTTCTCCGGCACCTGCCAGTGGGCCACCTTGCCGTCCAGGAACTCGCGCAGCTCGTCGGGCGTGACCTCGGCACCCTCGCGCAGCACGACCGCGACCAGCGGGCGCTCGTCCCACTTCGGGTCCGGCACGCCGATCACCGCGGCCTCGGCCACCGCCGGATGCGCCATCACCTGGTTCTCCAGCTCCACCGACGAGATCCACTCACCACCGGACTTGATCACGTCCTTGGAACGGTCGGTCAGCCGCAGGAACCCGTCCCGGGTCATCGAGCCGACGTCACCGGTGCGCAGCCAGCCGTCGTCGAACTTCTCCGGGTCGTCCACCTTGTGGTAGCGGGCGGTCACCCACGGCCCGCGCACCTCGATCTCGCCGACGCTCTCGCCGTCGTTGGCCATCACCTCGCCGTCCGGGCCGACCAGCCTGCCCTCGACGTTGGCCGCCAGCCTGCCCTGGCTGATGCGGTACTCCCACCGGTCCTCGCCGGTGGCCGCCTCGGGCGGGTTGGCCACGCTGGCCAGCGGCGACGTCTCCGTCATGCCCCAGGCGTGCGTGATGTGCACGCCGTAGCGCTCCTGGAAGGCGCGCATCAGCGACGGCGGGCACGCCGACCCGCCGACCACGACGTTGCGCAGGCCGGACAGGTCCTGCGGCGGGTTCGCGTCGAGATGGGACAGCAGGCCCTGCCAGATCGTCGGCACGGCACCGGCCATCGTCGGCCGCTCCGCGGCGATCATGTCCGCGATCGGCCCCGGCTGCAGGAACCGGTCCGGCATGATCAGTGACGCGCCGACCATCATCGCCCCGTACGGCAGACCCCACGCCATCGCGTGGAACATCGGCACGATCACCAGCATCCGGTCCGACTGCGCCAGCCCCATGCCGTCGGTCATGCACACCTGCATGGAGTGCAGCCAGATGGAACGGTGCGAGTAGACGACGCCCTTCGGGTTGCCGGTGGTGCCGGACGTGTAGCACATCGCGGCCGCCGAACGCTCGTCCACCTCGACCCAGTCGAACGTGTCCGGCTGCGCGGCCAGCAGCTCATCGTAGCCGTGCACGGTCACGCCGGCCGGTGCGTCGACGGCGGCCGGGTCACCGCCGACGACGATCACGTGCCGCACCGTCTCCAGCCCGGGCAGCAGCGGGTTGAACAGCGGCAGCAGGCTCGCGTCCACCAGCACCACGCTGTCCTCGGCGTGGTTGGCGACGTAGGTGAGCTGGTCCGGGAACAGCCGGATGTTCAGCGGGTGCAGTACCGCGCCCATCGCCGGCACGGCCAGGTAGGTGGCCATGTGCTCGGCGTTGTTCCACATGAAGGTGCCGACCCGGTCGTCACCGGTGACCCCCAGCGCCCGCAGCGCCCCGGCCAGTTTCGCCGTCCGGACCCCGAGCTCGGCGTAACTGGAGCGCCTGCCGGACTCGCCCTGCCATGTCACGACCGAGCTCGCGCCATGCACTCCGGTGCCGTACCGGACGAGCTTGGCGAGAGACAGCGGTCCGTCCTGCATCGTGCTCAACATGGCATCGGGCTCCCTTGCGCGTCGCCTGCGGGGTTACCGGTCAGTTTGACTCGTGGGAGGTCAAATCGCGAGTGCCCTTGGTCAACCCAGCAGGTTGTTGCGCATCTCGCTGAGCTTGGACAGCAGCAGTTGCCGGCTGGCGGGCGCGGACACGATCCACCGCTCGCCGGGCCGGCCGGAGGACAGCTGCGTCATCCATCGACCGTGCTGGGTGTCCACGTAGATCACCGGGTTCTCGCAGCGCCGCCGCTCGCCGCTGCGCACCCTGGCGGCCACGTACAGCTCGCCGCCACCGGTCCTCGGCGCGTCGAACGCGGTCATCAGGTCCCGCGCGTCCTCGGCCATCGACGCCCTGGGGAAGATGTCGAACGCCTCGTTCGGCAGTGGCTTGGCCGCACCCGGAGCTTCGTGCATCCGATCCGCCAGCAGTTGCCGGACCTCGTTCTCCGGCAGGTTCACCGACCGGCCGCGCGCCGCCGCCAGCTGCGGCAGGTGCCCGACCAGCGTCTCGGCGAGGCCCTCGGACCGGGTCGGCGACAGGTGCACCGTCTCGCCGTCCCGCACCACCAGCACGGCCTCCTGGCCGACCGCCGCCACCAGCACCGCGATGTTGATCTCCTGGTCGCCGTCCGAGTACGCGATCCAGCCGTAGTACTCGATCGACGGCCTGGCCAGCAGTTCCAACGTGCCGCGCAGGTCGGGGTGCAGGTCCCGGCCGGCCAGCAGGCCGCGCTGGGCCAGCTCACCGGTCGCCCCGTGCAGCGCCGCCCGGCTGGCCTCCTCGTCCCGCCATACCGGGACGTGGACGAGCACGTTGTGCATCTCGCCCAGGTTCTCCTGCTGCCAGACCATGGCCAGGGTGTCCAGGGACAGCGTCACCTGCTGATACAGCACGGGCCTACCCCCACTCAGGACGCTGGCCGCGGGCTCCTGCCACGCGGCCAGCTCTCGTGCCTGTGAAATGTCGATGACTACTCGCCGATCACCGGCGGCACGGTCAGTTGGTCGGAGCCGAACAGCGCGTCCGGGTCCGCCTCCTGGAGGTACTCGGCGGTCTTGTGCTCCTCGTCCTCCTCGCCGCGGGCACCGCGACCGGCACCCATCGGGCCACCGAAGCCTTCCTCGCCGCCCGCACCGCCGAGCATGCCGCCCCGGCCCATCGCGGTCTCCTCGGCACCCGGCACGAGACCCCCGCCACCGGCGCCGCCCGCACCACCGGGGCCACCAGGACCACCGGCGGCCGCACTGCCGGTACCCGCGCCGCCGGCACCGCCGAAGCCGCCAGGACCGCCGGAACCACCGACACCGCCGAACCCACCGCCGCCGGGACCACCCATGCCACCCATGCCGCCCGGTCCGCCGAAGCCACCGGTGCCGCCGAACCCGCCGACACCGAACTCACCGGGCGCGCCGAAGCCCTCCATCTCACCGAACTGGCCACCGACACCGCCGGGCCCACCGCCGGGGAAGCCTTCCTCGTCGCCGGGGAACTGCCCGCCCGCGCCGGGTGCCAGGAAGCCCCCCGGACCCTCACCGGGCGGGAAGCCACCGGCACCGGGAGCACCGGGCTCGGTGAACCCGCCACCGGGCAGACCGCCACCGCCGGCGCCGACCGGCAGGTTGCCCTGCGGGAGGGTGCCACCGTTGATCGGCGTGCCGCCCTCCCAGACACCGCCGGCACCCGGACCACCGGGCTCGGGCGAGCCGGACACCGGGCCGCCGCCGACCGGGCCGGAGAACGGTGGCCGCACCGTGCCGACCGGGCTGCGCGGCGACGAGATCGAGCCGCCGCCACCGCCGCCACCACCGACCGGGCCGGCGGCGCCGGTGAACGTGGCCCCGCCACCACCCGCGGTGGCCGCGGGGACCACGCTGATCTGCGGGTGCGGGTCGGGCAGCGTGTCGAACGCCGTGGGCATCTCAGCGGCGTTCGACGAGCTCTGGTTGGAGTAGCTGTTGTAGACCTGCACGTTGTGCTGGCCGTCGGTGTTGTAGTCGCTGATCTTCTGGTCCAGCGGGGTGTCCACGCCGAACGCGCTGACCAGCTTGTTGACCGGGTTGTTCGCCGGCGGCGCCGCCTGCATCGGCACCACGCTGTTGTAGGCGGTGTGGAATGCCGACACCTGGTCGTTCATCGCGCCCGTGGCCTGGTTCAGGCTGACGCTGGACGACTCGGACGACGACGCCAGCGGCCCGGCACCGGACACTGCCTGGTCGGCCGCGTCGCCCTGCCAGGCGGAGTTCATCTTGCCGTTCAGGTCCTTGACCTGGGAGTTGATCTTGCTCTGCAGCTGCGACTGCTGGTCGGTGACCCTGGCATTGCTGGAGAAGTTGCCCGAACCGTGCCCGCCCCGGATCCGGTGGTAGATATCCGGCGCCGGATAACTGGTTGCCATCACCCATCCTCTTCCACGTGCGGTCGGTCGGAGCGGTCGCCGTTCGTCACGCCTGCAGGTGGTTCTGGGCGCTGCTGGCCAGGCCGGAGTTGCCCTGTTCGGCCCGCATGTAGTTGTCCAGTGCCCGGTTCAGGTTGTCGACGTAGCCCTGGACGTACGCCGACATGCTCGTCAGGTAGTCCTGGTACGCCAGGTTGGTGGTGTGGGCGGCGTCGGCAGCCACGTTGCTGGCGTTCTCGTTGCCCGGTGCCATCACGCTGCCGCTGTGCGGCACGCGCGTGTGCACGCTGCCCTGTGCCGTGGTGATCGTGTCCTGCAGCTCCTGCCACTGCTGGAGCACTGAACGCAGCTCGTCGGGGTGGAACTGGTACTTGCCGCCGCCCGAGTTCACGCCCTGCGCCACCAGCGCAGCGGCCTCCTCGGCGATCAGCGCGATGTCGGCGATACCCGTCACGGCTCCGATCGGCGCCAGATCCTGGAACTGCGGCAGTTGGTCGGCCATCGCTGGCTCTCCTCGTCCCTCGTGATGAAAGTCTGTGAGCGCTCCCCTTGCGTGCTGGCGGGACATGCATCCGCGACCAGCGCCCGGGCTCAGCGTAGCGCGTTGGTGTGCCACTGTGGAGTGAGACCGATATATCCGGGAGTTGGTTCCCGTCACTTCCCGGAACGCATCGTCTCGGTGACGTCCTTGGCCAGTTGTTGAGCTATTGAGCAGGCCATTCGGTACTGCGGCTCGGCGGACGACGACACGGTCACGCCCGTCGCGAAGGAGATCTGATCGGTGGCCCCCAGATAGATGTAGCAGCCACCGTCCGTGTTCTGGATGGGTTCGGTCACCTCCGGCACGCCATCGATGTCGGGCAGCCGCTTCATGTAGTTCTTGGTGAAGGCGGTGCCATTGGCGTACCAGTACGCGTTGGCCAGGCCGGTCGGCTGGCCCTCGTCGAAGTGCACGTTGAAGGCGACGTCGTAGACCACGTCGTACTTCGGGCTGAACGTGCACGTGCTGCCCTGCGCGTCCTGGTCGGGTACGCCGGCCTTGGCCAGGTTCAGCCCGTGCATCTGTGCCGTGGTCAGGGTGGAGCAGGGTTGCTCGATATATTTCGTCACGTCGAGCGGCTGGGTCACCTTGGGTGCGCCGTAGCGGTTTCCCGGGCCGGGCTTCGCGGATTCGCCACCGCTCGTCGCTCCGTTGTTCGTCCCCGTGCCGCTCCCCGACCCGCCCCCGCTGTGCAGCGAACTGCCCGGCTGGGCCGTGCCGATGGTGACGGTCGCACAGCCCGCCAGGCAGGCGAGCAGTCCGGTGAGCGCCACCGCGACGCGTGCTCGTGATCGCACGTCCATCACGCTAACGGATCAACGGTGGTGAGTGTGGCGAGTTCGACGAATCGCCTGGCGCTGCTGGTGCTGCCGCGTCAGCGGTTCACCGGCACGGGGTGACACTGACTGTGATTAGTGCTGGGGCAGCTTGGCACGCCCCGTGACGCCGAACCGGTTGAAGGCGTTGATCACGGTCGCCGCCCAGACGATCACGGTCAGCTGACGCTGGTCGAACGCGGCGGCTGCCGCGTCGTAGACGTCGTCCGGCACGTCCTGGTGCTGGGGGAGCGTGGTCATCGCCTCGGTCAGGGCCAGCGCGGCGCGTTCCTGCTCGGTGAACAGATCGGTCTCGCGCCAGGCCGGCAGGACGAACAGGCGTCGCTCGGACTCGCCCAGCTCGCGGGCGTCGCGGGTGTGCATGTCGAGGCAGTAGGCGCAGCCGTTGAGTTGCGAGGCGCGGATCTTGACCAGCTCGATCAGCTTCGGGTCGATGCCCGCCTCGGCGGCGGCGTCGGTGACGATCTTGTGCAGGCCGAGGAGTTGCTGGAACGCCTCGGGAAAGGCCCGACTGACGGCGGCGTCGCGGTTCGGATTCCTGGTCATGTCGACACGGTATGACAAGACTGGTCCACGGGTATGGTCCAGTACCGTGGCAATCGAGTGGTCCAGTTCTGGTCTGGACCTGCACCTGGACTGGACCAAAGGCAGAGGTCAAGCCCTGGCCGAGGCTCTCCGGGCGGCGATCCGAGAAGGCCGCCTCAAAGCAGGCACCATCATGCCCTCCACGAGGGCACTGGCAGCCGACCTGGGCGTAGCGAGAGGCACGATCACCCGCGCCTACACGGAGCTGGCGGCGGAGGGTTACCTGAGAACCCACCAAGGCGCCCCCACCACGGTGGCTCCCCTCACACCCCTACCGACAGTGCCCGAGCCGCCCAGAGCGCAACCGCAGCCCCGCGCTCTCCCGATCCCCGGCGAGTCGACCATGGAACGGCCAACTCGCATCGCCCCAGACCGGCCGGTCCCCGATGAGTCGGCCGTTGATCGGCCAAGTCCCGCCGCGCCAGGCGAGCTGATCCACGCCGAGTCGTCCCCGGAGCGGCCAACTCGCATCAGGCCGAGCAGACCGCCTGGCAGCGAGTCGTCCAGCGAGCGGTCAACTCCCGCCGTGCCAAGCGGGCTCAGCTCTGGCGAGTCGTCCACTCGGCGGTCAGGTCGCGCCGTGCCAAGCGGGCTCAGCTCTGGCGAGCTGTCCGTTCGGCGGTCAGCTCGCGCCGCGTCACGTGGGCTCAGCTCTGGCGAGTCGTCCGTTCGGCGGTCAGCTCGCGCGGCATCACGTGGGCTCAGCTCTGGCGAGTTGTCGATGGAGCAGCCGACCGGTAGCGCCCCGAGCCGGCTCGGCATCGACGAATCGTCCCCCGAGCGGCCAACTCCCGCCGCATCAAGCGGGCTGACCGTTGGCGAACTGTCGATGGAGCCCTCACCAGACGTCGCCCAGATCGGGCCGCGCCCCGGCGTGTCGTCCGTCGAGCGGTCGACGCGCGCCGCGTCAGGTGGTCGCAATTCCGGCGAGTCGTCCCTCGATCGGCCGTCTCGCGTTGCGCCGGGTGGCCCAGTCTCTGCCGAGTCGTCCGCCGCGCGGGCACCTAGCGCCGCACCAACCGCGGCCAGCAGCCGCGAGTCGTCCACCCACCGGTCGACACGCACCGCAGCCGGCAATCCAAGCCCCGACGCGCCGGCCCTCGAACGGCCAACACACGCTCCAGCCACCAACCCTGGCGTGTCGACCACTCACCGGTCGACTCACGGTCAAGAACTGGGCGGCCGTGA
>DASXCQ010000050.1:0-3339 GCA_036491115.1 Pseudonocardiaceae bacterium
GTGATCGACGGCGAGACGATCCCGCCGCAGGAACTGCTGGGGCTGGTCCAGCTGCTCGTGGTGGCCGGGCACGAGACCACGGTCAACGGCATGGGCATGCTGCTCTACCGGCTATGTGCCGAGCCGGGGCTGCGGGAACGCGTCCTCGCCGACCGGTCGCTGGTCGGCAAGGTCATTGACGAGACGCTCCGGCTGCACCCCCCGGTGTGGAACATGGCCCGGACCGTACGCGACGAGACGGCGGTCCGCGACGCGACGCTGTGCCCGGGCGAGAAGGTGATGCTGGTCTACGGAGGGGCGAACCGGGACCCGGACAAGTTCGAGAACCCTGACACCTTCGACATCGACCGTGCGGGCATCACCCAGCACCTCACGTTCGGCAGCGGCCGGCACCGCTGCATCGGGGAGGCGCTGGCCCGGCTCGAACTGCGGCTCACCCTTAATCACGTGCTCGACACCCTGCCAGACATCGAGCTCGACGGTGAACCGGTCTTCGGCGGCGGCACTAACCAGTACGGTCCACGGTCGCTTCCAGTCAGGTTCACCCCGGTCGGCGGATGACGATCCCGGTGGCCGCGCCAGAAGCCGCATTCGACTCGAGCCGGTTCCGCCACGTCCTCGGGCACTTCGCCACGGGGGTGGCGGTCATCACGGCGATCGGGCCATCGGGCCCGGTCGGCATGGTGGTCAGCTCGTTCACCTCGGTATCCCTGGAGCCGCCGCTGGTCGCCTTCCTGCCAGACCAGTCGTCCACGAGCTGGCCGAAGATACGCGCCGCCGGGGCGTTCTGCGTGAACATCCTGAGCGCCGGGCAGGAGGAGCTCTGCGCCCAGTTCGCCCGCAAGGGCATCGACAAATTCGCCGGTGTCACGTGGCGGGCCGCCTCGTCGGGAGCGCCGATCCTCGACGGTGGCATGGCGTGGATCGACTGCGAACTGACCCAGACGTTCGAGTCCGGCGATCATTACATCGCCATCGGACGCGTGCTGCAGCTCGAGGCGGCTGAGTACGGCGTTCCGCTGGTGTTCTTCCAGGGCGGGTATGGGCACTTCGAGGTCCCGACTTCGCCCGCGTCTGCGGCGGACACCCTCGCGGCGCTGTCGGGGGGGTTCGTGCCGGGCGGCGCGGAGCCAGCCACGAGCCCAGATCCCGACGGGGCCTGGTTCGATGAGCTAGCCCGGATGACCGCGATGGACGTCGGCGACCTGCGCAGGTACGCGAAGTCCACGGAAGGCCTGGTCGATGAGCTGGTCGGCGGCTACGTCCGCGCCTTCCACGACGAGTGCATCGATATTTCCCTCCGCTCGGTGCCGGCTGCCGAAGCGGTGGGTGACCTCCTTCGCGCCGCTTTCGGCTCCATGGAGGACAACCGGGTCGCCATCATGATCTTGCAGAACGAGCGGCAGTACCTGGCCGGACGCCCAGAATTCGGCTACCTCGAACCCCTGGAGCGGGCCATCGACCAGGTGTGGCTGACCACGCTGCAGCGGGGCGTCGACCAGGGCGACTTCCGCGCCGAGCTCGATGTCAGGCTGGCCTACCGGTTCATCCGCGACGTGCTGTTCACGGCGGCCCGGCGCTACACCCCGGGTCGTCCCGAGCCGCGCAGGGCCAGCGTGCAGGTCACCCGGACCTACCAGTCGCTGATCCTGCACGGCCTGCTCCGCTGACGGCGCCCGCCAGGCGGCAGGCGTGCACCCGTCAACCGTTAAAGCCGGGCGCCGCCAGCTAAACCGGCCGGTCGGCCGGGTGGGTCGATGACATGCGCACGCACGCTCGTGCCGTCTGGCGACAGCCACCCCTGGCGCCGGGCGTACGCGATCATTGCCGCCCATCGCTGAGCCCAGTCGGGCGAGACATCCTGGGCGGCGGCCCGCCTGCGCAGCTCGGCGACGTTCAGGCCGGCCTCGGGGCCGCCGTCCCACGCTCCCAGCCCGGAGCCCCGGAGCGCCTCGTCGAGCGAGGGGCGGCTGTCCGTGGCGGCGCGCACGTCGAGGGACGTGCAGTCATCGGCCGCCCCGACGCGCACGCCCGCCGCGGTCACCTCGACGTACACCAGGTCACCCGGCGGTTATGTGACGGGGAGTCACTGGAAATGCCCGGCGCCATCAGCGTCGGAAGACGGGGTCGGTGTGGTCGCGCGTGCCACGGGTCAGCGAGGAGATCGGCGAAGTGCCCTGCCAGGGAGCGACCGCGTCGGTGCGGGCGGAATCGGTCACCACGACGCGGTGCGCGATACGCCAGTCGCCGTCGCGCTTCTCGAACCGGTCGACGTAGCGGCTATGGGCGATGAGCTGCCGGATGTCCCCGCCGGCGTGCTTCTCCTGCACAACAATGGCGTACGTCTCGACGTGTGCGACGTCTCCCTGCACCTCGATTGACTGGGTAGTGAGGTGATGGGACGTGCTGACGTACTCGTGGCGCAGGAACGGGACGATCCACTCGACGAAGTCGTCGCGCGACCCCTTGAACGGACCGTGGTCGTCGAATGCATCCGGATGGTACGCGGACTTGATCAGATTGACGTCGAGGCGGTCGATGCCCCGGCAGTAGCGGGCCATCGCCTCCCGGATCGCCTCCCGGTCGAGCAGGCTTTCCGCGGTCGGGATCAGGAAATGCGTGGTCGGCGATGTGGTCATGGTGAACCCTTCGCATCGGCAGATACACCGAGAATCTAACATTGATTGACAGGATGACCCGGCAAGACGGCCCAGCAGCCTCCGCGGATCGCGGAATGCCCGGGTGAGCCGGTGCCCGGGCGGCGCCGATCTGTTAACGTAGCCATGCAACGTTTGGTTTAGATCGCATCGCCTGCCATCAGGAGCGTTCACGATGAGCCTGTCCATCGATCCGGACAAGTGCCAGGGCCACGGACGGTGTGCCCTGGCCAGCCCGGACCTGTTCGACGTGAGCGACGACGGGTTCGGTGTGGTGCTCGAGCCCGCGCCCGGGCCGGAGTATGACGCCGAGATTGCCACCGCGATGGGGTCGTGCCCGGAACAGGCGATCAGCCGGGCGTGAACTGCGTCGATCAGTGGCTGGAGCTGATCAGTGGCTGGGGCCGCCCAGTGGTTGGCCCTGGTCAGTGGTTGGCGTTGCCTGCGTCGACCGGCAGGGCGCACCCGGTGACGTAACGCGAGTCGTCCGACGCCAGGTACACGACTGTGGGTGAGATGTCGGCCGGCTGCATCCGCCCAGCCGGCAAGGCCGGGGCGAAGAACGCGGTGAACTCGGGATGCTGCGCGAGCAGCGGTGCCATCTGCTCGTGGGCTCCGTCGCCCATCGGGGTCTCGACACCGCCCGGGTGAATCGAGTTCACCCGGATATTGGCGGGCCCGA
>DASXCQ010000051.1:0-9601 GCA_036491115.1 Pseudonocardiaceae bacterium
CGGCGTCGCGTACAGCAGCAGCATGATGGTGCCGTGCATGGTGAACAGCTGGTTGTACTGCTCCTGCGACAGGAACTGCAGTCCCGGCCGGGCCAGCTCGGTCCGCATCAGCAGCGCCATCACGCCGCCGACCAGGAAGAATCCGAACGACGTGCTCAGGTACATGACGCCGAGCATCTTCGGGTCCGTCGTACGGAACATCCGCAGCAGGTAAGAACCCTTGACCGACTCCCGCGCGGGATAGGGGCGCGTTGCGATCGGCTTCGGTGCCACTGCCGTCACGGTGCCTCCTGCTGTGACCGGATCATCCTTGCGCTCCAGGCGCCTGACGACGCCCGAACCTGTTGCTCGTACGGGATCGTAGCCCTGGGCACGGGGCCGGGCCGCGCTGGGCCATGATCCCCGACCTGGGCAATCGTCCCGGCCCGCACGGGCAGTGACGGGCGTCACCAGCGACGATTGCGTGGGGTGGCGTGACCACCTGCGACCGGCTGTGACGGTCGGCCTAGGCTGTGCCCCGCGCGTGTTCGGTAACGAAGTTCGGGCCGAGAGGGAAGACACAGACGTGCGTACAACCGCCATTCGGAGCACGGCCGCGGCCGTGCTGCTCAGCGCGACGGTCCTCGGCCTGGCTGGCTGTGTGAACGCCGAGAAGCCGGCTCCGCCCGGCGCGGGGGACAGCGTCTCCTACGGTCCGGCTGCCACCACGACGCAGTCGCCGAAGCCGTCACCATCGGTGAGCGGCAGTGCCAACCCGTCGGCGTCGCAGGGCACCACCACGGCGGCGCAGACGGCAGACCACCACAACGCGGCGGACGTCACGTTCGCCAAGCAGGCCCTGCTGCTGCGCCAGCAGGCGGTCAGCCTGGCCAACGCCGCCGGCAGCGCCAGCGTCAGTTCGCAGGTCAAGGCGCTGGCCGCTCAGATCAGCAGGGACCCGGTGGCCACCGGGTCCCTCACCACCTGGCTGACCGGCTGGAACCAGACCGTGCCCACGCCCGCCTCCCAGCAGGTGCGGGGTGTGCTGAGCACCAGCCAGCTGCACCAGGTCACCTCGGCCCAGGGCACCTCGTTCGACATGCAGTGGCTCCAGTACATGAAGGCCAACCTCGCCTCGGCCCGCCAGGTGGCGACCGCCGAGCAGGCGCACGGAACGAACGGGCAGGCCAAGCAACTGGCCAAGCAGTGGGCCGGCCTGCTCAAGACGGAGTCGGCGAAGCTCAGCGCGATTGACTGACCCGGCCGACGGGGGCGCGGCGGCTGATCCCGCCGACGCCGTCGCGGCGGCCGTGGCGGTCGCCTCGGTGCACGGGCTGCGGTGTGCGGACCGGGTCGTGCTGCGCGACGGGTCGAACGTGCTGGTGCACCTGGCACCGGCGCCGGTGGTGGCGCGGGTGGCCGCGCTGACCGGTCGGGTTCGGCCGGCTGTCGCGGCACATCTGGCCAGGGACGTCGCGCTGGCCGGGTGGCTGGCCGGGCGAGGTGTGCCGGTAGTGCCGCCCAGTGGTGAGCTGCCCGCCGGTCCGCACGTGCTGGGTGGTCGCGTGCTGACGTTCTGGACCTATGTGCGGCACGATCCCGGCCGCGTGTGGCGACCGGCCGAGTTCGGTCCGCTGCTGGCCGAGCTGCACGCCGCGATGGCCGACTATCCGGGCGACCTGCCCACCGATTCACCGCTGTCCGACGTGCCGCTGGCGGTGAACTACC
The DNA here is from genome assembly GCA_036491115.1 of Pseudonocardiaceae bacterium. Lineage (GTDB taxonomy): Bacteria > Actinomycetota > Actinomycetes > Mycobacteriales > Pseudonocardiaceae > DATEPR01. The sequence continues at coordinate 1,708 of DASXCQ010000051.1, forward strand.
TGCGGTCGGTCGGCGACACCGTGTTGTCCGACGCCGCCCTCACCGCGGACGCGGAGCGGTTGAGCGCCGAACTGACGGGGACTCCCGTGCCACTGCACGGGGACGCGCATCCGGGGAACCTGCTGGCCACAGTGGACGGACCGGTGTGGACGGACTTCGAGGACACCTGGCGCGGGCCGGTCGAGTGGGATCTGGCCTGTCTGGCCGAAACCGGCCGGCTGGACGGACCGGCCGCGGTGGCCGCGTATCCGCACGATCCGGCGGCACTGGGCCCGTTCCGAGCGGCCAGGCGACTGCACGGACTGGCCTGGGCGGCGGTGTTCTGCCACCACTTCCGCACCGCGCAACGCCGGGCCGATCTACTGGCCCGGCTGGCCAGTTGGCGTCACACGCCCTGATCGGGGACCAGCTTGCGGCGGACCGATGCGCGGTGCGCCCACAGGGCCAGGACCACCAGGATGATGACGTCCAGGCCGCCCATCAGGCGTTCCACCAGGCCGGTGGGCACGTTCAGGCCGGGCGAGTGGGTCATCCGGATGACGAAGAACGAGACCACGAACGGTAGGAAGCAGGGGATCGAGACCAGCGCGAGGACCTGGGTGGTCCAGGCCCACCGGCGCCAGGCCGGGTCGCGGCGGTGCTGCCAGCCGATCACCATGCCGGCCACCGGCAGGCAGACGCAGGCGGCGGCGGTCGCGTAGAGGTGGATGGCGCCGCGCAGGCTCTGCGCGGCGGTGTTGGGGTCCTTGGTGAAACTGGCGATGCCGACCAGGCAGACGCACCAGCCGATCATCAGCACGAAGGTGGCCAGTCCCCGGACGACGCCGTGCATGGCCATCTTCACCAGCACGGCGACCGAGCCGACGCTGAGCACGTCCAGCGCCGTGTCGAAGACCCAGCCGTCCGGGCGGACGCCGTAGTCGCTGAGCATCCCGGTGATCGGGTTGACGCCGCCCCAGCCGGGCAGCAGATGCAGGCCCACGACCATGATCGTGGCGAGCGCGACGGCGAGGAGAGCGAACGGGACCAGCAGCCGGTTGCCCAACCAGGCGAGACGCCGGGCGATCGGCAACGACGGCGGGTCGTCGATCGTCTCGATCAGTCCTGTGTCGCCGGCCAGCGTTGGCTCCCCCTGCATGACGGCCTCCCTGTCGGCTGTCCCCTGTGGCGTGGTCGGTCTCCAGTCTTGATCAGGTACCCGATTCCGACCATCCGGCTGACACCCCGACGCATGGTGGGGCCAGCCTCACCACTGTCAGCCGGCCGCACCGCTGTCAGCTGTAAGGGCCAGACGTTACCGGATCAAGCGCAGGGCGACTGTCCGTTTCGGTCGGCGCGCCGAGGGCTGCCACCAGGCCCGGCGGGTGGTCAGGCGCTTGGCGAGCCGGGCGCGTTCGGCGGCGGCGATGAGCTGCTGGTGGTGGTCGTTGACCTGGGCCCGGAGGGCGCTGAGTGAGCTGTTCATGGGTATCAACATATCCTTAGCAAGAGTCGTTGCACAAGACTTCTTGCTAAGGAAGTTTTGCTCAAGAGTTCCTGAGTTCAGTCCTCCGCCCGTAGCGCCAGGTAGACGTCCACCCGCTGGCGGAAGTCGGACAGATCGGCTCCGGTCAGCTCCTCCACCCGGCTGATCCGGTACCGCAGCGTGTTGACGTGCACGTGCAGCCGCTCCGCCGCCCTGGCCCAGGACCCTGAGCAGTCCAGGAACACGGTCAGGGTCGCGACCAGGGTGCCGCCGTGTTCGGCGTCGTAGTCGAACACCGGGCCGAGCACCCTGCGGCGCAGCGCGGCGCGCAGTTCGTCGGGCACGCCGGCCAGCAGCAACTGGTGCACGGCCACCTCGTCACCGGCCACCACCCGGGTCGGGCCACGCTGCCGTTCACCCAGCTCCCGCGCGTGCCTGGCCTCCTGGACGGCGCCGCGCAGGTCGTCGGCGGCCGCGAGCGAGCTGATCCCGACCACCACCCGGCCGCCGCCCAGCGCCGGTTCCAGCAGCCGCAGCGCACCGGCGGCCCGAGCGGCCAGGTCGGCGTCGGACTCGCTGTTCGCCGGCAGCAGCCCGTACGCCTGACCGTCCACCACGCCGACCAGCCCCGGCCGGTCGACGGGCCGCACGGTGGCGACCAGCTCGGCGAGCACCGACGCGGCGCGGCCGGGTGGGCCGCCGGGCGCGGACGCGGCCAGCACCCGCAGCGGCCGGCGCAGGTCGATGCCGCCGGCCAGCGCCGTGGCCGCGATCTCCGCCGGCCGGGCGTTGCCGGCCAGTACGGCACCCAGCACAGTGGCCGCGACCTGGTCGGCGAACCGTCTGCCCTCCAGTTCGCGCCTGCGTTGCAGGCCCAGCAGTCCGACCAGTTCGGCGACGATCTCGTCCCTCGGTTCGGCGGTCCGGACCGACCCGCCGACCGCGAGGAACCACCGCGTGACGTCGGCAGCGCCGGTGTCCGGCACCGGCAGCAGGGTGACCGGGTCGGGGCCGCGCACGAATCGCGCCCGGCCGTCGGTGGCCAGGAACTCCCTGACCAGCACCGGAAGTCGCTCGGCGGCCAGTTCCCGGCCGCCGGCCGCGACGATCCGGCCCAGCGGGGTGAGCACCCAGCACGGCGCGCCCAACTCGGCGCCTGCCATGGCGAGCAGTTCACCCAGCTCCGCGCCGCCCGCGGCGGCGGACATCAGCCGGCCGGGATGCGCGCGGCCGGCGCGTTCGGCGGCCAGCGCGATGCCGACCCGCTCGATGACGTCGGCGAACGACAGGTCGACCGACGCCTCCAGCAGCGGCACGCCCCGGCGGACGCACTCGTCGACCAGCATCGGCGGGATCACACCGGTGTCCGCGTCGCAGGCCACCAGCGCGGCGGCCCCCCGATCGGCCAGGGCCGTGACGAACGGCGGCACGTCGTCCGGGGCGCGCAGCCACAGCAACCCGGTCAACACCAACTCGCCACCGGACAGGAACCGGCCCGGATCGGACAGTTCGGTCCCGTAGATCCGGGTGATCTCACGGCCGAGCAGGTCCGCACCGGCGCGGACGGTCAACCGCAGTTCCGGCATGTCCAGCACGGTGTGCACCGAGACCATCGGCCGAGTCTAGAACCTCGACTTTGGATGAACCTCCAAACCGGCGGCGGTATCGCAGGGTGCTTTCGTGTGGCGCGGCCGTAGCCCGCCCGACCAGGCTTGCCGTGTACTGGCTCACGACGAGAGGAGGCGGTGGGTGGAGTTCCTACGCCCCGGCACCTGGGCCGACGCGCTGGCGGCCAAGGCCGAGCACCCGGACGCCGTGCCGATCGCGGGCGGCACGGACGTGATGGTCGAGCTGAACTTCGACCACCGCCGCCCACCCGCGCTGCTGGACCTCACCCGCGTCGCCGAACTGGCCGAGTGGGGGCCGGTGGGCGACCACATCCGGCTGGGTGCGGGCGTGCCGTACACCCGGATCATCACCGAGTTGGGCGCGCGGCTGCCCGGCCTGGCGATGGCCAGCCGCACGGTCGGCTCGCCGCAGATCCGCAACCGGGGCACGGTCGGCGGCAACCTGGGCACGTCCTCCCCCGCCGGTGACGCCCACCCGGCGCTGCTGGCCTGCGACGCCGACGTCGAGGTGGCCTCGGTACGCGGGACCAGGACCGTCCCGATCGCCGAGTTCTACACCGGGGTGAAGCGCAACGTCCTGGCACCGGACGAGTTGATCGCCGCGGTGCACCTGGCCCCCGCCCGGGGGCCGCAGCAGTTCTCGAAGGTCGGGACGCGCAACGCGATGGTGATCGCGGTGTGCGCGTTCGGGCTTTCCCTTGATCCGACCGAGGGGCGGGTGGGTGCCGCGATCGGCTCCGCGGCGCCCACCCCGAGGCATGCCGCAGACGCCGAGGCGTTCCTGTCCGGCGAACTGGCGGAGCACCACCGATGGGAGTCGCCCGGGCCGCTGCCGGACGCCGTCGTCCGCCGGTTCGGCGAACTGGTCGCGTCGGCGGCGGCGCCGATCGACGACGTGCGGGGCAGCGCCGACTACCGCAGGCACGCGCTGGCGGTGCTGGCCCGGCGGACGCTGGGCTGGGCATGGCAGGACTACCGGGAAGGGGACTGGCCGGCATGCGCCTGAACGTGACGGTGAACTCGGAACACCGAACGGCGGACGACGTATGGGCCGGCGAGAGCCTGCTGTACGTGCTGCGCGAGCGGCTCGGCCTGCCCGGCTCGAAGAACGCCTGTGAGCAGGGCGAATGCGGGTCGTGCACGGTGTACCTGGACGGCACCCCGGTGTGCGCGTGCCTGGTCGCGGCCGGCCAGGCGGAGGGCCGCGAGGTGCGGACCGTGGAAGGTCTGGCCGACGGCGACGCACTGGACCCGGTCCAGGAGGCGTTCGTCGCGGCGGGCGCGGTGCAGTGCGGGTTCTGCACGCCGGGCCTGATCGTGGCGACCCACGACCTGCTGCACCGCGTGCCGGATCCCAGCGACGAGGAGATCCGCGAGTCGCTGGCCGGGAACCTGTGCCGCTGCACCGGATACGAGAAGATCCTGGACGCGGTACGGCAGGCCGCGGCACAGGTGCGGGCATGATCGTCATCGCCAACGCCGCACTGGCCACAGTGGACAACGACGGCACGGAACACCCGACCGGGCACGTCGTCGTCGACGGCGACCGGATCACCGCCGTCGGACCGGGACCGGCACCGGACCTGCCCGGCGCCTCGGTGGTGGACGCGAGCGGCTGTCTCGTCACGCCCGGCCTGGTGAACACCCACCACCACCTCTACCAGTGGGCCACCCGTGGGATGAGCCAGAACTCGACGCTGTTCGAGTGGCTGGTCGAGCTGTATCCGGTGTGGGGCAGGCTGGACGCGGGCGTCACGCACGCCGCCGCGACCGCGGGGCTCGCCCGGCTCGCGCTGACCGGCTGCACCACGGTGGCCGACCACCACTACGTCTTCCCGGCCGACGGCGGCGACCTCGCGGGAGCGGTGGTCGGGGCGGCCGCCAGGGTCGGCACCCGGCTGCACCTGGTGCGCGGCTCGATGGACCGGGGTGAGTCGGACGGCGGCCTGCCGCCGGACAACATCGTCGAGGACACCGACGAGGCACTGGCCGGCACCGAGGCTGCGATCGCGAAGTACCACGACCCGGCAGACGACGCGATGGTGCGGGTGGCGGTCGGGCCGTGCTCGCCGTTCTCCGTCACCGACCGGCTGATGACCGGCGCGGCGGAACTGGCGCGCCGGGCAGGGGTCCGCATGCACACCCACCTGGCCGAAACCGCCGACGAGGACGAGCAGTGCCGGCGCGAGTTCGGCTGCACGCCGGCCGAGTACGCGGAGCGGTTGGGCTGGTTCGGCGACGACGTGTGGCTGGCGCACGGCGTGCATCTCGACGCGGACGCGGTGGCCAGGGTCGCCGCGACCGGCACCGGTGTCGCCCACTGCCCCACGTCCAACGGCAGGCTGGGCGCCGGCATCGCGCCGGTGGCCGACCTGTTGCGGGCCGGTGCTGCCGTCGGGCTCGGCGTGGACGGGGGCGCCTCCAACGAGTCGGGTGGGCTGGCCGAACAGATGCACCAGGCCGTGCTGTTCGCGCGGCTCGGCGGCGGTGCGGCCGCGCTCGGCCCGCGCCAGGCACTGTGGCTGGCCACCCGGGGCGGTGCCCACTGCCTCGGCCGGTCGGCGGAACTGGGCTCGCTGGAGCCGGGGAAGCTGGCCGACATCGCGGTGTGGCGGATGGACGGCCTGGCGCACGCCGGCATCACCGATCCGGTGGCCGCGCTCGTGCTCGGCCCGCCGGCACCGCTGGAACTGCTGCTGGTCGGCGGCCGGCCGGTGGTCAGCGGTGGCGACCTGGTCACCGCGGACACCGGACAGATCACCAACGACCTGAACGCCGCCCACCGGATGCTGATCGGGAGGGAGGGGGCATGACCGGGTCGGCAACCGACCGACTGGCCACATCGGATGGTGTGGGCACCAGCCCGCGGCGCCCGGACGGCGCGCTGAAGGCGCGCGGCGAGTTCGCCTACTCGTCCGACCTGTGGCACGAGGACATGATCTGGGGCGCCACGCTGCGCAGCCCGCACCCGCACGCGCGGATCCGCCGGGTCGACATCACCGAGGCGCTGAAGCTGCCCGGTGTCTACGCGGTGCTCACTCACGCGGACGTGCCGGGCACCAACCTGTACGGCCTGGAACACGCCGACCAGCCGGTGCTCGCCGTGGACGTGGTGCGCTACCAGGGTGAACCGGTCGCGCTGGTGGCGGCCGACCATCCGGAGACGGCCCGCCGGGCCCTGGCGCGGATCACCGTCGACTACACCGAACTGCCGCCGCTGACCGACGCCCACGCGGCCGTGGCCGGTGCCGGACCGGACCTGCATCCGGGCGGGAACGTGGTGCGGCACGTGCCGATCCGGCACGGTGACGTCGAGGCGGCGCGGGCGCGGGCCGACGTGGTGGTCACCGGTGACTACGAGGTCGGCATGCAGGACCAGGCGTTCCTCGGTCCCGAGTCGGGCCTCGCCGTCCCGGACGGCGAGGGCGGCGTCGACCTCTACATCGCCACGCAATGGCTGCACGTCGACCGCGACCAGCTCGCGCTGAGCCTGGACCTGCCGCCCGAGAAGGTGCGCCTGACGACGAGCGGCGTCGGCGGGGCGTTCGGCGGTCGCGAGGATCTGTCGATGCAGATCCATGCCTGCATGCTCGCCCTCCACACCGGGCGCCCGGTCAGGGTGGTCTACAACCGCGAGGAGTCGTTCTTCGGCCACGTCCACCGTCACCCGGCGCGCATGCAGTACACCCACGGCGCGACCCGCGAGGGCAAGCTCGTGTTCATCCACGCGCGGATCGTGCTCGACGGCGGCGCGTACGCCTCGAGCTCGGGCGCCGTCGTCGCGAACGCCGCCTGCTTCGCCGTCGGCCCGTACGTCTGCCCGAACGCGCGGATCGACAGCTACGTCGTGTACACGGACAACCCGCCGTGCGGGGCGATGCGCGGCTTCGGCGCGGTGCAGACGTGCTTCGCCTACGAGTCGCAGATGGACCGGCTCGCCGAGGCCTGCGGGCTCGATCCGGTCGAGCTGCGGGTGCGGAACGCCATGGTCGAGGGCTCGCGGCTGCCGACCGGCCAGGCGGTCGAGGGGCCGACGCCCGTCGCCGAGCTGCTCGAGCGGCTGCAGGCGATGGCCCTACCGGACGAGCGCGTGGGTGCTGACGTGATCGAGCTGCCGGGCGGCGCCGGCAACACGACGCACGGCGAGGGCGTCCGCCGCGGCGTCGGCTACGCCGTCGGCTTCAAGAACATCGGGTTCTCCGAGGGCTTCGACGACTACTCGACGGCGCGCGTGCGCCTGTCGATCGTGGCCGGCGAGCCGCAGGCCGAGGTGCACACCGCGGGCGCCGAGGTCGGGCAGGGGCTCGTCACGCTGCAGGGCCAGATCGCGCGCACCGAGCTCGGGGTGCAGCGCGTCGTCGTCGTGCCGGCGGACACGGCGGTCGGCTCGGCGGGCTCCTCGTCGGCCTCGCGCCAGACCTGGATGACGGGCGGCGCCGTGATGTACGCCTGCCGGGCCGTGCGCGATCGCGTCGTCGCCCGCGCGACGCTGCGGCTCGGGCCGGGCGAGCTCGCGCTCGCCGGCGGCGAGGTGCGCCGCACCGACGGCAGCGGCGCGATCGGGCTCGCCGAGCTGCTCGGCGACGAGGCCGTCGAGGAGACGTTCGAGCACCACCACCGACCGACGAGCCCGCTCGACGCCGTGACCGGACAGGGCGACGCGCACCTCGCCTACGCCTACTCGGCGCACCGCGCCGTCGTGGACGTCGATCGCGAGCTCGGGCTCGTGCGGCTCGTCGAGATCGCGACGGTGCAGGATGTCGGCAGGGCGCTCAACCCGCAGGCCGTCGAGGGCCAGATC
>DASXCQ010000052.1:0-13712 GCA_036491115.1 Pseudonocardiaceae bacterium
CGCGCACCGATCCTGCTGCTGGATGAACCCACCGCCGGCCTGGACGCCCACTCGGCCGACTCGGTGATGCAGGCCGTTCAGGCCTCCACCCTCGACCGCACCGTCCTGCTGATCACCCACGACCGAGACCTCGCCGCGATCGCCGACCGCGTGGTGACGCTGAGCAGGTCAGAAGAACCCGTTCCGGCACTGGGCCGGGCATGAAAGGAAGGGAGATGGGCACCATGATCGAGATCAAGGGCCCGATGTCGCACCACGGAGGCCGCGGTCGGGGTCGTGGCCGCAGCCGGAGCCGTTCGCGCTCGCGCAGCCGCTCCCGCGGGTGACATCAGCCTGGCGGCCCACCGTTACGGCGGTGGGCCGCCAGGCACCTTTCTGGAGACGACGACATGGACGAGACGTACGAACTCGACGACGACGGCCAGCCCATGTGGAGCTACGACGAGGGCCAGCGCATGCCCGGCGGCGCGCTCGCCGTGTGCCAGCTCGGTGTCGGCCTGCGCTGCGAGACGTGGCTGGCGTGGTCGACCGACCCGTGGTGCCCGGTGGTGGTGAAACTGGCCCGGCCACACCTGGCCAGCCACCCCAGGGCGGTCCGCGCGCTGCACCGGGAGTCGGTCGCGCTGTCCGGCGCCACGCACCCCGCGATGCCGCGCCTGATCGCCGACAGCACCGAGGACGCCGTGCCGCACCTGGTGATGGAGTATGTCGACGGTCCCGCACTGGACGAGGAGCTCGACCGCGTCGGGCCGATGCCGCCGGCCGAGGTGGCGATGCTGGGCACCCAGGTGCTCGCCGTGCTCATCGACCTGCACCGCAGGGGGCTCGCGCACCTGGACCTCAAGCCGGAGAACGTCGTCCTGCGCGACGGCCGCCCGGTGGTCATCGACTTCGGCTCGGCCCGACTGATCGGCGCGCCGCAGCCCGCCGGCCGACCGGTCGGCACCGCCGGTTACGCGGCGCCGGAACAGGAAGCGTGCCGCCCGATATCGTCCACAATGGACTGCTATGGTGTCGGCTCGATCCTGTACGAGGCGCTCACCGGCGAGGCGACCGGCCCGGACTCCGGCCCCGACGCGCTGCCGCCGCAACTGCGCCCGATCGTCACCGGCCTGCTCGAACCCGAACCCGACGAGCGGATGACCGCCCGCGACGCCATGATCGCCCTGGCCGACGTTCTCCCGGCCGAGCGCCGCCCGTGGCCGGCGTGGGCCGACCGGCACCTGCGGGTGGCCACCCCGCCGCTGGCCGTGCGCTGATTCGGCGGCGCAGCCCATTTCCGGTGGCACCGGAGCCCGTGACCCACGGCGACGAGCAGAAGTCGCTAAGGTAATCGGACGAACTGCCGCGGAAGGGGGTCTGGGCGATGCCGCCCGTCGAGGTGGACGCGGGGTTCGGCATCTCGGTCGCCGGGCTCGACCTGGCCGGGCTGTCCAGGCCGTTGTCCCTGCGGGTGCCCATCGGACGGGTCAGGGCCGTGGTGATCGGCAAGCGGTCGGTGGCGCACGCGGTCGCCGACGCCGTCACCGGTGTCACGCCCCGGCCCGACCAGGTCACCGTCACCGGCCCGGCCGGCGGCCGGGTGCGGCTGGTGCCCTCCGACGGCGCGTTGCTGCCCCATCTCACCGTGCTGGAGAACATCCTTTCCACGCCGGGCAGGCATCGGCGGATTCCCGACGACGTCGACCATGAGGTGCGGGCCAAGGCCGCCGGCTTCGGCCTGGACGGCCTACTGGACCGGCACCCGCACGAGATCCCCGCCGGCCGCCGCAGGATGACCGGTCTGGCCAGGGCCCTGCGCGCCCGACCGGACGCGCTGGTCCTGGAGGACGAGGCCGACCTGCCCACCTGGGGCGCGCTGCTGGCCAGCGCGTGGCGCGGCTACCAGGTCCGCCCCGGCCCCGTCACCCACGCCGAACCACGCACCCCCGATCTGCTCGGCGGCGTCGCGACCCTGCTCATCGTGCCCAGCAGGGACAGGGCGCTGGGCTTCGACTCGCGTCCGCTCGTGTCCCGGGGCGGCACCGGGGACCACCGCCGTGCCGACTGACCGGCGGACGGTCCTGCGTGCGGGCGCCCTAGCGGCGGCCGTCCCGCTGCTGGCCGCCTGCGGCGTGGTCGACGACCTGCTCGCGGTCAACCTGGTGCGGGTCGCGGTCAGCTGGAGCGACGCCGAACTGGCCGCGTTCCAGGCCGTACTGGACGAGTTCCGCCGCAACCACCAGTACGAGGTCGACGTGATCCCGCTCGGCGACGGCATCGCCGACGCCGTGTCCTCCCAGGTGAACGGCCGCCCGGACGTCGTGCTGCTGCCCCGGCCCGGCCTGGTCGCGGAGAACCTGGACCGCCTGGCGCCGTTGCCCGGCGGCGTGTGGCGCGACGACTGGCTCTCGCCCGCGTGGCGCGATCTGGTGTGGCAGCCGGAGCGGCCCGGCGGCCCCGCGGTGCCCTACGGTCTGCCGTTCAAGGTCGCCAACCAGTCGGCGCTCTGGTACCGCAAGGACGTCTTCGACCGGCTGCGGGTGCGGGTCCCCGCCACCTGGTCGGAATGGTTGCACACCAACGACGTCCTCATTCACCACGGCATCGCGCCCCTGGCCATCGGTGCCGGCGACGGCTGGCCGCTGACCACCTTCTTCGCCAACGTGCTGCGCGGCTGCCACCCGTTCGTCTACGAGCAACTGGCCCGGCCCGACCCGCCCGCCGCGTTGTGGGAGGGGCCGGAGTTCAACCAGGCGTTGCGCCTGTTCGGCGGGATGTTGTCGGTGCGCGGGGCGCTGTCCGGCGGTGTGGACCGCACGCTTGCCTTGCAGTACCCCGATTCCGTGGTCGAGGTGTTCGGCTACCACAACGCCGCCATGGTGGTGTCCGCCGACTTCGCCGCGCCCATCGTGGCGGAGTTCCGCCAACCGCCCGCCGAGTACGCCGTGGTGCCCTTCCCGGTGGTCGACGGGACCGCGCCCGGCCGCGGTGACCCGGACCTGGTCGCCGGCCGGACCGGGTTTCCCGGTGGGCATCCGCTGGTGATCGGCGCCGACATCGCCGTGCTGCCGCGGCCGGTGAGCGCGGGGGCGACGGCACTGGTGCGGTGGCTGGCCGGCCCCCGGGCGCCGCTGCCGTGGATCACCGGGCACGGCGGCTTCATCGCAGCCAACCGGCAGACACCGCCCGGGTTCTACAAACAGGTGGTGGACCCGTTGGTGACGCAGGTGTCGCAGAGCCCCTTCGCCTTTGACCTGTCGGACGAGTTGGGGTCGTTGGGCGGGAGTGGGGCGCTGTTCCAGGTGTTGGAGGACTTCCTGCGGACCGTCGGCGACGGCGGCGGCGACCGGGTGGCCGACGCGGCCTGGACGGCCGGGTCGCGGATGCGCGAGATCGAGGAAGACCATGGCCGCTGAACCGGGCCGGGAGGCCGTTGAGGATCCTCGGGTGCGGGCCCCCACCGCGGCGGGCGGCGATGTGCCGTTGCGGATCGAGGTCGCCGTGCGGGAGATGGCCGGGGCGCTGGTGCCGGGGCAACCCCGCCGGCCGGGGTCGCGGCATCCGGGACGGGTCGTCGCGCTGGCCGTCTCCGCCGTACTGGCCCTGCCGATCCTGGTCACCATCTGGTACTCGCTGCGCACCGCCGCCGGCATCGGTCTGGGCAACTACGGCGCGATCCTCACCTCCGGCGCGGCCTGGTCCGCCCTCGGGCACAGCGCGCTGTGGGCGCTGGCCGCCCTGTTCCTGGTCCTCATCGGACTGGCGATCGCCCTGCTGTCCCAACGGGTTCGGCAGGTGTGGCGGTCACTGCTGCTGGTCCTCGTCGTGCCGCTGGGCATGTCCTCCCTCGTCGTCGGCGCCGTGTTCCGGCTGATCTTCGACCAGGCCCGCCAGCGCGGCACCGTCAACGCACTGCTCGGCGCGGTCGGCGGCGGCCAACCGGCGTGGCTGGGCTCCGGCCTGGTCTGGCTGGTGCTGATCTCCGCGTTCGCCTGGTCCTGGCTGGGTTTCGTGGTCTCGCTGTTCCGCGCCGGCCTGGACGCCATCCCGGCCGACATCATGCGTGTCGCGGCCGTCGAGGAGGTCAGCCACTACCGGCGGCTGCGCGGCATCGTGCTGCCCATGCTCCGCCCGGTGTTCGCCGTGGTGCTGCTGACCATGGTGGTCGCCGCCGTGCGGATGTTCGACCTCGTCCTGATGGTGGTGCCCGATCCCGGCCGCGCCGGCACCGACGTGCTGGCCACCCGGTGGTGGCAGCTCACCACGTCGTCGTCGGACACCGGCCGGCCCGCCGCGCTGGCCGTGATCCTGTACGCGCTGCTCGTCGTGGTCGCCCTCGCCTGCCTGCGCGGCCTGCGCTACCGCCCGGCGCCGCGTGAGACCCCACCACCGGACGACGACGTGACAGTCACCCGGACGTGGCCTCGGCGCGGCCTGTGGGCGCTGGGCGTGTTGATCATCGCCGTGTGGGTGTACCCGGCGGTGTCGCTGCTGGCGACCGCGCTGCGCAGCCCGCGCGACGCCGGCATCTTCGGCTGGTGGCACAGCGGCCACGACGGACTGAGTCTCGGCGCGCTCGCCGAGGTGTCCGAGGCCGGGATCTGGGGCGCGGTACTGGACACGTTCGTGGTGGCCGTGACCGCCACCACGCTGGTCGTCGTGGTCGCCGTGCCGGCCGCCTACGTGCTGGCCCGGGGTGGCCTGCCGCGCTGGCTGACCAGGGCCGCCACCCCGGTGCTCGCCGTCCTGGCCGTCGCACCCGTGCAGATGTACGCCGCACCGCTGGAACAACTGTTCGCACACGCCAGGCTGGGTGGTTCCCAGCTGCCGCTCGCCCTGGTGCACGCCGCCGTGGGCGCGCCGTTCGCGGTGCTGGTGCTGCGGTGGGCGTTCGCGTCGGCGCCCGCGCTGCGACCCGACCCGGCCGACCCCGGCCGGTCCGGCTCGGTGCTGGCCTGGGCGTGGGAACACGCGCGGCCCACGCTGATCGCCGTCGTGGTGCTGGAGTTCGTGTTGGTGTGGAACGACTTCGCGGTCGGCTTCCTGATCAGCGGCCCGGAGGCCAGCCCGCTGACCCTGGTGCTGCGCGGTGAGGCCCGCCAGTTCGCCACGTCGGCCGCGCCGGTGGCGGCGGGTGCCGTGGTGTCCGCCGTGGTGCCGGTGGTGGTCCTGCTGGTCACCTGGCGGCGAGTGGTCGCCGGCCTCACCGGGGGAGTGTCCCGGTGACCGCGCCGGACGAGCCACGCCAGCCGGACCCACCGGTCCGGCGGTCACCCTGGTCGCGCCGCCTGCTCATCGGCCTGGCCGCAGTGCTGTTGCCCGAACTGTTCAGCAATACGTTCGCCAACGCCTTCTCCGACACGTCACTCGGGAAGTGGCTGTCGGCCAACGTGGCCATCGTGGTGATCGTGCTGGTCGTGGTCGTCGGCGTGCTGTTGGCGGTCCTGTTCGTCATCGAGCGGCGACGGCCCAGGCCCGCACCGCCGCGGCTCCCGCCGCAGGCGCCGCCGGACGAACCGCCGGAGCCGGTGCGACTGCCGGTCTGGTACCGGTTCCAGGTCAGGCTGCACGGCAGGGAACGGGAGATCGAGCAGGCACTGGACGCGCTGCGGTTCCGGGGCATCGTGGTGCTGGCCGGGCCACGGGACGTCGGCACGTCGTCGGTGGCCAACCAGGTGGTGGCGAAGTTCCTCGCCGACGCCGGCATCGACGGCGCCGACGCCGTCGTGTGGGTGGACCTGCGTGGCCAGTCGTCCACCGAACCGCCCGGCGCCCGCGCGGTCGCCGGCCGCCTGATGTCCACGTTCAACCTGGACGAGCCCGCCGACGAGACCCGACCGGTGCTGGCCGCCGCCGCGGAGCGGTTGCTCGGCGCGATGCGCGAGCGGGCCACGGTGTTGTTGCTGGACAACGTGTTCCACGCCGACCAGGTGTCGTGGCTGACCAGGGCGTGGCCCAGCGGCGGCCGGTTGCCGGTACTGGTCGTCGCCGGTGACCGGCCGGTGGCCGCGGCCGTCGAACCCACCAGGGTCGTGCCCGTCGAACCGCTGCACCTGTCGGCGATGCGAGCGATCCTGTCCGACGAACTGGACGAGAACTGGCTACGGCGGATCGCCGGCACGATGCGCGGCCTGCGCCGCGACCTGCTCGGCGACCGGTCCGACCAGGTCGAGGACCTGCTCGGCACATTCCGCGGCCGGCCACGGGCGGTGCGCGAGATCGCCCGGCTGGTGCGCACCACGGGCAACCGGCCGTGGTCGTTCGGCTCGCTGCTGGACGACACGTCCGGCGTGGCGCCGCTCGTCGCGATGTGGCGGGCCGTGCTGCCCGAACTGATGGAGCACACACTGTCCCCGCACGCCAACGACCTGATCCGCGCGCTGGCCGTACTCCCGGTGACCGGCCTGGACCGCGAAGCCCTGGACACCCTGGCACCGCCCGTCGACGGCCCCGGCTACCACGACCCGGTGGACGAGTTGTGCCAGGCGGGCGTGGTCCAGGAGTCGCCGCCGGGCCGGTTCCGGTTGCCGGAGGAGGTGCGGGTGGCGCACCAGCGGGTCGAGGCGCGGCCGGTGCCCGACGAGGTGTGGACGGCCGTCGCCCGGTTGGTCCGCCACTACGCCACCCAGGCGGCCCGCTGGTCGGCTGCGCTGCGTGCGGTCAACGCGGCCCGCCCAGCCACCGTGTGGCTGCACCAGGAGGAGCCGCTGCTGCGCGCCCTGCTCACCGACTGGCGCGACGACGCCCAGCCACCTGAGTCCCTTGTGGACGATCTGGCGGAGATCGCGGACGCCCTGGACGTCTGGTACATCAGGGAACTCCAGTCCGATGGCCTGGTCCGCACCAGCCGTGGGCTGGCCGTACTGGCCGAGTCGACCGGTCGCGACGCCCTGGTCCGGCTGGCCGCGCTGCGCACCGCGGCCGCCCATCGCATCGGCACCCACCTGGACCTGGCCGACCAGTCCATCGGTGCCGCCGAACCGGACGACCGCACCGCCCGCCACCCGGCGGGCCCCGCGCTGCGTGCCCGCTGGCACCACGAACGCGGCCTGATCGAGTTCGACCGGGCCGCCGCCGTCGACCACGACCAGCCCGCCGCCGTGGAACGGTTGCAGGCCGCCGAGGCCGAACTGCACCGGGCCCTGGCCCTGGTCCCCGAGGACGACCTGTCCGGCCGCCTGTGCGTCCTGGTCAACCTGGCCGCCGTCGCGCTGGAACAGCACAGGGTCGGCGGCGCGGACCTGCACCACCGGCTGTTCGCCGCGCTGGAGTTCCTGGACGGCGCGGAGATGCTCGCCGGAGCCTGCGCGGATCTCAGCGGCGCGGCGCACATCGTGGAACTGCAGGGCGTCGCCGCGATCCGCGGTGGCAACGCACCGCACGCCGTGGCGCGCTGGCAGCAGGCGCTGGCGCTGTACCGGGACCTGGGTGAGGAACAGGGCGAGGCCCGCTGCCTGCGCCATCTCGGCACCCTTGCCGTGGTCAGCCCGGACATCGCCGGCCTGCTGGACACCGGCCACCGGCTGCCGGTCGGTCCGGACCGCGCGGCCACCGTCGCGCGGGACTATCTGTTGCGCAGCAAGCGACTGCTGGCCGGCCAGCCCAACCTGACACTGGTCGACCACTACCTGGACATCGCCGAACGGCGACTGGCCCGCTGATCGGCATGCGTGTACTGGGCGGGATCGGCGAGGACGAGATGGTCGCCGGTTTCCTGCACGGCGAGCTGACCAGCCGGCGGTTCGGCGCGGACCTCCGGTCCCAGCTGATGACCCTCGGCCGGCCCGAGCGGTTGCTCACCCATCCGGACCTCGCCGACGCCGAAGCCAACGCCGCACGTCGTGCGGTGCTCGCCGCGACCCGAGGGTACGGCGAGAACCGCGAGCTGTTCCAGGACTTCCCCACCGAGGTCAGCTGGGTCAGGGTGGTGCTGTCCGCCGAGGAGCTGGCCCGGGTGCGCTACATGGACTATTCCTACTGGGAGGAACTGTCGGGCGGCAGCCGCCTACCGGCCGACGCCGCCCGGCGGATCAGGGCGGGCGTCCGGGCGTTCGGCGTACCGAATGATCGGTTCGAGGCGGCCGCCCGGGCGATCGCGGCGGGGGAGCGGTTCTCGCCGCTCATCCTGGTCGGTGCACGGCTTGACGAGTTGGTGTGCCTGGAGGGCCACCTGCGCCTGACCGGCCATGCCCTGGCCGGCTTCCCCACCGACGTCGAATGCCTGGTCGGCACCGCGCCGACCATGGGGCGCTGGATGCTGCTGTGACCTGCGGAGTCACGCCGCCATCGGGTACTCGACCGCGGCGACGTCCCGCACCGGTGGTCGCGTTGCCGCCGGTCAGCCGATGAGCTGGGCGATCTCCCACACGTGTCCCGCCGGGTCGGCGAAGGCCGCGGTTCGGCGGCCCCACGGCCGGTCGGTCGGGCCGTTGAGCAGGGACACGCCGTGCCGCGCCAACTCGCCGATCGTCGCGTCCACGTCCTCGACCTCGATGGTGAGCAGGAACCTGGCCTGCGTCCCGCCGCCCACGGCGGTGTACGGCTCGATCAGCGTCGGCGCGTTGTCGGTCCGCAGCAGGTTGATGATCAGGTTCGCCAGTTTGACCACGGCGGAGTCGGCGTCCTCGAAGATCACGTCGAGGCCGAACACGTCCTGGTAGAACGCCTTCGTTCGCGGGACGTCGTCCACGAACAGGGTGATGACGTCCAGTTTGTCCAGCTTCACGGGGTCTCCTTCGCCGGCAGGGGGTGTTCGAGCCAGATGGCGTCCGGACCGCCCTCCGGCTCGGGCTCCCGCTTCAGGAACGCGAACCCGTGGCGTTCGTAGAACGCGGCAGCGTGGTCGTTGCCGTCCAGGTACTCCAGGCGGACGGCGGTGTAGCGGCCGCTCGCGTCGGCGATCACCCGGTGCAGCAACGCCGATCCGGCGCCGGTGCCCTGAGCCTCGGGCAGCACGTACAGCTTCCACAGGATCAGGACGTCGCCGTCGGGTGCGTGGCCGGCCATGCCGAGGACCGTCCCGGTGGCATCCTCGGCGATCAGGGTGCGCGGCAGGCCCCGGCGGATGGCCTCGTCCGACCACCAGCGGGCCAGGCCGCGGGCGACATACTCCGGGCCGGTGAACGGTTCGTACGTGGCGGGCCAGGTTCGGCGGCCGACGTCGACGATCGCGGCCACGTCGGCCTCGGTCGCCGTTCGCACGGTGATCGGCAAGGCGGTCCTCCCCGGTGTTCCTAGTCCGCCGAGGCGGCGTCCAGGTCGGCCAGAGTATCGGCGATGCGGGCCAGCCGTTGGTCCAGGTCGGCCAGGAAGTCGTCCAGCGCGGCCCGTTTCGCCTGCACCTGGGCGCGCAGCGTGGCGTGGATGGCCAGCGACTCGCGCACCAGCTCCCGCCGTTCACCGGCGCCGGTGCGGTGGTCGTGGTAGGCGGCCTTGATCTCGGCGACCCGGTCCTCGTCGCGCAGCACCGCCGCGATCTCGTCCAGGTTCAACCCGAGCAGCGTCTGCAACTCCCGGATGTGCGCCACCCGGGCCAGGTCCGCGTCCGAGTACCGGCGCAGCCCGCCCGCCGTGCACATCGGCGCGAGCAGGCCGAGTTGCTGGTAGTAGCGCAGCGCGCGTTCCGACACGCCCGCCTGCTGGGCAGCGGCACCGATGCCCAGCAGACGGTCCTCCGATCCCACGGTCACGGTCTCAGCCGGCCGGCGAGTCCGTCGTGTCGACGCCGGTCTCCAGGCCGACCCGCTCCGCGCTGCCCGCGGCGCCGTCCGCCAGTTCGGCCAGCACCGGCTCGGGGGCGTTGGTGTGCAGGTAGCGACGGCCGCGCAGCGCCGACGCGATCACCGCGATCACCGTGGCACCGGCGGCGAAGTCGAACGCCAACCGCAGGCCGTGCTGGAACGGCTCGGCGATCAGGCTCGGGAAGAACGACCGGCCGGTGATGAACGCCGCCTGCTGCGGCGCCAGGTGCTGCAACGCGCCCGTCGGGCCGAGCAGTTCCTGGATCGGGTTGTAGCCCAGGAAGGCGGAGAACAGGCTGCCGATCGGCGGTTCGTCGGCCACCGTCCGTGCCGACGCCGGGTCCACGCCCGCCGCCACCAACCCGCTGAACAGGTGGGTGGGCAGGTCGGCGGCCAGGCCCAGGGTGACGATGGTGAAGAACAGGCCCATCGACAGCACGGTCGCCGAGTTCTGGAACGTGTTCAGCATGCCGGCGCCCGCACCGCGCTGGTCGGCCGGCAGCGAGTTCATCACCGCGGCCTGGTTGGGCGAGAAGAACAGGCCCATGCCCACCGAGAACATGAAGATCAGCAGCGCGAACCAGATGTAGCTGAAGTTGATCGGCAGCAGTTCCAGCAGCAGGAACGCGCCACCGGAGATGATCAGGCCGACCGTGGCGAACGCGCGGGCGCCGTACCGGTCGGACAGCACACCGGACAGCGGGCCGACGATGAGGAAGCCGATGGTCAGCGGCACCATGTAGATACCGGCCCACAGCGGGGTCTGGCTGAAGCTGTAACCGTGCTGCGGCAACCAGATGGCCTGCAACCAGATGATCAGCATGAACTGGATGCCGCCTCGGCCCAGCGCGCCGAGCAGACCGGCGATGTTGCCCGTGGTGAACGCCCGGATCTTGAACAGCCCCAGCCGGAACATCGGCTGTGCCACCTTCGTCTCGATCCAGACGAACAGGCCGAGCACGCCGATGCCGCCGAACACGGCCAGCAGCACCCACGGATTGGTCCAACCGGTGGGGTGGCCGCCGTAGGGGAGCAGCGAGTACACGATCCCGGACAGCACCGCGATCAGGCCGATGGCGAACGTGGCGTTGCCCAGCCAGTCGACCTTCGCCGGGATGCGGATGCCGTTGTCCTTGAGCTTCAGGTACGCCCAGATCGTGCCGAACAGGCCGAACGGCACCGACACCAGGAACACCAGGCGCCACTCGATCGGCGCCAGCACGCCACCCAGGATCAGACCGATGAACGAGCCGGACACCGCCGCGATGCCGTTGATGCCCATCGCCTTGCCGCGCTCGTTCTCCGGGAACGCGTCGGTCAGGATGGCGCTGGAGTTGGCGAACAGGAACGCGCCGCCCACACCCTGGAACACCCGCATCACGATGATCCAGATCGCCGCCGTGACACCGGTGAAGTACGTGACGGACAACAGGATCGAGAACGCCGTGAAGATGGCGAAGCCGAGGTTGTTCATCTTCACCCGGCCGTACATGTCGCCGACCCTGCCCAGGCTCACCACCAGTACGGCGGTGACCAGCAGGAAGCCCATGAACACCCAGAGGAAGTAGCTCGTGTTCGACGGGGCCAACGGGTTGAGGTTGATGCCCTGGAAGATCGCGGGAAGCGAGATCAGCAGAATCGACTGGTTGATCGTCACCATCAACACGCCCAGTGTCGTGTTGGACAGCGCGATCCACTTGTAGGGCAGCCCCCGCCCGCCCACGGCGTCATGTGCCGTGGGCGCCTGTGTCACCGCCATTGCCGCTCCTCAGCCGTCACCGCCGGCAGGGTGCCGGCGGTGCACAGCGATCGTATCGACCCTGACGTCAACGTCAGGTATTCAGCTGTACGCACGATCCGACAGGGATCGGGCGAACGGAACTTTCTCAGTCGGCCAGTGCCGGCACGACCTCCTTGGCGAACAGCTCGATGCCCGAACGGTCGTAGGCCGCCTCGGGGAAGTACGTGATCGCGTAGGTGAGGCCCAGCTTGCGCATCTCGGTCAACTGCTCCACGAGCTGCTCCGGCGTGCCGGTGAGCTGGCCGTCGTTGAACTGCTTCATCGCCGACTCGACCACCTCGGCCGGCAGCAGCGGTTCGTAGTGCGAGCGGATCCAGGCCAGCCGGTCCTGTACGTCCTTCTCGGTCTGGCCGATCACCACGTTGTAGTTGGACGAGCGGGTGATCGCGTCGAAGTCGGTGCCGACGTCCTTGCAGTGCGCGGCGAGGATCTCCGACTTGTGCGCGAACACCTCGGCCGAGCCGAGGAAGTTGGTGTACCGCGCGTACTTGGCCGCTATCCGCAGCGTCTTCTTCTCGCCACCGCCGGCGATCCACAGCGGGATGCCGTCCTCCTGCAACGGCAGCGGCCGGCCGATCGCGCCGTCCACCTGGTAGTACTTGCCATCCAGCGTGGCAGTGCCGGTGGTCCAGAGCTGACGCATGATCTGCACGCCCTCGTCCAGCTGGCCCAGGCGCTCGCCCGCGGTGGGAAAGCCGTAGCCGTAGGCCCGCCACTCGTGCTCGTACCAGCCGCCGCCGATGCCCATCTCGACCCGGCCGCCGGACACGATGTCGATCGTCGCCGCGACCTTCGCCAGGTAGGCGGGGTTGCGGTATCCCATGCAGGTGCACATCTGGCCGAGCCGGACCCGGCTGGTCGCCGCGCCCAGCGCCGCCATCAGCGACCACGCCTCGTGCGTCACCTCGTCGGTGGGCATCGGCACGGTGTGGAAATGGTCGTACACCCAGATCGACTCGAACGGGCCGTCCTCGGCGGCGCGCGCCACGTCGAGCATGGTCTGCCATTGGTTGCGTGGTTCGATGCCCGCGAGGTCCAACCGCCAGCCCTGGGGCACGAAGAGTCCGAAGCGCATGGGCCAACCCTAGTCACCTGGGGTGGGTTCAGAGCGTGTTCAGTAGGCCACTTGTTCGTTAACATTCGTACATGCCTGCTCTGCGTCGGTTCCACCTCGCCGTCCCGGTCGACGACCTGGCCGCCGCCAGCGTTTTCTACGGCGACCTCCTCGGTTGCGCCCAGGGCCGCAGCGCGGACGCGTGGATCGACTGGAACCTGCACGGCCACCAGTTCGTCACCCATCTGGCGCCACGGGTTGTGCGCGCGCACAACGAGGTGGACGGGCACGCGGTGCCGGTGCCGCACTTCGGCGTGATCCTGTCGGTGCCGGAGTTCCAGGAGTTGGCAGGGCGGTTGCGGGAACGGGGCACGGACTTCGTGATCGAGCCCTACGTGCGGTTCGAGGGTGAACCGGGGGAGCAGTGGACCATGTTCTTCCTCGACCCGTCCGGCAACGCCCTGGAGTTCAAGGCTTTCGCCGACGACGCCCAGGTCTTCGCGGTCTGACCCCTCAGACAGCGCGCAGGCCGGCCGCGAGTTCGGCGCCGGCACGGGAGAACGCGCGGGCCAGTTGGGCGCACTGCGCCGGATCGGACACCAGCAGGCGGATGACGCTGGTCCTGCCGAGGCTGGGCCCGATGACGACCTCGGCGTTCCGGTCGAGGATCCGCACCTCGTGACTGATCGGCGTGCCGGGCTCGATTTCGACCCATGAGTCCACGTTGATCATATAGATTCCTCCCGCCACACTTGGACTGATTTCATCCCGGAGGCTACCGTCAGAGTCTCCGGTGGAGCAACTCGGGAGGTTGGCGAATGCCTCGGGACATCGATCCGGGTCCTGCGCTGCAACGGCTGCTGCTCGGCGACCAGCTGCGAGCACTACGGGTCGGACGGTCGCTCAGCGCCGAGGACGTGACCGGTCAGCTCGGCTGGTACCGCGCGAAGCTCGGCAAGATCGAGTCCGGCACCATGCGCGCGACGACAGCCGACATCGACGCGCTGCTGACGCTCTACGGCGTCCGGGGCAGACCGGCGGCCGAGGTCAGGGATCTGGCCAAAGATGCTCGCCGCAAGACCCCGCCTGCCCGGGTCGCCGACTTCGCCAAGCAGTACGTCGCGCTGTGGAACAC
>DASXCQ010000053.1:0-33681 GCA_036491115.1 Pseudonocardiaceae bacterium
CGCGCTGATCGTCAGGACAGCTCCAGCGCTCCCGCGACCTCGGTGAGCGCGGCCAGGTGACCAGCCACCGGACCGAGTCCGGCACCCATGGTGTTGACGGACAGGTGCGTGGCGCCCCGGTCGCGCCACTCGGCGACCTCCCGGACCAGGTCGTCCAGCCCGCCGGAGTGATAGCTGACGCGCGGCTCCAGTTGGATCGACGCCGGATCGCGGCCCGCCGCCCTGGCCGCATCGTGGATCGTGGCCAGGGCCGCGTCGAACTGGTCGTCCGGACCGATCTGCGGGAACCAGCCGTCCGCGAGGCGGCCGACCCGCTCGTAGGCGCGGGGCGACTGGGCGCCCAGCCACACCGGGATCGGCCGCTGCACCGGCAGTGGCGCGATGCCGGCCGCGGTGACCTGGTCGTACTCGCCGGTGAAGGTCACCACCTGCTCGGTCCACAACCGGCGCAGCAACCCGATCTGCTCGTCGAAGCGGCGGCCGCGGTCGCGGAAGTCCTTGCCCAACGCCTCGTACTCGACCGCGTTCCAGCCGATGCCCACGCCGAACCGGAACCGCCCGTCGGTGAGCAGATCGACCTCGGCGGCCTGCTTGGCTGCCAGGACCGTCTGGCGTTGCGGCAGGATGATGACGCCGGTGACCATCTCCAGTGACGTCACGGCGGCGAGGTAGCCGAACAGCACCATCGGCTCGTGGAACGTGGTGTGCAGGTCGTAGGGACCCGTCCACGGCTGGTGCGCCTCCGGGTCGGCACCGACCACGTGGTCGTAGGCCAGTACATGGGTGAAACCCAGTTCCTCCACGCGTTGCCCGTACGTGCGCACCGCACTCGCGGCCGCACCGATCTCGGTCTGGGGTAGCACGACGCCGATCCGCATGCCGCCGATCCTAAGGATGAAACCGGATCGCACCCTCGCTGGTCCGGACTGGGGTGCACAGGTGACACCCACTACCGCGACGTTGTTGACACTGGTCGGCGAGCGGCTCGACCAGATGTACGGCACGTTGACCCTGACCGACGGGCACTAGCCGGGCGGTTCCTCGGCGGTGGACCCGGTCCGGTAGCGCGGACTGGTGGAGTGCCACTCGAAACCGCCGCCCATCCACGACCGCAACCCGCGCAGGAACCGCTGCAGTTCCGGCGCCGGTACGGCCTGTAGTTTCTCGTGGCCTGCCTGGAATTCGTGGACGAGGTCGTTGTGCAGTTGGACGGTGATCTCGGTCGCCTCCTCGATCGAGCAGTTCCGGTCGCCCGCGATGAGCAGCACCATGTTGCACGGCGGGTTCTCGTCCGCGAGGTCCTTGGCCACCGAGTAGAGGTCGTTGACCAGCACGGACGCGGTGCCCGCCTGGATGGCGGCCCGGCGGACGTGGGGTTCGTAGTAGAGGTTCGCCGGGACCTCGTAGCCGCCGAGCACGTCGATCAGGGTCATCGACGTGTAGAAACTGTCGTGTTGTCGGGCGGCGAGGTACTCCCACGCCGGCGGGTACTCGTTGGTGTGCCGCCAGGCCGCGTACGCCGTCCAGGACACGAACATGGAGAACGTGGAATAGCAGACCCGCTGCACCTGTGACGGTGTGCCGTCCCGGGTCAGGTGTTCGACGCCCTTGTGCAGCGCGACGAGGACGCGGTCACTCCGGAGCCTCTCGTCGAGTTCCCGGGTGAACTCCCCGGCGGCCGGCACCGGGTCCATGGCGGCCATCGCCAGGGCCAGTTTCGGGGGCAGTTCCGCCGGCACCGCGCCGAGCGCGGTGTCGTCCGCGTAGAGATCGTCCGCCGCCCACCACGCCGCGTTCAGCTTCGCCGAGATCAACAGCCGGTCCGGGTCGTCGCAGTCGGGGTGGGCGAGCATGACCAGCCGGCCGAAGCCGGCCTGGCCGAGTTGCTCGCTCTCGTCCTCGGAGAACCCGCATTCCAACGCCCACACGGCCAGCCGCCGGTCGACCTCCTCGCCGAGCGGGTCGTTGATCCGTTCCGTGACCGGGCAGTACAGCGGCGACGCGGTGCCGTCGCCCCAGGGCCGGTAGGCGTAGGCCGGGTCCGGCAGTGGTTCCGGCGCTTCGGCTTCGGCCCTGGTGAACAGGGTGGTGAGGTTGGCCGCCGAGGTGCCCAGGCCGGTCGGTCCGGCCAGACCGCCGGGCACTTCGCTCCTGATGTCCGTCACGGCGTCAGATCCGGTCGGCGGCGATCAGCAGGTAGTGGAAGCTGCCCTCGCGGTAGGCGGTGAGGAACGGCCCCTCGATGCCGGTGGCCACCGAGGACTTCGCACGCAGCTCCCAGTACGGGATCGTCTGGGCCGTCAGGTCGACCACGCTGATCGGGACCAGGTTGTTGGCCGTCATCGCCTTGAAGTACTGGCTGCGCGGATGGATGTTGCACGTGTAGTGCTGGTCGATCTGGCTGACCGCCTTGGACCGGCCGCCCGTCACGTCGTTGTAGCAGCCGGTGATCGTCACGTACCGGCCGCCGAACTCCAGCTGGCGCGAGTGCTCGGCGAACAGCTCGAACAGGTCGACGTACATCGTGCTCTCGTTGTTCCAGATGGCCCGCCGGACACCGGTCTGGAAACCGGTGTCCAGCATGTTGGCGAAGTGGTGACGCACCCGGTCGGCGACGCCTCGCCTGCGTGCCTGGTCGTTGGCGAAGTCCACCTGTTTCCGCGAGATCGACACGCCGTCCACGGAACACCCGAAGCGCTGGTTGGCCATGATGCTGCTGCCACCACGCCCACAGCCCGCGTCCAACAGCCGGTCGCCGGGACCGACGTCACCCAGGTGGTCGAGCAGCACCTCCGCCTGCGCCGTCTCCAGCCGGTGCATCTCCGCGATGATCCGCTCGTCGCGCGTCTGCTCCGGACCGTCCAGGACCGACCAGTCGACCTCACCGATGCCGTAGTGGTGGTGGTAGAGCCCGTCGACGTCACCCAGCCGCAGGTTGACCGGGTCCTGCTCGTTGTTCCAGTACGTGGCGACCGACCGCTGGTAGTCGCTGCGCAGGACCTCGGTGGCGGTGGGGGCGGGGCGGGTGGCGGTCATAGGTGTGGTTCCTTTCGTTTGCGCGATTTCGAGGCAACAAATGCACAATGAACCGAAATGTGGCGGTGTCCGGACCTCTCGAAGTCGGCGACCTGCTGTCCCAAACATAGCAAGCAGGAATAGCCGCACAAGAACACTTTCGGGTCATGTGAGCGGTCACTCGGATGTCGCATCCGCTGGTGACCAGGGTGGTTTCCCGCCTCGCTTCGAACCGCGGCGGCAGTGGCCGCCCAATCGGCCTAATGGCTGCACCGAGGAGTTAATGCGGCTTCCGGCAAATGCCGCCGGGTAGAACCGCTGCCGCCGATCGGGCGACATTCACGGGTATCAGATGGCGAGTTCCGGTTTGATGTCCGCGACGCGCCACTGCCTGCGTAGTCGCGTGACCAGCACCGTGAGGCCGAACGAGACCACGGCGAACAACGCCAGCACGATGACGTCCCGGGCCAGATGCGCGCCGTTGCCGCCGGTGATCGTGACCCGCGTGCCCTCCACGAGATACGTCATCGGCAGTATCGGATGCAGTGCCCGGAACACGGCGGGCAGCGTCTCGTACGGATAGGTGCCCGCGCACGTGGTGAGCTGCAACAGCAACAGGATCAGCAGGACCGCACTGGCCACGCCACCCAGCAGCAGGCGCAGCACGTGCGCGATGGACGTGAACGTGATCGCCGCGAGGACCAGCAGGCCCGCCATGGTCCACGGGTGCACCGGATCCAGGCCGAGCCCGGCGTCCACGACGACGTAGCGGACCAGGCCGCCGACGACGCACGTGACCACCGGCGGCAGCCAGCCCGCCACCGCGACCAGCACGGTGTTCGCGCGGCTGGCCAGGGCGCGGCGGGAGATCGGCCGCATGATCAGGAATCCGGTGATCCCGAACACCCACAGCGCGATCGAGAAGAAGAACGGCGTCAGTCCTCTGCCGTAGGTGATCGCGGGGTGCAGGTTGTTCACCGCGACGTCCACCGGCGACGCCAGCGTGGCCGCGTTGTCCTTCTGCTGCTGGGGCGACAGCACCGGAATCTCGCGGCGTGCGTCGGCCAGGCCGCCGGCCAGTCGGGTGGCGCCGGTGTGCAGCCGGCCGATGCCGGAGTCGAGTTGGCGGGCGCCGGTCAGCGCGGTGCCCGTTCCGGTGTCCCAGTTGCTGGGCGCCCGTCGCGACCTGCTGGGCGCCGCTCCAGCTGCCGCAGTGTCGACGCGGCGCCGCTGACCTCGGACTGGAGCCGGGGTGCGTCGGCGGCGACGGTGTTCGCGGTCGACGCGGCCGTCGCCGTGGTGGTCCTGAGCCGTCCCGCCGCCGTGGTCACCCGGCCGGTCAGCGACGACGCCTGGCTGGTGGCCGCGACGAGCTGTTGGTAGGCGGGGTCGTCGCGCAGTTCGGGGCGGTCGACGCCGAGCTGGGTGACCCTGGCCTGCACCGAGGTGGCGGCGCCGGACACCGTGCTCGCGGCCTGTGCCGCGGTGCCGGCCAGGGTGGCGGCGTCGTTGGCGGCGGTGGCCGCGGTGCGGGTGACGGACGGGATCGCGGCGGCGATGCGGTTCGCGACCGGCACCACGGTCGAGGCGATCGTGTGCACGCCGTCGGCGACCTGCCGTGCGCCGGGTGCCAACTGGTCCGCGCCGGACTTGAGTCTGGTGAGGCCCGTGACGAGGCTGCCGCTGCCCTGCTCGGCGGTGGCCAGATTGTCCCGCAGGGAGTTCGCGCCGCTGGACGCCTTCGTGATGCCGTCGCGCAGGCGTTGCGGATTGCCGAAGACGGACTGGAAGTAGGCGCTCACCGCGGCCGCGCTGATCTTGTTCTGTAGTTCGGACTGCACGGTCTCGGCCATCTTGCCGACGATGTAGCCGTTCGCGTCGTCCAGCGTGATCAGCATGCCGGCCCGCCGGGGTGTGCCGGTGGCGCCACCGGCCAGCTTCGCGGAGAAGTCCTCGGGCACGGAGATGCGGAAGTAGTACCGGGTGTCGTTCACGCCCCGCGCGGCCTCGGCGTCGTCGACGAAGTGCCAGTCGAAGATCCGGTCCTTGCGCAGCTCGGCCACGAACAGCTCGCCCGCCGCGATCCGCTGGCCCTGCACGGTGACGGCCTGGTCGTCGTTGACGACGGCGACCGGGATGCGGTTGAGCTGACCGTAGGGGTCCCAGTTCGACCACAGGTACAGGCCGCCGTAGAGCAACGGGACGAGGACCACGAACAGTAGGGCGAGGCGTTGCAGCGGAGTGCGGAACCGCGCGAACTCCAGGCGGGCCAACCTAATCGCGCGCATCGGGCGCCTCCATCGGCACGACGTGGGCACCGGCGGACGCGGGCTCGTCGGCGTCGACCACGCTGGCGACGACGGTCGTACCCTCGGCGGCCACCGCGCACAGCGCACGCCAGATCCGCCGCCGCTGCGCGGCCGTGGCACCCCGGTCGACGTCGTCCACGACCAGCGCCTTCGGCTTGCCGGCCAGGGCGAGCGCGACCGACAGCAGCACCGATTCGTCGGCGGGCAGGCCGGCGGCCAGGGTCGCCGAGTCGGCGGACGAGCCGACCAGGTCCCGTGCCCAGCGCGCGTCTCCGTGGGTCAGCGTGGCCGCCTCGCCGAGGTGGTCGGCGACCCGGAGCTCCGGTTCCAGCTCGACGGCCGCCGTGATGCGGGCGACCGCGACATCGCGCCGGATCCGCGTGCGCTGCGACCGTCCCGCCACGTGCAGCGTGCCCACGGTGGGCCTGGCCCGGCCGGCGCGGTGACCGATCCGGCGGGCACCACGAGGTCGACGTCCCGCAACACCCAACCCCTTCTGGTGCGCAGGCCGAGACCATCGGCCGTGATCAGAGGCGGTACCGGTTCCTCGGCGTGCGCTGCGAGCGCGAGGTGCTGGACCGGCCGGAGACCGCCGGCGAGGTGCGCGGCGGCCTCGTGGACGCACTGCATCCGGTCCTCGCTCTGCGGTGGTGGGACTACTGACGTGCGCCGGTGAGGTCGTCGGAGTTGCCCGCTGCCACGCGGGGCCACTGGGCCGTCGGGCGGCCGTCGGTCCGCAGGAACGTTTCGACGGGGAACCGCGGCCAGCCGGCGGGGGAGTCCTCCCAGTTTTCCTGGCGGCCGTGGACGGTCAGGTCCAGCAGGCCGTAGGCGGGGGCCATCGGTTCCACGCCCCGGCCGGTGGTCCAGTACGTTTCGAACACCCGGTCGCCGTCCCGGACGTAACACACCAGGGCGAACTTGGACCGGTCGGCGTGCAGCGTCTCGGCCGACCCGCCCATCGAGTACCACGGGACGTCCCAGCCCATGAAGTCGCGGTACCGCACGCTCGGTTCGTGCGGACCCCGGCAGAACGTGGCGTAGGTGACGTCGTGGCTGTGGAAGTGGGACAACTCCCGGACCTGGCCGTGGAAGAATGTGCAGCCCTCGCACTGCTCGGCGGCCGGATGGCCGGTGTGCCACATGAAGTAGTACGCGATCAGCAGTCGCCGACCCTCGAACGTGTCCAGCAGGGTGACCGGTCCATCGGGGCCGATCAGCTGGGTGTCGGCCGGGACCTCCACCATGGGCAGGCGGCGGCGGGCGGCGGCGATCGCGTCGCCCTCGTGGGTGTGTGCCTTTTCCCTGCGCCGCAAGGCATCCACCTCTGCCTGCCAGGTTGCCCTATCGACCACATCGGGTAGCATCTATGCCTCCTTGATGTCCGCGCTCACCCGTCCAGGTAATCCCGCAACGCGGTGAGCGAGCTGTCCCAGTCGCGGGCCAGCGCGGCCAGGAACTGTTGCGCCACACGCATCGGCGTGGAGCGCAGGCGGTACCGGACCCGGCGCCGTTCGCCGGGTTCCGCTGTCACCAGGCCGGCGTCGGCCAGTAGTGCCAGGTGTTTCGCGATCGCCTGCCGGCTGATCGGCAGCCGGGCGGCCAGGTCGGTCGCCGTGGTCGGGCCGTCCGCCGCCAGGGTGGCCAGGACGGCGCGCCGCGTCGGGTCGGCCAGTGCGGTGAAGACCTGCTCGGCGATCGCCTCGTTGTCAGGCGACATCGAGGTAGCCGGTCAGTTCGGCCAACTCGCTCGCCCAGCCCGAGGCGTGGGCGTCGTACTCGTCGCGGTAGGTGGGATCGGGCAGCTGCGCGAAGCCCGTCTCGACCACGGTCAGCAGGGTGCCCGTGCCGATCGGTTCGAGCGTGAACTCGACGTACGTGCGGCGTGGGTCGCCCTCGGGCAGCCCGTGGATCTGCCAGGTGAAGCCGAACGCGGTGGGCTCGTCCACCCGTTCCACCCGCATGTCGACCTCGTGGCCCTGGTCCCACCGCAGGTGCGCGGCCCCACCGGGACGCAGGTCGATCGTGGCCTCGTTGCCGAACCACGTGCCCAGCCCTTCGGCGGTGGTGAGCGCGGCCCACACCCGCTCCGGCGGGTGACCGAGCTCGACGGTCCGCTCGATGCGATCAGGGAATCCCATGCCGACTCCAAGTAGCAACTCAACGGTTGCTACTTTATGGCAACCGATCGGTTGCGTCAAGCCGGTCGAGTCTGTTGACAAGTGCTGGTGGCGGAGGGCAGCATAGATTGTACCGATCAGTCAAAATAAAGAACGCCACAGGGTTGTGGAGGGTGCGTTGTGGTCACCGTTGCCGGGTTCGACGTCCAGAGGATCGATGCACCGTTCGGCGCGGCCGTCTCCGGCTGCCGGTTCGACACGGCCGACCCGGCCGTGGCCGCGACGGTCAACTCGTTGTTGCTGCAGCACCACATCCTGGTCTTCCCCGACCTGCCCGGCCGCCTGGCCCACACCGAGCTGAACGACTTCTTCGGCCACCTGGGCACCCTGTCCGAGGCCACCAGTGAGGTGATCGAGCACTGGAAGCGCCTGGCCCAGGCCGCCAAGGTCGACGTGGACGGTGAGGGGCTGCACCTCGTGTCCAACCAGGAACGCGACGGCAGGCCCGCCGGTCTGCTCGGCGACGCCGAACTGGACTGGCACAACGACCACGCGCCGCTGGCCAGGGTGAAGAAGATCGCCGGCCTGCAGGGAGTCGAGGTCGACACCGGCGCGCCACCGACGATGTTCTGCGACATGTACGCCGCACTGGACACCCTGCCCGCGACACTGCGGCACGAACTGGCCGACCGGGTCGCCGTGCACCGCGACTTCGCCCTCGCCGCCCACCGGGACGAGCAGGGTCACCAGAGCGTGCCGCCGGTGATGCACCCCGTGCTCAAACGGCACCCGGACAGCGGGCGCACCGCGCTGTTCGTGAACCTGTCCACGACGGACCACATCGTCGGGCTGTCCGAGGAACGCAGCCGGCAGCTGCTGGACGACATCTTCGGGCACGCCTACCGGTCGCGCTTCACCTACTCGCACGAGTGGCAGCCGGACGTCTTCATCGTCTGGGACAACATCGGACTGCAACACCGCAGGGACTCTCCGCAACGGAACGTGCGGCGCACGCTGTTCCGCTTCCCCGGCGTCGCGGAATAACCGCGGTGAACGAGACGTCGATCGGCGAACTGCTGCGGGGCGTGTCGGTGGTGGAGGTCGGCGGCCCCGACGTGGCCTACGCCGGCCGCCTGCTGACCGATCTCGGTGCGTCCGTGACGCGCGTGGTGGACGCCGAGCAGGAACCGGCCGCGCGGCCGGACATGGCCGACTGGTTCGATCTGTTCCTGCACGACGGCAAGGCGGTGGTGCGCGCCGACGCGACGGAGGAGGTCGAGGCGGCGCTGGCCGGCGCGCAGGTCGTGCTGGTGGACGGTGGATCACCGCTGCCACCGGCGACCGCGGACGTGTGGATCGACGTGCGGGCGTTCAGCAGGGACGCCGGCATCGCGTCGTGGCTGACCGACGACCTGCTGTTGCAGGCGTGCGGTGGCCTGCTCACCATGACCGGTGAGCCGGGTTCCCCGCCGTTGCGGCTGTTCGGCGACCAGACCGCGTTCATCGTCGGCTGCCACGCGGCCGGAGCCGCGCTGATCGCGTTGTACGACGCGCGGCGGCGGCAGCGTCGGGTGGCCGTCGAGGTGTCCAAATGCGCCGCCATCTGCCACACGCTGGAGACGGCCGTGCAGTTCTACGCCATGAACGGCGTCGTGCGGGAGCGTCGGGGCGCGGTGCCGATGGCCGGTGACGGCACCTTCCACTGCCGGGACGGGATCGTCGTCCTCGCCTGCCTCACCGACCAGGAGTGGCAGGTGCTGCTGTCCTGGCTGGCCGACGAAGGCCTGCCGGGTGTCGCTGTGATGCGCACCTGGGCGGTCGACCAGCGCCGCACGGACCTGGCGATCGAGGCGTTCACCGCATTGTTCGAGCGGTGGGCGGCCGCGCTGTCCGGTCAGGAGCTGATCGACCGCGCCACTCGCCGGGGTGTGCTGCTCAGCCCGGCGAGCACGGTCGCCGACATCGTCCGTGACGACCAGCTGCGCTTCGAACGGTGGTTCGCGCCACGCCGGGCCGATTCCGGCGATGTGCTGCTGTGGCCGGGACCGCCCTACCGGGTCGGCCTGCGGCCCGACGGACCCGGTGGTGCCCGACGAACGGCGACGGGGGACCGGCCGCTGTCCGGGGTGCGTGTTCTGGAGTTCACCTTCGGCGGGGCGGCGCCGCTGGCCACCAAGCCGCTGGCCGATTTCGGTGCGGACGTGGTGAAGGTGGAGTTCGCCGGCCGGCCGGACTTCCCGCGCCAGCTCCCGCCGTACGCCGGCTTCCGGCCCGGCGTGGACAACAGCGGCTACTTCGCCAACCGGAACTCCAGCAAGCGCAGCATCGACCTGAACCTGAAGGACGACGCCGACCGCCGCCGCGCGCTGGCCCTCGCGGCGCAGGCCGACGTCGTGCTGAACAACTTCCGCAGTGGCGTGCTGAGCAGGCTGGGCCTGCGCTACGCCGACGTGGCCGCCGTCAACCCGGACGTGATCTGGATCGAGATGCCGTTCACCTCGGCGGCCGGCCCCAAGGCCGGCATGCGCGGCTTCGGCCGGAACGTCTCCGCGCTCACCGGGCTGCACCGGCTGACCGGCTACTCACCGGACCGGGTGGTCGGGCCGGGCACGCATTTCCCGGACCATTCCGCCAATCCCGGCCACGGCCTGGTGGTGCTGATGGCCGCGCTGATCGCCAGGGGACGGACCGTTCCGCACGGCTGCTACGTCGAGGTGGCCCAACTGACGTCCACCCTGCAACTGCTCGGCCCCTGGCTGTTGCGTTACCTGGCCACCGGCGAGGAACCGTCGGCCGATGGCAACCACCACGACGCCGCCTTCCCTTACGGGGCCTACCGATGTGGTGGCGCCGACACCTGGCTGGCGCTGAGCGTGCGTACCGGCAAGCAGTGGCGGGCGTTGTGCGGGGAACTGGGCGCGGACGTGGCCGCGTTCGCCGACCTGGGCGACGTGGACCAGCGGCGGGCCGTGTCCACGGACATCGAGGCAGCCCTGGGTGTCGCGTTCGCCGGTGACCGGACACCCCAGGAGTGGGCGCGACTGTTGCAGGCCGCGGGGGTGCCGGCTGCCCCGGTGAACACCGCCCGCGACGTGATCGACCATCCGGACTTCCGGTTCCTGCACGACGACGGCTATCTCGTCACCGTCGACCACCCCACGATGGGCCCGACCCTCTACAACGCCCCGCCCTACCGGTACGTGGGCGACGCGGAACCACGGCTCGGACCGGCGCCCTGCCTGGGCGCCCACACCGACGAGGTGGTCGCGGACTGGCTGGGCTGACCACACCGAACCGAACGCAGCAGTCGAAAAGGAGAAACGCCATGCCCTGGTGGGACGGACACACCGAGATCACGGACGAGATGGTCCGGTCCACGCGCAAACATCTGGGCAGCGTCCGGCCGCTGCGCAACCAGTGGAACACCCACATCAGCAGGGACACGCTGTTCCACGCGGCGATCGGTTCCGGTGACGACAATCCGCTGTGGGTGGACGAGGACTACGCCGCGAAGACCCGGTGGGGCCGCAGGCTGGCGCCGCCGTCGTTCATCCAGTCCATCACCTACGGCACGCGGTACCCGCTGGACAAGCCGGGCCTGCCGGGCGGGTCGATGCTGGCCGGGTTGCCCGGCATCGGCAGCTACTGGCTGGGCACCGACGTCACCTGGTTCGGCCCGTTGCGGGAGGGCGACGAAGTCAGGGGCCACGCCAGCATGATCGCGTCGATCGACTCCGAGGGCGACCAGCCGGGCGACCGGGTGGACGGCATCGAGGACCTGGCGCCGGTGTACACCGCGTGGGAGCGGTTCGTCGGCTCGTGGACGGCCCGCACGATGTTGCAGGTGGGCCAGTGCGACATCTACCGGGAGCCGCAGCACGAACTCGCCGTGCGGGTCATCGAGTACGGCATCCGCATGCCGCGGGGGCTGCCGGTGGAGGACGGGCCGTACGGCTCGCTGGCGCCCGCGTCGTACTCGCCGGAGCAGATCAAGGAGGCGCTGGCCACCTATGCCGGTCTGACCCGCAGGGGAGCGGAACCGAGGCGGCTGGCCGACCTGAGGGCAGGCGAGCAACTGTCGCCGGCACCGCGCGGTCCGTTGTCGGTCACCGGGATGCGGGCCTACGGAGCGGCCTGCGGTTCGAACTTCGCCATGGGCGACGCGCTGCTCTACCGCTACCTGCACGACTTCCCCGGCGCCAACTCGCCGCACGAGGACACCGGCGTGCCGGACGTGCCCAACCGGGTGCACTGGGACACCGACATGGCGCGCACGCTGGGCATGCCACGCGGGTACGACTTCGGGCCGATGCGGATGTTCTGGTTCGGCTCGTACGTCACCGACTGGGCCGGTGACGACGCCTACCTGCGGCGACTGCGGCTGCTGTTCCCGAGTCCGCTGTTCCTGTGGGAGATGATGTCGTTGCGGGCCGACGTGGCCGGGACGTCCGTCCAGGAGCACGGTCCGACCGTGTCGCTGACGCTGACCGGCGAGAACGAGCGCGGTGTGATCACGACGGGCTCGGCTGACGTCGTGCTGGCCGAGTAGCCGGCGTGCCCGGCAGGCGGCGGCCGCGCTGCCTGCCTGGCACCGGTTCGTGATCCGGGTGCGGTTCTCGTTGCCAGCGCAGGGCACCGGTGAAGGCCGCCATCTCCCGTTCCACGGCGGCCATGTCGACGCGGTCGGTGGCCATGCCGGTGAACAGCGTCGTGCAGTACTGGCGGGACAACTCGGTGGACTGCCACGCGCCCTGCGGATTGACCCACTGGTAGGTGTGGTTGTGCAGGTTCAGGAACATCAGGGTGGCCAGGTGGTCGTCGTCGACGTGCAGGAGGCCGGCCTCCCGGCACTCGGCGAACAGTTCGCGCACGATGCCCTCGAAGTCGCGCCGGGGAGCCAGGAACTTCTCCCGCTGCCGGCCGCGCAGCGCGCGGACCTCGTGCTCGTACACCCAGACGTAGGGCAGGGCATGGACGATCGTGTCCAGCAGCGTCTGCGAGACCAGCCGCAGCTTCACCACCGGCGACGTGTCCAGACCGGCCACCAGCCTGCTGTTGGCCAGCAGCGGATCCATCGCGCGGGCCTGGATGTCGATGAGCAGCTGTTCCTTGGACCCGATGTAGTAGTAGAGGGAGCCTCGGCCGATCTTCGCCTTGTCGCACAGTTCCGCGATGCCGACCGCGTGATAGCCCTTCCTGGCGAACAGTTGGGCCGCGATGTCGATGATCGCCTCGCGCCGGGTCGCGTACTCCGGGCCGTGGCCCTTGGGCCGGCCGACCTTGCGGACCGGAGCGGCTGGTCGAGGCATCACACCCCTTGCCTGACTGACGGCGACACGCGCGCCATGGCGACGCGCCACGGGCAGGGTACATTGTCGCGAACGGTCGTCCATGTGACCCCCGAAGGCCGTGTCCGCGTTACCGGACCCGCTCGGCGACGATCTCGTCGGCCAGCCGTTCCAGTGTCCGAACGCCCTCGTCGACCGGTCGCCCCGGCTCCGGGCTGACGATCAGGTCGGTGACCCCCGCCGCGCGGTACGCGTCCACACCGGCGGCGATCGACTCCGTGTCGCCGGACAGGAACCAGGCCGGCCGATCGGGGTCGGCGGCACCGTAGGACACGTTGCAGCGCAGGAGAATTCGCACCTCGTCCGATGTCCTGCCGTGCCGATGGGCGGCCGCCAGGTAGCGGCCGCGGCCGGCCATGATCTCGTCGGGTGTCAGGCGGAACGAGTGCCAGCCGACGCCGTACCGGGCCGCCCGGTCGATGCTGACGTCGCCGTTCCCGCCGACGGACAGCAACGGGCCGCCCGGCCGGACCGGTGGCGGACCGAACCGCACCTCGGGAACCTCGACATAGGTGCCGTGGTACTCGGTGCGGGTGTTGGTCCAGACCCGCTGGAACAGCTCGATGTGCTCGTCCAGGATCGCACCCCGGTGACGATGGTCGGCGCCGAGGATGTCGAACTCCTCTCGCATCCAGCCCGCACCCAGGCCCACCTCGACCCGGCCGCCGCACAGCGCGTCCAGGGTGGCGAACTGCTTGGCCGCCACCAGCGGTTGGCGTTGCGGCGCGATGAACACCGACGTGCCGACGGTGACGTGCTCGGTGCTGCCGGCCAGGTAGGCGAGGGTGGCGATCGGTTCGAACACGGTTTCCGCGGTGTCCGGGGTGAACACCGTGCCCGGATACGGGTACACCGAGTCGAACTGCTGCGGTGTCACGATGTGGTCCGACGCCCAGACGCTGGCGTAGCCGAGGCGGTCGGCGGCACCGGCCAGGCTGACGATCCCGTGGGTGGACGCTGCCGGACCGAAGTTCCCGAGATGGACGCCGAATCGCATCCGCTGACTCCTCTCCTAGAACACCAACCGCGGCAGCAGGAGGCTCACCGGCGGTACGAACGCGATGATCACCAGGCCGGCGACGAGCACCGGCACGTAGCGCAGCATCGGTTTGGTCGACTCCTCGACCGTGGCGCCGGACACGCTGCTGGCGATGTACAGGCCGATGCCGATCGGCGGCAGGAACGAGCCAAGGCCCATGGCGATGATCAGCACCATCGCGTACTGGACCGGGTTGATGCCCAGCGCGGTCGCGATGGGGATCAGCAGCGGCGCGAACACGATCAGCGCCGGGCTGCCCTCCAG
Organism: Pseudonocardiaceae bacterium; assembly: GCA_036491115.1. GTDB lineage: Bacteria > Actinomycetota > Actinomycetes > Mycobacteriales > Pseudonocardiaceae > DATEPR01. The sequence continues at coordinate 14,096 of DASXCQ010000053.1, forward strand.
GAACGACCCCGCCACGATCAGCACCACGATGCTCAGGGCGAGGAACGCGGGCGCTCCGCCGCCCAGGTCGGTCATCGCGGTGGCGACCGCCTGCGGCACGTTGGCCACGATCAGGGCCTGGGAGAACGCGCTGCCGGCCGCGATGGTGAACAGGACCATGCCGGCCGAGCGCAGTGCCTGCCGTACCGCGTCGACCAGGTCCGACCAGCCCAGCCCGCCGTACACGGCGTAGATCAGGATCAGCACGTAGCCCACCGACACGGCGGCGACCTCGGTGGGGGAGGCGAACCCGGCGACGATCCCGCCGACCAGCACCACCGGAACGCTGAGCGCGGGCAGGCCGCGGCCGAACTCACGGACCAGCCGGCCGGCCGAGAACCGCCGGGCCGAGCGGGGCACGCCGATCGCGCGGGCCCGCAGCGCGATGGCACCGATCAGCACCACCGCCATCACGGCGGCGGGCAGGATGCCGGCGATCAGCATCTGGCCCACCGACACCGACGCGACCGCGCCTACCACGAAGATCGCCGTGCTGGGCGGAATCGTCTCGCCCATCACCGCGGACGCGGACAGCACGGCCGCGATCTCGCCGGGCGGGTACTTCCGCTCCACCAGGTCGGCAGCGCCCGACCCGACGGCGGCGACGTCCGCGGCCTTGGCGCCGCACATGCCGGAGAACACGCACATCAGCAGCACGAGGGTCTGCAACGGGCCGGCGCGCAGGTGGCCGACGGCCGCGTCCACCATGGCGCCCAGCCGCTGGATCACCTTGCTGCGCACCATGAGATAGCCGCCGAGCACGAAGAACGGGATGGTCAGGAACAGCTCGCTGTTGACCCCGCTGCTCATGGTGAGGCCGAGATTGGCCAGCGTGCCGGCGCCGACGCTGAGCACGTACTGCACCGACCCGAGCACCAGCACGAACGCGATCGGCACGCCGGCCAGCAGCAGCACCGCCATCACGACCAGCGTGACGAGCAACTGCCAGCCGGCCGGCTGACCGCCCACTTCGGACAGCACGACACCGAGTACCGCCACCACGACCGCGGCGGGCAGCGCCGGCCAACGCCGTTCCAGCGCGTTGGCCGCCGCGTACAGCACCAGGGTCGCACCGGCCACCAGCAGCATCAGCAGCGACACCGCGCCCGGGATGTGCAGGTAGTCCGACCGCGTCGACCATGCCGGACCGAGCAGGGGCCCGACCGCCAGGACCAGCAGCACCCCGACCAGGCACACCGCCCAGTCGGCGGCGGCCGACACGGCGACGCCGATCCGGTCCGGCAGCCGGTTCACCACGACCTTGATCACCACGTGGGCGCCGTGCCGGTAGGAGTACGCCCCGCCGAGGAATCCGATGGCCGCCAGGCTGACCGGTGTCAGGTCCTGCGACCACACCGCGCCGTTGTGCAGCAGGTCGCGCAGGATGATGGTGGCGATGACGACGCCCACCTCGCCCAGCAGGGCGACGGCGAGCACCACGCCGAGCACGACGTCGACGCAGCGCAGCACGATCGCCGGCACGATCGGCCGTCGGTCCGGCTGTGCCTGTTCGGTGTCGGACCGGTCCTGCTGCACCTGCGTGTCCACGGGATGCCCTCCTGGGGCCGGTGTGCCGGTCAGGTGGCGTTGACGATCTGGTTGAACACGTCGCCGTACTGCTGCTGGAGTCCTGGCCAGACCTTGGCCTTGGCGACGGACTCGAACGCCGACCGGTTCGGGTTCGCCACGACCGTCTTGTGTTCGGACCTCAGTTGCGCGATGGCGGCGGAGTCGGCGCTCTCGGTGTTCGTGATCACCTGGTCGCGGGTGCCCTTGGCGGCGTCGGTCACGGCCTGCTGGAGGTTGCGGGACAGGCCGTCGTACCAGGTCTTGCTGACGGTGAAGGCCGCCACCTGGTAGCCGTGGTCGGTGACGGTCCAGAAGTCGCAGACCTCGTCCACCTTGGCGCCGATCAGGGCGTCCAGCGCGGTCTCCGCGCCGTCCAGCAGCTTGGTCTGCAGGTCGAGGTAGACCTCGGTGAACGCCACGTTCTGCGGCACGGCGCCCAGCGCGGAGAAGTAGTCGCCCCACACCTTGCCCAGCGTGCGCACCTTCAGGCCCCGCATGTCGCCCGGTGCCTGCACGCTGCGCTTGAGATTGGTGAGGTTGCGGGTGCCGCCCGGCCAGAAGTCCACGATCTCGAAGCCCTGGTTGCGGGCCGTGGTGCGGAGTTGGTCACCGACCGGACCCTCCAGCACCGACGTGACGTGCTGCCAGTCGCGCCAGCCGTAGGGGATGTCCAGCACGCCCAGCTTCGGCACCGAGGTGGCCACCACCGACGTGGCGCCGATGTTGCCCTGCACCGAGTTCGCCTGGACGCTCTGCACCACGTGGTCGGCCGCACCCAGCACGCCGCCGCCGTACAGCTGGACCTTGATCTGGCCGTTGGTGGACTTCTCCACCGCCGTCTTGAACGACGCCATGCCCTTGCTCAGCGGGTCGTCGGGCGCCAGGTTCCACCCGATCTTCATGGTCGTCCCGGCGCCCCCGCCACCGGATCCGGCGGCGGCACCACCGCCACTGCCGCTGCCACCCGAACTCCCGCACGCGGCGGCGGCCGCGGCGAGCAGGGCCGCACCGCCACCGGCGAGCAGACCACGTCGACTGATCACACCGGACACTGGATGGCGGGGTCGCGTCTGGACACTCGCGTTCACCACAGGACCTGCCTCTCCGACACGTAAGCCGTAGCGACCCGAACCGGGCGACGGGTGCGGCGGGGAAGCCGTCTGACGCACGTCGTCGTCGCTCGTGCGGGCCAAATAATTGTAACTACCAGTCCAGGAAATTACTACCTGCTGGGGAGGGTCGTTGCCGCCTCGAAACACCATTCAGGACAGTGCTCATCGGTCGCCGGCGCGCATCGTGGCGCACCGACCACCCACGGTAGGAGGGACGGCCGCTAGGACGTGATTCGTTGGCTGGTCAGGGCCCTGGCTATGACATTTCGCTGTACCTCGCTCGTTCCTTCCCCGATCTCCAGGATCTTCGCGTCGGCGTAGAACCGGGATATCGTCGATTCGCGGATGTAGCCGTAGCCGCCGTGGATCTGCAGGCTCGCGCTCGCGGCGCGGTTGGCGACCTCCGACGCCGCCAGCTTCGCCATCGCCGCCGCCGTGCTGATCGGCCGGCCGCGGTCGGCCAGCCACGCGGCCCGGTAGACCAGCCAGCGGGCCGCCTCGATCTCGGTGGCCATGTCGGCCAGCTTGTGCCCGACGGCCTGGAACCGGCTCAGCGGCCTGCCGAACTGATGCCGGCTGCCGGCGTGCGCGACCGCCAGGTCGAGCGCGGTCTGGGCCAGCGACAGCGACAGCGCGGCGACGCTGATCCGGCCCGCGTCCAGCACCTGGAGGAACTGGTGCAGGCCGCTGCCCTCGTCGCCGATCAGGCAGTCGTCGGGCACCCAGCAGTCGGTGAACACCAACTCGCGGGTGTCCAGCGCGTGCCAGCCGAGCTTGCGCAGCTGCGGCCCCTTGGCGTAGCCGGGGGTGCCGTCGGGCACGAAGAACGTGCCGTAGCGGCGCCTGCCCTCGGTGCCCTCGCCGGTGACGGCCAGGATGGTGACGCCGAAGCTCATGGCGGTGCCGGCGTTGCTGATGAACATCTTGGTGCCGTTGACCAGCCAGCCGTCCTCGGTGCGCCGCGCGCTGGTGCGGATGCCCGCCGCGTCCGAGCCGGCGTCCGGTTCGGTGAGGCCGAAGGCGCCGATGTGCGCTCCGGTGGCCAGCGGCACCAGCCAGCGCTGTTTCTGCTCGTCGGTACCGAACGTGGCCAGCGGGAGCGTGCCGATGGTGGAGTGCGCGTTCCACGCCGACGCGACCGACTGGTCGGCCTCGCCCAGCGCCTCCATGACGGCCACATAGGCCACCAGGCCCGCGTCGCTGCCGCCGTACTTCTCGTCCACCAGCATGCCCATCAGGCCCAGGTCGCCCAGTTTGGCGAACACGTCGACCGGGAAGTACGACCGTTCCGACCAGTCAGCCGCGTACGGGGTGATCTCGCGGGCCGCGAAGTCACGGCACATCCGTTGCAGTGCGAGGATTTCCTCCGGCAGGTCGAAGTCCATGTCAGCGCGCCTCCGGGGTGAGCAGGACCTTGAGGTGACCGCCTCGGCCCGCGCCGAGCTCGGCGAACACCTCGACACCCTGGGCCAGCGGGTACGTGCCGGTGAGCAGCCCGTCCGTGGCCAGCCGGCCGGTGGCCAGCAGGTCGAGCACCCTGGGGATGTCGAAGTTGTAGCCGAGTGAGCCGGTGATCGTCCGCTCGAACGGGACGATCTGCTTGATCGGCAGGGTGGCCTTGGCGTCGCTCAGGCCGGCCAGCACCACCGTGCCGCCCCTGCGGACCGTGGTCACGGCCAGCTCCACCAGTTCCGGCCGGCCGGTCGCCTCGACCACGACGTCCGGCCCGATCCGGCCGGTGCGCAGGAAGACCTCGCGCCGGACGTCGGTCGTCGCCGGATCGAACACCTCGGTCGCACCCAGTTCGTGCGCCGTAGCGGCCCGGTCGGGCAGCGGTTCGCTGACGTAGACGCCGGCGGCACCGGCCAGCCGGGCCATCAGCAGGGCGGCTACGCCGATCGGGCCGGCACCCAGCAGCAGCACGGCGTCGCCCGCGGTGACGCCCGCCCGCCGGATCGCGTGCAGGCCGACGGCCAGCGGTTCGGCCAGGGCGGCCAGCTCGTCGGACACCCCGTCCGGGATCGGCACCAGCCCGGCGGTCGGCACCAGCGCCGACGTGGCGAAACCGCCGTGCGACGCCAGACCGACCGAACCACCCAGCGCGCAGATGTGGTACTCGCCCCGCAGGCACCACCGGCAGGTGCCGCAGCGCAGGCAGGGGTCGACCGCCACCCGGGTGCCGATCGCGATGCCGGGCACGTCGCCGCCCAGCGCGGTGACCCGGCCGCTCATCTCGTGGCCGAGCGTCAGCGGTGGCCCGAGTCCGGTCAGCGGGTGGGGTTTCGTCCGGATCAGGCTGGGCCCGGCCAGGTACTCGTGCAGGTCGGTGCCGCAGATGCCGCAGCAGGCCACGTCGACCACGGCCCAGCCGGGCGCGGGTGACGCCGGCTCGACCACGTCGTCGAGCCGGAGATCGCCCCTGCCGTGCCAGCGCAGCGCCCGCATGCCCACTCCAGTTGTTTGGAACAGTCAGTACAAGAATCTCGACTTGTGGCGGATTGTCAAGTGTCCCGTTCGGTCTTGTCCTGCCCGGGTGATCGGCCTACAGTGCTTTTTATTAGACCGACCGGTACACGATACAGCTCCCGGGGTGTCGACATGAGTGGGACCGAGTCACCGACCGACGACCGGCGTCGCGAACTGCGGGAGCGGTTCGAGGCCGAACGCGGCTACTGGAACGTGTTCTGGGAAGGGCTGCTCAGTCTCGACCCGGTGTTCTTCGAGGCGTACCTGAACTTCTCCGCCGTGCCGTGGCGCAACGGCGTGCTGGAGCCGAAGGTCCGCGAACTCATCTACACCGCCATCGACGCCTCGACCACCCACCTCTACGAACCGGGCCTGCGCCAGCACATCCGCAACGCGCTGCGGCACGGCGCAACGTCCGCCGAGATCATGGAAGTCCTCGAACTGACCAGTGTGCTCGGCATCCACACCTGCACGCTCGGTGTGCCCGTGCTGCTCGAAGAGCTGGCCGCGACGGAGCGGTGAGGACCGATGTTCAACCTGGCAGGCGTCCTGGAGCACAACGCGGGTCGTGACCCGGAGCGGATCGTGCTCAGCCAGGACGACCGGCACGTGTCCAACCGGGAACTGGCCGCCAGGGTCAACGCGCTCGCCGCCGGGCTGCGCGAACTCGGCGTCGGCCGGGGTGACGTGGTGGCACTGCTGCTGCGCAACCACATCGAGTTCGTGGCGACGGTCTTCGCGGTGAGCCACGTCGGCGCCGTGTTCCTGCCGGTGAACTACCGGCTCTCGCCCGCCGAATGGGAGTTCATCCTCAACCATGCCGGCGCGAAGGCGATCCTCACCGAACCGGACTACCGGCCCGAGGTCGACGGCATCGACATCGGCGTGCGACACCGGCTGCTGCTCGGTTCCGCCCCCGGCTGGCTGTCCTATTCGGACCTGGTTGCCCGCCATCGCGGAGCCGCGGTCCCGGTGACGGAGATCGGTGCCGACCATCCGCAGCGGCTGATGTACACGTCCGGCACCACCGCCCACCCCAAGGGTGTGGTGCTCACCCACGGGAACGTGCTGTGGAAGAACTTCGCCCACATCGTGGAGTTCGGTCTCACCGCTGCCGACACCACACTGGTGTGCGGGCCGCTGTACCACGTCGGCGGACTCGACCTGCCCGGCCTGGGCACCCTGCACGCGGGCGGCAGGCTGATCCTGCTGCGCACGTTCGACGCCCGGGCCGTGGTCGACACCATCGAACGGGACCGGCCGACCAACATCTGGCTGGCGCCCTCGATGATGAACGCCGTCCTGCGGGTGCCCGACATCGCCTCCCGCGACATGTCGTCCATCAGGTTCATCATCGGCGGTGGCGAGAAGATGCCGGTGCCGCTGGTGGAACGGATCCGCACCGCGTTCCCCACGTCGTGGTTCGCCGACGCCTACGGGCTCACCGAGACCGCCTCCGGCGACACCTTCAACGACCGCGACCACATGCTCAGCAAGATCGGCTCGGTCGGTCGGCCGGTGTCTCACCTGCGGGTGCGGATCCTGGACGACGGCGGTGCCGAACTGCCGGCGAACGTGGTCGGCGAGATCGCACTGTCCGGGCCGAAGGTGTTCGGCGGCTACTGGCGTGACCCGGAGGCCACCGCGCGAGCCCTGTCCGACGGGTGGTTCCGCACCGGCGACGTCGGCCGGCTGGACGAGGACGGCTACCTCTACGTCGAGGACCGCAAGAAGGACATGATCGTGTCCGGCGGCGAGAACATCGCCACACCCGAGGTGGAGCGGGTGCTCTACGAGCATCCCGACGTCGTGGAGGCGGCCGTGGTCGGCATGCCGCACGAACGCTGGGGCGAGGTGCCCAAGGCGTACGTGGTGCGCAGGCCCGGCTCGGCGCTGGACGCCCCGACGCTGGCCGCGTTCTGCCGGACCCGGTTGGCCAAGTTCAAGGTGCCGGCCGCGTTGGAGTTCCTGGACGAACTGCCCCGCACCCCGTCCGGCAAGGTGCTCAAGCGCGACCTGCGGTCCCGCACGTGAGCGAACCCGAGGTGCTGGTCAGCGACACCGACGGCGTGCGGCTGATCACGCTGAACCGGCCGCGGGTGCGCAACGCGGTGAACCAGGCACTGGCCGACGGGCTCGGCGCCGCGCTGGACGAACTCGACCGGCGGGACGACCTGCGCGTCGGTGTGCTGTGCGGTGCCGGCGGCACGTTCTGCGCCGGCATGGACCTGCGCGCGTTCGGCACCGAGGGGGTGCCACTGGTACCCGGCCGGGGCTTCGCCGGCATCGCGGAGCGGTCGTCGGAGAAACCGCTGGTCGCCGCAGTGGAGGGCTACGCGCTGGCCGGCGGGCTGGAGATCGCGCTGGCGTGCGACGTGATCGTGGCCGCGCGGACGGCGACGTTCGGGCTGCCGGAGGTGCGCAGGGGACTGGTCGCCGCGGCTGGTGGCCTGCTCCGGCTGCCCCGTAGGCTGCCCAGGCACGTTGCCGCGCTGTACATCCTGACCGGCCGGCCGTTCGACGCGGAGCTGGCCGACCGGTTCGGTCTGGTGTCCCGGCTGGTCGACGACGGCGCCGCGGTCCACGAGGCGCTGTCCGTCGCTGCCGCCATCGCGGCCAACCCGCCGGTCGCGGTGCGGGTCGCCAAGCGGGTCGCCGACGAGTCGGCGGGCTGGGCACCGGACGAGATGTTCGCCCGCCAGCAGCCGATCGTGGCCGACGTCCTGGAGTCGGCGGCCGCCCTGGACGGCGCGGCCGCGTTCCTCCGGCGGACGCGGTGACCGATCGGGACAGCGGACTGCGGATGTTCGAGCGGATGCTCACCATCCGGCTGTTCGAGCAGCGCGTGTCGCGGATGTACGCCGACGGTGACGTGCCCGGTTTCGTCCACCTGTCCGTCGGCCAGGAGGCGGTCGCGGTCGGCGCGTGCTGGCCGCTGCGCCGGACCGACGTGATCACCTCCACCCACCGCGGCCACGGCCACTGCCTGGCCAAGGGCATGGACCCGGCCGCGATGTTCGCCGAACTGATGGGCAGGGACACCGGCAGCAACCGGGGCAGGGGCGGATCGATGCACATCGCCGACCCGGACCTGGGCATCTTCGGCGCCAACGGCATCGTCGCGGGCGGCATCCCGATCGCGGCGGGCGCGGCCACGGCCGCCCGGCTGCGCGGGCGCGACCAGGTGGTGGTGTCGTTCTTCGGCGACGGAGCCGTGGCGCACGGCGCGTTCCACGAGGGCGTGAACCTGGCGGCGCTGTGGCGACTGCCGGTCATCTTTCTGTGCGAGAACAACGGTTTCGCCGAGTTCTCGCACACCGCCGACCAGCATCCGGTGTCGCTGCGGGACAGGGCCGTCGGCTACGGCCTGGCGCACGAGGCGGTCGACGGCAACGACGTGACGGCGGTGGCCGACCTGGTCGGCAGGCTGGCCGAGGACGTCCGGGCGGGTGGTGGCCCGGTGCTGGTGGAGGCCACCACGTACCGGTGGCACGGGCACTACGAGGGCGACCCGCAGCGGTACCGGGACGACACGACACTGGCCTACTGGCAGGACGAGCGCGACCCGATCGGCCTGCAACGCGAACGGCTGCTGGACGCCGGTGTTCCGCTGGTCGACCTGGCTTCGGTGGAGGCGGGCGTCGCCGCCCGCCTGGACCACGCCCTACGCACCGCGTCCTCGGCACCGAGTCCCTCGGGACTGACGGACTTCGTGTACCGCCCACCGGCGCCGTCGGCCACCGGCCCGGCGACGGGGGAGCGGACCTACCGGACCATGGACGCCATCCACGACGCCCTGGCGTTGTCCCTGGACACCGATCCCGACGTGTTCCTGGCCGGCATCGACGTCGGCGCGGGCGGCAACGTGTTCGGGCTGACCAGGGGCCTGCGCGCGACATGGCCGGACCGGGTCCTGGACACGCCGATCTCGGAGACCGCGATCGTCGGGCTCGGCGTCGGCGCCGCGATGGCCGGCATGCGACCGGTGGTCGAGATCATGTACCTGGACTTCGTCGGCGTGTGCCTGGACCAGATCATGAACCAGGCGGCGAAACTGCCCTTCATGACCGGCGGCCGGTCCGCGATGGCCCTGACCATCCGCACCCAGTTCGGCGTCGGGCGATCGTCGGGCAGCCAACATTCGCAGAGCCTGGAGGCGCTGCTGGCGCACATTCCCGGCCTGAAGGTGGTCATGCCGTCCGACCCGACCGACACGTACGGGCTGCTGCGGGCCAGCATCCTGGACCCGAACCCCGTGGTGTTCATCGAGAACCGGCTGCTGTACGGGCGCAAGGGCGCGCGACCCGACCCCGGCGACGTGGCCGAACTCGGCGTGGCGCGGGTGGTCCGGCCGGGCACGGACGTGACGGTCGTGGCGTGGTCGGCCATGGTCCACGAATGCGTGACGGCGGCGGAACTCCTGGCCGCCGAGGGCATCTCGCTGGAGGTCATCGACCTGCGCACGGTGGCGCCCATCGACTTCGCGACCATCCAGGAGTCGGTGTCCCGCACGAGTCGACTGCTGATCGCCCAGCAGGCGGTGCTGCGCCACGGACTCGGCGCGGAGATCGCCGCCCGGATGTCCGTCGACGGCTTCTGGGACCTGGACGCCCCCATCACCCGCCTGGGTGGCCCGTTCACCCCGGTCCCGTACGCGCCGAACCTGGAGTCGGCCTGGCTGCCCGACGCCCGGTCGGTCGTCGCGGCAGCCAGGGAACTGGTCGCGTTCTGAGGCCGGCGGCGATCTCTGGCACGATGGGCGGGTTGTCCGTTCGCCGGAACCGGGCGTCCCGCTGACGCGGGAGGACATCGTCGCCGGGCGGCGCCCGTGGTGAGGGGAGCCCTGGGCTACGGTTTGCGCGCCACCGCCGCGTAGGCGACCGCCTGGTCCGGTGCCTCCACCTCGCAGTCCGGGCGCCACTCCGGCGTCCATACGATGCGCGGACCGCCGTCGCCGTGGGCGGGGTCCATCAGTTCCAGGCCGGTCAGCAGGTTCGCCACCTGGGCGCGGGTGCGCAAATGGCCCGGCAGGGTGGTTTCGGCGTAACGGGCGGCGGCTTCGGCGACCCGGTCGCCGACCGGACCCTCCAGGGTCGCGTGCGAGATGATCAGGTAGCTGCCTGGTGCCAGTGCCGCCATGTAGCGGCCGATGACGGCGCCCGGATCGTCCTCATCGGACAGGAAGTGCAGCATCGCGAGGATCATCACCGCGACCGGCTTGCTGAGGTCCAGGATCTGGGCGGCCTCCTTGAGCACGCCGTCGATGTCGCGCAGGTCGTGTTGCACGATGGCCGCGCGGGGATCGCCCTCCAGCATCAGCGCCGAGTGCGCGACCGCCACCGGCTCGATGTCCACGTACACCACGCCTGCGTCGGGCTGGACGAGCCTGGCGGTCTCGTGCGTCGGTCCGACGGTGGGCACACCCGAACCGAGATCGAGGAACTGGGATACCCCCTGACCGGCGACCCAGCGGACCGCCCGGCGCTGGAACGCACGGTTCTCCAGGGCGAACGTCCGCACCTCGGGGAACCTCTCGATGATCCGTTGGGCGAAGTCGCGGTCGGCGTCGAAGTTGTGCGCACCACCCAGGTAGTAGTCGTACACCCTGGCCACATTGGGCGTGTTGACGTCGACGTCGATGTCGGGACCGGACCCGGGGAACGTGTGTTGGGCCATGTGCAGCTACCGCCTGCCGAAGGACTCACGTGCGGTCCGGGGCGACCGCACCGACCGAACATACAAGTAGGCATCCGTGGTCACAACCGGTGATCCGACTGCTCCACGCTGGAATGGATGCATGAGACTGCATCGGTAGTCCGTTCCGGTGAATTCGGTACCGGAACCCGGCCAGGGCGCGGAAAGCGGCCCTGGCCGGGTGACGCCGTCAGCGGTGCTGGGCGCCGTGTACGGCCAGTTGCAGGTCCTGTTGCAGAGCGGTGAACGACGGTTTCGGGTTCAGGTTGACGTCGAACGTGCCCGCGTAGCCCTCGCCGGCGAACGTGCCGGGCACCCAGGAGTCCTCGTCGCCGAAACCCCATACGGTGAACGAGATGCAGCTCTTCACGGCGAGGCACGCCTTGAGCATGCCGTCGTAGTAGGTCGCCTGCGCGGTCGGCGCCAGCGAGTTCGTCGGCTGCTGGTCGGTCGAGTTGTTCACGAACGTGCGTACGTCGGCCTCGGTCATCGCCACCTTCAGGCCGAGGCCGGCGAATCGCCGCAGGTCCTGGGTCAGCTGGGTGGGGAAGCCGAACTGGAGGTCGAGGTGACCCTGGTCGCCGACGCCACTGATCGGTACACCCTCGGCCTTCAGCTGCTTGACGAAGGCGAAGGCCGCGTCGCTCTTGGCGTTCGAGCCGTCCTCGCCGCCGATGTTGTAGTCGTTGTAGAACAGCAGCGCGTGCGGGTCGGCGGCGTGCGCCCAGCGGAACGCGTCGGCGATGATGCCGGTGCCCAGGTGTGAGATCCAGAAGTCGTTCGGGTTGATCTGGGACGGATTCGTGTCGGTGAAGAACTCGTTGGCCACGTCCCACTGCCAGATCTTGCCCCGGTAGCGCGACACCTCGGTGGTGATGTGCTGGTGCAGCAGGTCACGGAGCTGGTCGTCGCTGATCGTGCCGTTCGCGACACCGTCGGTCAGCCACGTCGGGAGTTGGTTGTGCCACAACAACACGTGGCCGCGCACCAGATCACCGTGCGCCTGGGCGAAGGCGACCAGCCGGTCGGCGCCCGACCAGTCGAACACGCCCTGCTCCGGCTCCACCACCTGCCACTTCATCTCGTTGCCCGATGTCACCGTGGAGAACTGGTTGGCGGCGATCTGCGCGTAGGGAGCGTTGTCCAGGTCGAAGGGGATGATGGCGGTGCCCACCCGCAGCCCCACCTGCGCGGCGAGCGCCCGCAGCGAGTCGGCGGGCGGGGCGGGCGGATGGGACGCCGGCGCACCCGCCGACGCGATGGCGGTGGAACCGGAGGCGAGTAGTGCCGCGCCGAACGCCGCCACGGCAAGGGAACGCAGTTTCATCGGACGACTCCTTGGGAGCAGGCGGGTACGGCCCACCTGTGTTTCGAAACGTCTCGCCGGCCTGCTGGCGCGGCCAACCGTCGCCACAGCCCCCGTCGGGCCCGACGGATCCCGTGACCGTGCGATCCCCATGGGGGATCCGGCCGGCACCGGGGAAGGCAGACGTCCGAAAGTTCCGATCTCCCGATGTAACCGGCCCGTGAACGAGCGTGGAAAACGTTATCGATAACGGTTGCTGAACGCAAGGCGCCAACTGCCCGCGGAATGTCGGCATACCGGCACGATGGTGCGGAACGGACGAGTCCCCCGACCCTGGCGGGGGTCGGGGGACTCTGGATCCGGTGGTGCGTAAGGGTCAGTGGCCCTTCGCCGACGAGACCAGCATGGCCAGGTTGAGGGTGTTGGCCTCGGCCGCCTGGCCGGCGATGTTGACGTGGATGCCGTCGCCGTTGTCGTAGGCCAGGTTGATGGCGTTGGGGTTCAGCGGCTGGTCGATGACCTGGCTGAAGTCGATCACGCCGTCACACAGGCCGCCGCAGTCGTTCTGGTTCATGGTGAAGGTGTCCACGTCCCAGCGGTACAGGTTCATCTGGTCGTTGTAGATCGGCCGCGGAGTCGTGGCGACCACGTAGACCTTGAGCCCGGCGGCGTGCAGGCGCTTGAACACCGGGCGGTAGCTGTTCAGGATCTGCTCCGAGGTGCAGTTGTCCTGCAGGTCGTTGGTGCCGTAGTAGAAGATCACGCCGGTGACGCCGTGCAGGTCGAGCACGTCGCGCTGCAGGCGCGGGCCGGCCTCCAGGCCCTTCACGTTCGCCGGCTCGTCCGGGCAGCCCACGGCGCTGGTGGTGCCGCCGATGCCCTCGTTGGCCACGGCGAACTGCTCGTTGCCCGGCAGTTCGGCGACGACCCGCCGGGCGAGGTCGTCGGCCCAGCGCTGGTTGTTGCCGGTGATGGTGCAGCCGGGGCCGCAGTTGGTGCTGCCGGTGCCGTCCACGATGGAGCTGCCGAACGGGACGATCGTGCCGATCAGCTTGGTGTTGTGCACGTCGACGGCGCTGACCAGATAGGTCTGCGTGACGGTCTGGGTGAACGCGGTACCAGAGATGTCAGCGACGTGGTTGCCCGCTCCGGCCGCGGTGATCCAGTTGTTGCGCAGCGCGGAGTTGTGCACGCCGGCCTGCTCGGTGTCCGGCACGAACAGGCTCACGGCGACGTTGTCCTGCGGTTTCGTGGCGAGCTTGACGGGATCGCTCCAGACCTGGCCGCCCACCGCGACGGTGACCGCCTTGTGGCCGCCGAACGTGACGTTGCGGCTGGTCCCCGGCTCGATGTCCGGGCTGGACGCCAGCGACAGGGCCACCGCGGCCGCGTCCACGTTCAGCGGCGCGGTGCCGAACTGGTTCTGAACGCGGATGCGCACCTCGTTGCCGCCCTGGCTCAGGTGCGTGATCATCCGGACGGACTGGTCGTTCAAGGCGGTCGACGCCAGGCCCTGCTGCGACTGTGCCCACGAGGTGAACCAGCCGGAGTTCCCGTTGCCGGGGGCGGCGAACACGGGGGAGCTGGCCGCGACTCCCAGTGCCGCGGTCAAGGCGCCGATGCCGATCCAGATAACGGGCTTGCGGCCCCATTTCGTCTTCATGTCGCTGCTCTCTCTCCTTCAGGTACACCTTTCGGACACAGGGGTCTAGCGGTCTAGTGGATGAGTGGCTGATCCAGCAGACCGGAGTCTTGACCGACCGTCCCTGAGCTGTCAAGAGCCCGAATGTCCACAAGGGATTAACAGATTTCCGGACTGGCGATAGACAACGTTATCGATAACGATTGACACGTCCGGGAGCCGCAGGCACCATGAGCCCCGACCTGCCCGTCACCGGGACCCTGCAAGGACGGTGCTCATGTCGACCACCACCGCGCGTCGAGTTCGTTTCGTCCTCCTGGCGGCGGGTCTGGCCGCCGGCATCGCCACCACGGCGCCGACCCAGGCGATCGCCGCGCCGAACCTCTCACCCCGACCGGGGCCGGCGATCCTCTACGCCCCACCGCCGCGAGCACCCCAACTGGAGAACGCGCCGGGCAGCCCGTGGCATGCGTCGCCGATCCTGGTGTCGGGCACCAGCGCCTACCGCAGGGGCGAGTTCCTCTACCAGGACTACCTGTTCGACGACCGGGGCGCCGGCACCACCTACACCTACCCGACCGACCCGCGCTACGCGAAGGACGCCGCCGACCTCGTCGAGTTCCGGCTCACCCCGCTGCACTCCGGGCTGGCCATCCGGCTGACCTACAACGCGATGATCGACCCGGCGCTGGTCGCGTCCACGATCGCCCTGGGCGACTCGGTGACGCCCAGGCCACTGCCGTTCGACGCGGGAGCCCGGGAGCCGGCGTCGACGTTCGTCACCGTGCACGGCTCGACCGTCGCGGTCACCGACGCCGCCACCGGCCGGCCGGTCGCCGCCGGGGACGCGCGGGCGAACGTGGACCTGAACCGCCGCCAGGTCACCGTGACGCTGCCGCGCGACGTGATCGACACCAGCCACCTGTCGACGCTGCGGGTCGCGTCCGCGTCCGGCCTGTGGGACGCGGCGCACGACACCTACCTGCAACCGGTGTCCGGTGCCGGGACGGCCACCCAACCCGGCAACGGCGGCACGGCGGGCGGTGCGCTGTTCAACGTGGCGTTCCGGTTCGGCGAGACCAGCGAGTGGCGCGACGGGCAGCAGGCGGCCGCGTTGACCGCCGGTGACCTGAGCGCCTTCCACGCCGACGTGAACCTGGCCGAACTGCGGGCAGGCCGCACCGACGACATGCCCGACCAGCCCGGTGGCGTGCCCACCCATGGCCTGACCGACCGGATCTACGCCAGCCACTTCGAGGACAGCCAGGGCCGTGGTCCGCAGTTGCCGTTGCAGTACTGCCACGAGCCGTGTGTCAGCGGTGCGCTGGCCGTGCCGGACTTCACCAGCCAGTTGCAGCCGTACTCGCTGTACGTGCCGGACAAGCCGGCCCCCGCGTCGGGCTTCGGGATGACGCTGAACCTGCACTTCTGCGGCGGCAACTACAACGACGGCCCACCGGACGCGGCACAGCTCGCCGACCGGGCGGGCGGATCGGTCGTGCTGACGCCGGAGGGCAGGGGCGGCTGCTTCTGGTACTGGAGCGAGGCGGGCGCGGACACCTTCGAGGCGTGGGCCGATGCCGGCCGCCACTTCCACCTCGACCCGACGTTCAACGCCATCTCCGGCTGGTCGATGGGCGGCTACGGCACCTACAAGTTCGTCGCCGAGTTCCCCGACCTGTTCGCCAAGGCGTTGCCGGACATCGGTTGTGTCAGCGCGGAGACCGGGTGGCCGGGCGAGCCGGCGCCGTCGATCAGCGGCGAGGACGCCGAGATCCTCAACCTGCTGCCCTCGTTTCGTGACGTGCCGTTCTTCGCGGCCAACGCCGACCAGGACGTCCTGTGCGTCACCAGCAGCCAGCTCCAGGTGCTGGCCCGCTTCCAGCAACTCGGCTACCGGCTGGACTGGCGGGAGTACGACGGCATGCACGGGCCGTACTACCCGACGGCCGACGAGTCGGCGCAGTTCCTCGGTGACGCGCACGTCGATCCGAACCCGCCGCACGTCACCTACGTGCTGGACGGCGGGATGCAGGAACCGACGTGGGGTCTGACCGCGAACCACGCCTACTGGGTGTCCGGACTGCGGGTACGCGACGCGTCGGTGCACGACGACCTCGGGACCGTCGACGCGTTCTCCCGCGGCTTCGGCCGAACCGACCCCACACCCGATCCGGTGGTGGCGACGAGCGGCACCAGCGGCCCGTTCGTCTACACCGGACAAACCCAGACGTGGCGGGATCCCTTGCGGGTCAAGGCCACCGACGAACTCGACGTCACACTCACCAACATCTCGGCCGTGACGATCGACCCGCACCGAGCGCGGATCGGCTGCGACGCGCACCTGAAGGTGACGTCCGACGGCCCGGCGACGGTGACACTGGCCGGCTGCCACCGGACGGTCTCCGTGCGTTGACCCCGACACAACGAGAAGCGCTGCCCGGCGGAGTCATCCGCCGGGCAGCGCTTCTGTCGGGGTGGATCAGAACACGGTCACCGCGACCGGTGCGAAGCTGATCACCTTGTTGCCTTCGAGGTCCTGCAGTTGGGGATCGGAATTGGACAGCGGCTGCCGGTACTGCACCGCCACCGTCTGGCCTGCCTTGAGCGCGGCACCGGCGAACGTGACGTCGAGGACCGACTGGTTCGGCGGGTTGTCGTTGCTCAACGCCACCGCGCTGACCGCGCGGTTCGTGCCGTTGACCGTCACGGAGAACCGGCTGGTGGCCGGAATCCCGACGGCGGACGTCTGGATCTCCTGGTCGAACTGGAGCTGCACGTCATGGGTGGCCGTGTCGGCTTCCGTGGCACCGGTCAGGATCGGCGCCGAGTCCGGCCTGCCGGTCGGGTTGGCGGCGACCGGTCCGGCGACGCCACCACCGGGGTTGGTCCAGAAACCCTGGTTGGTGCAGGTCAGCGCCGTCGGCGAGATGCGGGTGGCGGTGTAGCTGAAGCCGTGGGTCGCGCCAGGGATGTCGTTGAAGTCCATCGTCGTGCTGAAGCCACCCTCTGCCGGGCTGAACGCCAGCTGCGGCAACGGGTTGGGCACCAGGTTGATCGCGGGGCCGACGCGGGCACCGGTCGTGGGGCCGTAGTCCTGCTCGATCGCGTTGAGCGACCAGACCTCGCTCGAGTCCGCACTCGGTACGGTGACGCCCACGATGAGCGTGCCGGCCACCCTTTCCTTCATGTCGAGGAGGTCGCCGCAGGTGCCGACGGCTTCGATCTTGCCGCCCTTCGGGAGACCACCACCACCGCCACCTCCCCCGCCGCCACCGCCGGTGCCACCGCCGCCGGTGCCACCACCGCCACTACCGCTACCGCCGCCGCCCCCGCCAGGGCCGCCGGAGGCGAACGCGTTGCCCGTTGACATCAAGGACAGCGCAGTACCGAGTAGGGCCACCAAGAACAGCAGCCCTATTTTCCGTCTCAGATTCATTTGTATGCCTGTCTACGCACAAGAGTCACGGGTGAACCCCGGAATCCGCCCCAGCGGATGCCGGCGCCGCTGATGGCGGTGACCCTCCTGCCCGCCGGTCGCGACGTTTTGTGTCAATGAGTTGTCAGTCGTGGGATTGCCAGTCCCACTACTTCAGGCTTCCTGGCGAATCCTGCGACCTGAAGCCTGAATTGGAGGGGTGGGTGACCCCCCAACTTGAGGGGTCGGCTCCGCTACCAGCGGTTATCCCGGCCTTTCGCAGGTGCACGGGCTGTCACCGGCCTCCCCGGCAACCGCCTGATCGAATCCCGGTTTCCGCAGGTGGGAGGGGATTCCGGATACCCGGCGGACGTTTCTCGGTGCGGAGTGGTGCTAACTATTGCACACCGCAGAATAGGGAATGTTGGCGGCGGGTGATGCGGTAGTCACTGTTGGCTCGCATCTCGTATGTAGCGGCTTCGTGGCGCGTTTGTCGGGCTAGGGCCTTTAGTTGGTTCCGTGACTACGTCGACACGCATTCATGGGTCGAGCCCGACGATCGGCGAATCGACCGGTGTGGATGGTCAGCGGCCATAGTGGATCGGCGACCGGATTGTCCGCTCGGAACGGTAGAGTGCCGGCGTCCGATCGGGTGACGCTAGGGGTGACGATGGCTGAAGTCGTGCTGTTCCATCACGTGCTGGGTCTGACGTCGGGTGTGGTCGCGTTCGCCGACCGCCTCCGTACCGGTGGGCACACCGTGCGCACACCGGACCTGTACGACGGACGGACGTTCGAGACGGTGGCCGACGGCGCTTCCTACCGCGACGAGATCGGCTTCGGCGAGCTCGTCCAGCGTGGCGTGCGCTCGGTCGACGGGCTGCCGGCCGAACTGGTGTACGCCGGGTTCTCGCTCGGCGTGCTGCCCGCGCAGTACCTGGCGCAGACCAGGGCCGGTGCCCGCGGTGCGCTGCTGTTCGAGAGTTTCGTGCCGGTGACGGAGTTCGGCGACGGGTGGCCGGCCGGGCTGCCGGTGCAGGTGCACGGCATGGACGCCGACCCGTTCTTCGCCGGCGAGGGCGATGTCGACGAGGCCAGGACGCTGGTGGACACGACGCCCGGCGCCGAGCTGTTCCTCTACCCGGGCGACAAGCACCTGTTCGCGGACAACTCGCTGCCCAGCTACGAACCGGCGGCGGCCGAACTGCTGGAGCAGCGGGTGCTGGAGTTCCTCGATCGGGGGGTCCGCTAGCTGTTCCGTCCGGTGGGTGTCGGTGGTCGCTGCCAGCATGGGCGCCATGCCAAAGGTCGCCGACTACTGGACAGCCCTCGCCGGATCCTTCGACGCCGAACCCGATCACGGCCTGCGCTCGCCGGTGGTGCGCGCGGCGTGGGCGGCCCGGTTGCGGGAGTGGGTGCCCGGTTCCGGGGCCGACGTGGTGGACGTCGGCTGCGGCACGGGATCGTTGTCGCTGTTGCTCGCCGAGCAGGGCCACCGGGTCGTCGGTGTCGACGTGTCGGCCGGGATGGCCACGCGGGCCAGGCAGAAGTTCGCCGACGCCGGTCGTCGGCTGCCGGTGGTGCTCGGTGACGCCGCCGAGGTGCCGGTGCGGGCCGGGTGGTTCGATGTGGTGCTGGCCCGCCATCTGCTGTGGGCCCTGCCCGATCCGGTGGCCGCGCTGCGCCAGTGGGTCCGGCTGCTGCGGCCGGGCGGGTGGCTGGTGCTGATCGAGGGGCGCTGGGCGGCGAGCGACTCGACGACACCGTGGTCGGGCGGGGTGCCCTCGGACGTGTTGGCGGCAGCGGTGGGGCCGTGGGTGGCGCGGGTGCACGTGGAGCTGTTGACCGATCCTCGGTTGTGGGGCAAGGAGATCGAGGACGAGCGGTACGTGCTGCTGGCCGGTACGTGACGGAATGGCCCACCGCCGTGCGGCGGTGGGCCATGTGGTTCCGACGGCGGGTCAGCGGTCGTCGCGGTCCCGGTCGCGGTCGTGCCGGTCGTGGCGACGGCCGCCCCTGCCCCGGCCGCGGTGGTGCTCGTCGTGGTCGTCACGGTCGTGGGTCAGCGACTCGAACAGTTCGATCATGGTCTCCCTCTCCTTGGTGTGTGTTTCATGGCCGGCTGGGCGCCGGCACGATCGGGTCCGCTGTCAGCGGCGGGGTGAGGTCGAGCTTGGCGAGTGGCACGATCCGGTCGGTGATCGCGGCGAGGTCTCGGTCGTGGGTGATCAGCAGGACGGTGCGGTCGAGGGTGGAGGCCTGAACGGCCTGCATCACCGAGTCGGCCGAGTGGGCGTCCAGGCCGGCGGTGGGTTCATCCAGCAGCAGGATCGGTGCGCG
>DASXCQ010000054.1:0-71330 GCA_036491115.1 Pseudonocardiaceae bacterium
GCTGAGGTGTCGCTTCGCTACTGGCCCTCCCGCGCCGCTGGCGCGCCAGGGCCCCTCTCACGTTGCCGATACCGGTGCACATGGCAGCATCGGTGGTGTGAATCCGCAGACCGTGCCCAGCGTGTCCGTGTCCGACGTCGCCGCCGACCTGCCGTCCGGTGCGCTGCTGGACGTACGCGAGGACGACGAGTGGGCGGCCGGCCACGCGCCCAACGCCGTCCACATCCCGATGAGTGAGATCGCCGGCCGGCTAGACGAACTGCCGCAGGACGGGAACCTGTACGTGATCTGCCGCAGCGGCGGTCGCTCGGCCAGGGTCACCGCGTACCTCAACGCCAACGGCCGGGACGCGGTCAACGTCGACGGCGGCATGCGCTCGTGGGCCGACTCCGGCCGTCCGCTGGTGTGCGCCGACGGCGCGCCCGAAGTCATCTGAGGACACCGTGCATCCTGGTCCGGGCGGCGAACCGCCGGAGTACCACCGCGTACCCACCCCGCCGGCGGGTTGTCCGGGCGTGCCGCACCGCGTGACGTGGGTGGCCAGCCCGCCGGCCGGCTGGTGGCAGCCCAAGCGGCGGGCCAGGCCGGTGCCCTACTACGGTCCGCCGTCCTACCCGGTGATCCCGCGCTGGGGCTTCCCCCGGCTGTCCTGGCGGGAGCCGACATCCGTGCCCGGCACGCCGGCCCGGCCGCCGCGCTCGGTGCTCCGGGTCGTCGTCCACGCGCGAGTGGCCGTGTCCGTGCTGTGGATGGTGGCGATCTCCGCGCTGCTCGCCGGTGGCGGCGAGGTGTGGCGGTACGCGTTGCTGGTGATCGGCCGGGACGGCGCGTTGCCCGCCGACGTGGTCGCCGCGTCCGACGCGCTGGTGAACACGGGTGCCTTGCTGGCCGCCGGGCTCGGCGTGCTCGCGCTGGTCCTGGTGCTGCGCTGGCTGCTGGGCATCCGCGAGGTCGCCGCCGCCGAGGCCGGCGTGCGGCTGGCCCGGCCGGACTGGCAGGTGCTGGTCGGCGTGCTGGTGCCCGGCCTGAACCTGTTCGTGGCCGGCTCGGTGCTGGCCGAGTTGGAGCACACCGCGCTGGGCGACCGGGCCGTGCTGCCCCGGCCGTCCCGGCTGGTGCTGGCCTGGTGGACGGCGTGGGTGGTGAGCGAGGTGCTCGCGGTGGCCACGGCGCTGCTCAACCTGCGCACCGGTGTGCAGGCGCGCGCCGACGGCGTGCTCTGGTACGCCGTGACCGACCTGCTGGCCGCCGCGGTGGCCGTGCTGACCGTGCTGGTGATCGGCGCGCTGACCGGGCTGGTGGCACCGTCGGCGGTGCACAGCCCGCGCCGGATGCGCGTGGTGAGCGTGGCGGACGCCCCGGCGCCGCCGCTGCGACCGGCCCGTCCGGCCGGCTCGGCGAGGTAGCCGTGCGGCCCCCGTACCTCGTGGCGCACCGAGGTGCGTCGGCCCATCGTGCGGAGCACACCCTCGCGGCCTACGCGCTGGCGCTGGAGCAGGGCGCCGACGGGCTGGAGTGCGACGTCCGGCTGACCAGGGACGGGCACCTGGTGTGCGTGCACGACCGGAAGGTGAACCGCACGTCGTCGGGCCGGGGCGTGGTCAGCGAGCTGACCCTGGCCGACATGTCCGGTTTCGACTACGGCGAGTGGCACGACGAGTGGCCCGAGTCCGCCGACCACCTGGTGACCGGCCCGACGGCGGTGCCCTCCGCGCCGCCGGCGGACCGCGGCCTGCTCACCCTGTCCGATCTACTCGGCCTGGTCACCGACGTCTCCCCGGACACGAAGCTGTTCGTGGAGACCAAGCACCCGGTGCGCTACGGCGGGCTGGTGGAGGCGAAGTTGGTGGCGCTTTTGGCCAGGCACGGCCTGGCCAAACCGCCGGAGAAGGCGGGCTCGCCGGTGATCGTGATGTCGTTCTCCGCGCTGGCCGTGCGGCGGGTGCGGGAGCTCTCGCCGTTCCTGCCGACCGTGTACCTGTTGGACCGCAAGCGATTCGGCGACGGCGTGCCGCACTGGGTGGACATCGTCGGGCCGGGCATCCACCTGCTGCGCGAGAGTCCGGGCCAGGTGGCCCAGTGGCGCGACCGCGGTCGGGAGACCTACTGCTGGACGGTGGACGACCCGGCCGACGTCGAGCTGTGCCGGCGGCTGGGCGTGGCCTACGTGGCCACCAACTCCCCGGCCGCCACCCGCCGGGTGCTGGACGGCTAACCTCGCAGGACCCGGGAAATCCGAACGAGGAGACACACGTGGCACGGCGGACCGCGGTCAAAGGCACGGTCAGGAGCACGGGCAAGGGCACCGCGAAGCAGCGCGAGGGCATCAACCCCAGGCAGCCCTGCCCGTGCGGGTCGGGGCGGCGGTACAAGGCGTGCCACGGCGCGGCAGGCGGTCCGGCCGACGTGGTGGTGGCCCGCCCGTACGAGGGCCTGGCCGCCGAGTGCGAACTGGTGGCGCTGCGCGAGTTCGTGCCGTCGGCGACGGCGGTGCTGCCGCTGCTCGGCTCGGGCGACAAGGAGATCACGCTGGCCACGGTGCTGCCGGTGGCGTCGGCGGGCCTGGTCCGGTCGGACGGCGTGGCGTTCGTCGGCCTCCAGGTGCAGACCCGGTCCGGTGACATCGGCCGGGACCTGGCGCGGTCGATCGAGTGGGCGCGCGAGGCCGACGCCGGTGACGTACTGACCGTCGTCGAGCAGTCCGAGGACCAGGAGAACGCGGTCAGGCTGACCGACGTGATCGACCCGAAGGCCGACCTGGAACCCGAGCTGCACACCGACTTCGCCTGGTGGATGCCGGCCGACGCGGACGAGCCGACCGGTGAGGTCGCGGTGTCGCTGGAGCGGGCCAACCAGGCGATCCTGCCCACCGACCGGCTGACCGGCGTGCGCGCCGCCTACTGGGTGGACGCCGGCGAGCGGGCGCACCTGCGCTGGGTGCGGCCGGAACCGGAGGAGGACCTGCTGTCCGGCATGGCCCGGCTGTCCGCCCGGGGCGAGCTCGACCTGGGCGAGGGTTCCCGGTTCGCCGGGTCGTTCCGGGCGCACGGCCTGCTGGTGCCGGTGTGGGACCTGGACCGGGAGATGCACGCCAGGGAGTGGGACGGGCCGGCCACGGCGCTGGACGCACGGCTCACCGAGGCCATCGCGTCGCTGGCCGCCGAGCCGGTCACCGAGGCCGAGCTGCGGGCCAGGGACGGTCTGCGTGGCCGCCAGGTCACTCTGCGCTGACCTGCGTGAACGCTGGGCTGTCCACAACCGTCCACAGGTCTGTCCACAGGGGGTGTGCACAACATGATCCTGCATGCGATCGGCCGGGACGACTGGGCGCAAGCGCTTGCGGCCGGCGAGGTGCGACCGGTGTCGCTGGCCGAGCAGGGCTTCGCGCACTGCTCCGACTTCGGCACCATGCGCCTGCCGGTGAACCACCTGTTCGCCGGCCGGACCGACATGGTGCTGCTGGTGATCGACCCGGCCGGACTGCCGTTGCGCTGGGAGCCCGGTGACCCGCCGGTCCCGGACGGACCGTGGTTCCCGCACGTCTACGGGCCGATCCCGGTGGGTTCGGTGGTCGCCGCCCACGACCTGCTGCCCGACGCGGACGGCCGGTTCGAGTTGCCGTCGGCGCTGGCCGGCGGGGCAACCTGAGCGGCGGCCGGCGCGTGTTGTCGGTGACGGTGGCCCCGGGTTCGCCAGGAGGGGAGGCAGTCGGTGACCGCACTGCTGCCCTCGGCGGAACCGGCCGCGGACCGGGCGGAGCCGACCACGAAACCGGATGAAGCCGCGCACATCGACACCCAGGACGAGGCACAGAGCGGATTACCGCGCGGCACGGACGACTTCACCGAGTTCGTCCGTGCCGTGCTGCCCGGCCTGCTCCGGTACGGCCACGCCCTGACCGGTAACCCGCACGACGCGGCCGACCTGGTGCAGGGTGTGCTGGAGCGGATCGGCGCCCGCTGGCAGTCGGTGCTGCGCAAGACCGGTGACCCGGTCGCCTACGCCCGGCGGGCGATGGCCAACGCGCACGTCAGCCGGTGGCGGCGGACCCGTCGGGAGAACCTGGTCGCCGACCTGCCGGACACCACGGTGGTGTGGCAGCCGGACCGCTTCGACGACGAGCCCCTGTGGGCCGCGCTTCGCGCGCTGCCGCCGCGCCAGCGGGCCGTGATGGTGCTGCGGTACTACGAGGACCTGTCCGAGGCCGAGATCGCCACCACACTGGGTATCACCAAGGGCACCGTGAAGAGCCAGGCGAACAAGGCGATGGCCAACCTGCGGACGACGCTGGGTGTGACCGTGACCGAGAGGAGGGACCCGTCATGACGAACGACGACGAACTGGACGACCGACTGCGCAGGCTGTTCACCGACGACGGGCTGATCCTCCCGGTGGCCGAGGACGCCGAGCACACCGTGGTCGTCAGCGCCCGGCGCAGGCGGCGCCGCAGGCTGTCGGCGGCCGCCGCCGGTGGCACGGTCGCGGTGGCCGGTGTGGTGTTCGCCGCGGCGGCCCTGGTCGGCATCGGCAGTCCGAGCAACGGCGTGCTCGCGGCGAGCCGGCCGCCCGCGTCCGAGCCCACGCTGACCGCGACCTCGGAGCCCGCCACGACCGTCCCCCCGACGTCCATGAGCGTGCTCGGCCCGTACGGCGCCGACGGCGTGTGGCTGGGTATGCCGGCCCGGCTGGCGGTGCGGCTGGCGGCCGGCAAGGCGCCGGTGGCACCGAAGGGCCTGGACACGCCGGGCTGCCTCGGTTACGCGATCCTGGTGCCGATGCCGTTGCCCAGCGGGCTGTCCACCGGCGAGTCCCCACGCCCCACGATCAGTTCGGCGCCCTTCACCAAGCCCGGTCTGATCACCGTGGTGGTCTCGCCGAGTGCCGGTGTCGTCGAACTGGGCGGCGTGACCACGCTGCGCACGCCGGAGGGGATCGGCCTCGGCATGTCGGCGAAACAGGTCTACACCACCTATCGCAACGTGGCCTTTCCGTCGCGCCTGCCGACCACGATGCTGACCGGGGTGCCCGGCAACGACGCGGCGTCGTACGTGTTCGACGTGGACAGTTCCGGTCTGGTGCGGTCGATGTGGCTGCGCGCCTCGGGGGATCTGCACTGCGGGTGACCGCCCTCCCGGCGTCGGTGGGACCGGTCGGCGGTGGTAATAGCTCTTATTGAGAGCTAACATCGTGGGGTGCGGAACGCCGATCCGGTCGAGTTGGGCGACGAGCTCATGGCGACGATGGCCGCGATGCGCCGGCAGGTACGGCGCACGTTGCGGCCCAAGGGAATCGGCCCGCAACTGCGGGGCGCCCAGATGGAACTGCTGCGCGTCGTGCACGTCAACCCCGGCATCGGCGTCGCAGCCGCGGCCAGGGAACTGCACCTGGCGGCCAACTCGGTCAGCACGCTGGTCAACCAGTTGGCGGACAACGGAATGCTGGTCCGCGAACCCGACCCGGCCGACCGGCGCGCGGTCCGGCTGTACCCGGCCGAGATCGCGGTCCGGCGGATGCAGGAATGGCGGGCCGCGCGGGCCGAACTGGTGGGCAACGGCATCGGCGCACTCGATCCGGCCGACCGCCGGGCGATCGCGGCGGCGCTGCCCGCGCTGCGCATCCTCCTGGCCCATCTCGACGACAGGGAACCAGATGACTGAGGTGTCCGAGTCCGCCGACGTCGTCACACCCGGCGGCGGTATGGCCGTGCGGTGTCTCGGCCTGCGCTACGCCTTCGGCGACACGGTCGCGGTCAACGGCGTCGACCTCGACGTCGCGGCCGGTTCGACGTTCGGCCTGCTCGGCCCGAACGGTGCCGGCAAGACCACCACGATCCGGATGATCACCACGCTGCTGCCGGCGCCGCCGGGCGCGATCGAGGTGTTCGGCGTGGACGTCGCCCGGCAGCGGCTGGCCGTGCGGCGGCTGATCGGCTATGTGCCGCAACAGTTGTCCGCCGACGGCACGCTGACCGGCAAGGAGAACGTCACGCTGTTCGCGCGGCTGTTCGACGTGCCCAGGTCACAGCGCCGGTCGGCGGTGTCGGCGGCGCTGGAGTCGGTCGGCCTGGCCGACGTGGCCGACCGCGTGGCCAGCACCTACTCCGGCGGCATGATCCGCCGGTTGGAACTGGCCCAGGCACTGGTCAGCGCGCCCCGGCTGCTGATCCTGGACGAGCCGACCATCGGCCTGGACCCGATCGGCAGGGCCAGCGTGTGGGAGCGGATCGACGAGGTCCGCCGTGCCACCGGCATGACCGTGCTGGTCACGACCCACTACATGGACGAAGCGGATCAACAGTGTGACCAGATCGCGCTGATGCACCGCGGTCAGGTCCGGGCGCTCGGCACGCCCGCCGAACTGAAGGCGATGGTCGGCGAGCACGCCACCCTCGACGACGTGTTCCGAGCCACCACCGGTGACGCCCTGGGTGCCGACGACTCTGGGGAAAGGATGCGCAATGTCCGCTCCGCTCGACGCACCGCCGGCCGGCTCGGCTGACCTGGCCGCGGTCCCGGCCAACCCGCACCGCCTGGGGTTCGTGGGGCTGACCCTGTCCAGGATGGGCTCGATGTGCCTGGTCGAGCTGCAGAAGCTGCGGCACGACCGGACCGAGCTGGTCACCAGGGCCATCCAGCCACTGCTGTGGCTGCTGATCTTCGGTGAGACCTTCACCCGGCTGCACGCCATTCCCACCGGGAACGTGCCCTACCTGGACTACCTCGCGCCCGGCATCCTCGCCCAGTCCGCGCTGTTCATCGCGATCTTCTACGGCATCCAGATCATCTGGGAGCGCGACGCGGGCGTGCTGTCCAAGCTGCTGGTCACGCCGACGCCCCGGATCGCGCTGGTCACCGGCAAGGCGTTCGCCGCCGGCATCCGCGCGCTGGTGCAGGCGCTGGTCGTGCTGATCATGGCGGCCATCCTCGGCGTCGGGCTGACCGCCAACCCGCTCAAGCTGATCGGCATGTGCGTCGTGGTGGTGCTCGGGTCGGGCTTCTTCTGCTGCCTGTCCATCACCATCGCCGGCCTGGTCATGTCGCGGGACCGGTTGATGGGCATCGGCCAGGCCATCACGATGCCGCTGTTCTTCGCGTCCAACGCGCTCTATCCGGTGAACCTGATGCCCGGCTGGCTGCGCGTGATCAACCGGATCAACCCGCTCGGCTACGAGGTGGACGCGTTGCGCGGCCTGCTCATCGGGACCCCGGCGCAACTCGGGCTGGACTTCGGCGTGCTGATCGTGGCCGCGGGCGTGCTGATCACCGTGGCGTCCGCGCTGCTGGGGCGGCTGGCGCGGTAGCGGACCCCGGTCGGCCGGTCGGGGCGGACCAGGCGACCGGACCCGGTTCGGCCGGCGTGTGGTGGACGTGGCCGGCCGAACCGGTTTTACAACGCTGCCCGGGACACCGGGCAGGACATGCACCGCGGCCCGCCGCGCCCGGAGCCCAGTTCCGAGCCGGAGATACGCAGCACCTCGATGCCGGCCGCCTCCAGCCGTGCGTTGGTCTCCACGTTGCGCTCGTAGGCCACTACCACGCCGGGCGCCACGGCGAGCGTGTTGTTGCCGTCGTCCCACTGCTCGCGTTCCGCGGTGACCGGGTCCAGCCCGGTGTCGATCACCCGGAGCCGGTCGATGCTCATCGCCTTCGCGGCGGCCGTCAGGAACGGCTCCGGACCGTCCACTCGCACGCCGTCCGCGCCGTCCGGGCGCAGCGGGTAGGCGGACAGCGAGTCGCGGATCGCCGGGTACATCACGAAGGCGTCCCGGTCCACCATCGTGCAGACGGTGTCCAGGTGCATGGTGGCGCGCTGCTGCGCGATCGGCACCGCCAGCACGGTGTGCGCCAGCCCGTCCGCGAACGCCGACCGGGCCAGTGCCTCGGCGCCCGCCGCCGACGTGCGCTCACCGACGCCGACCGCGAGCACACCCGGTGCCAGCGCCAGCACGTCACCACCCTCGACCGGTGCCGAGTGGGCGCCGTAAGCGCGGGCGGTCTGCCGGAACCGGGGGTGGTAGGCGTAGATCAGGTCGGTGATCGCCGACTCCCGGCGCCGGGCCGGCATGATCAGCGACGCCACCGCGACCCGGTCGCCGATCCACACCGACGAGTCGCGGGTGAACAGCAGGTTGGGCAGTGGATCGATGGCGAAGTCGTGCGGCTGGTGCATCCGCCGGACCAGCGAGGCACCCTCGGCGACGGGCAGCTCCTCGAACGTCATGCCGGCGGTCAGCACGCTGGCCAGCGCCTCCGGGGACACGCCGGACAGGTGCGAGCGCAGCGCGTCCGCCAGGTGCAGGCCCAGCCGCAGCTCGTCCACGCAGGCGTACACCCCGGCGGCATGCGCCCGAGCGTCCCGCAACGCCGTGACCAGCAGGTCGCCCAGCAGCAGCACCTCGACGCCCCGCCCGGCCAGCAGCGCGGCGAAGGCGTCGTGCTCGGCCTGCGCGCGGTCCACCCAGGGGATGCCGTCGAACAGGAGTTGGTCGTTGTTGCGGGGGGTGAGCCGCTTGAGTTCCGGGCCCGGACGGTGCAGCAGCACGGTGCTCAGGGGGCCCACTTCGCTGTCGACCCGATGGTCGGCGCTTGCCTCGGTCACACGTCGCAGCGTAGCTATTTCAGGAACGACAGGTGGTTCACCAGCAACGCGTAGCCGACGAACGAGATGACGTCCAGCAGCGTGTGCGCGACCACCATCGGCCAGAGCCGGTTGGTCCGCTGCCAGATCCGGCCGAACACCAGCCCCAGCACGAAGTTGCCGATGAACCCGCCGAACCCCTGGTACAGGTGGTAGGAGCCGCGCAACACGGCCGCGGCGACCACGGACCCGTTCTCCCGCATCCCGAGCTGGCGCAGCCGGGTGATCAGGTAGCCGATCACCAGCGCCTCCTCGGCCCAGGCGTTCGCCGCGGCCGCGACGACCAGCACGGGGATGCGCCACCACGTGTCGTTCAGCGTGGTCGGCTGGACGGTCAGGTCCAGGTCGAGGGCGCGGGCCACGAAGTACAGGGACAGCCCCGGAATGCCGATCAACGCGGTCAGCCCCACCCCGACCCAGGCGTCCGCCCGCCGGAACCGGCTCAGCCCGATGTCGGCCAGCCGGTATCCGGCCCGGTACAACAGGTAGACGCCGAGGAGGCCCCAGGCCAGCAGTTTCCCGATGTTCGCCAGTTGCCCCAGGAAGTCCAGGAAACTTGCCGTCGCCTGCGGCACGTTGATCGCCACGTGCTGCTCGTTGAGCGGTATCGGCTTGAGCAGCGAGTCCAGCAGCGAGATCAGGCTGGTGACCCCGGCCAGCCCCAGACTGACGGCGAACACGATGACGATCTCGAACCGCACCATCCGACGCTCGGCCGGATCGTCCACGTACCGGACCCCGGCCGGCTGTTGGGGCACCAGCCAGGCCCGCATACGGTCGTGCACACCGATCATCGTAGAGACCGAGCCGGTGATCCCGACGTCAGCCGTTCAGCACTGAGTCCTGGGAGAAGTCATCGTCGTCCTCCGGTCGCCCGGCCGGCTCGGCCAACCGCGCCTCCGCCGTGGGCGGCCGGTCCGGGTCCCCCGGCAAGCGCCAGCCTCGACCCTTTCGGGTGAACGAGCGGAGCCGCCAAGTGACTTTATCTGCCGGCCGCCGCGCTCGCTTTCCGCACGCTGGCCCTGTTCCTCCAGGGAAAGATCAACTGGTGGTGGCTGTTGCCATGGGGATCAATCGGGCTGTCGGTTTGCTGCTACTTCCGGGCACGCGCATCCGCCACGCTGAAACCGAGCACGCTGTGGACGCTGGCGCAGTGCCTCTTTGCCCTGGGCGCGTTCGGCCTGCTTGTGTTTCCGGCTCGTGGGTGACCTCCGTCAGCGCGTACTCGCATCGCTGGGTGCGCACGGCGGCCACTCCTGTGGGGATGGGGCCAGACCGCACGGGGGATCGGCGCGATCTTCCTGATCGCGATTCCGGTTGAGATGGGATGATCGGCACATGCCGAAGTACGCCACGAACGACGTCGTTGACCGTGACCACCTGGTGGAGTTCCTGCGGCCCCGCCATCGGGGCATTCTGGTGACCGGTCGGGGGGACGGGCGGCCGCAGCTGTCTCCGGTCACCTTCGGCGTCGACTCCGAGGGCCGGGTCGTCGTCTCCACCTACCCGCAGCGCGCCAAGGTCCGCAACCTGCGTCGCGAACCCAACGCCTCCCTGTGCGTCCTGTCCGACGACTGGAACGACGCCTGGGTCCAGGTGGACGGGACCGCCGAGGTGTTGGACCTGCCGCACGCGGTGGAGCCGCTGGTCGACTACTTCCGGTCGATCTCCGGTGAGCACCCGAACTGGGACGAGTACCGGGAGGCGATGCGGCGGCAGGGCAAGTCGCTGGTGCGCCTCACGATCGAGCGCTGGAGCCCGATCGCGACCGGTGGTTTCCCGCCGGAACTCGGCTAGCGCACCTGGTTGAGGAACGGGCAGCCGACCATCCGGCGCAGTTGGCTGCCCAGCGCGCCGGGCGTGTCCACCGGTTCGGAGAACGCCAGCCGCACGTCGTGGTCACCGTCGGGTGTCTCGACGCGCAGCCGCAGGCCGTACCGGTCCAACCCGAGCGGTCGCACGTGGCCGCCGCGCAGGTTGTCCGGCAGCAACCGGGTGAGCATGCCGACGACGTCCCGGTGCGCCAGTTCCAGGTGGCGCAGCCAGTGGTCCTCGTGCCGGCAGAACGGGTCCGGACTGGCCGAGCCGAACTCGTCCGGGCGCAGTGAGCACGTGCCTTCGCCGTCGGCGAGCACCAGCGACACCGGTGTCAGCCGGAGCGCGGACATGCCGTGGCCGATGTCGAGCAGTCGGCTGTCGGCGAGCACCTCGGCGACGGCCAGGGCCGCGCGCCGGGCCTGCGGACCGGTCAGCGTGCCCAGCCAGCCGGTGATCCACAGCAGGCCTCGCACCGGTTCCCGCAGGGCAACGGGCGCGCGGTCGGCCAGTTCGACCATGGCGGCGATGTCGTCGTCGGTGGCGAGCGTGACCAGTGGATGGTCGTCGGGCAGCAGCACCGTCACCGAACCGTCGGCGTGCACGTGGTGCAGGTGCGGTTCGATCCGGTCCGCGTCGTCCATGCCGGTCCGCAGCACACTGGCCCGCCCGCCTCGCGCGGCGATCGTGCGGGCCCGGTCGGCCGGCTCGGGACACGGTGGTCTGCGCACTGTCTGACCCACGACTGCACCTCCAGTTAGGTTAGCCTAACTTGAAAGCGCCCGAAGGGAAAGTCAGCGATCAGGGCCTCGTCCGGACCACGACCACGCGTAACGGGCGTCCTCGCACCCGGCGGCCGCCTCGCCGAGCTCCAGCGGCCGGAACGTGTCGACCATGACCGCGGTCTCGTCGAAGTAGGACACCCCGATCGACGCCTCCGCGGCACCCGGCTGCGGCCCGTGGGTGAAGCCGGACGGGTGCAGCGACAGCGAACCCAGCCCGATGCCCGAACCCTTGCGTGCCTCGTAGTTTCCGCCCACGTAGAACAGCAGTTCGTCGGAGTCGACGTTGGCGTGGTTGTACGGCACCGGAATCGACTCCGGGTGGTAGTCCACCTTGCGCGGGCAGAACGAGCACACCACGAAGTTCGGCCCCTCGAACGTCTGGTGCACCGGTGGCGGCTGGTGCACGCGGCCGGTGACGGGTTCGAAGTCGGCGATGTTGAACGCCCACGGATACAGGCAGCCGTCCCAGCCGACCACGTCG
Source organism: Pseudonocardiaceae bacterium (assembly GCA_036491115.1). GTDB lineage: Bacteria > Actinomycetota > Actinomycetes > Mycobacteriales > Pseudonocardiaceae > DATEPR01. Next base: position 11,719 of record DASXCQ010000054.1, read on the forward strand.
AACGGGTGGTGGGCGTAGGTGTAGCGGGTCAGGCCGGCGCGGTGCCGCACGTGGACGTCCACGTCGGTGCCCTCGACCAGCAGCGGTTCGGTCGGCCCGCGCTGGTCCCGTTCGCAGTACGGCGAGTGCTCCAGGAACTGGCCCCTGGCCGCCAGGTACCGGCGCGGCGGCCCGATGTGGCCGCCCGCCTCCAGGACGAGCATCCGCAGCGGGTCGTCACCGGTGGGCACGACGCGGTAGGTGCACGACGTGGGCAGCACGACGTAGTCGCCGTCGCCGATCCCCAGCGAGCCGTACACCGTCTCGACCGTGCCGGCACCGCCCTGCACGTACAGCAGTTCGTCCCCGGCCGCGTTGCGGTACAGCGGGCTGGGCGCGGTGGCCGCGACGAAGCACACCGCCACGTCCGGGTTGCCGAACAGCAGTCGCCTGCCGCGCACCGCGTCGACGTCCGCGGGCGCGTCCCACTTCAGTTCCTGGGAACGGAAGTGGCGCGGCTTGAGCGGATGGTTGGCGGCGGTGCCACGATCGGTGAAATCGTCGACCGCCACGGCGTCGACGATCGCCGTGGGCAGGTGCCGGTGGTAGAGCAGAGCCGAGTCGGACGAGAATCCCTCGACGCCCATCAGCTCTTCGGCGTAGAGGTTGCCGTCCGGATCGCGGAACCGGGTGTGGCGCTTTCGGGGGATCGAGCCGACGCTGCGGTAGTACGGCATGGCACCTCGGTCCGGTCACTCAGCGTCCGAAAATCGGACAGTTTTGTTCGGCTGTTTGACACCATTAGCGTGTCACCTGTGTCAAGCGCTGTCGAACTCCGTGCGCAAGGTCCGTTCGGTATTCCGCCCCTGTTGGCGCGGCTGGTGGATGACGCCGCGCTGTTCCCACCGGGCGGTGCCGGCATGACGGACGCGGTCCGGGAACACCTGGCGGGACGTGCCGGTCGGCGGGCCGGCGTGATCGGTCTGTTCCTGTGCAACGCGTCCCGGCTACCCGAGCTGATCACCGAGTTGATCAAGGCGAAGCCGCCGACGCCGATCGGGTTGTCGCTGGTGGTGGACACCGGTCTGGGTGGTCTGCCGAAGGCGGTGTCGATCGTCGAGTCCCGCACCGAGTTGCTGGCGCTGCGGATGGTCGAGATGCCGGCACCCTCGGACGTGGACGAGGTGTGGCTGGAACGGGTGGACGAGTTCGTGCCCGAGGACGCGATCCGGGTGATCGAGCCCAGACGTGGCGGGGCCGCCTGGCTGGAGGGCGTGCGCCGGGTCGCCGACCGCGGCTACTGGCCGAAGCTGCGCTGCGGCGGTCAGTCCGCCGAGGCGTTTCCCAGCCTGGACCACGTCGCCGACTTCCTCGGTGTACTGGCCGGTTCCGGTGCCTCGTTCAAGGCGACGTCCGGGCTGCACAACGCCGTCCGACACACCGACGAGCGGACCGGCTTCACCCACCACGGTTTCCTCAACCTGCTGGTGGCCACCGCCCGCGCGCTGGCCGACGGCGACGTGAAGGAGGCGCTGGCCAGCGAGGACGGGCCGGCACTGGCCACCGAGGCCGCCGAGCTGACCGACGACGCCGCCCGCGCGGTGCGCGGTGTCTTCGCCTCCTACGGTTCCGGCTCGCTCGCCGAGCCGGTCGCCGATCTGGAAAAGCTCGGTCTGCTGTGAGCTGGGTCGTCGACGAGCACTTCGGACCGGACCACCCGTTCGGCCCGCAGACGCTGCCCTACGGCGTGATCGACGTCGGCGACGGGCCGCACGTCGCCATCCGCGTCGGCGACCACGCGCTGCCGCTGCGCCCGCTGGCCGACCTGCTCGGCCCGCGCCTGGCCGAACTGGTCACCGGGCCGTCGCTGGACCGGCTGCTGGCCACGTCCAGGGCGACGTGGACCGAACTGCGGGACCGACTGACCGAACTGGTCACCCGATCCACTCGCCCGCGCGGCGCGGAGACCATCCCCCTGTCCCGGCTGACCACCCGGCTGCCGTTCACCGTCGCCGACTACGTCGACTTCTACTCGTCCCGGCACCACGCGGAGAACGCCGGCCGCATCTTCCGCCCGGACGCGCCCCCACTGCGGCCGAACTGGACCCACCTGCCGGTCGGCTACCACGGCCGGGCCGGCACCGTGATGGTGTCCGGCACCGACATCGAGCGGCCGAACGGCCAGCGGGCCGGCGAGCGACCGGGCACGGTCGAGTTCGGGCCGACCCAGCGCCTGGACGTCGAGGCCGAGGTCGGCTTCGTCTGCGGCGGGCCGGTGGCCGGCAGGGTGCCGACGTCGGCGGTCGCCGAGCACGTGTTCGGCGTGACGCTGGTCAACGACTGGTCGGCGCGGGACATCCAGGGCTGGGAGTCCAACCCGCTCGGCCCGTTCCTCGGCAAGTCGTTCGCCACCTCGATCGGCGCCTGGATCACCCCGCTGGCCGCCTTGGCCGCCGCTCGCGTGCCGGTGCCGGCCGCGCCGCACCCGCTGCAGCGCTACCTGGTCGAGGACGAGCCGTGGGGACTGGACATCGCCGTGCAGATCACCTGGAACGGCACGGTCGTGTCCCGGCCGCCCTTCGCCGGGATGAACTGGTCGTGCGCGCAACAACTGGCCCACCTGACGGTCAACGGCGCCACCGTCCGGCCCGGTGACCTGTTCGCCTCCGGCACCGTGTCCGGCCCGGAACCCGGCCAGCGCGGCAGCCTGCTGGAGCTGACCTGGGGCGGCGCCGAACCTGTCACCCTGGACGACGGCGCCAAGCGCACGTTCCTGGAGGACGGCGACACGGTCGTCATCACCGCCACCGCGCCGGGCCCGGACGGCAGCCGGATCGGCCTGGCCGAGGTGGCGGGCGTCGTGCTGCCGGCCGACGCGCCGGGTCGGGGCTAGCCGTGGTCACGTCCCGATCGGTGGGCGCGACCGGCCTGGGCCAGGTGTCCCGGCCGAGTACGCCGTCCCGGTCGGGCAAGGAGAGTTCGCTGACGCTGGAACGGGGTCTCGCGCTGCTCCAGGCGGTGGCCGACTGGGAGGGCGAGGCGCCGACCATCAGCGATCTCGCCGCCGCGGTCGGGGCCAGCCGGGCCGCCGTCTACCGGTTGCTGGTGCCGCTGGTGGAGCGCGGCCTGGTGCGCCGGGACGGTTCGCGGGTCCGGCTCGGGCTGGGCATGCTCCGGCTGTCCGCGCGGGTGCTGCCGCAGTTGCGGATGATCGCCATGCCGGTGTTGCGCTCCCTGGCGGAGGAGGTCGGCGCCACCGCCCACCTGACCGTCGCGGACGCCGACGTTGCCCAGGCCGTCGCGGTGGTGGAACCGTCGTGGACCGCCTACCACGTCGCCTACCGGGTGGGTGCCCGTCACCCGCTGGCCAAGGGCGCCGCCGGCAAGGCCATCACACTGCCGGCGAAGGGTCCGGCATGGGTGGGTTCGGCCGGCGAACTGCAGGCGGGCGCGTACGGCGTGGCCGCCCCGGTCCGGGGCGTGCCGGAGCTGCGGGCCAGTGTCGGCGTGGTCGCGCTGGCCCGGCTGGACGACGCCACGGTCGGCCCGCGGGTGGTCGCCGCAGCGGCCGAACTGACCGCCGCACTGGCCTGACCAGGACCTAGGTCCTGGCACACACGGGACTACGCTCCGCTGGTGAGCGACCCGTTACGGGTCGACAATCAGTCTCGTGGACGTACTCGACATCGCCAGATGGCAGTTCGGGATCACGACGGTCTACCACTTCCTGATGGTGCCGCTGACCATCGGACTGTCCATTGTGGTCGCCGTGATGCAGACCGCGTGGGTCCGCACCGGCAACCGCAAGTACCTCGCCATGACGAAGTTCTGGGGCAAGCTGCTGCTGATCAACTTCGCCATGGGGGTGGTCACCGGCCTGGTGCAGGAGTTCCAGTTCGGCATGAACTGGAGCGCCTACTCGCGGTTCGTCGGCGACGTGTTCGGGGCGCCCCTGGCGATGGAGGGCCTGATCGCGTTCTTCGTCGAGTCCACGTTCCTCGGCCTGTGGATCTTCGGCTGGGACCGGTTGCCACGCCTGGCGCACCTGGGCTGCGTGTGGGCGTTCTCGCTGGCCAGCATTGTGTCCGCGTACTTCATCCTGGCCGCCAACTCGTGGATGCAGCACCCCGTCGGCGTGACGCTGGTGGACGGCAAGCCGAGGCTGACGTCGATCGGCGCGGTGCTGACCAACCCGACGCTGATGGCCGCGCTGCCGCACACGGTCGCCGGCTGCTTCGCCGTGGCCGCCACGTTCCTGGTCGGCATCTCGGCCTGGCGGCTGCCCAGGCGCGACGACGGCTACCGCGCGATGTGGCGGGGCTCGCTGAAGATCGGTGCATGGGTGGGCGTCGTCGCGTTCGCCGCGCTGGCACTCAGCGGCGACACCCAGGGCAAGCTGATGTTCCAGCAGCAGCCGATGAAGATGGCGGCCGCCGAGGCCCTGTGCCACACCGAACAGCCCGCCGGTTTCTCCGTGCTGGCGATCGGCAACGTCGCGCAGCCCAACTGCGAGAGCGTCAAGACCCTGGACGTGCCGACACTGCTGTCGTTCCTGGCCTCCGGCAATTTCTCCAGCAAGGTGGAGGGTGTGCAGGACCTGGTGCCGCAGTACCAGGCAAAGTACGGCGTCGACTACCCGAACGACCCGGCGCTGGGCTCGCTGGCCGGACAGCCGGTGAACTACGTGCCCAACCTGCCCGTCACCTACTGGGGCTTCCGGCTGATGATCGGGTTCGGTGCGCTCGCGGCGCTGGCCGCGCTCGGCGCCCTGTGGCTGACCAGGCGCGGCAAGTTCCCCAAGGGCACCTGGTTCCCACGCCTGGGCCTGCTGGCCATCGCCACCCCGTACCTGGCCAACGCGTTCGGCTGGATCTTCACCGAGATGGGCCGTCAGCCCTTCGTGGTGGCGCCCAACCCGACCGGCATCGACGGCGTGTGGCTGTACACGGCGGAGGCGGTGTCGCCCGGCGTGACCGCCGGTGAGGCGCTGACCTCGGTGATCACGCTGACCGCCGTCTACGCCGTGCTCGCCGTGATCGAGGTGTTCCTGATGGTCCGTTACGTCCGGGCGGGCGTGGCACCGGTGATGCCGCCCGAGCCCACCGACGACGAGTCCGACGACGTCCTGTCGTTCGCCTACTGAGGAGACCGTCGTGACCCTGCCGATCTTCTGGTTCAGCGTGGTGGCCCTGTTCTGGGTGGGCTTTCTGTTCCTGGAGAGCTTCGACTTCGGCGTCGGCATGCTGCTGCCCGTCGTCGGTCGCGACGAGACCGCCCGCCGGGTGATGATCAACACGATCGGGCCGGTGTGGGACGGCAACGAGGTGTGGCTGGTGGTCGCCGGCGGAGCCACGTTCGCCGCGTTCCCGGCCTGGTACGCGGGCCTGTTCTCGGGTGCCTACCTGCCGCTGCTGGTGTTGCTGGTGGCGCTGATCGGGCGTGGGGTGGCGTTCGAGTACCGGGGCAAGGTCAACACCGACCGGTGGCGCCGCTCGTGGGACACCGTGATCACCGCCGCGTCCTGGCTGGCGCCACTGGCCGTCGGGCTGGTGCTCACCACCACGGTGCTCGGCCTGCCGCTGGACGCCGCAGGTGACCGGGTCGGTTCGCCGTTCGTCATGTTCCGGCCGGACACGCTGCTCGGCGCGGTGGCCGTCGCCGGGTTCGCCCTGCTGCACGGCGCGACCTTCCTGGCGCTGAAGACCGAGGGCGAGGTGCGGGAGCGGGCCAGGCGGGTCGCGCTGCGGATCGCGCCCGCCACGGTGGCGCTGGTGGCGGCGCTGCTGCTGGTGGTCCAGCTGACCCGCGGCCACGGCTGGACATGGGTGCCGCTGGCGGTGACGGCCGTCGCGGCCGCCGGTGCCGTACTGCGGCTGGCCGCCGGGCGGGACGGCCAGGCGTTCGCGCTGCTGGGTGTCACGGTGGTCAGTCTCGGCGTGACGCTGTTCGGCGCGCTCTACCCCGACGTGCTGCCGTCCACGGTGGACGTCGCCAACTCGCTCACCGTGCACGGCGCCGCATCCGCGAGCTACACGCTCACCGTGATGACCTGGGTGGCCGCGTTCGGCGCGCCTGCCGTGCTGGTCTACCAGGGCTGGACGTACTGGGTGTTCCGCCGCCGCATCGGCACCCGGCACATCCCGCCGGTGCACTCGTCATGAGGGGACCGCTCGGCGCCCTGCCGTCGCTGTCCCCGGCCGCCCGGCGGGCCGTGGTCGGCTGCGGGCTGCTCGCCGCCGGCAACGCGGTCGCCCTGGCCGCTGCCGCCTGGGCGCTGGCCGGCGCGCTGGCCGCGATCGTGGCCGGCACGCCGTTCCAGGATCGGCTGGCGGTGTTCGGCGCGGCCGTGCTGGTCAGGGCACTGCTCGGCTGGGCGGGCCAGACGGTGGCCGCGCGGGCGGCGGCCGGCGCCAAGGAGGACCTGCGCGCCCACCTGCTGGACGCCGCGCTGCGCCGCGGCCCGGAGTGGATCGACGAACGCCACCCCGCCGAACTGACCACACTCGCGACCACCGGCCTGGACGCCCTGGACGACTACTTCACCCGGTTCCTGCCGGCCCTGGTCGGCGCGGCCGTCACGGTGCCGCTGGCCGGACTGGTGGTCCTGCTCGCCGACTGGCGCTCGGCCGTGATCATCGCGGTCACGGTGCCACTGGTTCCGCTGTTCGCGGCCCTGATCGGCCGGTTCACGCAGGGCAGGGTCGCCGCTGCCGCCGACGCGAGCGGCAGGCTCGCCGCACACCTGCTGGAACTGCTGCGGGCCCTGCCGGTGCTCACCGCGTTCGGCCGGGCGGCCGCGCAGACCGGTGCGGTGCGCGCCGAGTCGGAGCGGCACCGGCTCGCCACCCGGACCACCCTGCGGGTGGCGTTCCTGTCCGCGTTCGCTCTCGACGTGATCGCCACGCTGTCCGTGGCGCTGGTCGCGGTCGACGTCGGGCTGCGGCTGCTGGCCGGCGACGTCGGCCTGGGCACGGCGCTGCTGGTGTTGATCCTGGCGCCGGAGTGCTACCTGCCGCTGCGCGCCGCCGGCGCCGCGTTCCACGCCAGCGAGGACGGGCTGGAGGCGGCCGCCAGGGTGGCCACGATCGTTGGTGCCGAAGGACATCCGGTCCCGGAAGGGGTGCGGCCGGATGGCCTTCGGCACCAGCTCGACATCACCGACCTGCGGGTCCGCCGTCGTGACGGCAGCGCTCCCGCCGGCCTGACCGTCCGGGTCCGGCCCGGCGGGATCACCCGGCTCGACTCGCCGAGCGGCACGGGCAAGTCGACCACGTTCGCCGTGCTGCTCGGCTTCGTCACGCCCAACGCGGGCACGGTCACCGTCGACGGTCAGGATCTGTCCACACTGGACACCGAGGAATGGCGCCGGCAGGTCGCCTGGGTGCCGCAGCGTCCTCGCTTCACTGCTGCGACGGTCGACGCGGAGCTCCAGCTGGCCGCGCCCGACGCCGATCCGGCCGTCGTCGCCGGGCCCTTGCTGCACCGCCGGATCGACACGCTGTCGTCGGGGGAGCGCCAGCGTGTCGCGTTGGCCAGGGCGTTGCTGCGGCTGCGGCAGGGCGCCTGGCTGCTCCTGCTCGACGAGCCCACCGCCCACCTCGACCACGCCACAGCCGCACAGGTCACGGCCTCGATAGAGGACGCGGCCGCGTCCGGCGCCGCGGTCCTGTTGGCCACCCACACCGGTCTGGTCCACGAACCGCTCACCGACCAGCAGGCCACGCCGGTCGAGGCCGCCACCGAACGGCTGCCTGCCGTTGGAGTCCGGTTGCGTGAACTGGTCTCGCCTCGGCTGTTGGCCGGTGCGCTGCTCGGGGCGCTGGCGCTGGGTTCGGCCGTGGCGCTGACCGCGACCGCCGCCTGGTTGATCACCCGCGCCGCCGCCCATCCGTCGATCGTCGTGCTGACGGTGGCGGTGATCGCGGTGCGTGCGTTCGGGTTGGGCAAGGGCGTGCTGCGCTACGCGGAACGGCTCGTCTCGCACGACGCCGCGTTCCGGCTGGCCGGGCGGCTGCGGGTGCGGCTGTGGTCGGCGCTGGTGCGGCTCGGTCCGGTGCGTGCGGCACGGCTCGCGGACGGCCAGCGGCGGCTCGTCTCCGACGTGGACGCCGTGCGCGATCTGGTGCCTCGGGTGCTCACCCCGCCGTTGACCGCACTGCTCGTCGGTGCGGGCGCGGTCGCGCTGGAGACCGCGCTGTACCCGCCTGCCGGACTCGCGCTGTGTGTTGCCCTGCTGGTAGCGGGGCTGGCCGGACCATTGGCCGGGCTCGCCGCCGAACGCCGGGCCACGCGAATCCTGGCCGATGGTCGGCGAGCTGTCGCGGGCGCGGTGCTGGCGCTGTTGGACGCATCGGCCGACCTGCTCGCCACCGGCGCCCACCGCGTCCGCCGCGCCGAGTTGGCCGAGCAGGACGCCACTGTGGCCGCGACCGCCCGCCGGCAGGCGTGGGGTGCCGGCGTGACCACCGCGATCGCCATCACCGCCCTGGGTGCGGCGACCGTGCTGGCCACCTGGCTGTCCGCGGGCCACGTCAACCCGGTCAGCACGGCGGTGCTGGCCCTGGTCCCACTGGCACTGGCCGAGACGGTCGACAGCCTGGGCCCCGCGCTGCGCCACCTCGACCCGCTGCGTGCCGCCTACGGCCGGATCACCGAACTGGACGTACCCGTGCCCAGTTGGTCCACTCCGGATGGTCCGGTCGATCTGGCGGATGTCTCCGCCACCTGGCCCGGCGCGACCGAACCAGCGCTGCGCGACGTGACTCTCACCCTGCCGCCCGGCGTCGAGACGGCGGTGACGGGCCCGTCCGGCGCCGGCAAGTCGACACTGCTCGCCCTGCTGCTCGGCTTCCTGCCGCCGACCGGGCACGCCACCATCCCGGCCACGGTCGCCTGGTGCCCGCCCGAGCCGCACCTGTCGGCCACGAGCATCAGAGAGAACCTGCGCCTGGGTGACCCGACGGCCGACGACGACAGGCTGAGGTCGGCCCTGCGCAGCGTCGCCCTGGACGACTGGGACCTGGACACGCGCCTCGGCCCGGCGGGCGCGGGAGTGTCCGGCGGCGAGGCACAACGGTTGTCCCTGGCCAGAACCCTGCTCCGCGCCCGCCACGCCGACCTGGTGCTGCTCGACGAGCCGACCGCCCACCTCGACACCGCCACCGCCCGCCGCGTGCTCACCGGCCTGCGCGCCGAACTCGCCGACAAGACCGTCGTTCATGTCACGCACCGGCCGGACGACGCGCGGGAGGCCACGACGGTGCTGCTGGTGGCAGGCGGCCGGGTGTCGACGGTGTCGGCCGAGGCGGTGTCGGCATAGCCTTGTTGGAGCTCATGGACCTGACACTGGCCACCCGGACGTTGCGCGCGTCGACCGAGATCGCCCGCGCCGCGCTGACCGCCGACGACCCCGACGAGGTGTTGCGGCTGATCGTGCGCAGCGCCGCCGAACTGGCCGAGGCCGATCTCGGTCTGGTGATGGCCAGGGGCGACGACGGCAGTGTGACCGTCGAGGCCGCGCACGGTGCCCCGGACGACGAGGACCCGGTCGGTCTGGTGCTGTCCGCCCGGTCGTCGGCGGCGCGGGTGGCGCGCAGCGGAGTGTCCGTCGTGGTGGACGACGTGACGACCGATCCGCGCACGGCCCCGTTCGTGCCCAAGGCGTTGTGGCGCTACGGCCCGTTCGCCGCGGCGCCGTTCGGCACCGCGGAGCGGCGGCTCGGTGTGCTCACGGTGTACCGGCGGCGGGGCGCACCGCAGTTCGCGCCGGCCGCCGTCGACGTGCTCACCGCCTTCGCGAACCAGGCCGGCTTGGTCGTGTTGCTCGCCGAAGGGTCCACAGCGCGGCAGCGAGTAGCCATCTACGAGGAACGCGAACGCATCGCGCGCGACCTGCACGACGTCATCGTGCAGCGGTTGTACGCCGCCGGTGTGCAGCTCGACCTGCTGGGCCGCCGGTTGTCCCGGCGGCTGGCGCGCAAGGACGCGGCCCGCCTGGCCGACGCCGTCGACCAACTCGACGAGACCATCACCGAGGTCCGCGCCACCGTCGCCCGGCTGCGCAGCGCCGACCCGACCGTCGACCGCACCGACCTGTTCGCCTCGGTCCGCGCCGAGGTCGACACGGCACGGGAACTGCTCGGCTTCGCGCCCGAACTGACACTGACCGGCGACCCGACCGGCCTGCCGGTCGCCGTCGCCGACCACGCCAGAGCCGCCCTCCGCGAGGCACTCACCAACGTGGTGCGGCACTCCGGCGCCGGCGAGGTGACCGTGCAGGTGGTCCGGGACGACGACGGGTTGTGTCTTTCCGTGCGGGACAACGGATGTGGCATCCCACCCGACGTCACCCGCCGCGGCCTGCGCAACCTCGCCGACCGCGCCACCGCCATCGGCGGCAGTTTCGACGTGGCATCCACCCCCAGCACCGGCACCTGTGTCACCTGGCGCGCGCCTGTCTGACGGCGGGCTCGCCGGGTCGGATCAGGTCCGGCTGCGCCTGGCCACCAGTGCGACCGCCTGCGTCCGGCGCTGCAGTCCCAACTTCGCCAGCACGGACGTCACATAGTTCTTGACCGTCTTCTCCGCCAGGAACAACCGCTCCGCGATCTCCCGGTTGGACATGCCTTCACCGATCAGGTCCAGCACCGCGCGTTCCCGCTCGGTGAGCGCGTCGAACTGGTCGGGCTTGCGGCGCATCCTGGCCAACACGCGAGCCGTCGTCACCGGGTCGAGCAGCGACCGCCCCGCAGCCACCTCGCGCACCGCCGTCACCAGGTCCTGGCCGCGCACCTGCTTGAGCAGATAGCCCGAGGCGCCCGCCTCGATCGCGTCGACCAGCGCCTGCTCGTCGTCGAACGCGGTCAGCACCAGGCAGTGCGGCAGACCGTCGGCGCCCTGCTCCCGCAGCCGCCGGCACAGCGCCACGCCGTCACCGTCGGGCAGCCGCATGTCGACCACGGCCACGTCCGGTTTCGCCCGTGCGGCCACCACCAACGCCTCGGCGACCGTGCCCGCCTCGGCGACCACGTCGATGTCCCGCTCGTCGCCCAGCAGGTCCCGCAGGCCCCGGCGGACCACCTCGTGGTCGTCCACGAGCAGTACGCGCACTGCCACACACCCACGGTACGGCCGTCAACCCCGGATCCACGAACAGGTGATGACACTCAGCGGATCATCCCCAGGCCTACGGGGTGCCCTGATCCACATGTCCGCGACTGATCAACCTGCCGCGACGGTCGCCCGTGCACAACGTCCGAGCCGCTGCCCACAAGTTGTCCCCAGAGTTATCCACAGCGGTGGACAGCTTTCGGTGAGCTAGGTCACACACGATGTGATGGATTTCCTCAGTCGACCGGAGCAACGCCGTCCCGGTGGCGGCGTGCCAGTTCCTGGTACGCCTTCGGATTGTTGGAGACCCACCACCGTGCGCCGTCGGTCAGCGGGAGCTGCCGCTCGGCGGCCGTACCGAGCAGCACGACCTCCTCGTCCACGGTGGTGTTGGGCGGCACGGTCGCGCCGGCCGCCACCAGACTGCGGGCGCCGATCACCGCGCCGTCCTGGACGGTGGCGTGGTTGCCGATCAGGGCCTCGGCACCGATCACGCAGCCGTGCACCACGCACAGGTGCCCGACGGTCGCGCCCGGCCCGACGCGGCAGCCCTCGGCGCCGCCGTGCAGCACGGAGTTGTCCTGGATGTTGGCGCCCGCGCCGATCACCACGGGACCGAAGTCGGCGCGGAGCACCACGCCGTACCAGACCGAAGCGTCCGCCTCGACCGTGACGTCGCCGACCAGCGTGGCCGTCGGCGCGATCCAGGCGGACGGGTGGACCTTCGGGCTGGCGCCCTCGAACGAGAACAGCGGCATACAGCCACAGTAAGCGAGGGCGCCGGCCCGATCGGCGGTCAGCGAACGGCGAGCCGTGCGTCGGCCATGGTGCCGATCACGCGGTAGCCGAGCCGCTCGTAGATCCGTTCCGGCTCGTCGTCGGCCACCTGCAGGAACGGCTGATGACCCCGCCGCAGCGCTTCGTCGGTCAGCGCCGACGCGAGGCTTCTGGCCAGGCCGCGCCTGCGGTGTTCGGGCAGCACGCCGATGCCCAGCACCTCCACCACTCCCTCTTTCGGCGACGGCCACAGACCGGAGCCGACCACGTCGCCGGACGAGTCGACCGCCACCGCGACGCACCCGCCCGCCCGGACGATGTCGGGCAGGCCGAGCACGTCGTTGGTCGGGTCGGGCTCGCCGTAGGCGGTGTTCTGCACGGCGACGGCCTGCCGCAGTTCGGTGTCGTCCTCGGTCGGACGGACCCGGTAGCCGGGCACGTCGCCGACCGGGGAGAACTCGCCCAGCGCCATGAGGGTCGGTGTCGGGGTGACGTCGAACCCGGCGGCGAGCAGCGGCTCGTCCACCCGTGGCGCCGGCCGGACGTACTCCAGCCTGGGCTGACGGTCCCGACCGGTGAAGAACGCCACCAGTTCGGCCACGTCAGCGGCGGTCGGCGCGGAGTTGTCCACAGGTACCGCGTAGTTCAGGAACGAACTGTCCGATGTCCTGTTGAGTAGTGCCAGGAACGGGCCGACCGCGGTGGCCCGGCTCCGGATGCCCGCCCGCAGGCAGGACTGGATCGCACGCAAATCCATGCGTGGGGACCTCTTTCGCACGTGAGGTGAATGCTCAGGACGTGCGCCCACACGGCGCGCCGAAGGGGCCGGTGCTACCGGCGACTGGTCCCGATCATGGCGTTCACCTCACGGTTCGCGGGCTGCCCGGAGACTAGTTCGCCCGCGGCGAACTAGTCCACCGGTTACCCGGCGGGAGGAACAACTCGCCGCAGTGCGTCGTTGCGTGGCATGGAACGTGAGTCAGATCGGCTCAACTTTGGATGCAGGAGGACCGACATGGCAATCGCCGTGCGGGGTTCCGCGTGGGACCCCTTCACCACGCTGGTTCGGCAGTTCGACGCCGACTTCGACGCCCTCGTTCGGCGCTCGTTCGGCCCGACCCGCCGGTTCGGCACCGGCTTCGTACCCGCGGCCGACGTGGCCAAGGACGGCAACGACGTCGTGATCACCCTGGCGCTGCCGGGTGTGGACGTGGACAAGGACGTGGACATCGAGGTCAGCGAGGGCAAGCTGGTCATCACCGGCCAGGGCGGTGTGCGGACCGAGTCCGACAAGGGCGGCGTCTACGTGCGCGAGATCCGCTCCGGTGAGTTCCGTCGCGAGTTCACGCTGCCGCGTGGCGTGACGGCCGACCGCGTCGCCGCCGACTACGACAAGGGCCTGCTCAAGGTCCGCGTCAGCGAGGTCGTGCGCCAGCCCGCCGAGCCGGCCAAGATCAAGGTCCGCCAGCCGGCAGGCGAGCTGCCCGCGACCCCCGAGGCCGAGACGGACGCGGCCCAGCCGACCGAGTGACCACAACCGCATAACCGCGACAGGGGCAGCCACCAGGCCGCCCCTGTCGCACATCGGCGGGCTCGACGCAAGGCTGGCCGAGGCTGGGTGGGGCGAGCGGGCTCAGGCCGGCGGGTGCCGGACGGTCACCGGCGTGCGTCGGGCTGTGGTGCGTCGGGCTGTGGTGCGTCGGGCTGTGGTGCATCGGCTAGGCCGAGGCCGAGTGGCCGGCGTTGGCGAACAGTTCGTCCCAGGCCGCGGCGACCTGCCGCGCACACGTCGTGGGCGAGACATCGCCGACGCCGGTGCCCAGGCCGGGGATGGCGATGCTGCGGATGACCCGCCGGACCGGCCGGCCGTCCTCGACACGTCCGTTCTCCCACAGCCGAAACACCGCCCGTGCCGCGAGATACGGGTGCACGGTGTCCTCGGGCAACACGGTCCCCGGGTCGCGCATCGTCGGCGCGCTGATCAGCCAGCCCGGTTTGACCGCGCCGGTCGGCACCACGACGGCTTCGCCGATCGGCAGTTCACCGCCGTGGAACGCCAGCACGGCGCTGCGCACGCGCTGCTCGATGGTGGGCCACGCCCGCGAGTAGACCGCGTCGATTCCGCCCCGCATCAACCCGAACGAGTTCGCCGGGCTGACCACCGCGTCCGTGCCGATCTCCAGGATCGAGCCGTGATGTACGTCGATGCCGGGTCGTTCGGCCGCGATGTCGCGCCACGCCAGCGTCATGGATTCGGTGACCCCGCACAGCACGATGCGTGGTCCGCGCGTCGACATGGTCGGCTTCGTGGTCGGATCAGTGGTCGGCGCACCCTCTGAGTCCGTCACCCCGTCAGCATGGCATTCGACCCGTATCCCACGTAACCAGGTTGCCTACCGGCCGTCCGGGTGATCTGTACCTCCCGTGCCACCGGTACTGCGCCGAATGACCGCTGGTCGGGCCGTCCGAATGGGCGGGCGATCGGCCCGGTTAGGGTGGCGGACGTGTCGCGTATCGCGTACTTCGGTCCGCAGGGGACGTTCACCGAGCAGGCCGCACTGAACCTGGTCGACGACGGCGCGGACGAACTGGTCCCGGTCGAGACCGTCCCGGCCGCCCTGGCGGCGGTGCGCGGCGGCTCGGTCGACGCCGCCTGCGTGCCGGTGGAGAACTCCGTCGAGGGCGCCGTCAACGCCACCATGGACGCTCTGGTGGACGGGGATCCGCTGATCGTGATGGCGGAGTTCGTGCTGCCGATCCGGTTCAGCGTGCTGGTCCGGCCGGGCATCCTGGCGGCCGACGTGACCACCGTGGCCAGCCACCCGCACGCGTTGGCGCAGGTCAGGAACTGGCTGGACGAGTACCTGCCGGCCGCCACCGCGGTGGCGTCGACGTCCACCGCGGCGGCAGCCGTGGGCGTCGCGGTCGGCCAGTGGGATGCGGCCGTGACCGCGCCGGTCGCCGCCACCCACTACCCGCTGGCCGTGCTGGCCACCGACATCGCCGACGTGCCGGACGCGGCGACCCGATTCCTGCTGCTGCGCCGGCCGGGTGTGTTACCGGCTCCCACCGGCGCGGACCGCACGTCGCTGGTCGCGATCACCGCAGACCGCACCGGAGCGCTCGCCGATCTCCTGGTGGAACTGGCCGAGCGCGGTATCAACCTGACCAGGATCGAGTCGCGGCCGACCAAGGGCAGGCTCGGCGAGTACCGGTTCTACTTCGACGTCGACGGCCACATCGCGGAAGCGCGACTGGGCGACGCGGTGGCCGCGCTGCGCCGTCGGTGTACGTCCGTACGGTTCCTGGGGTCGTACCCGAGGGCGGACGGCTCGCCGACCGCGCCGGCCCCGGGCACCACCGACGAGGACTTCCGGGCCGCCGCCGAGTGGGTGGCCGGGGTGCGCGAAGGGAAGGGCGCGTAACCGGTGTGAGCGGGCCGGCCGCGCGACGCGAGTGGGAGGGCACGACGCATGACCGGTTTACGGCTGATCCTGGTGCGGCACGGCCAGACCGACGCCAACGTCAGTATGGCGATGGACACCGGCCTACCCGGTGGTCCGCTGACCGAAGCGGGCCGGCAGCAGGCCGATGAGCTGGCCGAGGTGCTGGCGGGCGAACCGGTCGTCGCGGTCTGCGCGAGCCCGATGCTGCGTGCCCAGCAGACCGCCCAGCCGGTCGCGGCCCGGCACGGCCTGGAAGTCCAGGTGGTGAACGGGCTGGAGGAGATCTACGCGGGTGATCTGGACTCCAAGTCCGATCCCGACTCGCTGCGGGTGTTCGCCGAGGTGTACCGCGGTTGGCTGGTCGCCGGCGGCGACCTGAGCCGGCCGCTGCCCGGCGGCGAGAACGGCCAGCAGGTGCTGGACCGGTGCACCGCGGCACTGTCCAAGATCATCTCTGCGCACACCCGGGGCACGATCGTGGTGGTCAGTCACGGAGCCGCCCTGCGGCTGGTCGCGCCGGCGCTGGCGGACAACCTGGAGACCCTGGCCGACGAGATCTCCCTGTTGCAGAACACGGCACGAATCGTGCTGGAGGAGGAACCCGCGAGCCCGGGCGGCTGGCATTGTGTCGAATGGGCCGGTGTCCGCCTGGGCGCGGCAACGTAACCTAGCGTTCGACGGTGGGGACCGGACAGCGATCACGGAGCGGAGGGCGCGTGAGCAAGCGAGGCTCGAAGCTCAGTGCGGTCGCGGGGGGCGACGCGTGAGCGAGGACACGCCGCTGCTGCGCAGCCTGCGCACCGCCGTCGCGGCCTCGCCGGACGACGTCCCCCTCCGCCTGCACCTCGCCGAACTGCTGCTGCACGCCGGACTGCCGGCCGAGGCCGTCACCCACGTCGCCGCGGCACTGCAGCGGGTGCCCAATTCGCCCGAGGGACGCGCACTGATGACCAGGGCGATGGCCGAGCGGGACGCCGCGGACAAGTCGCCGACCGACCAGCGCTCCGACCCGCCCACCGGCCGCAACATGCGGCCCGTGCCGGCCGCACCGAGGGAACGGCAGCGCGGTGACGAGCCCACCGAGCGGCACAGCTTCAACTGGATCGCCGCGGAGAGCCAGTTCGCCGGCATCCCGCAGCCGTTCGTGGACAGCGGCACCGCACCGCTGGGCGCGCCGATCCTGTTCGACGTCGAGCAGGCGCAGGTGCGGCTGTCCGACGTCGGCGGCATGACCGAGGTGAAGCAGCGGCTCAACGCCGCGTTCCTGGCGCCGATGCGCAACCCGGAGTTGCGCCGGATGTACGGCAAGAGCCTGCGCGGCGGCCTGCTGATGTATGGGCCGCCCGGCTGCGGCAAGACGTTCCTGGCCCGTGCGATCGCCGGTGAGCTGGGTGCCCGGTTCCTGGCGGTGACGCTGGCCGACGTGCTGGACATGTGGGTGGGCTCGTCCGAGCGCAACCTGCGCGACCTGTTCGCCGAGGCCCGTCGCGCGGCGCCGTGCGTGCTGTTCCTGGACGAGATCGACGCCTTGGGGCACAAGCGAAGCCAGCTGCGGGCCAGCGCCGCGCAGCGGGGCACGGTGAACCAGTTGCTGGCCGAACTGGACGGCGTGCAGCAGAACAACGAGGGCGTGTTCGTGCTCGCCGCGACCAACCATCCGTGGGACGTGGACGCTGCGCTGCGCAGGCCCGGCCGGCTGGACCGGATGCTGCTGGTGCTGCCGCCCGACCAACCGGCCCGCGAGGCGATCCTGCGCTACCACATGCGGGAACGGCCGGTCAGCGGCGTGAGCATGCGCGACCTGGCCAAGCGCACCGAGGACTACTCCGGCGCCGACCTGGCCCACCTGTGCGAGACGGCGGTGGAACGCGCGCTGATGGAGTCGGCGCGCACCGGCAAGGCCCGCAAGATCGGTGCCCGGGACTTCGAGGCCGCGCTGGCCGAGGTGCGGCCGTCCACCGGGGCCTGGCTGTCGGTGGCCCGCAACGTGGCGCTGTTCGGCAACGCCGACGGCAGCTACGACGACCTGCACCGCTACCTGAAGCGTCGCCGGATGGCGTGACCGGGCCCATGTCGGACGCCATCGATCGAGCCGCACCCGACCGCACCCCGTCCCAGGCCGCCCTCACCCTGATCGACGCCGGCCGCGCCGACGACGCCGTGGTGTTGCTGCACCGGTTCCTGGCCGACGAGCCCACCGACGTCACGGCACTGGCCCTGCTGTCCCTGGCCCACCTGAGAGCGCACCGCTGGACCGACGCGCTGACCGCCGCCGACCTGGCGATCGGCCTGCAGCCGGACTACCCGCAGGCGTGGCAGCGGCGGGCCATCGCGCTGATCGAACTGGACCGCACGGCCGACGCCGAGGCGGCCGCCGGGGAATACCTGCGGCTGGCGGCGGACGACTGGCACGCGCACTACACGCTGGCCAGGGTGCTGCGGGTGCAGCGCGGCAAGCGACACGCAGCGCTCCGGCACGCCCAGCGGGCGGTGGAACTGGCGCCGGGCGACGCCGACGCGCACAACCTGCTCGGCGTCGTCCACCGGACCTTGGAGGACAAGGTCAGCGCCGGCCACGCCTACCGTGCCGCGCTGGCCATCGACCCCACGCACGCCCTGGCGAGGTCCAACCTGGCCCTGCTGAGCCTGGGCCAGGCCGATCACGAACACGTCATGGCCGGACTGCGCGAGGCCGCGTCGATCGACCCGCAGCAGGCGGTGATCCACCGCAACATGGCGCTGGTCGCGGTGCTGACCCAGGTCCGCTGGGGCACGTTCCTGGCACTGGGTGACCTGTTGGTCGCCGCGGCACTGCTGACCGACGTCGACCGCCCGTCGGTGGTCGCGCGGCTGGTGGTGGCCGGACTGATCGTGCTCGCCTGGGTGGTGGCGGTCGGATGGTGGCTGCGCAGGCTGCGGCCCTACCTGCGGTCACTGGTGCCCGTGGCGCTGAGCAGGCTACTGCGCACGTCGGACGCCCGGTGGGGGATGGCCGGTCTGGTGCTCGCCGTGCTGTCCGCGCTGGTCGCGGCGCTGGTACCGGTGGTCGGCCTGGCGTTCGTCGGATTCGGCTACGTGGTCCAGCTGGCCGGCTCGGCCACCAGCAGGGTCCTGGCGGCCCGCCACCGGAAGGCTGCCGCCAGCGACCGCGCCTAGCTCGCTGCCGTGCCGGGGGATCAGCCCCAGCCCAGGTCGTGCAGGGTGGCGTCGTCGATGCCGAAGTGGTGGCCGATCTCGTGCACCACGGTGATCCGCACCTGCCGCACCACGTCCTCCGCCGACGAGCAGATGCGCAGGATCGGGATGCGGTAGATGGTGATCCGGTCGGGCAGCACCCCGGAGTAGTAGGACGTGCGTTCGGTGAGCGCGACGCCGTGGTAGAGGCCGAGCAGGTGGTCGTTGTCCGGGTGGATGTCCTGAACCAGCACCACGACGTTGCTCATCGCGGCCATGAACCGGCGGGGGATCGTGTCCAGCGCGTCGGCGACGAGTTCCTCGAACCGCTCGGCCGGCATGTCCACCGGCATGGTCAGCCGCCCGGCTTGCTCGGTGCCGCGCCCTTGCCGATGGCCTTGACCGAGTTGATCACCGGGCCCAGGCCGCTGCCGTCCGGCAGCAGCGCGCCGATCTTGCAGTTCACCCGGTAGGAGCCGGCCGCCCAGCTCTGCGCCGAGATGGTGTCCCAGGTGACCGACAGCTGGTACTGGCCGAGGTTCGCGTTCGCCGTGTACGACTCGACGATCGGCTGGCACAGCTTGCCCAGCGCGGTCTGCTGCTGGCCGACCGGCGGGTAGCCGTCCGGGAACTGGCCGCGCAGGCCGACCGTGCCGACGATCTCGTAGGAGTGCTGGCTGCCGCACGGCACCGGCCCACCGGCCGCCTTGCGCACCAGGGCCAGACACGTCCCGGTCGGGTACACATTGGACTGGTCGGCACCGCGGGCCGAACCCGTGGTGGGCAGCAACTGGCCGGACGGCGTGGACCGTTGCAGGCCGCAGCGCAGCGTCCGGTCGCCGGACGCCCACTGGGTGCCGGTCGGCTTGAGCGCGCCGACGGTGAACCTGCCGTTCGGGTCCAGCTTGCCCAGGTAGTTCGTGGCGCCTGTGGTGCAGCTGGTCTGGGCGGCCTGCTGCCACGCCTGCTCGTTCGGGAACGGCGCCCCTGCCGGGTACTGCGCCGAGATGTCCGCCGACCCGGTCACCTCGAACAGGTGAGGTTGTCCGCAGGCCACCGCCGACAGGTTCGCCGCGTCCGGGCGGGTCCAGGTCAGGCACGTGCCCGCCGACGCGCTGGCCACGACGGCCGCCGGGTCGGGCGCCGAGTGGCCGCCGGAGATGGGCCAGCCGGCGACGGCGCTCAACCCGAGCAGCACGATGGCGCCCACGAAGGCGCCGACCATGTACAGCCGGGTGCTCCCCGCCGCGCTCTGCGGATGCAGCCAGCCAGCTTGTGCGGACATCGCGTCAATAATGCCCGGTCGTCGTGCGGGTGTCCCCGGTCGGGTGACTATGTGACCGGAGTGCCGGGCGCGGGTGCTCCCGACTAGGCTGACGTGCCGTGATCGAGCTCAGGACGGTGCGCGACAACCCGGAGGCGGTGCGCGCGTCACAACGCGCGCGGGGCGAGGACGAGACCCTGGTCGACGGCCTGCTGTCCGCCGACGAGCGCAGGCGGTCCGCCGTGAGCCGCGCGGACACGCTGCGCGCCGAACAGAAGCAGCTCGGCAAGCAGGTCGGCCAGGCCAAGGGTGACGACCGCGCCGCGCTGCTGGCCAAGGCCAAGGAGCTCGCGTCCGAGGTCAAGGCCGCCGAGGCCGCGCAGGCCGAGGCCGACGCCGTGTTCACCGTGGCGCACAAGCGGGTGTCCAACGTCGTCGAGGACGGCGTGCCGCCCGGCGGTGAGGACGACTACGTCGTGCTCAAGCATGTCGGCGAGAACCCGACGTTCGACTTCGAGCCGCGCGACCACCTCGCGCTGGGCGAGGGGCTGGGCGCGATCGACATGGAGCGCGGCGCCAAGGTGTCCGGCGCCCGGTTCTACTTCCTCACCGGCGTCGGCGCGCAGCTGCAGCTGGCCATGCTCACCATGGCCGTGGCGCAGGCCGCGGCCGCCGGGTTCACCCCGATGATCACGCCCACCCTGGTGCGGCCGGAGATCATGGAGGGCACCGGGTTCCTCGGCGCGCACGCCGGCGAGGTCTACCGGCTGCGTGACGACGACCTCTACCTGGTCGGCACCTCGGAGGTGCCGCTGGCCGGGTACCACAGCGACGAGATCCTGGACCTGTCCGCGGGTCCGATCCGGTACGCCGGCTGGTCGACGTGCTACCGCCGGGAGGCCGGCTCGTACGGCAAGGACACCAGGGGCATCATCCGGGTCCACCAGTTCGACAAGGTGGAGATGTTCTCCTACTGCCCGCCCGAGCAGGCGCACGAGGAGCACCTGCGGCTGCTGGCCTGGGAAGAGGAGATGCTGGCCAAGGTCGAGCTGCCCTATCGGGTGATCGACGTGGCAGCGGGCGACCTCGGCTCCAGCGCGGCCCGCAAGTACGACTGCGAGGCGTGGCTGCCCTCGCAGTCCACCTACCGCGAGGTCACGTCGACGTCGAACTGCACCACGTTCCAGGCCCGCAGGCTCAACGTCCGCCACCGGGGCGCCGACGGCCGTCCGCAGGCCGTGGCCACGCTCAACGGCACCCTGGCCACCACCCGTTGGATGGTCGCCATCCTGGAGAACCACCAGCAGGCCGACGGCTCGGTCCGGGTACCCGAGGCGTTGCGGCCCTACCTGGGCGGACGCGAGGTGCTGACGCCCGTCGCGCGGTGACCGGCTAGCCTGTCACCACATCGACACTGATCGGGCCGGGAGGCCAAGTGGCGGACAATGACGATGTCTGGCTGATCATTCCGGTCTTCAACGAGGCCACGGTGATCGGCGACGTCGTGCGCAACGCGAGGCGGACGTTCCCCAACATCGTCTGCGTCGACGACGGCAGTGGGGACGGTTCGGCCGACCAGATCCGGGCGGCCGGCGCGCACCTGGTTCCGCATCCGGTCAACCTCGGTCAGGGCGCCGCGCTGCAGACCGGCCTGGAATACGCGCGCAGCCGGCCCGGCGCCGCCTACTTCGTCACGTTCGACGCGGACGGCCAGCACCAGGTCGAGGACGTGGAGCGGATGGTGGAGCGGCTGCGCACCGAGCCGATCGACATCGTCGTCGGCACCCGGTTCCACGGCGACACGTCCCACATCCCGCTGGCCAAGCGGATCGTGCTGCGCACCGCGGTCGCCCTGAGCCCACGGCTGCGCCGGATGCGGCTGACCGACGCGCACAACGGCCTGCGCGCGTTCAACCGCACGGTCGCCATGCAGCTGGACATCAAGCAGTCCGGCATGGGTCACGCCACGGAGATCGTCGAGCTGATCGACCTGCACAGGTGGCGGCACGCCGAGGAGCCGGTGACGATCGTCTACACCGAGTACTCCATGGCCAAGGGCCAGTCACTGATCAACGGGGTGAACATCCTGTTCGAGGCCGCCATGAAGACGGGCACGAGGCGCTGACATGGTCATCCAGTTCCTGCTGATCGCGGCGGTACTGCTGCTGCTGGTGTTCTTCCTGCGCAACCACGGCACGACCAGGGCATCGGCCGGCGTCAAGATCGGCTTCGTGCTGTTCCTGGCGTTCGGTGTGGTCGCGGTGCTGTTCCCGGACACCACCAGCCGGCTGTCCCAGCTGATCGGTGTCGGCCGAGGTGCCGACCTGCTGCTCTACCTGCTGGTGGTGGCCTTCGCCTTCGCGATGATCAACACCTATCTGCGGCTGCGGCAGTGGGACGTCCGGTACGCGCGGCTGGCCAGGGCGCTCGCCCTGCGCAACGCCGAGGCGCCGGACGAGCAGCACCCGGACGCCTAGATCCGATCCCGGAAGTAGTCCACGGTCCGCCGCACGCCCTCGGCGATCGGCGTCTCGGGCCGCCAGTCCAGTTCGGCCGCCGCCCGGCTCGCGTCCAGTGCGGACGCCCGCAGGTCACCCAGTCGAGCGGCCGCCTGGTCCGGCCGGTCCGGCACACCTGCCGCATCGGCGGCCATCCGGTGCAGGTCCCGGTCGGCGGTCTGCACGCCGGTGCCTATGTTGTAGCGGCGGCCGTTGCCCGCCGGGCCGGTCGCGGTCAGGAACGCGGCGGCGACGTCGCCGACGTAGACGTAGTCGCGGGTGTTGCCGCCGTCGCCGAAGATCCTGGTCGGCGCACCGGCCAGCAGCGCCCGCGCGAAGATCGCCACCACCCCTGCCTCGCCGTGCGGGTCCTGCCGGGGGCCGTACACGTTGGCCAGCGCCAGGCAGGTGCACTCCAGGCCGTAGAGCTGGCGGAACGCGTTGAGGTACAGCTCGCCGGACACCTTGCTCACCGCGTAGGGCGACAGCGGGTTCACCGGCGTGTCCTCGGTGACCGGCAGCTGGTCGGGGGTGCCGTAGATGGAGCCGCCGGACGACGCGAACACGATCTTGCGGGCGCCGGCCCGGCGCGCCGCCTCGGCCACGTTGATGGTGCCGAGCACGTTCTGCCGGGCGTCGCCGATCGGGTCGGCCACGCTGTGCCGGACGTCGATCTGGGCGGCCAGGTGGCACACCACCTCGGGCCGGGCCTGTTCGCACGCGGCGGCCAGCGCGGGATCGTTGACGTCCACCTCGTGTAGGGTGAACTCGGCGGATCCGGCGGCACCGGCCAGGTTGTCCTTGGTGCCCCGGCTCAGGTCGTCCACCACGTGCACGTGGTGGCCCCGGGCGAGCAGCAGGTCCACCAGGGTCGACCCGATGAAACCGGCGCCACCGGTGACCAGAATCCGCACTGTCATGCCTCCTGTCGGGTCGGCACCCACGTACTGGGCCCGAAAGCGTGGCGGGCCAGGGCCCGGACCTCGCCGGAACGCCGGCGGCGCACCGCGCCCGGCAGCCGGGTCAGCGCGTGCAGTCGCGACGACACGTGGCGGTGCGCGACCCGGGCCGCGTGGTCCCAGCCGTGCGCCCGCATCCGTTCCTCGACGTCCAGGAAGTAGTTGCGCTCCTCGACGAACCGGCTCGCCGCGGCCGCGGCCACGGACGAGGCGCTGCCGGAGTGCCGACGGTACTGGAAGCAGACGGTGTCGGCGACGGCGAGCGAGCCGCCCTGCTGCGCCAGGTCGATGACCAGCGCCAGGTCCTGGATGATGTTCAGGCCGGTGCGGAAGCCGATGGACTGGATCGCTTTGGTCTGCCAGCACAGGGCGGGGAAGTAGAGCCAGTTGCCGCGCAGCAGGCTCACCGCGAGCCGCTCACCGGAGAGCACTGTGGTGCCGGCGACCTGGGGCCGGTACACCCGCTGCTTGGTCTCGTCCACCAGGCTGCGGGCGGGCCGGCCGACGGCGTTCACGATCTGCACGCCCGGCTGGACGATCTCCACGTCGGGGTGGTCGGAGAGGATGGACCGCACGGTGCTCAGGTAGTGGGGCAGCATCAGGTCGTCGGCGCCGATGATCACCAGGCGGTCGTGCCTGGCCAGTTCGACGCATTTCTGGAAGTTCCGGTTGATGCCGAGATTGTGTGCGTTGCGCTGGTATGTGACGCGTTCGTCGTGAATGCCGGCGAACCATCTGCCGGCGGCGTCGTCGGGGTAGCAGTCGTCCACGACGGTCAGCCGCCAGTCGTCGTCGTCCTGCGCCAGCACGCTGCGGACCGCCTCCTGCATGAGGGAGACGTTCCCGTAGTACGGCAGCATGATGTCGAACGTCACCGCTGTGCACTCCTGCGAGGGGCCGGTGAAGGGTGGCCAACCGTAGCAAGGGGGTTGGTCAGCTCGGCGTCAGTGCACACCCAACGGAGAACTGACGTTCCCACAAGCCCGGCCGATGGATTGATAGTCAATTCTCAGCTCGCCACAGCCAGTTGGTCCGCCACGTGTTTCGCGATCTCCAGCGAGCTCGTGGCCGCCGGCGACGGCGCGTTCAGCACGTGCACCTGGCTGCCCGCCGTCTCGATCAGGAAGTCGTCCACCAGCGAACCGTCCGGCAGTAGCGCCTGGGCGCGCACGCCCGACTCGGCCCGCACCAGGTCGGCGGGCGTGATCGCGGGCACCAGCCGGGCCAGGCCGGCGGCGAACCGGCTGCGGGACAGCGACCGGAGCACTTCGTCCACACCGGTCCGGACGTACCGGCGGGCCAGCCGCCAGCTGCCGGGGAACAGCGTCGCTTCGCGAATGTCGCGTCCGGACACGTCGGCCCACCGGTAGCCCTCGCGGCTCAACGCCAGCACCGCGTTCGGTCCGGCGTGCACGCTGCCGTCCAGCATCCGGGTCAGGTGCACGCCGAGGAACGGCAGCGCCGGGTCGGGTACCGGATAAATCAGGCCCCGCACCAGATCCCTGGCCCTGGGTCGCAGTTCGTAGTACTCACCGCGGAACGGCACGATGCGTGCGGCCGGACGCAGCCCGGCCAGCCGGGCCACCCGGTCGGCGTGCAGGCCCGCGCAGTTCACCAGCGCGTCCGAGCGCAGCACCCCGTTGGGCGTGGCCACGTCGACACCGCCGGCGGCACCGCGCCGGATGCCCAGCACCGGGGTGTTCAGCCGCAGGTCGGCGCCCACGTCGGCGAGCTGCTTCACCAGCGCCGTGCACACGGCGGGAAAGTCGATGACGGCGGTGGTCTCCACCCACAGTGCCGCGACGCAGGCCACCTCGGGCTCGTGCTCGCGGGCGGCCGCCGGGCTGATCCTGGTCACCGGCACGCCGTTGGCCTTCGCGCGTTCGGCCAGCGCGGCCAGCCTGGGCACCTCGGCGTCGCTGGTGGCCACGATGAGCTTGCCGCACACCTTCACCGGTACGCCGTTGTCCTGGGCGAACGCCACCATCGAGGCGTTGCCGGCGACCGACAGTCGCGCCTTGAGCGAACCGGGCCGGTAGTAGAGGCCGGCGTGCACCACGTTGCTGTTGTGGCCGGTCTGGTGGGCGGCCCAGTGGTTCTCCTTCTCGCAGACGGTGACCGTGTCACCTCTTCGAGTGAGTTCCCGGGCAACCGCGAGACCGATGATGCCGCCACCCACCACAGTGACATGTCGCAACACAAGCCTCCCCAGATATATCCACCCAGCACGGAGAACCATTTGACGGACAGCATTGCCCTCGGCCAGCCCACCGTAGGCGACGAGGAACTGGCCGCGATAGCCGAGGTGTTCGCCTCGGGCTGGCTGGCCGGACAGGGACCTGCCGGCCGGGTTTTCGAAACCGAGTTCGCCACCGCACTCGGTGTGCGACACGCGGTCGCGGTGAACAACTGCACGGCCGCGCTGCACCTGGCGCTGCTGGCGCACGGCGTCGGCCCCGGCGACGAGGTGATCGTCGCTGACCACACGTTTCCGGCCACCGGCCACGCGGTGCTCTACACCGGCGCCCGTCCGGTGTTCGCCGACGTGTTGCCCGACACCGGATGCGTCGACCCGGCAGCGGTGGCCGCACTGGTCGGTCCGCGAACCGTCGGCGTGATCGCGGTGGACAACGCGGGCCTGGCCGCCGACTACCCGGCTGTGGCCGAGATCACCGACGCCCACGGCCTGTTCCTGGTCGAGGACGCGGCCTGCGCGGCAGGCGCGACCCACCACGGCCGGCCGGCCGGAACGCTGGCGCCGGTGGCCTGCTTCAGCTTCCACGGCCGCAAGGGCATCACGGCGGGCGAGGGCGGCGCGCTGGTCACCGACGACCCGGCACTGGCCGCGACCGCACGGTCCCGGCAGGCGTTCGGCATCAGCAGCGCGTTGACCCGCGCGGCCGACGGCGGCCTGCCGGTGCCGGTGTTCGCCGACCTGGGCCACAACTACAAGCTGTCCGACATCGCGGCGGCGATCATGCGGGTGCAGTTGCGCAGGCTGCCCGACCTGCTGACCCGCCGCCGGCAGGTGGCCGCCGCCTACCGGGAACTGCTGGCCGGACTCCCGCTACGGCTGCCGGTCGAACCGCCCGGCTACGAGCACGCCTGGCAGAGCTACGTCGTGGTGCTCGACCACGGGATCGACCGGGCCGCGCTGGCCGGCCGGCTGCGCGCCCGAGGCGTCGGCTGCACGATCGGCACCTACGCCTGCCATCGGCAACCGGTCTACGGCAGCACCCAGGTGTGTCCGACCTCCGCCGACCTGTTCGATCGCGGGCTCGCCATTCCCATGCACGCCAACCTGACCGACGAACAGGTCGAGCGCGTCGCCGACGAACTGCGCACCGCGCTCACCACTGCCGCATCGAGGAGCTGACCGATTTGCCAACGCGGACCGTCCTGTTCACCGGCGGGGCCGGATTCATCGCCGCCCACGTGATCCCGCTGCTGCGCGAGCGTGGCTACCGGGTGCGGATCTTCGACAACATGACGCGCGGCGACCGCGTTCGTGTGGAGTCCTTCGTCGAATCCGGCGACGTGGAACTGGTCGAGGGCGACGTGCGCTACGGCGGTGCCGTGCGGTCCGCGATGCGCGGCTGCACCCACGTGATCCACTTCGCCACGGTGTCGATCAACAAGAGCATCGCCGACCCGCACGAGAGCATCGACATCAACATGACCGGCAACCACAACGTGTTCGCCGCCGCCGCGGACGAGGGCGTCCGCCGGCTGGTGTTCGCGTCGTCGGCGTCGGTCTACGGCGAGCCGAAGCGGCTGCCGATGCGCGAGGACGACGAACTGCGCCCGCTCACCCCGTACTGCATCAGCAAGCGGGCCGGCGAGGACCTGCTGGGCTTCTACCAGCGCCAGCACGGCCTGTCCTGGCTGGCGCTGCGCTTCTTCAACGTCTACGGGCCGGGCCAGAAGATCGAGGCGTACTACACGTCGGTGATCAGCCATTTCGTGCAGCGGCTGTACCGGGGTGAGCCGCCGGTGATCGACGGCCGGGGCGAGCAGTCGATGGACTTCGTGCACGTCAGCGACCTGGCCAGGGCCGTGGTGGCAGCGCTGGAAGCGGAGCGGGACAACGTGCCGGTGAACATCGGCACCGGCGTGGACACGTCGATCGCGACGCTGGCCAAGATCCTGATCGAGGCCGTGGGCGCCGACGTCGAGCCGGTGTTCCGGCCCAGGGACGTGCTGGTCACCCGCCGGGCGGCGGACATCGGGCGGGCCGAGCGGCTCCTCGGCTGGACGCCGACCATCACCGTCGAGGCCGGCATGGCGGACCTGGCGCGGGCCCTGCGGCCGTGAGCGAGCTGGGCAACGAACAGAGCGCGTATCACCCACAGGCATGGATCACGGGTGATCCGGAGATCGGTTCCGGCACCTGGATCGGTGCGTTCGCGGTCCTCGACGGCTCCGGCGGACTGCGCGTCGGAACCGGCTGTGACATCTCCTGCGGCGTCCAGATCTACACCCACAACACGGTCCGCCGGTGCGTCACCGGACGGGCGTATCCGCATGTCGACCGGGCTCCGGTGACCATCGGTGACCGCGTGTTCCTGGGCGCCAACGCCGTCGTGCTGATGGGCGTGACCATCGGCGGCGAGGCCGTCGTGGGCGCCGGCGCGGTCGTCACCAGGGACGTTCCGCCACGCACCGTGGTGGCCGGTGTGCCCGCCCGCCAGATCGGCACGGTGGATACGCTGAGCCGAATGTAGTAGTCCGTACACCCGTTGTGACCAATCGGAGGCGAGGCCGCGGATGGGCAACCGCATCCACCCCACGGCCGTCGTCGGCCCTGGTGTCGAACTCGGGGACGGCAACGTCGTCGGGCCGTTCACCGTGCTGGTCGGCCCGTGCCGGATCGGGGACGGCAACTGGATCGGCCCGCACGTCACCATCGGCACCCCCGCCGAGCACCGGGACGGACCGCACCCGGCCGGCTGGGACGGCGACCTGGCCGGCGAGGGGGTGGTGATCGGACACCGCAACCGGGTCCGCGAGTACGTGTCCATCCACCAGGGCACCCACCGGCCGACCCGGATCGGGGACGACTGCTACCTGCTGGCCCGCAGCCATGCCGGCCACGACGTGCGGATCGACGACGACGTGACGCTGGCCTGTGCCGCCCAGCTCGGCGGCCACACCCACGTGTGGTCGCACGCCACCGTCGGCATGGGTGCGCTGGTGCACCAGCGGGGCCGGATCGGGCCCGGCGCGATGGTGGCGATGGGTGCCGCCGTGCGCGGTGACGTGCCGGCGTTCGCGGTCAGCGTCGGTGATCCGGCGCGGGTGACCGCGCTCAACGAGGTGGGTCTGCGCCGGCTGGGCTGTGCCGAGCCGGCCATCGAGGCGGTTCGGCCGGTGGTCGCCGGCCGGCCGCCGCTGTCCGATGTGGAGCTTCCGGGCGATGTCGCCGGGCTACTGCGACTCTGGAGAGAACATGACTGATGACGTCCGGGCCCGGCTGCGGGCCGTCTTCGTCGAGGCGCTCGCGCTGGACGGCGCCGTGGACGTGGAACGGCTGGCGTTCCGGGACGTGCCGGCGTGGGACTCGGTGGGCCACATGGCACTGGTCGCCGCCGTCGAGGACGAGTTCGGCGTCCAGCTCGACACCGAGCAGGTGATCGACCTGAGCAGCTTCTCGGCCGCACTGGACCTGGTCGCCGCGACTGGCCGGCAAGCCCTCGTGGGCGAGTAGGCCATGCCTGAGCTCGACGGCAGAGTCGCCGTCGTCACGGGTGGCGCCAGGGGCATCGGCCTCGCGACCTGCCGCGCGCTCGCGGCGGCGGGCGCGACGGTGGTGCTGACCGGGCGGGACGAGCAGACCGCCGCGCTGCGCGCCAAGGAACTCGCGGCCGAACTGGACGCCGTGGTCGAGGGCGTCGAGCTGGACGTCACCGACTCGGCGGCCGTCGCCGCCGTGGTCCGGGGCGCCGCCCGCCGGCACGGCAGGCTGGACGTGGTGGTGGCCAACGCCGGTGTGCTGGGCGACGCGCTGCTCGGCATGATCACCGACGAGCTGGTCGACGGCATGCTGCGCACGAACGTGGCGGGCACGATCAACACCGTGCAGGCCGCTGCCCGCGCCATGATGCGCTGGGGCGGGTCGATCGTGGTGTTGGCCTCGGTGGTGGGCGAGCGCGGCAACGCGGGCCAGACCGCCTATGCCGCGTCGAAGGCCGCCGTGGCGACGGTGGCCCGGTCGGCGGCCAAGGAGCTGGGCCGCTACGGCATCCGCGTCAACGCGGTCGCGCCCGGCGTGATCGACACCGACATGACCGCGCACCTGCCGGCCGACGTGCTGGCTCGGCGCGTCGCCGACACGCCGCTGGGCCGCCTGGGCACGCCGGCCGACGTGGCGGGCGTGATCCGGTTCCTGGCCGGGGACGGCGCCGCGTTCGTCACCGGCCAGGTGCTCGGCGTGGACGGGGGACTGGTGCTGTGATCACGCATCCCGACGCCCGGCTGGTCGTGGCGGCCAGCGGCCGCATGCTCACCGGTGCCACGCTGGCGTCCGAAGTGGACCGCATCGCGGAACGGCTGGCCGCGCTGCCGCCCGGCGTGCTGCTCGCTGCCATGCCCGTCACCCTGTCCGCGGTGCTGCGCTACCTGGCCGCGTTGCGCGCCGGCCGTGCGGTGGCGCTGGTGGACCCGGTCCGGCCGCCCGATCCGCTGGTGGCCGCCTTCGAACCGGCCGCGGTGCTGGGCGCCGATCCGCTGGTCCAGCCACCACCCGGCTACGGCACGGCCGATCTCGGCGGGCCGGCCTGGGTTCGGCTGCGGCCGGACGGTGTCGTGCCGCACCCGGATCTGGCCGTGCTGCTGCCGACCAGCGGTTCGACCGGCAGTTCCCGGTTCGTTCGGCTGTCCCGGTCGGCGATCACCGCCAACGCGCACGCCATCGCCACCGTCCTGGGCATCACCGCGGACGAGGTCGCGCCCACCAACCTGCCGCTGCACTACAGCTACGGCCTGTCGGTGCTGCACAGCCATCTGATGGCCGGTGCCACCGTGGTGATCGACGACTCCGGCCTGCTGGCCCGGTCGTTCTGGCAGTCGGTCGACCTGTACCGGATCACGTCGCTGGCCGGTGTGCCGCACCACTACCGGCTGCTGCGCAGGCTGCGCTTCGACCCGGTGCGCCACCCCACCCTGCGCACGCTGACCCAGGCCGGCGGCGCCCTGCCGGTCGACCTGGTCACCCACTTCCACGGCGAGATGGCGGCCGTCGGCGGCCGGCTGTTCGTGATGTACGGACAGACCGAGGCCGCACCGAGGATGGCCACGCTGCCGCCGAGTCTGCTGCCGGAGCGGGCCGGTTCGGTCGGGTTGGCGCTGCCCGGCGGCCGGTTCACCGTGCGCCTGCCCGACGGCACCGACACCGACCGGCCCGGCGTCACCGGCGAGATCGTCTACACCGGACCGAACGTGATGCTCGGCTACGCCGCGTCGGCCGCCGACCTGGCCAGGGGTGACGACTGCCTCGGTGTGCTCGCCACCGGCGATCTCGGTCAGCTGGCCGAGGACGGCTGCCTCACCGTGACCGGCAGGCTGGCCAGGATCGGCAAGGTGTTCGGCCACCGGGTCAGCCTGGATGACCTGGAACGGCTGGTCGGCTCACCCGGTGTGGCCGCGGTGTCCGCCGGTGACCGGGTGACGCTGTACGTCGAGGGCGCGGACACCCGCGGCACCGTCGAGACCGCCAGACAACTGGCGCACCGGCTGCGGATGCACGTCTCCGGGTTCGACGTGCGCGGCATCGACAGCTTCCCGCTGCTGCCCAGCGGGAAGATCGACTATCGAGCGCTGGAGGCACTGTGCGCACCCTGACCGAGCACGCCTTCAGCCGCGCCCATGCCGACCGCGAGGCCACGCTCACCCCGGCGCTGGCCGAACTGACCGCCCACCACCGGGTCGCCTGCCCGTCCTACGACCGGATCCTGTCCGCCCTGGCCATTCCCCGCGACCGCGCCTACGACACCGTGGCCGACCTGCCGTGGCTGCCGGTCGGCCTGTTCAAGACGCACGAGCTGCGCAGCGTGCCGACCGACCAGGTGTTCCGCGTGCTCACCTCGTCCGGCACCACCGGCAGTGGCCCGTCCCGGGTCTACCTGGACCGGGCGGACGCCGCCGCGCAGACCAGGCACCTGGCCAGCACGCTGCGGGCCGTGCTGCCCGGCAGGCGGCTGCCCATGCTGGTGGTGGACAGCATCGGCGTGACACGGGGCTCGACCGCACGCAGTGCCGGCGTGCTCGGCATGGCGATGTTCGGCCGCGACCACGTGTACGCGCTGGACCCGGACGAGCGGCCGGATCTCGCCGCCATCAAGGGATTCCTCGCCGTCTACGGCCGGGAACCGTTCCTGGTCTTCGGGTTCACGTTCCTGGTGTGGCAGCACCTGTACCAGGTGGCGTTCCGGCACGGGCTGGACCTGTCGCACGGCATCCTGGTGCACTCCGGCGGCTGGAAGAAGCTCGCCGCCCGCGCGGTGGACAACGTCGAGTTCCGGCGCCGGTTCGCGCAGGACACCGGCCTGACCCGGAGCTACAACTACTACGGCATGGTCGAGCAGATCGGCACGGTGTTCGTCGAGGGGCCGTCCGGCGGTTCGCTGTACTGCCCGGACTTCGCCGACGTGGTGATCCGCGACCCGCAGACCTGGGCGGAGCAGCCGGTCGGCGTGCCGGGTGTGATCGAGGTGGTCAGCACGCTGCCCCGGTCGTACCCCGGTCACGTGCTGCTCACCGAGGACATCGGCGTACTGCACGGCGTGGACGACGGCGACTGGCCGGGCAGGCGGTTCGGTGTGCTGGGCAGGCTGCCCAGTTCCGAGGTGCGCGGCTGCTCGGACACGCTGGCGGAGGCCCGGTGAGCGTGCGACAGCGGTTCCCCGCCGGGCAGTTGGTGGACCTGCCGGCGTGGTTGGCGCGGCGGGACCGGCTCACCGTCGGCGACGAGCGGATCGTCGACTTCCTGTCCGCGTTCGCCCGCAGGCTGCTCAAGCCCGACGTCACGCGGGTCCGGCCGGAACTGGCCGCGCTGGGTTTCTTCCTGCGACCGGTCGAGCTGCACCGGGCCGTCGGCAGAGCGCGCAGCTCCACAGTAGATGGACTGCGAGTGCCGCGCGGTCTCGTGCTGCACATCCCACCGGCCAATGTGGACACGCTGTTCGTCTACTCCTGGGCGCTGTCCGCGCTGGCCGGCAACCGCAACGTGGTGCGGGTGTCACCCCGGTCGGCGGGCGCGGCCGACCTGGTGCTCGCCGCGCTGAACGACACCCTCGCCGCGGCCGACCCGGTGGTCGGCGCGACCCAGTTGATGATCACCTACGACCGGGACGACGAGCTCACCTCGGCGTTGTCCGCGGCCTGCGACCTGCGGGTGGTGTGGGGCGGCGACCGGGCGGTCACCGCGCTGCGCCGGCATCCGCTGGCCCCGCACGCCCGCGACATGACGTTCCCGGACCGGTCGTCGTTCGCGGTGATCTCGGTGGCCGGCTGGCACGCGGCCACACCGGCCCGGCGCCGGTCGGCCGTGGTCGGCTTCCACAACGACGCCTACTGGTTCGACCAGGCGGCGTGCGCGTCACCCAGGGCGGTGTTCTGGATCGGCGCCGACTCGGCGGACGCCCAGGCCGAGTTCGCCGGGCTGCTCGCCGACGTGGCCGCCGACCGGGGCACCACCGTCGAACCCGCGATGGCCATCCGCAAGCGGGTGTCCGCGTACGGCCTGGCGGCGGACGGCCTGGTGGACGCCGTCCGGTTCGCCGGCAACGCGGTCGCCGTGCTCGACCTGGCCGAACCGGCCGCCGTGCCCCGGCGCTGGCTGGGCACGGGCACCTTCCCGCAGGCCACCCTGGGCAGCCTGGCCGAGCTGGTGGCACTGGTGGAGCGCCGCGACCAGACCCTGTCCTGCTTCGGCTTCGAGCGCGCCGAACTGGTGCGACTGGCGACCGCGCTGGCCGGGCGGGGCGTGGACCGGATCGTGCCGTTCGGTTCGGCGCTGTCGTTCGCGCCGGTCTGGGACGGCTACGACCTGCTGGCCGAGTTCACCCGGCTGACCACGGTGAGCTCGACGTGGTGAGTGCCGCGGTGCCGGTGGTGTCCCGGACCGCGGTGGTGAACTGGCTGCGTCGGCTGTTGCTGGCCGCCGTGCTGCTCGCGGCCGGTTACTACCTGGCCAGCCGGTGGGACGAGGTGTGGCGCACGCTGCGGTCGGTGTCGCCGGCACATGCCGTCGCCAGCCAACTGGCCGTGTTCGCCGCGATGGTCGTGGCCACCTACGGCTGGCAGGTCGTCGTCGACGCGCTGGGCGAGCCGGTCGGCGGGTTCCGCGGCGGGCAGGTCTACCTGGTCGGCCAGCTCGGCAAGTACCTGCCCGGCTCGGTCTGGGCCTACCTGCTGCAGGCCGAACTGGGCCACCGGGCCGGCATGGCCCGGGCGAGGGTGTTCACCGCGTCGCTGGTCCAGCTCGGCGTCTCGATGGTCGCCGCGCTGGCCCTGGGCATCGCCGCGCTGCCGCTGATGCTGCACCGCACCGGCGCCGTGTGGCTGTTCGCGCTGCTGCCGCTGGCGCTCGCCGCGCTGCACCCACGAGTGCTCACCTGGGGCACGTCCCGGGTGCTGACACTGCTGCGCAGGCCGCCGCTGGACCAGCCGCTGCGCTGGCACACCGTCGGCACGGTCGCGGCAACGGCGTTGGGCACCTACCTGCTCTACGGCCTGCACCTGTGGCTGCTGGCCGGCTCGGCGGGCGCCGTCGGCCCGGGCGGCATCCTGCTGTGCACGGGCGCGATCGCGGTCGGGCTGAACGCCGGCCTGCTGCTGTTCGTGCTGCCCTCCGGTGCCGGCCTGCGCGACGTCGTGGTGGCGGCCGCGCTGGCCACCGCGGTCGGGCCGGTGCGCGCGGCCGCGTTCGCCGTGGTGTCACGGCTGATGTTCACCGCGGGCGACCTGGCCACGGCCGGCGGCGCGGCGGCGCTGGCCCGGTGGCGGGCGCCGCTACCGCGTGCCGGCCAGTAGCGGCGCGCCCACGTCCTGGACGCTGTGCAGCACGTAGACCGGGCGGCCACGGGCCTCGTCCCCGGCCCGCCACAGGTACTCGCCGAACCCGCCCAGCGCGGCCAGGTGCACCCCGCCGAGGAAGCACACCGCCGCCAGCACCAGACCCCACCCCGACCACCCGGCCCACGGTCCGGCCACCAGCTGTGCCATCACCCCCAGCAGGCCGGCACCGGCCAGCGCGGCACCGCCGAGCACGGCGAGTTGGAAGGGTGCCGGGCAGAACTCCACGACCGAGTCCAGCACCAGCTTCCGCTTCTTCGCCCCGGTCCACTTGCTGCGCCCGGCCGGTCGGGGCAACTGGTCGAACGCGACGGTCCGCTGCGTGAAGCCGACCCACGCGACGATCCCGAACACGTTGCGGTTGCGCTCCGGCATCCGGTTCACCGCGTCGATCACCGGCCGGGACAGCAACACCTGGGACGGCCCCTGCGCCGGGTAGGTCGGGATCACCGACCACCGCTGGAACGTCCGGGAGAACAGCCGGGACGCCACACTCGGCACCGCCCTGCTGCGCCGCACGCCCCACACCACGTCCGCGCCGGACCGCCACTCGGCGAGGAAGTCGCCGATCGCGGCCAGCGGCTCCTGCAGGTCGGTGCTGACCGTGATCAGGCAGTCGCCCCTGGCCAGCGCGAGACCGGCGGTGACGGCGGCGTGCGATCCGAAGTTGCGGGACAGTCGCGCCACCCGTGCCACGTCGCCCGGCCCGAGCGCGGCCGTCGCCAGCTCGGCGGTGCCGTCGGTCGAACCGTCGTCCACCACGAGCAGTTCGAAGTCCAGGTCGCGGTGCGCGGCCCGGATCGCCCGGAAGAACGCGACCAGGCCGACGACGTTGTCCGCCTCGTCGTAGGCGGGCGCGAGGATGGTGACCAGGCGCCGCTCAGCCACGACGCACCCGCCTGCGCACCATGACCGACCACGCACCCAGTCCGGCGGCCAGCGCGATGCCGAGCCCGAACGCCACGGCCGACGCCCGCCACCCCGGTGGACTCCAGGACAGCTGGACGGCACCGCCGTTCGCACCGGCCGGCAGGTCCACCACGAGCAGCCCGTACGGCCCGGACCGGACGGCGGTGGGCCGGCCGTCGACCGTGGCGGTGTAGCCGGGCCAGGCGAGCCGGGCGAAGGTGAGCGCGGCCGGGCCGGTGCCGGTCCGGCGGTAGGTCAGGTGCTCGTCGACCTGGCCGGTCACCGCGTCGGACAGCACCTGCACGCCGGCCGCGTGGGACAGTCGTCCGGCCGGCCAGGGGAGGGCCTGGTCGCGGGTCCACACCGCGGTCAGCCCGCTGGACTCGTCGGCAGGCGTGCGGTGCCAGCCGGGCGGCGGTGTCCTGTGCCGGGTGTCCACCAGCGAGTTCTGCACCACCACCGTCCGCGCCCGCAGCAGGTCGGCCAGCGGCACCGGGTAGCCGTCCGGCGGCAGCCACAGCCGGGTCCACGACGCCGGGCAGTTGACCGAGCCCTGGTAGGACTGGCACAGCCTGCCGTCCAGCTTGCTGAAGCCGATGCCGCTGTATGCGGTCGTGCTCTCCACACCGGCCACGCTGTACATCGAGCCGTACAGCACGTCGGTGTACGCCTGGTCCGGCAGGCGTTCCGGCACGTCCAGCCCGATGTCGGACAGCTGCACGACGTTGCCGTGGTACTTGGCGAACCGGGCCTGCAATCCGGCGACGCTGGTGGGGAACTGGTAGTTCGTCACGGTGAAGTTGCCGGGGAACCACACCACCTGCAACCCCAACACCAGCAACGAACCGACGACCAGCGCCACACAGCCGGCCCGAGTGGACAGTCCGAACCGGACCAGCACGCCGACCAGCGCCAGCACCACCACGGCACCGAGCACGTCCCACCGCCACGTCCTGGGCAGTTCCCCCCACGCCAGGTACGCGCCCACCGCCACCACGAGCGCGCTCACCGCGGCCCGCCACCGCCACCGGGTGCGCACCGGACCCTGACCGGCCAGCAGCGCCCACAGCAGCAGCACCGGGAACCAGAAGAAGTCGATCAGCCGCAGCGGCCACCGGAACATCCAGATCTGCGACGGACCCAGCATCAGCAGCAGGAAGCAGCCGCCGAACACGTACAGTTCGACGTGCTCGCGCCACCGCTCGCGCAGCAGGGTCCAGCGCAGCCACGGCAACGTGGGCAGCACGAACCACGCCAGGTAAGCCACCGGCACGGTCAGGTTGCCGCTGAGGAAGTTGGCGGTCAGCGGCTGCGCGCTCGGCGTGGACAGCTCCAGCAGGTTGGTCACGCTGGGCTTGAGGAAGCCGTTGTTCAGCGTCTCGGCCGCCGCCCGGAAACCCACCGACGAGGTGAGCAGCAGCGGCAGGTAGACCTGCACGTTCAGCAGCGCCACCGCGACCCCGGACAGCAGCAGCACCCCGATCCGGCCGCGCCGCCCGGAGAGCCAGGCGTCCACCGACCCGGCCAGGATGACGAAACCACAGGCCAGCAGGCCGTACGGGTTGCCGATGGATACCGCGAGATAGCCGGTCAGCACCAGCAGCAGTGGCGACCGGCCGCGCGCGACCAGCCGCGCGGTCCACCACAGCCACGGCGTGAACGCGGTCAGCATCAGCGCGTTCACCCACGCCGTGCCGTCCATGAAGAACGAGTAGCCGGCCAGCGGCAGCACCGCGCCCACGGCGGCCGCCAGCGACCGGCGGACGCCCACGTCACGGGCCAGCAGGTAGGTGCCACCCGCCATGACCAGCATGAAGAACGCCTTGCCCAGCGCGATGCCGGCGGCCAGGTTGTCGATGGGGTAGACGGCGATCGCCACCGCGACCACCACCGGGTTCCACATGCCGGTCGCGGCCTCGGCGGCGAAGTTCCCGCCCCGCCACAGGTCCAGGCTGAGCAGCGGCAGGTGGCCGTGCAGCACCGACTCGGCGATCCGGTGCCACACCGGGACGGCCGCGCCCGCGGTGTCGTCCCAGAAGTAGAAGATGTGGTTGCCGATCAACGGCAGGCCGGCGCCGACGGCGACCGCGGCCAGCATCAGCAACGGCGCGAGCGGCAGCCGCCGCCGGGTCCGTCGGCCGGACGCCGCCGGCTCGGCGTCGCTCGGCGCGACCGGTGCGGTACTGGTGGTGACGCTCACGGCTGGAGAGCGTAACCGGCGCGCTGGGCCGTTCGGCCGAGTGCCGCTACTGCGTCAGAACCAGCGCTCCAACACCTGCGCCACACCGTCCTCGCCGTTGGGCGCGGTGATCTCGTCGGCGGCGGCCAGGACGTCGGGGTGCGCGTTGCCCATCGCCACGCCGTGCCCGGCCCAGCGCAGCATCGGCACGTCGTTGGGCATGTCGCCGAACGCGATCACGTCCTCGGCCGCCACGCCCAGCCGTTGCGCCACCTCGGCCAGCCCGGACCCCTTGGTCACGCCGGCCGGCGCCAGCTCCACCATGCCGACGTTGCTGGAGTACGTGATCTCCACCACGTTTCCGATGACGGCGGTGACCGCGGTGGACAGTGCGTCGCTGGTCATCCCGGACTGCCTGATCAGCAGCTTGACCGCCGGGTGGCCGACCACCTCGGCCAGGCGCGCGGTGAACACGTTGTCGCCTGGCCACGGGTGCTCGTAACCGGCCTCGGTGGCGAACTCCCGACCGGCCATGGCCAGCGCCGACGCGCCCACCCGCTCGGCCGCCACCCGGCAGGTCGGCAGCGCGGCCCGCACGGCGTGGGTGACGTCGTGCAGCAGTTGCGGAGCCAGCGTGTGCGCCGTGACCACCCGATCCGCCGCGATGTCGTAGAGCACCGAGCCGTTGGCACAGACCGCCTGCCCGGTCAGGCCGGCGGCCGCCGCCACACTCGGTATCCACCTCGGTGGTCGACCGCTGACCAGCACGAACGGCGTGCCGGCCGCGACCGCGCGGGCCACCACCGCCGCCGTGCGCGGTGTCACGCCCTCCATCGGATCCAGCAGGGTGCCGTCCACGTCGGATGCCACGAGCCTCGGAGTTCCCACTCGACCATCCTGCCGGTCCGAAGGGCGGTGGCCAGCGGGGACGATCACCGGTTACGGTCGCTGCCATGCGCGTCGGGATGGTGATCCTGCCGGAGTACCGCTGGTGGGCGGCGGAACCCAAGTGGCGAGCCGTGGAGCGGTACGGCTTCGACCACGGCTGGACCTACGACCACATCGGCTGGCGGTCCCTGGTGGACGGCCCGTGGTTCGGTGCCGTGCCCACCCTCACCGCGGCCGCGACCGTGACCGAGCGGATCGGGCTGGGCACGATGGTCGCCTCGCCGCACTTCCGCCATCCGGTGCCGTTCGCCAGGGAGATCACCGCGCTGGACGACGTGTCCGACGGCCGGTTCCTGCTCGGTGTGGGCGCTGGTGCGATCGCCGGCTTCGACACGTCGGTGCTCGGCCAGGAGCCGATGACGGCGAGGGCGCTGGTGGACCGGCTCGGCGAGTTCCTCGAACTGCTGGACGCCGTGCTCACCGGCGACCGCACCACCTGGCAGGGCGAGTACTACGCGGCGGTCGACGCGCGCGGCACACCCGGCTGTGTCACCCGGCCCAGGGTGCCGTTCGTGGTGGCGGCCAACGGCCCGCGGTCGATCGGCCTGATGGTGAAGTTCGGCGAGGGCTGGGTGACGACCGGCCCGAGCACCGACGACGAGGACGAGTGGTGGCGCGGGGTCGCCGAGCGGTCGGAACGGGTGAGCGCCGCGCTGGCCTCGGCGAACCGCCCGGCCGCCAGCCTGCGCCGGTACCTGAACCTGGACTCGTCGCCCACCTACTCGCTGACGAGCGTCGCCCGCTTCACCGAGATGATCGGTCGGGCCGCCGAACTCGGCTTCACCGACGTCGTGGCGCACTGGCCCCGGGCCGACGGGGTGTACGCGGGGCGGGAGTCGGTGGTCGAGGAGGTGGCCGCGGACGTGTTGCCGACCCTGCCCGGACACAGCCGCATCGGTTGACCTGGGTACCCTCGGATGCCGTGAGCTTGACGGGCTATGACCTCATCATCGTGGGATCCGGATTCTTCGGACTCACCGTTGCCGAGCGGACCGCGACCCAACTGGACAAGCGTGTCCTGGTGCTGGAGCGGCGCGCGCATCTGGGCGGCAACGCCTACTCGGAACGGGAGCCGGGGACCGGCATCGAGGTGCACCGCTACGGTGCCCACCTGTTCCACACGTCCAACAAGCGGGTCTGGGAGTACGTCAACCAGTTCACCGACTTCACCCCCTACCAGCACCGGGTCTACGGGATGCACGGCGGTGCGGCCTACCCGTTGCCGATGGGGCTGGGCCTGGTCTCGCAGTTCCTCGGCCGCTACCTCACCCCGGACCAGGCGCGGGCCTGGGTGGCCGAGCAGGCCGCCGAGGTCGACCCGGCCAACGTGCGGAACCTCGAGGACAAGGCCATCTCGCTGATCGGCCGCCCGCTGTACGAGGCGTTCATCCGCGACTACACCGCCAAGCAGTGGCAGACCGACCCGAAGGAACTGCCGGCCGCGGTGATCAGCCGGCTGCCGGTCCGGTACACGTTCGACAACCGCTACTTCAACGACACCTACGAGGGTCTCCCGGTCAACGGCTACACCGCGTGGCTGGAGAAGATGGCCGACCACCCGAACATCGAGGTCCGGCCGGACACCGACTTCTTCGACGTCCGCGACGAGATCCCGGCCGGTACCCCGATCGTCTACACCGGACCGCTGGACCGCTACTTCGACTACTCGCAGGGCTGGCTGGGCTGGCGCACCCTGGACTTCGAACAGGAAGTACTGCCGACCGGCGACTTCCAGGGCACCCCGGTGATGAACTACAACGACGCCGACGTGCCGTTCACCCGGATCCTGGAGTTCCGCCACTTCCACCCGGAACGCGACTACCCCGCCGACCGGACGGTCATCGTCCGCGAGTTCTCCCGCAACGCGGAGAAGGACGACGAGCCGTACTACCCGATCAACACCCCGGACGACCGGGCCAAGCTGGAGCGCTACCGGGAACTGGCCAAGGTCGAGGCCAAGGAGCGCAACGTGTTGTTCGGCGGCCGGCTGGGCACCTACAAGTACCTGGACATGCACATGGCCATCGGGTCGGCACTGTCCGCTTTCGACAACAAGATCGCACCGCACCTCGCCGAGGGCCGGCCGATCGATGGTTCGTTCGACGAGTGACGCGATGAGCGAGGGGCGGAACACCATGCCGGCCGGTCGGGAACTGGCGGTGCTGCGCGGCGTGCAGACCGCGCTGAGCGGCCGGCCGCCGGTGGTTCGGGCCGCCCGCGCCCTGTCGCTGTTCGGCGAACACGGCGCGGGCTGGTTCGCGCTCGGCCTGGTCGGCGCGGCCGCCGACCGGCGCCGGCGCCGCCAGTGGCTGGCCGCATCGGCCGGCGTACTGGCCGCGCACGGCGCGGCCATCGCCGTCAAGCGGGTGGTCCGCCGGCCCCGCCCGGACGATCCCCAGGTCCAGGTATTGGTCGGCACGCCCAGCCGGCTCAGCTTCCCGTCGTCGCACGCCGCGTCCACCACGGCGGCGGCGGTGCTGTACGGCGGTCTGACCCGGCAACCTGTAGCGGTATCGGTCATACCGCCGATGCTCGTGTCAAGGATGGTGCTCGGTGTTCACTACCCGTCGGACGTGGTAGCGGGCTCGGTGCTGGGTGCCGCTATCGGCGGGGTGGTGCTGCGGTGGTTGCGACGGGAGCGGAGAGTGACATGACGGAGGTCAAGCCTGTTCCGACCGTGGAGCACCAGCGCACCGTGCCCAGCATGGTCGCCGGTCTGGTGCGGACCGCGAGGCCCCGTCAGTGGGTGAAGAACGTGCTGGTCCTGGCCGCGCCGTTCGGCGCGGAGCGGATCACCAACGGTCCCGTCCTGCTCGCCGCCCTGGTCGCGTTCGTGGCGTTCTGCCTGGCCGCGTCCGCCATCTACCTGATCAACGACGCCAAGGACGTCGAGGCCGACCGGGCCCACCCGACCAAGCGCAACCGGCCGATCGCCGCCGGCATCGTGCCCGTGCCGCTGGCCATGTCCACCGGCGCCGTGCTGCTGCTGGCCGCCCTGGGTGTGGCGCTGACCCAGAACTGGCGGCTGCTGGTCGTCATCGCCGTCTACGAGGCCGTGCAGCTGGGCTACTGCTTCGGCCTCAAGCACGAGCCGGTCATCGACCTGTGCATCGTCGCGTCCGGCTTCCTGCTGCGGGCCATCGCCGGCGGTGTCGCGGCAGGCGTGCACATGTCCCAGTGGTTCCTGCTGGCCACCGCGTTCGGCTCGCTGTTCATGGTGTCCGGCAAGCGCTACGCGGAGATCCGGCTCTACGAGGAGACCGGCGCGGAGATCCGCTCGTCACTGCGCAAGTACTCGTCCAGCTACCTGCGATTCGTGTGGGCCACCTCGGTGGCGATCGTCATCACGATGTACGGCCTGTGGGCGTTCGACCTGCACCAGCTGTCCCGGTCGGTGTGGTCGGAGGTGTCCATCGTGCCGTTCGTGATCGCGCTGCTGCGCTACGCGGTCGACGTGGACGGCGGCAAGGCGGGCGAGCCGGAAGACATCGTGCTGCGGGACAGGGTTCTGCAGATTCTCGGCGTGTGTTGGGTACTCACCCTCGTGCTGGCTTTCTACGCCTGACGAGACCCACCACACGATGGGGTGAGACATCGGCTGTGGCACCACGTACCGGACACACCGTCGGTAACAGTCTGTTGTCATGCGCACCGTGACGGCCGACCGCATCGAACCGGCCACCACCGCCACCGACCGGCCTCCCGCCTCGCGGCCGGTGTGGCTGCTGCCCGCCCTGGCCGGCCTGGCCGCGCTCGCGGTGTTCTGGTTCGCCCGGCGGACCCTGATCGACGATGCCTACATCACCCTGGACTACGCCCGTAACCTGGCGTTCCACCTGCACTGGGGCCTGATCGGCGGGGAGACCGCCAACACCGCGACGTCTCCGCTCAACGTCCTGGTGCTCGGCGTGGCCACCGCGGTCACCCGGCAGGCTGTGGTGGCACTGGCCGTGGTCTACGTGCTGTCCACGGTCGCCGTGGAGTGGGGCGTGCGCCGGGCCGCGGTCACCGCCGGCCTGCCCGCCTGGTCCGGCCTGGTCGCGGCCTGCCTGGTCGCGGTCGACCCGCTGCTGGTGGCGTCGATCGGGATGGAGGTGGCGCTGGGCGCCGGCCTGGTCGCGCTGCTGCTGGCCGCGTCGGCGGCACGGCGGCCGGTCTGGTTCGGGGTGATCGCCGGGCTGCTCGTGCTGACCAGGGCCGACCTGCTGATCGTCGGGCTCGTGGTGTTCTTCGTCCGGCCGGGCTGGCGGCAGGGCTGGTGGCGCAGCGTGCTCGCGGCGATGGTGGTCACGCTGCCCTGGTTCCTGTGGAGCTGGACCGTGCTGGGCTCCGCCGTGCCGGACACGCTGATCATCAAGACCCGGAAGCGCTCCTGGGGGCCGTGGGACTTCGGCAACGGCCCGGTGCTGTACCACGGCATGTTCCCCTCGGCGACCGTCCTGGCGTTCGTACCGGCCGCGCTGGGCCTGCTTGCGGCACTGGTCTGGCTGGTGGTCCGGGTGACCCGCCCGGCGGGCCGGGCCAAACGGCTGGACCGGTTCGCGGCACTGCCGCTGGCCGGCGGCCTGCACTACCTCGCCTACGTCGAGCTGGGCATCGCCCCGTACCACTGGTACTACGGCACGTCGATCGCCTGCTTCACCCTGTTCCTCGGCGCCGCCGTCGGCGCGGCCTGGGCCCCGGCCACGGCGGGCGCACTGCCCCGCTGGTCCGGGTTCGCCGCCGTCACCGCTGCCGCCGCCGTGCTGGTGGCGTGTGTGGTGAACGACTCCGCCGCCGAACGCCGGGGCTACGCGCCGATCACCACCAACTGGGCGTCCGCCGCCCAGTACCAGCGGGTCGGCACGGACGTCGGCCGGCTGGCCGGCGGGCGGACCGTGCGCAGCTCGGGCGAGATCGGCGAGGTCGCCTACTACTGCCGGTGCGCGATGATCGACCCGTTCTCCGACCGGGGCCAGGTGCTGACCATGATCCGCGGCATCGAGCGGCACGCCGGACCGGTGAAACGGGCCCTGCTACACGGCAACTTCCACTTCCTGGACACCACGCAGCGCCCGACGGCCACCGCGCTGGTGCTGGAGTACGTCAGCCGGCCGCCGCACGGCGCCCTGGGCTGGTGGCCGGTCAGCTCACCGTGGCTGGCCGGCGGCCACACCCGCTACCTGGCCCTGCTGCCGCACGACCGCTAGATCGACTGGACCCGCTAGACCGGCAGCTTGCGGAACACCGGCCTGGGCAGGTGCCGCAGCACCGACATCACCCAGCGCATCGGGCCGGGCGCCCACGCCTGCTCCTGCCGGGTGCGCACGGCCCGCACGACGACGTCGGCCACCTGCTCCGGCGTCTGGGACAACGGCGCCGCCCGCATGCCCTCGGTCATCCGGGTGTGCACGAAACCGGGCCGCACCACGGTGACGGTCACGCCGTCCGGCCGCAGC
The DNA here is from genome assembly GCA_036491115.1 of Pseudonocardiaceae bacterium. Classification (GTDB taxonomy): domain Bacteria; phylum Actinomycetota; class Actinomycetes; order Mycobacteriales; family Pseudonocardiaceae; genus DATEPR01. The sequence continues at coordinate 55,472 of DASXCQ010000054.1, forward strand.
GCCTCGGTGAGGCCCGTGTAGAAGGCGTCCAGGCCCGCCTTGGTCGAGCCGTACACGAAGTTGGACCGCCTCGCCCGCTCCCCGGCCACCGACGACAGCGCCACCAGCGCGCCGTGGCCCTGCCGGCGCAGCCGCTCGGCCAGCGCCACGCCGACCGTCACCGCGCCCACGTAGTTGACCTCGACCTGCTCGACGGCGGTCGCCATGTCGGTCCACGCCGCCTCCTGGTCGCCCAGCACGCCGAACGCGACCAGTGTCACGTCCATGTCGCCGTCGGCGAACGCCTTCTCCACCACCTCGGTGTGCGTCGCCGGGACACGGGCGTCGAACGGCAGGAGCGACACGGTGCTGCCACCGGCCCGCAGCCGTTGCGCCGCCGCGTCCAGTCGCTCACCTGGCCGGCCGGCCAGGATCACCCGCAGCGGCCGGGACCGCGCGAACGTCTCGGCCACGGCCAGGCCGATCTCGGAGGTGCCGCCGAGCAGCAGCAGGGACTGGGGGTTGCCAACGGCGTCGATCACAGGGCCAGCCTTCGGGACAGGTCGGAGGAGAAGATGCCGGTCGGGTCGGTGGCGGCGCGGATCTTGCGCCATTCGTCGATCCTCGGGTACATCCGCTGGAGGGTGTCGGCCGTGGTGCGCGACTCCTTGGCCAGGTAGAGCCGGCCACCCGCGGCCAGCACCACGGCGTCCAGCCGGTCGCACAGCTCGTTCAGGCCCGACCGCACCGGGAAGTCCACGCACAGCGTCCAGCCCGGCGTCGGGAACGACAGCGGGGCGCGGTTGCCGGCGCCGAACCGCTTGAGCACGTTGAGCCCCGACACGTGCCCGGACCCGGCGATCAGGTGCACGGCCTCGCGGACCGCGTCCTCGGCGCCGAAGGGCACCACGAACTGGTACTGCAGGAAACCGCGCGGCCCGTAGACCCGGTTCCAGTTGGCCGCGACGTCCAGCGGGTGCAGGAACTGGGTGATGTTCTGCACCACGCCGTGCCTCGTGGGCGACTTGCGGTACCAGACCTCGGAGAACGCTCGCGCGGTGACGCGGTTGAGCATGCCCGGCGGGAACACGTCCGGTACCGACGGCAGGTGCGGCGCGTCGAACTTCAGCGGATCGGCGTGCTTGCCGGACAGGTCGGCCACGGTGGCGTGGTTGGCGCGGGTGAGGACGCCGCGGCCGAGGTGCTTCCCCGTGGTCACCACGTCCAGCCAGGCCGCCGACTCCACGTAGTCCTCGTCGTGGACGGCCTGCCTGGCCATCAGCTCGGCCAGGCTCGCTTCCTGGTCGGTGTCGACCAGGAAGTAGGCCGTCTCGACCCGGTTGACGTGCAGCGTGGCGCCCAGCACCACACCGGTCAGGCCCATGCCGCCGACGGTGGCCCAGAACAGGTCGGCGTCCGGCCCGTCCGGGGTGAGCGTGCGGATCCGGCCGTCGGCGCACGCCAGGTCCAGGGACAGCACGTGGTTGCCGAAGCTGCCCTCGACGTGGTGGGCCTTGCCGTGGATGTCCGAGCCGATCGCGCCACCCACGGTGACCTGGCGGGTGCCGGGCAGCACCGGCAGCCACAGGCCGTGCGGCAGCAGCTCGCGCATCAACGTGTCGAGGCTCACTCCGGCGTCCGCGGTGACCGTGCCGGCCGCGGTGTCGATCGAGTGAATCCGGTCCATGGTGGTCATGTCGATGACCACGCCGCCCGAGTTCTGCGCCGGATCGCCGTACGAGCGGCCCAAGCCCCTCGCCAACACGCCGCGCGGGCCAGCGGATTCGATGGCGCGGATCACGTCGCCGGGTTCCCGGGGAGTGACCACGGTGGCCGCGGACGGTGACGTGCGGCCCCATCCGGTCAGCAGCCTGGGCTGTCCTTGTTCGCGCTCCACCGGGTCGAGGGTATCGGGTGCCCGTCCGCGCGCCAGATAACGGGCACTCCTACAATTCCGATGAAAATCTTGAGCAGGACGACAGTCGGGTACCCGTGCGTCGGGTGACGCGAAAGGTGTCGGGATGGCTTCCGTGCAAGTTGCGCCGGTGCGCCGTGGGGTGGTCGACCAGGCGATCCGGTTCGTGCTGTTCGGAGTGCTGTCCGCGGGCGTCGATTTCGGTGTGTACCAACTGTTTCTGCACATCGGCACCTGGGCCGACCTGGCCAAGGCGATCAGCTTCGTGTGCGGCACCATCACCGCGTACACGCTCAACCGCCGCTGGACCTTCGACTCTGCGGGCGGTACGGCACCGGCCACCCGGTTCGCGTTGCTCTACACCATGACGTTCTTCGTGAACGTCGGTGTCAACGCGGCCGGTCTGCGGGTATTCGCGGCCTACAGCTGGCACGTGCCGGTCGCGTGGGTGATCGCGCAGGCCGCCGCGACGGTGATCAACTTCGCGCTGCTCCGTACGGTGGTCTTCCGGGACCCCGGACCGACGTTGACGGAGGACTGACAGGGCATGGCCGGTACCCGTCCCGTGCGTGACGAACAGCAGGATGATCTGCGGGGTGAACCGGCCCGGCCGCCGGACGAACAGCCCGGTGAGTCGCGGCGCAGGCCGGCCGAGCAGTTGCTCGCCGCCCGCGGCCTGTTCGCCGGTCCCGTCGCGCAGCTCCCGCTGGACCTCTACGCCAAGGTGGAGCGCGGTGCCGCCGACCGGCAGCGGCAGGCCGTGGTGCTGCGGCCGTACGCGCGGGTGACCACCAACACCTACTTCGGCCGCTTCCCGGCCAGTTACTGGCAGCGCTGGACCACGGTCACCGAGGTGCAGATCGAACTCGACTGCACCGGCACCGGCGACGTCACGGTGCACGCGTCCGACTCGGTGGGCGACGCCAGGGTCGTGGCCTCCGAGCACATCGCCGGCACCACCGTCCGCACGGTGCGCATGGTCGCGCCGGTGGACAAGTTCCTGGACGGCGGCTCGCTCTGGCTGGAGATCAACTCCGGCGGTACCGACCTGCGGGTCGAGCGGGTGCGCTGGACGGTCTCGTCGCCGGACCGGATCACGCCCACCACGATGGTGATCTGCACGCACAACCGCGTCGACGACTGCCTGGCCACGCTGGCCGCGCTGGCCGCCGATCCCGAGTCGGTCGGCCTGGTCACCACGCTCTACGTGGTCGACCAGGGCAGTGACCCGGTCGAGTCGCGCCCCAGGTTCACCGAGGTGGCGGCCGCGCTGCGCGGCAAGCTGGCCTACCTGCGCCAGCCCAACCTGGGCGGCTCCGGCGGTTTCACCCGAGGTCTCTACGAGGCCACGGCCCCGGGCAACGGCGCGGTCCACGTGCTGTTCATGGACGACGACGTGCTGTGCGAACCGGAGGTGGCGATCCGGCTGGCCGCGTTCGCCAACCGCCTGGCCGAACCGGCCATCATCGGCGGCCAGATGCTGAACCTGTTGCACCCCAGCCAGTTGCTCGCACCCGTCGAACACGCCGACCTGGCCCGGATGCTGCCCGGCCAGATGGTCAGCAACGCCAAGCTCAACGTGGACCTGTTGAACCCCAAGAAGGACGGCACGGCCACGCTGGACGACAAGCGCCTGGACGCCGGCTACAACGGCTGGTGGTGCTGCCTGATCCCGTCGGCGCTCGCCGAGGCCGTCGGGTATCCGCTGCCGTTCTTCTTCCAGTGGGACGACGTGGAGTACGGGTACCGCGCCCGCAGGCGTGGCTACGCCACGGTGACCCTGCCCGGCGCCGGCCTGTGGCACGCCGACTTCCACTGGAAGGACTGGGACGAGTGGCACCGGTACTTCAACATGCGCAACGGCATGATCACCGCCGCGCTGCACCACTCGTTCGAACCGAGGAAGGTGGCCGGCGTCCTGGCCACCAACCTGGCGCAGTACCTGGTCGGCATGCAGTACGGCCTGGCGGCCACGCTGATCAAGGCCATCGAGGACTTCCTGCGCGGCCCTGACGTGCTGGCCGACGGCGGTGTCGCCGCGGTCGGTGAGATCCGCGCCCTGCGCGCCCAGTACCCGGAGACGATCCGGCACCCGGCCACCGAGGTGCCCGGCCTGCGGCCCGGCCAGCTGTCCGAGGTAGCAGCAGGCCCAGCACCGTCCGTCGAGGGCATGGTGCTGCTCAAGCGGGTCGTCTACCAACTGCTCAACCGCGGCCCGCACCACGTCGGCACCGTGCGCGCCGGTGACGCCCGCTGGTGGCACGTGTCGCTGTTCGACACCGCCGTGGTCACCGACATGTCCCAGGAGGGCGTGCGCGTCCGCCGCAGGGACAAGGCCACCGCGCTCCGCCTGGCCAGGCAGGGCATGGCGGTGCTGACCCGCCTGGTTCGCGAGGGTGCCTCGGTCCGGGACCGGTACCGTGCCTCGGCGGACGGACTCGGCAGTCGTGAGGCGTGGACCCGCCTGTACGGTCAATCCCAGCAATGACCCCGATCGCGCGACGTGACCGAGCGGACGCGCTGGAGGACTGATCTACCGATGGCGAGCAGGACGGCTCAGCCCGCTCAGGGCAGTGACACCCGTACTCCGAAGCCGGAGTCGGACGACACCGCTGCATCGGCCGCTCCCACCGGGGCGCTGCTGCAGCGGATCATCTCGCCGCGCACCGGCGACCCGCTGGACGTCCGCTCGCTGTACCTGGACGAGGCCAAGTCCAACCACCAGCGCGCCCGCGCGATGGGCCGCACCGGGCTGGAGATCCCGTCCGACTCCGAGGTGTCGTTCGCAAGCTATTTCAACGCCTTCCCGGCCAGCTACTGGCGCCGCTGGACCACGCTGGACGTCGTTCAGCTGCGGCTGCGCGTGGACCACCCGTGCCGGGTGGACATCTACCGCTCCAAGGCCGACGGCATGCAGATCCACGTGCGCGGCAACGTCGTCGAGGCCAACCAACTGGTCACCTTCGACCTGGACCTGACCCCGTTCGAGGACGGCGGCTGGTACTGGTTCGACATCACCACCGACCACGACAACGTGCTGCTCACCGACAGCGGCTGGTACGCCCCCCGGCCGGCGCCGGGCCGTGCGTCCATCGCCATCGCGATCACCACGTTCAACCGGCCCGACGACTGCGTGCACGCACTGGCCACCATCGCCGACGACCCGCTGGTGCTGGAGACCATCACCCGCGTCACGGTGGCCGACCAGGGCAAGCGGAAGGTCAGGGACGCCCCGGGCTTCACCGAGGCCGCCGAGGCGCTCGGCGACCGGCTGCTGCTGATCGACCAGGGCAACATGGGCGGTTCCGGTGGCTTCGCCAGGGGCATGTACGAGGCGGTGACCGGGACCGACTGCGAACAGATCATGGTGATGGACGACGACATCGTGATCGAGCCGGACTCGATCCTGCGATCGCTGGCGTTCTCCCGGTTCGCCGAGCACCCGATGCTGGTCGGCGGCCAGATGCTCAACCTGCAGGCCCGGTCGCACCTGCACTCGATGGGCGAGGTGGTGGACCGCAACATCTTCATGTGGCGGGCCGCGCCCAACGTCGAGTACGACCACGACTTCGCCGAGTACCCGCTGCGCGACGAGGACTCCGAGGACCTGCACCGGCGCATCGACGTGGACTACAACGGCTGGTGGATGTGCCTGATCCCGCGGTCGATCGTGGACAAGCTGGGCCTGCCGCTGCCGCTGTTCATCAAGTGGGACGACGCCGAGTACGGCCTGCGTGCCGGTGCCGCCGGCCATCCCACGGCCAGCCTGCCCGGCGTGGCCATCTGGCACATGCCGTGGTCGGACAAGGACGACGCGACCGACTGGCAGGCGTACTTCCACCTGCGCAACCGGCTCGTGGTGGCCGCGATGTACCGCGACCGACCCGACCTGACCGGTCTGCTCATGCACAGCCTGAAGAGCGCGTTCAAGCACCTGCTGTCGCTGGAGTACTCGACGGTGGCCGTGCAGGAACGGGCCATCCGGGACTTCCTGGCCGGCCCGCAGCGGCTGTTCGAACTGCTGCCCTCCGCACTGCCCGAGGTGAACAAGCAGCGGTCCGAGTTCGACGACGGACGGGTGCTGGAATCGGCCCGGCAGTTCCCGCTGCCCACCATGGACGCGGTCCGGGCCGAGCGGTTCCTCAAGGCGCCGAAGAACCCGATCACGAAGATCAAGATCCTGGCCGAGGGTCTGGTGCACAACCTGGTGCCGGCCAAGCCACAGCACCACGAACGTCCCCAGTTGAACATCGCCGCCCGGGACGCGCGCTGGTTCCTGCTGTCCAGGATCGACGGTGCCACCGTGGCCACATCGGACGGCCGGGGTGTCGCCTACCGCAAGCGCAATCCCAAGACGTTCTGGCTGCTGCTGACCCGGTCGCTCACCGCGCACGCGCAACTGGCCAGGGACTGGCCGAAGCTGCGCCGCCAGTACCGCAACGCGCGGCCCGAACTCACGTCGCTGGAGTCATGGGCGCGCGTCTTCGGGCGCTGACGGCGCGTCCGTCGGACCGGCGGCCCGGGCGGGCGTCACAGCGCGGCGTGGCGCTCCCGGACCGGGCTGCCGTAGATCTGGCCGAGGCCAGGCACGACGTCCACGTGCGCTGCCAGGACGTGCGCGAAGTTCACCGCGAACTCGGTGCCGTTCGCTGCCGTGACGGTCTCCACGACACCCCGGCGGATCAGGTCGGGCAGGCTGGCGGACAGCGCGTCCATCGACTCGGCGGGCACGGCGACCAGCAGCGGCTCGCCCCCGCTGGACAGGTGCAGTACCAGTGCGCGTCTGGGTTCGGTCATGGCATCGACTTCAGCAGTGATCGTCGTGCCCGGCAAGGCGAGTTCGCTGCCGGCGCAAGCGACCGCCCTCGATTGCGCGCTGGGCGTAATCGGTCCCGGTGGGCGGCCCGCCGCGGCCCTGTCCGAGGGCGACACGACCACGGGCCAGCGCGAGGCGAGTTAGTCAGTTCCGATCCGGTGAGAAACTGTTCGGCGTGAGTTCGGTTTCGCCACACCCCGACCCGCGGCTGATCGCCGCCGCTCTCGACTGCTTTCTGAGCTTCGGCGTCCGCAAGACCTCGCTGACGGACGTCGCGGACCGGGCAGGCGTGTCGAGGGCAACCGCCTACCGAACGTTCCACGACAAGAACGGCCTGGTCAGAGCGGTGGCGGAGGCTGAGGTCGGCACATTTCTGTTGCGCCTGGACGAGGCGGTCACCTGGGAGGCCCCGCTCGCCGACGCCCTGGAGCAGGCGATCACGTTCACCCTGCGTTACCTCTCCGACCACGCCGTGCTGCAACGGCTGATCGCCAGGGAGCCGGAGCAGCTCACCGACGTGGTGGTGCCCCGGCCCGGTGAGCCGTCGCTGGTCCAGGCGCTGCTGCCGGCGGTGGTGGAACGGTTCGTGCGCACCCACCACGACGTGCTGCGGGTGCCGGTCGACCAGGCCGCGGAATGGCTGCTCCGGATGGCCATCAGCATGCTGCTCTCGCCCAGCACGACCCTGCCCGACCCGCGAGCGGTGGCCGATCTGCTGATCGCCGGGATGGTCGACTCGGACGGCGCCGAGACCGCGACCGTGGAGTCCGAACGGCCCGGCTCCGGTTAGCTCGTCCTCAGCGGCGGAAGAACCGTTCCCGGCGGCCCAGCCGGACCAGCCGCAGCCACTCCAGGAACGCACCGGGGTCCTTGCGGACACCCACGAAGTACAGCCCGAACCGGATCACCTCGAGCGCGCCGATCTTGCGCATGCCGGGCTGGGACAGCAGGTAACCGCGGTTGCGGTAGGTGTAGTAGCGCTTCACCGGGTCGCCGGGGTCCTGGGCATGGAACCGGCCGCCCAGCATCGGCTTGAACTCGTCCGAGCCGTCCGGGTGCAGGTAGACCGCGCGCAACGAGGTGCCGAACGGCAGCCCGGAGCGGATCAGCCTGCGATGCACCTCGACCTCGTCGCCACGCACGAACAGCCGGTAGTCCGGCACCCCGACCACGTCCAGCGTGGCGGCCCGGAACAGGGCGCCGTTGAACAGCGACGCGATGCCGGGCAGGTAGTCGGTGCCCAACTCGCCGGTGGTCCGCTTCCAGGTCAGGCCCCTGCGCAGCGGGAAGGCCAGCTTCTCCGGCGCCTCGATCTCGGCCACCACGGGCGACACCTCGGCCAGGCCGCGCGCCCTGGCCTCGCTCAGCAGCGTGGCCAGCACGGTCTCGTCGGCCGGCCGTCCGTCGTCGTCGGCCAGCCACACCCAGGCCGCACCCATCGCCAGCGCGTGCAGGATGCCCAGCGCGAAGCCGCCCGCCCCGCCGAGGTTGCGGTAGGAGACCAGGTAGGTCGAGGGCAGCGGGCACGCCGCCACGGTGTCGCGTGCCGGCTGGTCCGGCCCGTTGTCCACCACGACGAGGTGGTCGGGCGGCCGGCTCTGGGCCGCGATCACCTTCAGCGAGTTCGCCAGCAGCTCACTGCGGTGCCTGGTCACGACGACAGCCACCACGGCGTCGTCCGGCAGCGGCGGCTGGACCTCGGTGCTGTCGCCGGTCATGGATGAACGCTCCGCGCTGGTCGGGTGCGGGTCATGCTCGCGCACCGGCGTCCTTGAGTACAGCACCCACACCGGACTCGACCCGATGGTCGGCAAGGTCCACGCCGAGGCGGGCGAGCTGGTCCGGACTCATGTTCTCGTAGGGGTCGCGGCCCTTGTACGCGGTCAGCACGTCGCGCAGCGGTCCCTGCTGCTTGACGTGACCCTCGTCCATCCAGATGGCCGTGTCGCACAGCTCCATCAGGAACTCGTCCGAGTGGCTGGCGAACACCAGCAGGCCGGAGCGCTTCACCAGGTCCACCAGCCGGGTGCGGGCCTTGTCCAGGAACGCCGAGTCGACGGCGCCGATGCCCTCGTCGAGCAGCAGGATCTCCGGATCGATCGAGGTCACCACACCCAGCGCCAACCGCACCCGCATACCGGTGGAGTAGGTCCGCAGCGGCATCTGGATGTAGTCGCCGAGCTCGGTGAACTCGGCGATCTCGTCCACCCGCTTCTCCATCTGCCTGCGGGTCATGCCCAGGAACAGGCCGCGGATGATGATGTTCTCCAGGCCGGAGATCTCCGGATCCATGCCGACGCCCATGTCGAACACGGGCGCGATCTTGCCGCTCACCAGGGCGGACCCTCTGGTCGGCTCGTAGATGCCGGCCAGCAGCCGCAGCAGCGTCGACTTGCCGGCACCGTTGTGCCCGACCAGCCCGACGCGGTCGCCCTCGCGCAGCGACAGGCTGATGTCGTGCAGCGCCTCGATGATCGGCACTCGCTGGTTGGTCCCGATGTTGCCGCCGACCTTGCCCAGCACGGCCTTCTTCAGCGACCGCGTCTTCGCGTCGAAGATCGGGAAGTCGACCGACGCGTTCCACACGTCAATGCTCACCATGTCGCGGCCTCACTCACACCCAGTAGGACACTCGGGCCCGGTAGTTGCGCATCACCATCAGGGCCATCGCCCAGCCGACCACCGTGATGGCGCCGACGACGATCCAGCTCCATATGCTCACGTGCTGCCCGGTCAACGGAGCTCGCATCACCTGCACGAAGTGGTACAGCGGGTTCAACTGGAAGACTACCTTCGCCCAACTGTTCCCCCCGCTGCCGAACAGGTCGTCGGGGGACCACACGATCGGCGTCAGGTAGAACGCCAGCTGGATGACGCTGTTCACCACCTGCGGGATGTCCCGGTAGCGGGTGGAGATGATGCCGAACATCAGCGTCAGCCACGTGCCGTTGAGGGCGAGCAGCGCGAACGCCGGGATGGCCAGCAGCGACCACCACCCCAGTCCCGGGTGCACCTGGCCGTTCTGGTCCAGCTGGTAAGGGTGGTCCAGCGACGTGAAGAAGATCGCCAGCACGATCACGTAGATGACCATGTTGTGCATCAGCATCAGCGTCTGCCGCCACACCGTGCGCAGCACGTACACCGTCAGCGGCGCCGGCAGATGCTTGATCAGGCCCTCGTTCGAGATGAACGTGGACATGCCCTCGGTGAGGCAGCCGTTGATGAAGCCCCACACGATGAAGCCGGTCGTCACGTACGGCAGGAACACCGCGATCGGGTGGTGGAACAGCACCGCGTACAGGATGCCCAGGCCGAGCGCCGTGACACCCATGGAGATGGTGATCCACAGCGGGCCGATCACCGACCGTCGATACCGCTGCTTGATGTCCTGCCAGCCCAGGTGCGCCCACAGCTCCCGCTGGGCGATCCCGCGGCGGATGTCGTCGAAGGCCCGACCGAAGGTCTTGCTGCCCACCGACGCCGGCGGGACCACCGGAGCGCGGTCCATCGTGCTCGTCGCTTGCACGACATGGAGGGTACCGGCGCCGGCACGCGCGGCCGGTGCCCGGTGGGCGCAGCGTGACCGATCGCGTGCCGTGACCGGTCGGTTACAGGTACTGGCCGGTGCTGCGCAGGTGCGGTCCGTCCTGGTTGTCGGCACTGCTGCCCGGCGGCAGCGCACCCCTGCGCATCTGCTCCAACTGCACCCTGGCCGCCATCTGCTGGGCGAACAACGCCGTCTGGATGCCGTGGAACAGGCCCTCCAGCCAACCGACCAGCTGGGCCTGGGCGATCCGCAGTTCGGCGTCGGAGGGCACGTTGTCGTCGGTGAACGGCAGTGAGAGCCGCTCCAACTCGTCCCGCAGCTCCGGCGCCAGCCCGTCCTCCAGCTCCAGGATGGAGCGCTGGTGGATCTCCTTGAGCCGGTTGCGGCTGGCCTCGTCCAGCGGAGCCGCCCGCACCTCCTCCAGGAGCTGCTTGATCATCGTGCCGATCCGCATCACCTTGGCGGGCTGCTCGACCAGGTTGCTCACGTCGCCCGCGCTGTCGTCGTCGACGCCGGGCAGCGCGGCGGTGCCCAGCGGTGTGCCGTCCGGTCCGACGACGACCACCTGCCGCTGTCCGTCCCCTGCCTCGGTCATGGAAGATCCCTCCTGCTGTGCGTCACCGCCCAGCCTAGTCACCGGCCGGTACCCTCCGGCCGCTGCGTTTCCGCCCCTCCGTACGGTGTGCCCATGGCGTTGGACGTCGCTCGGATACGCGGGTTGTTCCCCGCGTTGGGCGACGGCTGGATCCACCTGGACGCGCCTGCCGGGATGCAGATCCCCGAGCAGGTGACCACGGCCGTGTCAATGGCCCTGCGCGCGCCCGTGTCCGGCCCCGGTGGCGTGTTCCCGGCGTCGCAGCGCGCCGAGGCCATCGTGGACGCCGCCCGGCGTGCCGTCGCCGACCTGGTGGGCGCCGACCCGGCCGGTGTGGTGCTCGGCCCGAGTTCGGCGGTGCTGCTGGCCAGGCTGGCCGACGCGCTGGGTGCCGGCTGGCTGATCGGTGACGAGGTCGTGGTGTCCCGGTTGGACCATCCGGCCAACACCGCGCCCTGGCAGCAGGCCGCGCAGCGCTGCGGCGGCATCGCCCGCTGGGCAGAGGTGGACATCGAGACGTGCGAACTGCCCGCGTGGCAGTACGACGACCTGATCACCGCGCGCACCAAGGCGGTGGCCATCACGGCCGCGTCCGGTGCCGTCGGCACCCGGCCGGATCTGCACCGCATCGCGGAGACAGCGGGCCAGGCAGGTGCGCTGGTCATCGTGGACGCCTCGTCCGCGGCGCCGTTCCTGCCGGTCGACATGGCCACGCTGGGCGCCGACGTGGTCGTGCTGTCCGCATCGGCCTGGGGCGGCCCGCCGGTGGGCGCCCTGGTGTTCCGCGACCCCGCGTTGCTGGACCGGCTGCCGTCGTTGTCGCTGGAGCCCGGCGCGAAGGGTCCGGAGCGGCTGGAACTGGGTCCGCACCCGCACCCGCTGCTGGCCGGCCTGGTCGCATCCGTGGACTACCTGGCCGAGTTGGACGACTCGGCCGCCGGCCCGCGCCGGGAGCGGCTGCTGACGTCGATGGGCTCGATGAAGGCGTACCAGGCCGGCTTGTTGTCCCGGCTGATCAGCGAACTGCGGTCGCTGCACCACGTCATGGTCATCGGCGACGCCATGCGCCGGGTGCCCGTCTTCGCGTTCGCCGTGGCCGACGTGCGGGCCGAGGACGCCGTGGTGCACCTGGCCAAGCGCGGTATCTGCGCGTTCGCCGACAACGGCCACAACGGCGTGTTCGCCGCGCTCGGCGTCGGCGAGGTCGGCGGCGCGGTGCGGGTCGGCCTCGCCCACTACACGAACACTGTCGAGGCCGACCAGCTGGTCCGCGGCGTCGCCGAACTCGCCTAGGCTCGCAACAACACCTTGCCCACGGCCTGACTGCCCTCCACGATCCGGTGCGCCTCGGCCGCCTGCTCCATCGGCAGCACCTGCCCGATGACGGGCTGCACCCGACCCGCCTCGACCAGCGGCCACAGCCGGGCAGTCACGTCGGCGATGATCGCCCCCTTGCCGTCCGGCCCGTCGACCGGCCGGGTGCGCAGGCCGGTGGACGCCACCATCGCCCGCTTCGCCATCAGCCTGCCGATGTCCAGTTCCGCCCGGACACCGCCCTGCATGCCGATGATCAGCAGTCGGCCGCCGGTGGCCAGCGCGGCGATGTTGCGCTCCAGGTAGGCCGCGCCCATGTTGTCCAGGATGACGTCGGCGCTGACCTCCTTGACGAAGTCCTGCTCGCGGTGGTTGATGACGATGTCGGCGCCCAGCGCCCTGCAGTGCGCCAGACGGTCCGCCGAGCCCGCCGTCGCCGCGACGGTCGCGCCCAGAGCCTTGCCCACCTGGATCGCGTGGGTGCCGATGCCGCCCGCGCCGCCGTGCACCAGCAGCGTCTCGCCCTCGGTGAGGCGGCCGAGCTGGACGACGTTGGACCACACCGTGCACGCCACCTCGGGCAACCCGGCCGCCTCGGCCACATCGACACCGCGCGGCACCGGCATCAGTTGTGCGGCGGGCACGGCGACCTGCTGGGCATACCCGCCGCCGGCCAGCAGCGCGCACACCTGGTCGCCCACCTGCCATCCGGTGACCCCGGGCCCGAGTTCGGCGATGACGCCGGAACACTCCAGGCCGAGAATGTCCGACGCGCCGTGCGGCGGTGGGTAGTTGCCCTGCCGTTGCAGCAGGTCCGCGCGGTTGACCGCGCTGGCGACGACGTCGATGACCACCTCGCCGTCCTTCGGCGTCGGGTCGGGTACCTCGCTCCAGGTCAGGACTTCCGGGCCACCGGGCTGGCTGATCGTGATCGCACGCATGTCAGCACCGTAATTCGTTCGCGTGCCCGGCGGTGGGCCGGCAGCATCGATACATGACCGACATGCCCGATCCGTGGCCACTGTGGCAGCTGGAACTGCGCACCCCGCGACTCACGCTGCGCCCGGACGACGACGCCGGCCTGCACGAGTTGATGGCGGAGGCGTGCCTCGGTGTGCACCCGGCCGGCGAGATGCCGTTCACCGTCCCGTGGACCGAGGCGTCACCGGATGTGCTGGTGCGCGAGGGTTTCAAGCACCACTGGCGGTGCCGCGTCGCCTGCACGCCCGACCGGTGGGAGATCCATTTCCTGGTGCGGTACCAGGGCAGGGTCATCGGCAGCCAGACCGTGCACGCGGAGAACTTCGCGGTCACCAGGGAGATCGGCACCGGTTCCTGGATCGGGATGCGGCACCAGGGGATGGGCATCGGCACCGAGATGCGCGCCGCCGTCCTGATGTTCGGCTTCGACCACCTGGGTCTGCGGGTGGCCAGGTCCGAGGCCCACGTCGACAACGCCAAGTCGCACGGCGTCAGCGCCAGGCTCGGCTACGAACCGGACGGCACCTTCACGTCGACCTATCGCGACCAACCGGTGACGAACGTCCGGCTGAAGCTCACGCCGGAACGGTTCGAAAGTTTCCGTCCGGACTGGAAGCTGGAGGTCAGCGGCCTGGACGCGGCCCGACCGGCGCTCGGCCTGGCCTGACGAAAGGGGTCTGGGTGCGACCACGTCGCACCCAGACCCGACTCAACGGCTTCGTGACGGTGGTGCGCGGTTGGCGTGGAACGCCACCCGGAGGTCACGAGACGACCGGCGAAACGCGGCGTTCAACAGCGTCGACATGCGCGGGAGAGGCGTCACAGGCGCCTGCGCACGGAAAACCGTTCAGCCGCCCGACCTCACACCGGGTCGGGCACGGCCGATGGCATCCACCGCCATGCGCGGTTCATCCGACATCGCACCACCTGGCCCTCCCGAACGACCTGGCTCGGCGGCTGCGCGCCCGGTTGACGTATCGGTGACCGCCGTGAGACCGCTCCGTCACCCAGCATGCTCTCGCGTCCCGGTCGCCACAACCCCCGCCACCAGAAACCCACAGGTCAGCGACCCATAACACCCACGGTGACCAGCCCAGTCACCCCCGAGGCGCCCGTGAGTGACCACCACCCCACCACCGAAGCAACCGCCGATAGGCTGACCACCAGGGAAGCGTGGCAGAGCGGCCGAATGCATCCGCCTTGAAAGCGGACAGGGAGCAATCCCTCGGGGGTTCGAATCCCCCCGCTTCCGCAATCACCTCCTGACCTCGGCAAACATTGTCAACGAGATCAACGTATCAGCCAGTGTGTCACCACTGTGGTCTGTAGTGGACGACCGAGTCACCTACACCGGTAGCACAGCGCTCACCGGTCATCCGCTTCTCCACTGGCGCCGATGCGCCGCGGTAGGGATTCGGCTGTAGACGACCGGATGTCCGCAGATCGATCATCGAGATATAAGCCCTGGCTGCGAAAGTCGTTGTGCGGCGCGCGGCGCGGGTGACTTTGCGTGTCGTGCATGGATCACCAGGCACGAACGCGCACTGTATGCGGCATGTGCGGATGTTCTGGGCGGGATCGGCTACCCCGGGATATCTATCTCGGTGGGCCGGTTCATGCACGCCCGAGCGTCAGGCTGTCAGGTCAGACACTGTGGAGCCAGCACCGTTGACGACCGTCGCGACGCCCTGCTGCGTTCGTTTCGGTACCGGTCAACACGGTCGGCAAGGCGTTGACCTGGTCCACTAGCAGGCTGGTCAGCTGCTCGTCCAAGCCGACGGTTGAAGCAGTGCTGGTATCACATCCTTGACCTCAGCTACAAGTAGGCCCTAACATAGCATCAACATGGATATTAAGTTACGTGCAACTTGGAGCTATAATGACGGCGGAGTGGGACCAGCTACGTGATGAGATCGAAGCGGCGGGCGGCATTAAGACCTTCGAGATGGCCCGCCTAAGAGACGTAGCTGGTTGGGCAAAGCTGGGTGTCAACGTTGTGGTGGACATCGCGAACCATCTCCGTGACAACGACATGGACACGCTTCCTCAGAAGAAGCAGCTACCGCTATCTCAGTGGGAAGAAGTCCGGGTCTACTCGACCAGATCTCGCGTAGGGAAGGTGATTGGTGCAGTTTTGAAACCATCGTCACAGGGAGATCGCCTGCTCGCAGAGATCGGCAATGAGGACGCCGGAGATGTACTCGAGAAGGTACGCCGCCTCGTCTGCCTGCGGTGATGGCAGACTGCTGATGCAGCGTTCCTCTGTGCGTTCGCGGTGTCAACCACCGACGGCGATCTCGGTTGGCGCTCCTGGCCGGATGAGAAGGGCTCGACACCCAGTCGTCGCTCGGAGACCGAGCAACGTTGGTACCAACGTTCTCGCAGCGATGTTAGCTCTGCCTGAACCCCGTCGGGCCGGTGCTTGCGCGATCCGCACGTATCTGGCTCTGCGGTACCGATGCGGTCGTTCCCGAACCCGGGACAGCCCCTCGCCTCTGATGGCGAAGCGATCACGGAGCACAGCCACGTTGGCAACCGGTTCCACGGTGGCCCAACGCGCGAACTCGTTAGCGACAGACCTGAGCTGGCTACCCGAGTCGCGATGTTCCGGCTGCTCAAGCACTGTACTGGTAGATGGCTGTGCGAACATGCCAAGGAGACGAAACTTCGAGAGGATGTCAACGGCCAAGTTGTGGTCCCCGCTGGTGGCCA
>DASXCQ010000055.1:0-1636 GCA_036491115.1 Pseudonocardiaceae bacterium
CTCAGCGCGGTTTGATTGTGGTTGTCGAGACCTAATCGAACCGAGCTGAGAGGCACTCCGCAGGTGAAGCATAAAGACTTGCGTCCCTGGTTGTCCGTGATCGCCGGCGACCAGTCGCTCGTGTCGCATGCCGGTGGTGCGTTGCTGGTGGAGACCGCGCGACGCAGCGGTCTGTCGGCGCAGCTGAGCCGGTTGCTCGGGCCGTGGCGGCTGCCGTTGGCGGTTCATGACCCGGGCAAGATCGTGGCCGATATGGCGATCGCGGTCGCGTTGGGCGGTGACGCCGCCTGCGATATCGCGGTGCTGCGCGCCCAGCCGGGTGTGTTCGGGCTGGTCGCCTCAGATCCGACGGTGTCACGGCTGGTCACGACGTTGGCCGCCGATGCCGATGCGGCTTTGGCTGCGATCAGTGCGGCTCGGGCGGTGGCGCGGGAACGGGTCTGGGGCCACGCGGGAGCCCCGACCCAGGACGGTCGGGTCGTGATCGATATGGATGCCAGCCTGGTCACCGCCCATTCAGAGAAGCAGCAGGCCAGTAAGACCTGGAAGAGGACGTTTGGATTCCATCCGCTGCTCGGGTTTGTCGATCACGGTGTCGGTGGCGCTGGGGAGCCGGTGGCTGAGCTGCTGCGCCCTGGCACGGCCGGATCGAACACGGCGGTCGATCACGTCACGGTGTTCGACGCCGCCCTCGCGCAGATCCCGGCCCAGCATCGCGTCCGCGACGCCCACGGGCGGATCCCGGTGCTGGTGCGCACTGACGCCGCCGGCGCGACGAAGGAGTTCGCCGCGCACCTCGCGCAGGCGGGTGTGGAGTTCTCGGTCGGGGCGTCGCTGGGGCATTTCGATATCCATACCGCGCTCGCCGCCGTGCCGAAGAAGGCGTGGACCTGCGCCTATCAGGCCCGCAAACCCCGCGCCGCCGAACACGGAGTACAGATCGAGGCCCGCGAGGGTGCCTGGGTCACCGAAGTAACGCACCTGGTCAACATGGCGTCGTGGCCGCCGGACACCCGGCTGATCCTGCGTAAGGAACGCCCCCACCCCGGCGCGCAGCTACGGATCACCGACACCGATGGGCTGCGCGTAACCGGGTTCCTCACCAACACCGGCCTTGGCGGACCCGGCCATCAACTGGCCGATCTGGAACTACGGCACCGCCGCCACGCCCGAGTCGAGGACCGCATACGCGCGGCGAAGGACACCGGGATGCGTAACCTGCCCTTCCACCACATGAACCAAAACAAGATCTGGCTGGCCATCACCGCCCTGGCCACCGAGCTGCTGGCCTGGACAGCCCGCCTCGCCCTACCGGCCGCCGCCGCGCTCTACGAGCCCAAACGACTGCGACTCCGCATCCTCGCGGTGGCCGGACGAATCGTGACCACCGCCCGACGACACACCCTCAAGATCGACCCAGCCTGGCCATGGGCCGACGCGATCACCCTCGCGCATACCCGACTCCGCGCTTTGCCTGTTCCCTGAAACCGGCCCACAACCCCGACAACCAGGACCTGGAGCACCGGCAGACCACGCTCAGCCGGCGATACCGCCTGCCCGACTGCCAGCCCACAGAGAAACAAGATCAAGAACGGCTTGTGAAGATCACCGTACGACCGTTACGAAACATCGAGGC
>DASXCQ010000056.1:0-83277 GCA_036491115.1 Pseudonocardiaceae bacterium
TGGTGGCCTTGACGATGGCCTCGGCCCGCTGAGCCGGGTTGCCGGACTTGAAGATGCCGGATCCGACGAAGACACCCTCGGCGCCGAGCTGCATCATCATCGCGGCGTCGGCCGGCGTGGCGATGCCGCCGGCGGTGAAGAGCGTGACCGGCAGCTTGCCTTCGCGCGCGACCTCGGCCACGAGCTCGTACGGTGCCTGCAGTTCCTTGGCCGCGACGAACAGCTCGTCCTCGGGCAGGCTCTGCAGCCAGCGGATCTGGTCGCGCAGCTTGCGCATATGGGTGGTGGCGTTCGAGACGTCGCCGGTGCCGGCCTCGCCCTTGGAACGGATCATCGCCGCGCCCTCGGTGATGCGCCGCAACGCCTCGCCCAGGTTGGTCGCCCCGCACACGAAGGGCACGGTGAACTGCCACTTGTCGATGTGGTTGGCGTAGTCGGCCGGGGTGAGCACCTCGGACTCGTCGACGTAGTCGACGCCGAGCGACTGCAGCACCCGCGCTTCCACGAAGTGGCCGATCCTGGCCTTGGCCATCACCGGGATCGACACGGCGGCGATGATGCCGTCGATCAGGTCGGGGTCGCTCATCCGCGCCACGCCGCCCTGCGCCCGGATGTCGGCCGGCACCCGCTCCAGCGCCATGACGGCGACGGCGCCCGCGTCCTCGGCGATCTTCGCCTGCTCCGCGGTGACCACGTCCATGATCACGCCACCCTTGAGCATCTCGGCCATGCCACGCTTGACCCGCGCGGTGCCGGTTTCGGACCTGGTCTCAGCGGAACTCACGAGTGCCTCACAACCTGTCGTGCCGATGAAGGGGTGGACATTGCCCTGGTCAGCGCTGTCCATCACCGATGGTACGTGCGATGTGGACCGCCACAGCAGGCCAATTCCACGCGATCTCACCAGGCCACTTCGAGTGTGCACCGGCGGGTGATTCGTCCGCCTGGTTGGGATCGCTGCTCTGGGGTTGTCCATAGCGGGGCAGAGGTGTGAGATCGAGCACAGGCTCTGGCGCGCCAGCGGCGCGGGAGAACCCAGCGCGAAGCGCTGCCGATCGTTCCAGTGGAGGTGAGCGCGATGAGCGCCAAGAACTCGGAAGGCGGTCATGCCGCAGTCCAGAACGGAGTTGCGGTCGCTGTAGACGACCCCGCCAGGGTGCGCAATGTGGTCCTCGTGGGACCGTCCGGATCAGGCAAGACGACGCTGACCGAAGCGCTGCTGGCCGCCACGGGTGTCGTCGGCCGGGCCGGTTCGATCACGGAGGGCACCACGGTGTGCGACCACGATCCGGCCGCGGTGCGTCAGCAGCGGTCGGTCGGACTGGCCGTGGCACCGTTGGTGCACAACGACATCAAGGTGAATCTCGTCGACACCCCAGGTTACGCCGACTTCGTCGGTGAACTGCGCGCCGGCCTGCGGGCCACCGACGCCGCGCTGTTCGTGGTGTGCGCGGCGGAAGGCGTCGACCAGGCGACCGTGTCGCTGTGGCAGGAGTGCGCCGCCGTCGGCATGCCCAGGGCCGTCGTGATCGCCCGCCTGGACCATCCCAGGGCGGACATCGACGCGGAGATCGCCGCCTGTCAGGAAGCGTTCGGCAGCGGTGTGCTGCCCCTGTACCTGCCGGCCCCGGACGGCGCGCCCGGACTGGTCGGCCTGCTGTCCGGCAAGTACTTCGACTACGCGGGCGGCTATCCGCCGACCGAGAGCGACCCGCCCGCCGGTGACGAGGACCGGATCGAGGCGGCGCGCAACGAGCTCATCGAGGGCATCATCGCCGAGAGCGAGGACGAGACCCTCATGGAGCGCTACCTCGGCGGCGAACAGATCGAGAACGCCACGCTGATCGCGGATCTGGAGACCGCGGTGGCCCGGGGTTCGTTCCACCCCGTGATTCCGGTCTGCGCCACCTCCGGCGTCGGCGTCGCGGAACTGTTGGAGGTG
Organism: Pseudonocardiaceae bacterium; assembly: GCA_036491115.1. Classification (GTDB taxonomy): domain Bacteria; phylum Actinomycetota; class Actinomycetes; order Mycobacteriales; family Pseudonocardiaceae; genus DATEPR01. The sequence goes on from DASXCQ010000056.1 coordinate 1,943, forward strand.
CTGGTCGGCGCGTTCCCGTCGCCGCTGGAGCACCCACTGCCCGAGGTCACCGACCCGGACGGCCATCCGCACTCGGCGCTGAGCGCCAGCCCGGACGGCCCGCTGGCCGCCGAGGTGGTCCGCACCGCGGTCGACTCCTACGTCGGCCGCGTGTCCCTGGTCCGGGTCTTCTCCGGCACGCTGCGCCCGGAACGCCCGGTGCACGTGTCCGGTCACGGCCTGGCCGAACGAGGTCACGCCGACCACGACAACGACGAGCGGGTCGCCCACATCTACTCGCCGCTGGGCTCGACACTGCGCGAGGTGCCCTACTGCGTCGCCGGTGACCTGTGCGCGCTCACCAAGGTCGGCTCCGCGGAGACCGGCGACACGGTGTCCGCCCCGGAGGACCCGATCCTGATGGCGCCGTGGAACATGCCAGAACCGTTGCTGCCGGTCGCCGTCGTGGCGCGTACTCGCAGCGACGAGGACGCGCTGGCCCGCAACCTGGCCCGGCTGGTGGCCAGCGACCCGACGCTGCGGATGGACCGCAACGCCGAGACCCACCAACTGGTGTTGTGGTGCATGGGCGAGGCGCACGCCGACGTGGTCCTGGCGCGGTTGAAGGCCGGCGGCGCCGAGGTGGACAAAGAGCCGGTCAAGGTCGAGTTCCGGGAGACGTTCGCCGCCGTCACGACAGGACACGGTCGGCACGTCAAGCAGTCCGGCGGCCACGGCCAGTACGCCGTGTGCGACATCCAGGTGGAGCCGCTGCCCAGGGGTTCCGGGTTCGAGTTCGTCGACAAGACCGTCGGCGGCGCGGTGCCCCACCAGTTCATCCCCAGCGTGGAGAAGGGAGTCCGGGCGCAACTGGTGCACGGCCTGCAGATCGGCTGCCCGGTGGTCGACCTCAAGGTGACGCTGGTGGACGGCAAGGCGCACAGCGTCGACTCGTCCGACGCCGCATTCCAGACCGCCGGATCGATGGCGTTGAAGGACGCGGCGACCAACGGCCGGATCACCCTGCTGGAACCGCTGGACGAGGTGGCCATCGACATCCCGGACGACCACCTGGGCACCATCCTCGGCGACCTGTCCGGCCGTCGCGGCCGGGTCCTGGGCACCGAACCCGGCCGGGCGGGCCACACCACCGTCCGCGCGGAGGTCCCGGCCAGCGAACTGCTCCGCTACGCCATCGACCTGCGGTCCATGACGTCGGGCGGCGGCAACTTCACCCGCAAGTTCGCCCGCTACGAGCCCATGCCCGACCACCTGGCCAGCCAGGTCGAGCACTGAACGCGACCCGGCCCGGCAGCGTCGCTGCCGGGCCGGGGTCCCGGACGGATCGCTACGGCTGACAGGACAACGTGACCGGCTGGTTGTCACCGTCCACCGTCATGCCGAATGTGGTGCTGCCGCCCGCCGCGACCGTGCCGTTGTAGCTGGCGTTCACCGCCGAGAACGTCGTTCCGGTCTGGGTCAGCGTGGTGTCCCACGAGGTGGCCACCGTCTGGCCGCCGGCGAAGGCACCGTTGACGGTCCACCCGCTGATCGCCGACGTGCCCGTGTTGCGCACCGTCATCGTGGCCTGGAACCCGCCCAGCCAGCTGTTCACCACCGACTCGGTCGCCGTGCACCCACCGGCGGCGGGCGGCGGAGCCGTGACCGTCGTGGTCGGCGGCGCGGCGGCTGTGCTGGTCGGCGGGGTGGTGGTGCCCGTGCCGGCCGTGGTCGTGTACGACACCTGCGTGTACGCCGCCGAGCACGCCGCGCCGCACGCCGCCGGCAGCGAGAACGTGTACACCCGGCCGCCGTTGAGCAACTGGTCGTTCGCGTCGATCACCCGGACCTGGAAGGTGGTGCCGGCCGCGACCGTCGGCGCCAGGACGTACGCCTCGCCCATGTCGCCGTCCATCGTGGCGTTCTGCCAGGTGCCGTTGGCGAAGTACTGCACGCCGTGGACGCCGTTGGGCAGGTGCGAGATCGACGTGGCGCCCCACCAGGTCTGCGCGCCCTGCAGGAAGCCGATCTGGATGTCGCCGGTGTAGTTCGGCGCCGGCACGAACTGCCACGAGATGTGCCGGTTGTTCCAGTGGCTCGGGAACAGGTCGCCGACCGGAACTCCGTTGCGCTGGAACCTGTTCAGCGAGTCCTGGTGCAGGTCGAGGTGGAACGGGTCGTCCCGGCACCAGGCATTGGAGTCGGCGCAGCTGTCCGCGACGACCATGGTCAGGGTGGCGCCGTTGTAGGTGTCACCGACGAAGGAACCGTTGCGGCAGAACGGTTCGTTCGGTGCTCCGTCGTTGGTGCCCGTGCAGTTGTCGCCGATGGTGACCTGCACGTACCGGCCGCAGTTCAGGCCGTTGTCCCACATGCCGAGCTTGTCGGCCATCGACGCGGGCAGCGGCCGGGGGAACGCCCCGTAGTCGCCCGGCGTGTTGAACACGTTGAGCGCCACGAAGTCCTGGCTGTCCAGGTCGGCCTGGGGCAGCCCGCAGCCCCCGTACGGCGAGCCGAGCCCGGTGAACCAGGTGGCGTTCCCGGTGACCGGTGCCGGCGTGCCGGTGACGTCGAGTGCGTTGGCGGGCAACTGGAACAGCAGCAGGCCGACCACTGCCGCGACCGCGGCGGCCAGCAGCAGCCTGGCCCGCACCACGAACCGCATCCTGCGCTCCTTTCCGACGATTGTCGTGCCGGAGCCCATTGGCCGGTGCCCGCCACCGGGTGTCAACGCGCGCCGCCGGTGACGGCCCGTACGCAGTGCGAAGCCCTGAAGGTTACAACTGACCGCGGGTCAGCCACTGCTATCGTGATCGGGTGCGGGGCAAACCGGTGAGGGACACCAGAAGCGACATCCTCGCCACGGCACGGGAGCTGTTCGCCCGGTCCGGCTACCAGCGCACGTCCCTGCGCGAGATCGCGGCCCGGCTCGGCTTGACCAAGACCGCCGTGCTCTACCACTTCCCCACCAAGCAGGAGATTCTCCTCGCGCTCACCCGTCCCCTGCTGAACGATCTGGACAGCACACTGTCCACTGTAGAGCCGGGATGGCCTGCGGTGGAGGCGGTACTGGACTGCCTGCTCGCCCATCGGCACGTAGTGCCGTTGTGTCAGGACCCACCTTCCGACCGGCTGGCCGGCGCACTGGCCGGGGCCCGAGGGCTGGTCGCCGGCCGCACCCCCGACCTGACCACGCGGGTGCGCGCCACCCAGGCCGTCGCCATGCTCACCGACCCGGTGTTGCTGCTGGCCGACGCGCCGACCGACGCGCTGCGCACGGCGATACTGTCCGGCGTGCGGCGCCTGCTCGTACCAACCACTGTGAGGTGACCATGACCGACATCGCCACACTGCGCGCCTGGTGGGCGCACCGGCAGGGCCTCGACGGCACGCATACCGGCGCCACTGCCCGGGAGACGCTGGCCACGACCGGTTGGGCCCGCTCGGTCGGCGGCGCCGCGCCCTATCTCGGCCTGTTCGCCCGGGCGGGCCTGCGGCGGGAACAGGTGGACGCGGACGTCGCCGCCCTCGCCGTGCACGAACTGCCGTCGGCGCGCGGCTGCACCTACGTCCTGCCGGCCGCCGACTACGCCGTCGGCCTGACCGTCGGCGCGGCGGCGCCCGCGGCCGAGGTGGCGGCCGCGGCCAAGCACCTGGACGTGCCCACCGACGAGGTGGCCGGGCTGTGCGCGGCCGTCGCCGGTGCGCTGGGCGACACACCGATGGACCCGGCCGCGATCCGGGCCGCCACCGGCGACGCGGTGCGCGACCTGGGCGACGCGGGTCGCAGGCGGGGCGTGTCCACCACGCTGCCACTGGCGCTGGGCCTGCTCCAGGCCAGGGGCGAGATCCGCAGGGTGCCGGTGAACGGCCGGCTGGACCAGCAGCGCTACGGCTACGTCCGCTGGATGGCCGGACCGTCCCCACTGGACCCCGACACGGCCGACGTCGAACTGGCCCGCCGCTACTTCCGGTGGGCCGGACCGGCGTCGCTGAAGCACTTCCGCTGGTTCTCCGGGTTCACCGCCACCAGGGCGAAGGCCGCGATCGCGCACCTGGACCTGGTCGCGGTACCAGGCGGCACCGACCTGCTGCTGGACGCCGCCGACAGCGACGAGTTCGCCGCGTTCGCACCGCCCACGGAGCCGCACTACACGCTCGTCGCCGGTATCGACGGCATCCACCTGCTGCACCGTGACGTGAGTCGGCTGCTCGACCCGGCGGACGCCGCCCGCCCGGTCCCGGCCGGCAAGCCGGGCCGCAACCTCGGCGACGAGGCCGACCCACCCACCCCGGTGATCGTGGACCGAGGCCGGATCGTCGGCCTCTGGGAGTACGACCCGGAAGCCGGCGAGATCGCCTACCAGCTGTTCGTCAAGCAGGACAAGGCACTTCGCGCCGCGATCGAGTCCACTCAGGACTATGCGCGGGACCAGCTCGGCGACGTCCGGTCGTTCGGTCCGGACTCACCGGCCAGCCGTGCGCCCAGGATCGCCGCGCTACGCGGCTGACGGACCGCTCCCCACCGGCACCGGATCGGTCGACTCCTCCGGCGGCGGCGCACCCCGCCTGCCCATCTTCGACGGCCACCAGTTCCACCGGCCCAACAGGACGGCGGTCGAGGGCACCAGCAGGGTGCGCACCAGGAACGTGTCCATCAGGATGCCCAGCGCCAGGCCGGTGCCGATGTCGCGCACCTCGTCACCGAGGCTGCCGCCCGCCACCGCGAACACGGCGAACGTGCCGGCCAGGATCAGCCCGGCCGACGTGACCGTGGTGCCGGTGGTGCTCAGGGCCTTCGTGATCGCCTGGCGCAGCGGCAGCCGCCGTGCCTCCTCCCGGATCCGGCTCATCACCAGGATGTTGTAGTCCTCGCCGAGCGCGAGCAGGAAGATGAACATCAGGAACGGCATGAAGAACGTCAGCCCGCCGTGGCCGGCGATCTTGAGGAAGATCAGCACCGAGATGCCCAGCGCGGCCAGGTAGGACAGGCCGACCGACGCGATCAGGTACAGCGGCGCCACCACGCTGCGCATCACCAGACCGAGCAGCAGCCCGATGACGAGGATGGCGATCGGGATCACCGCGCCCAGGTCGCTGCCGGAGATGGCACTGATGTCGTACACGGCGGGCGCCTCACCGGCCACGCCCGAGTCGGTGGCGCCGACGGCGTGCGCCACGGACGTCACGGCGGCGCGGATCGCCGGCACCGCGTTCATCGCCTGGGTGGTGCTCGGATCACCGGCCCGCAGGCCCACCAGGTACTGCACGGTGTGCCCGTCGGCACTGACGAAGGATGCGGTGGCCCGGTAGAGCTGGTACTCGACGGCAGGCACGTGCACCCGCGGTCCCGGGATCGGCGGCAGCGCCTGCGCCGGGCCGAGCTGGTCGTGCAGTTGCGTGTACACGGTCGGCGCCAGGGTGGCGCCGTTCGGGTCGAGCGCGCCGGTGACGTTGGTGAACTGGCCTGCGGCGGCGAGCCTGCGCTGGGCGTCGGCGAGCACCGTCGGGTCGCCCCACGCGGTGTTCGGCAGCTTCAGCAGCACGCTGGTCGGCGACGCGGCCAACTGAGGGAAGTGCTTGTCCTGCAACGCGGCGCCGGCGGCCGAGTCGGTACCGGCCGGTGCGGTGACCGCGCCGCCGAAGCCGGACGCCTGGTAGCCGACCGAGGCGACGGCCAGACCGCCGAACAGCACGACACCGATGACCAGGGTCAGCACCGGCCGCTGCACGATCCGCGCGGAGATCCGCCCCCACACGCCGCTGCCCGCACCGGAGCGGATCTTCATCGGCCAGAACAGTCCCCGGCCGAAGATGGCCACCAGCGCGGGCAGCAGGGTCAGCGCGGCCACCAGCATCACGCCGATGCCGATCGCGAGCGGTAGTCCGAGGTCCGCGTACAGACCGAAACTGGCCGCCAGCAACGACACCAGAGCCGCGATCACCGTGCCCGCGGAGAACGTCACCGACTCACCGACCCGCGCCACGGCCCGGACGACGGCGTCCCGGTGCGTCATGCCACGGCCCATCTCCTCGCGGACCCGGAACATCAGGAACAGGCCGTAGTCGGTGCCGGCGCCCAGGACGAGCACGATCAGCAGGAACTGGGCCAGCGGCGACACCTGGAGCCCGGCCTTCGCGGCCGCCCCCACCAGTGGCCCGGCCAGGGTCACCACCAGGAAGGCGGGCACCAGCGTGACGAGCGGCGCGAGCAGCGACCGGAAGATCAGCAGCAGCAACACCAGAATCAAGGCGACGGACAGGTACTGCAGTTTGTTGCCGGTGTCGCCGTTGGCGGCCTGGTTGTCCACCTGAGCGGCGATCTGCCCGGTCAGGTGGGCCTGAAGGCCGGAGGGCAGCCCGGCCGCGGCGATCGTGGCGCGCATCCCGTCGACGACCGGCCTGGTCCCGTTCGGCCCGGTGCCGATCCCGACCAGCGCCTGCACCTGTTCGGCCTGCTGGTCACGGGACTGGCCGGTGTCGCGCACCTGCTGCACGCCGGACACCTTCGACAGCTTCGCCACCAGCCCGTCCACGGCCTGCTGGTCGGCCGCGGTGAGCCGGCGGCCGTCCGTGGCGACGATCACCGTGATCGGCTGGACGTTGCCACGCTGGAACGCCGACGACAGTTGCTGGGCGTGCGAGCTGGGTGCGCTGGCCGGCAGGAAGTCCGCATTGTTCGAATCGGTCGCGCTGGCCAGCGAGGGCAGGAAGTGCGCCGCGGCGACCGTGCCGACCAGCCACACGACCACCACGAGCCAGCGGAACCGGACCGAGAATCGCCCAATGGCCTCGAATACGACGCCCACGGTGCCGTGACCGTCACCGGCCGATCTGGTCATGCGTGTACCCCGGTCTCCCGCCTGGACTGTGTGTTGCCCACGGTGGCACAGCCCATGGCGGCGTGCCGCCGGTATGCCGGGTTGGTGCTGTGATTGCCCTCACCGCAAGTCGGTGCGGTAGAACAGTTTCGTCGGGAGTACCGGGGCGCCGAGCTCGGCGTAGAACCGCTGCGCGGCCGTGTTGCCCTGGTCGGCGGTCCACTCGACCCGGCAGCACCCGCGCTCCGCGGCGATGTCGAACAGGGCGGCCATCAACTGCCGGCCGACCCCTGAGTGCCGGTTCGCCCCGGCGACGAACAACTCCTTCAGGAACAGCGACCGCCTGGTACCCATGGCGGGCCACAGGTACGTGTAGGCGGCCATTCCGGCCAGATCGGCGCCTGCCCAGGCCAGCAGCACGGTCGCGGCCGGCAGGTCCCCGAACAGCGCGTCCGCGGTCTCCTCGGCGTCGGGCCGGGAGTCGGTGTCGTAGAACTCGGCCAGTTCCGTGAGCAGCCCGACCAGTGCGTCGACGTCCGCCGGCCGGGCCGGTTCGATCCGGATGATCACGCCGCCACTGTGGCACACGCCTCCGGCCCCGTCCGCGAGCGAACTCGCGAACGGGGCCCGAGATGTGCGCTACCGATGCTGCCGAGGGATCAGGACAGCGCCGGGAACGAGTTGGCCACGAGCATCTGGAACTCGGCCGGGAAGAACTGACCCGCGGGCACGTCGAAGCCCGGGATCGAGCCGGTCGAGTAGGTGCCACCGTTGCCGTCGGTGTTGGTGCTGTTCGGGTCGCAGTGCGGGTCACCGTGCGAGTGCGTCGCGGACGGGAAGTCACCGTCGGACTCACCCGGCGGCTTGATCCACACGAACGCCTCGATCGGGCTGGACGTGCCCATGGGCTCATCCTGCGGACGGGCACCGATGCCGGCGCCGTTCTGGTTGCACCAGTCGCCCCGGAACGGGCGCTTGTCGATGGCGTTCGCCTGGACGTACGCCTGTGGGTTGGTGGGAGTGCTGTTCAGCGCGGTCGGCCGGTTCGGACCGCCCCAGCCGTTGCGGGACGTGTCGATCAGGAACCGCTTGCTCGCCGGGAAGCCGGCGCCCACCAGGGTGTTGTACATCCCGGTGTCGTAGGACAGCTCGTCGAACGTCGGGTTGAACTGGTAGAACAGCGCCGAGTCGAGTTGCTGGCCGCCGACGTTGAGGTTCGGGTTGGTCAGGAACGGTTCCTGCGTCGGGGTGTAGTTCGCCGTGTCGCTGATGAACCCGTCGATGCTGGCGTAACCGGCGGTCGTGCCCTGGACAACACTGTTGTAGACGGCAGGCGTCCGGGTCATGTTGTCCGGCCAGCCCAGCCACGCCGAGTGCGCGATGTCCAGGTAGTTGTACACGTTCGGAACCGCGTGCAACTTGTTCAGCGCGTACGTGATGCCCTGCTCGTAGAACGGGGTCGACGTGGCACAGTGCGGCATGCTCTGGTTGGTGACCACGTTCGGCAGCGAGTCCGGCTCGATGATGGCCACGATCCGGAGGTTGCTGTTGGCGTACTTCGGCGTGCTCAGGATCGACGCGATCGGGTCGATGTAGCTCGACTCGTAGGTCGTGAGGCCCGCCGCGGTGGCCGGGATCTCGCCGTTGGACGCCAGTGCCGCGCAGTCACGGCCGGGCAGGTCGTAGACCACGATCTCGACGGTCTCCGGGGAGGTCGTCTTGGCGAGCGCGTCGTCCAGTTGCGCGGCCAGACCGGTCCGCCCGGTCGTGCCACCGCCGGCGATCGCCGACATCGTGTCCAGCCAGATGGCCGTCGGGAAACTGGCGACGGACCGCTGGGCAGCGGTGGTGGCGTTCGCGTTGACCTCGGCCACGTAGTCCGGGTTCAGATACGACACCGCACCGGTGAACGGGTCGGCGACGTGCGTGCCCGGAGGCGGCGCGGCGGTCGTGGTGGTCGGCGGCGGAGTGGCCGTCGTCGTGGTCGGCGGCGGCGGAGCGGCCGTCGTGGTGGTCGGCGGCGGAGCGGCCGTCGTCGTGGTCGGCGGCGGTGCGGTGGTGCCACCAGTGGTGCACTGCACGCCGTTGAAGCTGAACGAGGTGGGCGCCGGGTTGGTGCCCGAGTAGGCGAAGTTGGCGCCCATGTCCACGGTCGCGCCGGTGGCCAGCGCACCGTTCCAGGTCTCGCTCGTCACGGTGACGTTCGAGCCCGTCTGCGACCATTCGCCGTTCCAGCCGGACTGCAGGGCCTGGCCGGCCGAATAGCTGTACTTCAGTGTCCAACTGGTGATCGGGTCGCCTGTATTCGTCACCTTGATGTCGTTGGTGAAACCGACATCCCACTGAGTGACAATGGAATAGGTGACGGAGCATCCGCTCGCCGCGGCACTCGCCTGCGTGCCGGCGAACGCAATCACCCCCGCTCCCACCAGTAAGGCCCCGGCAACGGCCACGCCCCGGCGTACACCGGACCGCCCGTTGCCACGTAAGAAGTTCAATTTCATGCGGTTCTCCTCACGACAGCGATGTCCTTCTGCAGGCCAAGTGACGCTGCCGCACGCGGGGCGACTCATGACCGGTCAAGAAGTTAGGTACCAGCACGCTTGCCCGACAAGGCTCGGCCAGTTGTCGAGGTGGCGCACCCCGCAGGCCAGCCGAAACCCCTGGGAAACCTTGAAAATTTCAGCACGCCGCAGGTCAGGCGTTGACCCGGTCCCGCTCGTCGACGGCTCGCTCGCTCCGGCCGGTGGGTCGATCCGGCCCCGGATGGCAGCCGGCGACGGAACTCGTTACTATTCAGTGGTAGCAACGATTTCCCGATCCCCGTTTCACGGGCTAGCCACTCAATAGAGTGACGTTCGCGGGAGTCGGAACTAATACACGACAGGATTCGTTGCGTGTTTAAGCGGAGCGCGCGCAGGACAGAACCGCCCGCAAGCACACCTCTATTCCCGCCTGCCCGCACACTGTCACCAAGGAGTCCCAGCGTGGATCTTGGGACGTGGGCCGGCGCGGCACATGGCATGTGGGGCTTGTTAGCCCGCATCGGCCGCAGCCGGGGTCCTGCCCTGCCGCCACCGACCTGGTGAACGCGAACCCCTACGGCAACCTGCCCGCGCCGGCTGTAGCTGCTCAGGCCCTGCCTCCGCCCCAGCGTGAGTTCGGTGAGCCCGCGGACGGGCTCACCGAACCGTGGATTCTCGCCGGCTCCCCTGAGCTCAGGTGTTCTGCGGGAAGCCGAGGTTCACCCCGCCATGGGACGGGTCCAGCCACCGGCTGGTGATGACCTTGCCGCGGGTGAAGAAGTGGACGCCCTCGGGCCCGTAGGCGTGCGAGTCCCCGAACAGCGAGTCCTTCCACCCACCGAACGAGTAGTACGACACCGGCACCGGGATCGGCACGTTGACCCCGACCATGCCCACCTCGACCTCGTGCTGGAACCGCCGGGCCGCGCCGCCGTCGTTGGTGAAGATGGCGGTGCCGTTGCCGTAGGGGTTGGCGTTCACCAGGTCGAGGGCGTCGTCGTAGGTGGGCACCCGCACGACGGACAGGACAGGGCCGAAGATTTCGTCGGTGTAGACGGACATGTCGGGCGTCACGTTGTCGAACAGCGTTGGGCCCAGCCAGAAGCCGGCGGTGTCGCCGTCGACCGGGTGGCTCCTGCCGTCCACCGCGAGAGTGGCGCCCTCGGCTGCCCCCGCGTCCAGATAGGACACGACTTTGTCGCGGTGGGCCGCCGTGACCAGGGGGCCCATTTCGCAGCCGGTGCGGCGGCCGTCGCCGACGTGCAGGCCGGCCATGCGGTCGCGGATCGCGGCGATCAGCGGGTCGGCCGTGGCACCGACCGCGACGACCACCGACACCGCCATGCACCGCTCCCCCGCCGAGCCGAAGCCGGCCGACACCGCCGCGTCCGCTGCCAGGTCGACGTCGGCGTCGGGGAGCACGACCATGTGATTCTTCGCGCCGCCGAGTGCCTGGACACGCTTGCCGCTGCCGGTGCCGCGCGTGTAGACGTAGCGGGCGATCGGGGTCGAGCCGACGAACGAGATCGCCTTCACTTTCGGGTGGTCCAGCAGGGCGTCGACCGCGACCTTGTCACCGTGGGCGACGTTGAACACGCCGGCCGGCAGGCCCGCCTCGGCCCACAGCTCGGCGATGAAGTTGGCCGCGCCCGGATCTTTCTCGGACGGCTTCAGCACCACCGCGTTCCCGCAGGCGATCGCGTTCGGCGCGAACCACAGCGGCACCATCGCCGGGAAGTTGAACGGCGAGATCAACCCGACCACGCCCAGCGGCTGCCGGATCGAGTACACGTCCACCCTCGTCGACGCGTTCTCGCTGAACCCGCCCTTCAACAGCTCCGGTATCCCGCACGCGTACTCGACCGACTCCAACGCCCGCTGGATCTCGCCTGCCGCATCGGAGAGCACCTTGCCGTGTTGGCTGGTGACGATCGCGGCCAGTTCGGACTTGCGCCGGTTGAGTAGTTCGCGGAAGGCGAACAGGACATTCGCCCTGGTGGTCAGGGACGCTGAGCGCCACGTCTGCCACGCCGACTCCGCCGCCGCCACGGCCTGGTCGATCTCGGCGGGCGCCGCGAAGTCGACCTGTGCGGTGACCTGCCCAGTCGCCGGGTCGTAGACCTTGCCGGTTCGTTCCGGCAGGCCGTCCCACGGCTTGCCGTCGATCCAGTGGGTGATTCGGTCGGTCATCGCCGTCCTCCCGGGGCGGTCAGGTGAGCATCGGTGGTGATTGTGTGTCGGCCGCTCGATGGTCGGCTCGACGGGCTGGCCGGCTGGGGCTGGCCGAGTTGGCCGGTGGGTGGCCGTCTCGCGCCGAGTTGACCGCTCGGCGGCGAACTCGGAGGATGCGGCCGCTCGGCGACCGACTCGGGCTGAGATGGCCCGTGGGCGGCCATCTCAGGCGAGACGACCGCTGGACGGCCGACTCAAGTGAGATGTCCGCCGGACGGCCGACTCAACCAAGGCCGGTGGGTGGGGTCGTGGTGGTTGCGTTAGGTGAGTTGTTCTTTGGTTACCGCCATCACCTCGCTGAGGATGCCCAGGGCTTCTTCTGCTTCGTCTTCGGTGACCGTCATCGGCGGGGCAAGCCTGAGAACATTGCCGTGCAGGCCGCCCTTGCCCACCAGCAGACCCCGCTCCTTCGTTGCTTCCAGCGCGATCGTGGCTGCTCTGGGGCTCGGTTCGCCGTGGGAGCCGACCAGCTCCACGCCGATCATCAGGCCCTTGCCTCGGACGTCGCCCACCACGCCGTTGCCTTCGGCGGCGTCGCGCAGGCCACCGATGATTCGGTCACCAATTTTTGCCGCATTGTCCTGTAGGTCGTGGTCCAGCACATACTTCAGGACGGCCGCCGCGCCCGCCGTCGCCACCGGGTTGCCGCCGAACGTGGAAATCGAGTTGGCCGTGATGCTGTCCATCAGGTCACCGCGCGCCACGACCCCGCCGATGGCCAGGCCGTTGCCCAACCCCTTCGCGAACGTCATCGCGTCCGGCCGCACCCCGTGCGCCTGGATCCCCCAGAAGTGCTCGCCGGTCCGCCCCCACCCGGTCTGCACCTCGTCGGACACGAACAAGATCCCGTACTCGTCCAGCACCTCCTGAAACGCCCCGTACAACCCGTCCGGCGGCAGGGTGAACCCGCCCACCCCCTGAATGGGCTCGGCGATCAGGCAGGCGATGTCACCTGACGTGGTGGTTTCGATGACGTCGCGCAGGTCGGCGACGCATGCCGCGATGTAGTCGGCGTCCGAGAGGTCCCGCCACGGGCTGCGGTAGCGGTAGCCGCCCTGCACGTAGCTGACGTTCATCGGCCGCAACGCGGTGGCCGACCAACCTCGGTTGCCCGTGATGGCGATCGTGCCGAAACCCCTGCCGTGATAGGAGTTGCGCATCGCGAGGACCTGGTTGCTGCGCCGTGCCTGGGTGGCGAGCATGAGCGCGGTCTCGTTGGCCTCGGTACCCGAGTTGGTGAAGAAGACCTTGGCGTCGGGGATGCCGGACAGTTCGGCGATCCGCTCGGCCAACTCCACCTGCTGGCGGATCAGGTACAGGGTCGACGTGTGCAGGACGCCCGTGTCCAGCTGGCGGCGGATGGCGTCGCTGATCTCGGCCACGTCGTAGCCGATGGCGTTGGTGAGGATGCCGGCGAAGAAGTCCAGGTAGGTCCGGCCGTTGGCGTCGGTGACTCGCCGGCCGCTGGCGGCGACGATCTCGATGGGCTCGTCGTAGTAGAGGGCCAACCAGTGGGGCAGCACCGCACGGTGCCTGGCCAGCAGGTCGTCGTCGGTCATCGGGCGGCCTCCCATGCGCGGGGGTGGATGTCCCGAGTCTGGCCAGCCGGCCGCCGGCCCGCCACCAACAACATGTATCGGGAATCAGCCTTCTGGATTACGTTGTGCACACCGATCGAGGGAGCGCGGCGCGATGTATCCGACAGTGTCCGACGTGCTGGCCCTGCCCGTGGTGCGCAGGGGGCGGCCGACCGTGGTGGCCGGTGGCGCCGGGCTGGGCAACGGGGTGCGGTGGGTGCACGCGGCCGAGATCGCGGACATCGCACACCTGCTCCAGGGCGGTGAGCTGGTCCTGACCACGGGGATCGCGCTGCCCGACGACGGTCCGGCGCTGACCAGGTACGTGGACGAACTGGCCGGGGTGGGTGCCGCGGGGCTGGTGGTGGAGCTGGTGCGCCGGTGGAGTGACACGTTGCCGGCCGCGCTCATCCTGGCGGCTGATCGCAGGTCACTCCCCCTGGTGACGTTGGCGGAGGAGACCCGGTTCGTGGTGGTCACCGAGGCGGTGATCGCGTTGATCCGGGACGCGCAGCTGGCCGAGCTGCGGGCGGCCGAGCAGGTGCACGAGACGTTCACGGCGCTCACCGTGTCGGGCGCGGAACCGGCGGAGGTGCTGCGCGAGGTGGCGCGGACGGCGCGGCTGCCGGTCGTGTTGGAGACCCTGTCGCACGACGTGCTGGCTTACGACTCGGCCGGCATGGACCCGACGGCGCTGCTGGCGGACTGGCGGGCCAGGTCGCGGAAGGTGGCGATGCGGGAGCGCACCGGCTACGACTCCGACAGCGGCTGGCTGGTGACCGTGGTGGGCGCGCGGGGGGACGACTGGGGGCGGCTGGTGCTGGTGTGCACGGAACCGCCGGAGCATCCGCAGGTGGTGGTGGTCGAGCGGGCGGCGTCGGCGTTGGCGGTGCACCGACTGCTGGCCAGGGATCGGGAGACGTTGGAGCGGCAGACGCACCGCACGCTGCTCACCGAACTACTGGCGCCCGGTGCGCTTCCCACCGACCTGACCACCCGTGCTTCGGCCCTGGGTGTGCCGTTGGAGCGGCGCATCCTGGTCGGCGTCGCGGTGCGGCCGAGGACGGCGGAGGCGGACCTGCCGGCGTTGGCGGCGCAGGAGTTGCTGCGGGACATCGCGGACGCGACGGCGTTGGCGGCGCGGCGGGCGGCGGTGCCGGCACTGGTGGGGGCGGTGGACGACGTGAGCGTGCGGGCGTTGATCGCGGTGGACCGGCCGGGGACGGCGTCCGACGAGCGGGCCGAGGCGATCGTGACCCCGGTGCTGCGCCGGCTGGCCACGGGCATCCACCGCGCGGTGCGGCCGAATCCGAGGGCGCTGCCGGTGGTCGTGGCGGTCGGTACGACGGTCGGCGCTGTGGTGCACGCGCGGCGCACGTTGGCGGAGGCGGCGCACGTGGCACAGGCGGCGCTGCGCACCGGTGACGAACGCTCCTATCACCGGTTGGCGGACGTCCGGCTGCGTGGCCTGCTGCACCTGTTGCGCGAGGACGAGCGGTTGGCGGCGTTCGCGGAGCGGGAGTTGGGGCCGCTGCTGGCCAGGTCGGACCGGGCGGGGGCGCGGCTGGTGGACGCGTTGCGGCACTACTGCGAGCGCGGCGGGAACAAGTCGGCGGCCGCAGCGGCGGCGCACCTGTCGCGGACGGCGTACTACCAGCAGTTGGCTCGGATCGAGCAGATCCTCGGGGTGTCGCTGGAGGACCCGGAGTCGATGTTGTCGCTGTACGTGGCGCTGCTGGCGGTGGACGCGGGAGCGAGGCCGGGTCGCTAACCGCGGTATTCGGCGATCCGCTGCCACACGCCGACACCGAGCAGCGCCACGATGAGCACGGCGGCGATGGCCGGGAGGATGCCGGACCAGCCGGCGAGGTTGCCGGTGCCGGCGCTGACGGCCTGGTCGAACACCTGCTGTTTGAGGCTGATCAGGTGGCTGAGAGCCTGGTCGTAGCGGGCGAGGTTGTAGGAGGAGTAGCCCAGGGCGGTGCCGGTGTCGAACTGGATGGCGTCGCGCAGGTCGTCGCCCTGGGCGAAGGTGGCGCGCATGGCTCGGTCGGCGCGTTCGTAGCCGGCGAAGCGGGCCATGGCGCGGATGGCGGCGAACCGTTCGGCCGTCGAGTCGACGTGTGCGGTCTGTCCAGGTCGGCCCGGCTGGCCGCGATGAGCGACTGGGTGTCGGACAGCAGGGCGGGCGTGAGGGCGGTGGCCTGCCGGTAGACGG
The DNA here is from genome assembly GCA_036491115.1 of Pseudonocardiaceae bacterium. Lineage (GTDB taxonomy): Bacteria > Actinomycetota > Actinomycetes > Mycobacteriales > Pseudonocardiaceae > DATEPR01. Next base: position 17,295 of record DASXCQ010000056.1, read on the forward strand.
CGAGTTCGGTGGCCGACGGGTGGCCGGACGGGTCGTGGCCCGCCGCGTTGAGCGACAGGGCTTCGCCGGCGAGGGCCTGGTACTGGCCGAAGCGGTCCAGGATGGCGGTGACACCGCGGGCGACCGTCGGGTCGTTCCCGCCGATGGCGGCGACCCGCTGCAGGTCGCTGTCGGCCCGGCCGCGGCCCTGGTCGTAGACGGTGAGGGCGTGTGCCCGGTTGTCGGACAGGCCGGCGTCGTCACCGACGAGCAGCACGTTGGCCACCTGGGCGTCCATGCCGGACAGCGCGACGTAGCGGTCGGCCGCGGACGTGACCTGTGGGGCGGAGCGCTGGCTGAGCTGGTCGAAGCCACTGCCGAGCGAGCCGATGACGGCGGCGACCACGATGCCCAGCAGCACGGCGGGCACCACGACCGCGCCGGTGGGCAGCCCGATCGTCGTCGGTGTGCTGAGTTTCCCCCTGCGTGCCTCGACCCCAGCGGCACGGACTGCGACAGCCACCACGTCCGCAAGCTATCCATGGGCGGACACGGAACGGTCAAGGTCGGCCGACGACCGGGGTAACAGCAGGTGACAGGTCGGCCTGGGCGAGCAGCCGGGAAAGCACAGTGTGTGCGGAGACGCCACCAATGGTGGACACACTGGCACTGCCCGTTCGCCGCTCGTACGCTCGACTATTCCCGGATCACCGGAGCAAGGGAGGCACCAGTGGCAGAGATCGTCAGGGCCGGCCTGGTCCAGCAGCAGTGGACCGGCGACAAGGAGACGATGATCGAGAACGCGGTGCGGCACATCCAGACCGCCGCGTCGGCCGGCGCGCAGGTGGTGTGCCTGCAGGAACTGTTCTACGGGCCGTACTTCTGCCAGGTGCAGGATGCCGACTACTACTCCTACACCGAGTCGATCCCGGACGGGCCGACCACGAAGCTGATGCAGGACCTGGCCAGGCAGCACGGCATGGTGCTGATCGTGCCGATCTACGAGCAGGAGCAGCCGGGCGTCTACTACAACACGGCCGCGGTGATCGACGCGGACGGGCGGTATCTGGGCAAGCATCGCAAGAACCACATTCCGCAGGTCAAGGGCTTCTGGGAGAAGTTCTACTTCCGGCCCGGGAACCTGGGCTACCCGATCTTCGATACGGCGGTGGGCCGGATCGGCGTGTACATCTGCTACGAGCGGCACTTCCCGGAGGGTTGGCGGGCGTTGGGCCTGGCGGGTGCGCGGATCGTGTTCAACCCGTCGGCGACCAGCAGGGGCCTGTCGCAGTACCTGTGGCGGCTGGAGCAGCCCGCGGCGGCGGTGGCGAACGAGTACTTCGTCGGCGCGATCAACCGAGTCGGGATAGAACCGTTGGGCGACAACGACTTCTATGGTCAGTCGTACTTCGTGGACCCGCGTGGCCAGTTGGTGGGCGAGGCCGCGTCGGACTCGGCGGACGAGGTCCTGGTCCGCGACCTGGACATGGGGACGTTGGCCGAGGTGCGGGATCTGTGGGCGTTCTACCGGGATCGCCGGCCGGAGACGTACACGTCGCTGGTGCAGGCGTGAGGGGGTCGCGATGACGATCCTGATCAGCGGCGGCACCGTGGTCACGTCGACCGGCACGGTGGAGGCGGACGTCCTGGTCGACGGTGAGCGGATCGCGGCCCTGCTGGACCGGGGCAGCGGGCTGGGCGGTGCGGTGGACCGGGTGATCGACGCGCGCGGCCGGTACGTGCTGCCGGGCGGGATCGACGCGCACACCCACATGGAGATGCCGTTCGGCGGCACGTTCTCGCACGACACGTTCGAGACGGGTACGCGGGCGGCGGCGTGGGGTGGCACGACGACGATCATCGACTTCGCCGTGCAGGCCAGGGGCACGTCCCTCTTGTCTACTTTGGACAAGTGGCATGCCAAGGCGGACGGCAACTGCGCGATCGACTACGCGTTCCACATGATCGTGTCGGACGTGAACGAGTCGTCGCTGAAGGAGATGCGGTCCTGCGTCGACGCGGGCGTGAACAGCTTCAAGATGTTCATGGCCTATCCGGGCGTGTTCTACGCGACCGACGGCGAGATCCTGCTGGCGATGCAGCAGGCCAGGCGGACCGGCGGCATGGTGATGATGCACGCGGAGAACGGCATCGCCATCGACCAGTTGGTGGCGCAGGCGGTGGCCGCCGGGCGGACCGATCCGGTGCAGCACGGGCTGACCCGCCCGCCGGAACTGGAGGCCGAGGCCACGTCGCGGGCGATCACGCTGGCCGGGGTGACCGGTGCGCCGCTGTACGTCGTGCACCTGTCGGCGGCGCAGGCGCTGGCGGCGGTGAGCGAGGCGCGGGACACCGGGCAGAACGTGTTCGCCGAGACGTGCCCGCAGTACCTGTGGCTGTCCATCGAGGACCTGGCGCGGCCGGATTTCGAGGGTGCGAAGTTCGTGGCGTCTCCCCCGCTGCGGCCCAGGGAGCACCAGGCGTCGCTGTGGCGGGGGCTGCGCACCAACGACCTGTCGGTGGTGTCGACCGACCACTGCCCGTTCTGCTTCAAGGACCAGAAGGAACTCGGTCGGGACGACTTCTCGAAGATCCCGAACGGCATCCCCGGCGTCGAACACCGGATGGACCTGCTGCACCAGGGTGTCGCGGCCGGCGAGTTGTCGCTGGCCAGGTGGGTGGACGTGGCGTCGACCACGCCGGCCCGGATGTTCGGGCTGTACCCGCGCAAGGGTGTGCTCCAGCCGGGTTCGGACGCGGACGTCGTGGTGTACGACCCGACGGCGACGCAGACGCTGTCCGCCCAGGGGCACCACATGAACGTGGACTACTCGGCCTACGAGGGGATGCGGGTCACCGGCCGGGTGGAGACGGTGCTGTCCCGTGGCCGGGTGATCATCGAGGGCGGGCAGTACCACGGCAGCACCGGGCACGGGCGGTTCCAGTCCCGGGAGCTGTCGCAGTACCTCAACTGAAGGGGGCGTCATGGAGTTCGGCGTTGTGCTGCAGACCGACCCGCCGGCGAGCGCGGTGGTGGACACCATGCGCGCGGCCGAGGGGCACGGTTTCCGGTATGGCTGGACGTTCGACTCGCACGTGCTGTGGCAGGAGCCGTTCGTGATCTACAGCCGGATCCTGGCGGAGACGTCCCGGCTGATGGTGGGCCCGATGGTGACCAATCCGAGCACCAGGGACTGGTCGGTGATCGCGTCGCTGTTCGCCACGCTGAACGACATGTACGGCAACCGGACTGTGTGCGGGATCGGGCGCGGCGACTCGGCCCGGCGGGTGATCGGGCAGCCGCCCGCCACGCTGGCCACGCTGCGCGACGCCATGCGGGTGATCAAGGAGCTGGCCGAGGGCAGGGAGGTCGAGCACCACGGCGCCGCCGTGCGGATCCCGTGGGTGCGGGACGGGAAGCTGGAGATGTGGATGGCGGCCTACGGGCCGAAGGCGCTGAAGCTGGTCGGCGAGCAGGCCGACGGTTTCATCCTGCAGACCGCGGACCCGGACATCGCGCGCTGGACCATCGGCGCGGTGCGCGACGCTGCGGTGGCGGCGGGCCGGCCGGCGGACGCGGTGACGATGTGTGTCGCCGCACCCGCCTACGTCGGCACCGACCTGGCCCACCAGCGCGACCAGTTGCGCTGGTTCGGCGGCATGGTCGGCAACCACGTCGCCGACCTGGTGACCCGCTACGGCACGTCGGGACCGGTGCCCAGGGCGCTGACCGACTACATCGAGGGCCGGAAGGGGTACGACTACTCGCACCACGGGCGGGCCGGCAACCCGTCGACCGACTTCGTGCCGGACGCGATCGTGGACCGGTTCTGCCTGGTCGGACCGGCCGAGGCGCACGTCGAGCGGCTGCGCGAACTGGCCGAGCTGGGTGTGGCGCAGTTCGCGCTGTACCTGATGCACGACCAGCAGGACAAGACACTGGCCGCCTACGGAAACGACGTGCTCCCGGCGTTGCGCTGACAGAGTGCCCACCCTTCGTCACCGCCTGTCCTCCCGGGATGTGGCGTTATCGCCGACTACTTGCAATTACTAGTTGCCGGCGTTAACAATCTCCTCGGACGGCAGGCGACGACGAAGGGCGGCACATGACGAGGACCCGGCGCATCTCACTCACCCGCAAGGAATGGCTGCGGGCGTCGGGCATGATCGCCACGATCGTCGGGCTGACCGTGATCGGCTGGGGCGTGCTGTTCCTGTTCGTCGTGCCCGGCCACTACACGGTGGGCGCCAAGACGTTCGGCGTCGGCATCGCGCTGACCGCCTACACGCTGGGCGCGCGGCACGCGTTCGACGCCGACCACATCTCCGCGATCGACAACACCACCCGCAAGCTGATGGCCGACGGGCAGCGGCCGCTGTCGGTCGGGTTCTGGTTCTCGCTGGGTCACTCGTCGATCGTGTTCGGCCTGTCGCTGCTGCTCAGCTTCGGGGTGAAGGCGCTGATCGGGCCGGTGGCCAACGACTCGTCGCGGCTGCACGCCATCACCGGGGTGGTCGGCACCAGCGTGTCCGGCGTGTTCCTGTACCTGATCGCGATCATCAACCTGGTCGTGCTGGTGGGCATCCTGAAGGTGTTCGCCAAGATGCGGCGGGGTCAGTTCGACGAGGCCGCGCTGGAGGAACAGCTCAACAACCGTGGCTTCATGAACCGGATCTTCGGCCGGTTCACCAAGTCGATCACCAAGCCGTGGCAGATGTACCCGGTGGGTGTCCTGTTCGGACTCGGGTTCGACACCGCGACCGAGGTGGCGCTGCTGGTGCTGGCCGGCACCGGCGCGGCGGCCAACCTGCCGTGGTACGCGATCCTGGTGTTGCCGGTGCTGTTCGCGGCCGGGATGAGCCTGTTCGACTCCATCGACGGGTCGTTCATGAACTTCGCCTACGGCTGGGCGTTCGCCAAGCCGGTGCGCAAGGTCTACTACAACATCACCATCACCGGGCTGTCCGTGGCGGTCGCGCTGCTGGTCGGCACGATCGAGGTGCTGGGGCTGCTGGCCGGGGAGTTCAAGTGGACCGGCGGCTTCTGGCAGTGGATGTCCTCGGTCGACCTGAACACCATCGGGTTCGCCATCGTCGGCCTGTTCGTGCTCACCTGGGTGGTGGCGCTGGCGGTGTGGCGGTTCGGCCGGATCGAGGACCGGTGGAGCGCCCGGCTGCGGGCCGCATCCGAACCGATGGACTGACCGGTCAGCGGATCGGCCGGGTGGTGCCGTCCCAGGTGCCGTCCAGCAGGGTCGGCAGGTACTCGGCGAGCTGCTCCGGGTAGATCAGCTCCGAGGTGGCCCGCAGTTCCCGCTGGGTCCACCACCGGTGGCCGTCGACGGTGTCGGCGCGACCGATCCTGGCCAGGAAGAACCACTCCTCGCTGTGCTGCGGGCCCTCCGCCGAGGGGACGCTGACCCGCCGCCGCCACGCCGGACCGACCAGCCGGTCCGGCGACGCCCGCACCCCGGTGTCCTCGCGCAGTTCGCGCACCGCCGTGGCGCGCAGGTCCTCGCCTGCCTCGACGCTGCCGCCGGGGGTGCACCAGAACGGCTGCTCGGGGTCGGCGCCGGGCAGCAGCAACACCCGGCCCGCCGGGTCGGCCACCACAATCCTGGCCGACCGCCGCCACGACGTCGCCGACGCCACGTCGGGCGCGGGTTCGGCGATCTCGAAGTAGTGCGGCTGCGCGGCCGTGCCGGCCAGCCGCAGCCACCGCACCAGCCGCCGGGTGCGCAGCGAGAGCGTGTCCCGGACGGCGTCGTTGTGCACCCGCCTGGCCAGCACGACCCGCTGCTCCGCGTCGGCCAGCTCCTCGGCCAGCGCCGCCGGCATCGTCGCCCGGTCCAGGTCGCCGAGCAGCCGGGACAGGTCGCTCTCGGCCGCCTCCCGGTCGTCCCGGCCGGCCAGTTCGGCGCGGTCGGCGGCGGCCCGCAGCGCCGCGACGCAGGAGGTCGACACGGTGCCGGTGGCGGCCACCGCGCGGGTGACCACGGCCCGGCGGGCCAGTGCGGCGTCCAGGCCGGCCCAGGCCGCGTCGGTGCGCACGTGCAGCCGGTCCAGCCGGTTCGCGGTGCCCAGCAGCCACGGCCCGGACACCAGGGCGGCGCCCAGCACCACCACCAGCAGCACGACCAGCGAATGAGGGTCCATCAGCTCAATTGTCCCCGGCCTCGTGCACCCTGCCCGGTGTGGCCGCGATCGCGATCTCGTACACCCGCAGCACCTGCGTGGCCAGGATCGACCAGTCCCAGGCGGCCACCCGCCTGCTGCCCGCCTGGGCCAACGCGGCCCGCCGGCCAGGATCGAGGAGCAGGCCGCGCAGCGCGTCGGCCAGCGCCACGTCGTCGTTGACGGCGGACAGCACGCCCGCCGTGCCGTCGTCCAGCACCCGGCGGAACGCGTCCAGGTCGCTGGCCACCACGGCGGCGCCGGCGGCCATCGCCTCGGTGAGGATCATGCCGAAGCTCTCGCCGTGGGTGTTGGGCGCGCAGTAGACGTCCATGCTGCGCAAGGCCCGCGCCTTGGTCTCGTCGTCGGCCTGGCCCAGCAGCACCAGCCGGTCGGCCAGTTCGGGACCGGCCTGCCGGCGCAGTTCGACCGCCTCTCCCCTGCCGACGACCAGCAGCGTGAGGTCGGAGAACTCGGGCAGCAGCCTGCGCAGCGCGGCCAGCAGCACCGGCATGCCTTTGCGCGGCTCGGTGAACCGGCCGACGAATCCGACCGTGCCACCGTGCCTCGGGTAGCCGGGCAGTGGCTGGGCTCCGGCGTAGAAGCCGATGTCGACGCCGTTGGGGATCTCCACCGCGTCCCCACCAAGGTGCTGCACCTGGACCCGCCTGGCCAGCGCGGACACCGCGATCCGGGCGGTGATCTTCTCCAGGAACGGCTGCAGGAACGGCTGGAACGCGACCAGCGCGCGGGACCGCTGGGTGGACGTGTGGAAGGTGGCCACGATCGGGCCGTCGGCCTCCATCAGCGCCAGCATGGACAGGCTCGGCGCGGTCGGCTCGTGCAGGTGCAGCACGTCGAAGTCGTGCTCGCGGATCCAGCGGCGGGACCGCGCGTACGAGCGGGGACCGAACGACAGCCGCGCCACCGACCCGTTGTAGGGGATGCCGACCGCGCGGCCCGCCGGGGTGACGAAGTCCGGCACGTCGGCCTCCTCGTCGGCCGGTGCCAGCACGTCGACCTCGTGGCCCAGCCCGCGCAGCGCCCTGGCCAGGTCGACGACGTGCGACTGCACCCCGCCCGGCACCTCGAGCGAGTACGGGCAGACGATGCCGATCCTCACGCCGCTGCCTCGGTGGGCAGCGGCCGGTCCAGGTCGGCCAGCCACAGCTTCTGCATCATGTGCCAGTCGGCCGGCTGCGCGGCGATGTCGCCCGCGAACACGTCGGCCATCGCCTGGGTCGCCGCGCCCACCCCGGCCTTGCTGGCGACCCTGATCGGCGGGTGGATGCGGAACAGCCAGCCGCCGTCGTCGGTGAACCAGCTGCCCACCGGCAGCAGCGCGGCACCGGTGCGGGCGGCCAGCATCGCCGGACCACCCGGCATCCGCGCTTCCGCACCGAAGAACGTCACCGGCAGCCCGGATGACGTGAGGTCGCGGTCGCTGATCAGGCACACCACCTTGTTGGCCCGCAACCGCTGGGACAGCACCACGAACGGATGCCGCTCGCCGCCGGTCAGCGGCACGATCTCGAAGCCGAGCGACTCGCGGTAGGCGACGAACCGGCGGTAGAGCGACTCCGGCCGCAGCCGCTCGGCGACCGTGGTGAAACCGTCCTGGCGCTGTGCCAGCCAGGCGCCCGCGATGTCGAAGTTCGCGCTGTGTGACAGGGTCAGGAGCGCGCCGTTGCCCTCGGCGAGCGCGGCGTCCAGGTACTCCTGGCCGGCCACCTGCGGGTCGACCCGTTCGTAGAGCGCCCGCAGGTCCATCGACGGCAGCCGGAACGCCTCGCACCAGTACCGGGCATACGACCGGACGCCCTCGCGGACCAACTCGTCCAGTTCGTCGTCGCCGGCCCTGGGCACCACCCGGGCCAGATTGCGGCGCAGTTGCAGCACGCCGGGGCCGGGTCGCCGCGACGAGAGGTCGGCGCCGGTGCGGAACAGCCCGGCGGCCAGGCCACCGGGCAGCCGGCGCACCAGCCCCCAGCCGGCGCCGAAACCCAGGTCCACCAACCGGTTCGTGAACTCACTCACCGTTCCCACCTTCCGGCCGAGGGTCGGCCCGCGCCGACCGCTGGACCGACAGCAGCCGCTGCACGACGGTGATCACCGCCAGCACGGCGAGCAGCAGCAACCCGATCCGCGCCGCGTAGGGCACGCCCAGGCCCTGCAGGCCGGTGCCGACCAGCGCGATGATGAACCGCTCCGCCCGCTCCACCAGGCCGCCGTCACCGCTCAGGCCGGCGGCCTCGGCCCGCGCCTTCACGTAGGAGATCACCTGGGCGGCGACCAGGCTGACGAGGGCGGCCCCACCGGCGATCCTGTCGCCCGCGACCACCAGGGCCCACCACGCCATGGCACCGAACAGCACGCCGTCGGCGATCCGGTCACAACTGGCGTCCAGCACGGTGCCGAACCGGGTGACCTGGCCGGACGTGCGGGCCATCGACCCGTCCAGCAGGTCGAACAGCACGAACAGGGTGACCAGCGCGCTGCCCACGAACAACAGGTTGAGCGGGAAGAACACCAGCGCGCACACGACGGTGCCCGCGGTGCCGATCAGGGTCATCGCGTTGGGGGTGAGACCGGCTCGGACCAGCCACGCGCCGACGGGGTCGGTCACGCGGGAGACGGAGGCGCGGGCGAAAACGTTGAGCATGACGCTGTGGGCTGCACCTGCTGGTCGGGTTCGGCGTGGGCGGCTGGCCAGGGCAGCGTATCGGCCCTGATCGCCCGGACGGACGACGACACGGGTCAGCACGCGCCAGCGGCGTGCCGGCTACACCCCGAGTCCGGGCCCGTACGGATCGGGACCGGCCTTGCGGACCGTGGCGCAGATCTCACCGAGTTGTTCGATCTGCTCGCCGGACAGCACGTCGAACAGCAGTGTCCTGACCTGTTCCACGTGGCCATGGGCGGCGTCGGCGAGCGCGGCGAAGCCCTTCTCGGTGAGCACGGCGAACGCGCCGCGCTTGTCCGACGGGCATTCCGTGCGGCGGACCCAGCCCTCCTGTTCCATGCGCGCGACCGCATGTGAGAGACGGCTGCGGGAGAATCGGCTACGGTCGGCGAGTTGGCTCATCCGCAGCGTGCGGTCCGGGGCCTCGGACAGTGAGACCATGATCTCGTAGTATGTGGTGGGCATGCCGGAGTCGCGCTGTAGCTGCCGTTCCAGGCAACTCTCGACCATGCGGGTGGCCGCCATGTAGTTGCGCCACACGCGCTGCTCCTCGGCGGAGAGCCACCGCACATCACCCATGGCACCCAGTGTACCGTCCTGGTTGAGCTCTCAATCATAACTCGCTATCCTACTAGTTGAAAGCTCAACCATCTTTAGGAGGCAATGCCCGTGAGCACCCCAGCGATCGCCATTCCCGGCTACGTTGCCGGCACCTGGGACATCGACCCGGTCCACTCCGACGTGTCGATCGTGGCCAGGCACTTCGTGGTCAGCAAGGTCCGGGGCCACTTCAAGGAGTTCTCCGGCAGCATCACCACCGGCGAGAACCCGCTGCAGTCCACGGTGTCCGCGACCATCGTCGCGTCGTCCATCGACACCAACCAGGAGCAGCGCGACGGCCACATCCGCAGCGGCGACTTCCTGGACGTGGAGAAGTTCCCGGAGATCACCTTCAACTCCACCGGCGTGCGCCAGGCCGGTGACGACTTCGAGCTGGACGGCGACCTGGCCCTGCACGGCGTGACCAACAACGTCACGCTCAAGCTCGAGGTCTCCGGCCTGGGCCCGGACGCGTACGGCGGCACCCGGATCGGCTTCAGCGCCACCGGCTCCGTGCTGCGCAGCGAGTTCGGCATGTCGTTCCACCCGGTCATGGAGACCGGCGGTGCCGTGGTCAGCGACAAGCTCGACGTCCGCATCGAGATCGAGGCCGTGCTCCAGCAGCCGCAGTCCTGATCACCGCATGACGGCCACTCTGGGCCGCCGGCGACCCCTCAGCCGGCGGCCCAGGCGGTGGCCAGCAACTCTCTTGTCTCCCCGAGCAGTTCCGGCAGCACCTTGGTGTGGCCGATGACCGGCATGAAGTTGGCGTCCCCGCCCCAGCGCGGCACCACGTGCTGGTGCAGGTGTTGGGCGATGCCCGCGCCCGCCACCTCGCCCTGGTTCATGCCGATGTTGAAACCGTGCGGTGCCGACACCCCGCGGATCACCGTCATCGCCCGCTGGGTGAACTCCGCCAGCTCCACCGTCTCGTCCGGCGTCAGGTCGGTGTAGTCGGCCACGTGCCGGTACGGCACCACCATCAGGTGGCCCGGGTTGTACGGGTACAGGTTCAGCACCACGTACACCAGCGCGCCGCGCGCGACGATCAGGGCCTGCGCGTCCGGCAGGGTGACCAGCCGGCAGAACGGGCACCCGTCCGGCTCACCGCCGACCGGCTTGTGCTGGCCCCGGATGTAGGCCATCCGGTGCGGGGTCCACAGCCGCTGCAAGGCGTCCGGGACCCCCACCCCGTCCTGCGCGACGACCTCGGGCAGGTCCATCGCGGTCAGCCGGCCACCGGCCGGCAGTTCTCCGCGGTCGGTGAGCCGTTCTCCCGGCGCTGCAGCCACGCCACGATCATCGCCACCGCGTCCGCCACCGGCACCCCGTTGACCTGGCTGCCGTCCCGGAACCGGAACGACACCGCACCGGACTCCACGTCGTTGCCGCCGGCCAGCAGCAGGAACGGCACCTTCTGCGTGGTGTGGTTGCGGATCTTCTTCTGCATCCGGTCGTCACTGGCGTCCACGTCGACCCGCACGCCGTGCTCGGCCAGCGCGGCCGCCACCTCACGCAGGTGCGGGACGTGCTCGTCGGCGATCGGGATGCCCACCACCTGCACCGGCGCCAGCCACGCCGGGAACGCGCCCGCGTAGTGCTCGGTGAGGATGCCGAAGAACCGCTCGATCGAACCGAACAGTGCCCGGTGGATCATCACCGGCTGCTGCCGGGAACCGTCGGACGCCGTGTACTCCAGGTGGAACCGCCTGGGCTGGTTGAAGTCCAACTGGATCGTGGACATCTGCCAGGTGCGGCCGATCGCGTCCCGTGCCTGCACGGAGATCTTCGGACCGTAGAACGCGGCACCACCGGGATCGGGCACCAGTTCCAGACCGGAGTCCTCGGCGGCCTGCCGCAGCGTCTCGGTGGCCTCCGCCCACTCCCATTCCTCACCGATGAACTTGTCCGAGTCGCCCCGCGTGGACAGTTCCAGGTAGAAGTCGGACAGGCCGTAGTCGCGCAGCAGGTCCAGCACGAAGGCCAGCAGCGACCGGAGTTCGCCGGGCATCTGCTCCTTCGTGCAGTAGATGTGCGAGTCGTCCATCGTCAGGCCGCGCACCCGGGTCAACCCGTGCACCACACCGGACTTCTCGTACCGGTACACCGTGCCGAACTCGAACAGCCGTAGCGGCAGCTCCCGGTAGGACCGCCCGCGCGAGGCGAAGATCAGGTTGTGCATCGGGCAGTTCATGGCCTTGAGGTAGTAGTTCTCGTCCTCGAAGGTCAGCGGCGGGAACATGGTGTCCGCGTAGTACGGCAGGTGGCCAGAGGTGTGGAACAGGCCCTCCTTGCTGATGTGCGGCGTGTTCACGAACTCGTAGCCGGACACCTGGTGCCGCTGTCGCGAGTAGTTCTCCAGTTCCCGGCGGATGATGCCGCCCTTGGGGTGGAACACGGCCAGGCCGGAGCCCAGTGCTTCGGGGAAGCTGAACAGGTCCAGTTCGGCGCCCAGCCTGCGGTGGTCGCGCCGCTCGGCCTCGGCGAGCAGTTCCAGGTGCGCGTCCAGCGCCTCCTGCGACTCCCACGCCGTGCCGTAGATCCGCTGCAGCTGTGGGTTGTGCTCGTTGCCGCGCCAGTAGGCCGCGGCGACCCTGGTGAGCTTGACCGCCGGGATGTGCTTGGTGGTCGGCACGTGCGGGCCGCGGCACAGGTCCGACCAGACCCGCTCCCCCGACCTCGGGTCGAGGTTGTCGTAGATCGTCAGCTCGCCGCTTGAGCCGACCTCCATCACCTCGGTCGAGTCGACGTCACCCTTGAGGTCGACCAGCTCCAGCTTGTACGGCTCGGCGGCCAGTTCCCGCTTCGCGGCGTCGATCGAGTCGACCGCGCGGCGGGAGAACCGCTGCGCGCCCTTGATGATCTGCTTCATGCGCTTCTCCAGCGCCTGCAGGTCCTCCGGGGTGAACGGGCGGTCGGTGTCGAAGTCGTAGTAGAACCCGTCCCGGATCGGCGGGCCGATGCCCAGCCTGGTGTCCGGGAACTGCTGCTGCACGGCCTGGGCGAGCACGTGCGCGGCCGAGTGCCGGATCACGGCCCGGCCGTCGTCGGTGTCCGCGGCGACCGCCTCGACCTCGACCTGCTCGTCCGGCATCCAGGCCAGGTCACGCAGCCGGCCGTCGGCGTCCCGAACCACGACGATCGCGTCCGGTCCCTTGCCGGGCAGGCCGGCCTCGCGCACCGCCGTGCCGGCGGTAGTGCCGGCCGGTACCACCACGCGTACGGCGGGTGCGGCGGCAGGGCGAGACGGCTGGGACACGATCACTCCTCGGAGTCAGGACGGTGGGGATGCTTACCAGGAATGCTATCCGGCCGGGTGCGGGGACCTGCCAGCGGATTATTGGCCTGCCCTTGCCCTGCCCTCAGCGTCCTCTCACGACCGCGCCGGATGGTGGAGGCATGACAGAAGACCAGGGCACCCACCGCTTTCCCGGCTCGGACACGCCGACCGGTCCCATTCCAGTCCAGTCGGCGCCGGTTCCGCCGCTGCCGATAGCCACCACTCCGCGCCGGCCGAGAGCCCGCTCCGGGGTGGTCGCCCTGGCCGCGGGCGCCGCCGTGCTGGCCGCCGTCGTCGGCGGCGCCGGGGGCGCGCTGATCGACCACGACATCAACGGTCACGACACCGTGGCCGCCACGGCACAGGCCACCTCGGACGCCGGCACCACGAGCGGCGCCGGCACCACGGACGTCGCCGCCGTCGCCAAGAAGGCGCTGCCCAGCGTCGTGCAGATCACCCAGGTCGGGCAGTCGGGCGGGGACATCGGCTCGGGCGTCGTGCTCACCTCGGACGGCGAGATCCTGACCAACAACCACGTCGTCGCGGGCGGCGGCGCGCTCACCGTGACGTTCTCCGACGGCCGCAAGGCCACCGCCACGATCGAGGGCACCAGCCCGAGCAGCGACCTGGCACTGATCAGGGCACAGGGCGTCAGCGGCCTCACCGCGGCCACCCTCGGCGACTCCACCTCGGTCCGGGTCGGCCAGGAAGTGGTCGCCATCGGCTCGCCGGAGGGCCTGCAGAACACGGTCACGTCGGGCATCGTGAGCGCGCTGGACCGCAAGGTGACGGTGGCCGGCGAGAGCCAGGACAACAGCCCGCAGGCCGCGTTCGGGCAGCAGAGCTCGCAGGTCACCTATAACGCCATCCAGACCGACGCCTCGATCAACCCGGGCAACTCGGGCGGGCCGCTGCTGGACGCCAACGGTGACGTGATCGGCATCAACTCGGCGATCTACTCGCCCGCCTCCGGCGCGGACAGCCAGGGCGGCAGCGTCGGCCTCGGCTTCGCCATCCCGATCGACCAGGCCAAGACGATCATCCAGCAGATGCGCGGCGGGGTGAGCAGCTGACTCACCTGCCGGTCAGCACGGTGATCGTGCTGCCGGTCTGCAGGACCATCAGCGGCCCGGCGAGGAAGCTGCGGTCCTCCACGTTCGGTCCGCAGTCGTTGCCGGCACCGCCCGGCAACGGCTGCCCCGCGTCGTTGGCCCCGTTCCCGGTGGCCGCGTCCAGCCGCAGCAGCACGGCGTGCCGGGCGCACGTGTAGGGGTTCGGCCCGATGGTGTGCCGGACCAGGTACAGCCGGCCGGGGCTCATCATCGGCAGGTCGGCCTCCTCGGGGAAGTGCCAGTCGTGTTCCCAGAGTTGCCGGCCGGTGTGCAGGTTCAGCATCACCACCTCGATGCCGGTGGACCAGGCCAGGTACGTGCCGTCGGTGACGGTGGTCTCCGGTTCCAGTTCGTCGATGGTGGTCCAGAGTTGGCCGCCGTTGGTCTCGTCGATCGCCACGTAGCGCTGTTCCTGCTGCACGAACACCACGTCGCCGCGGACGAACACCGGCCCGAAGATGCCCGCCACGGTGCCCTTCACCAGCGCCAGCGAGTCGTCCCACAGCTCGGTGCCGGACGGGCTGTAGGCGATCGCGGTCTCGCTGAGCAGGTGCGGCTCGGGGAAGCCGGTGGTGACGCACTGTTCCAGGACGTACACGCCGACGGCGTCGGCGCCCGCGCCGCGCAGCCGGCACCCGGTGGCCAGGCGAATCGGCCAGGCACGGCCGGTCTTGGCCGGCACGTACTGCACCGGCAGGATGCCGTCGGCGCCGACGCCGCGCGTGTACAGCAGGCCGTCGCCGGTGACCAGGACGCCGGCACAGCCCTCGACCGGTGACACCTCGTCGGTGGCCGGGTTGCGGCAGTTGACGCTGGAGCCGATCCGTTCCTGCCAGCGGACGGCGCCGGTGGCCACGTCGAGGCCGATCGCGTCGGTCTGCTCGCTGGTGCTGACCACGGCCAGCGCCGTGCTGCCGTCCTGGGTGAGGGTGGCCTCGCGGACCGTCCAGCCGCGTTCGTAGTGGTGCCAGCGTTCCACGCCGGTCCGCAGGTCGCGCACGGCGATGCCGGTGAGCAGCGAGTGGCCACGGGTCGTGTGGCCGGCGATGAGCGCCACGGAACCGGCCACCGCGTACACCGGTGACGTGCTGCGCCACAACTGTTCGTCCACTGTGGATGGTGGGTTGCCGGTGAGTCCGACCAGGGGCGCGTTCGCCGTCGTGGCGTCGATGTTGCGGGCCGAGGTCAGGCCGGAGCTGCCGACACCGGCCGCCGCGAGGACCACCGCCATGGCGGCGGTCGCGATGGCCGCGGGCCGCCAGCGCCAGCCCGGTTCGACCGGCCGGCTCAGCGCGTTGACCAACTGCCCGGCCGCCAGCACCGCGAATGCGGCGCACGCCACACCGGGACCGACGCCGATGGACGCCTGGGCGGGCAACCCGACCAGCGCCCAGCCCGACAGCGCGGAGCCGACCGCGGCCACCAGCGCACCCCACCACCGCGCCGCGCGACGCGGCCGGGCCAGCGCCAGGACGCCCAGCACGGCGGCCGCGCCCAGGATCAGCAGCAGCCAGACCACCACGTCCCCGCCGGCCACCGGGTTACGGCCGGCCAGCAGGCCGCGCCCGTCCGCCCAGGGCAGGGCGGCGGCCACCACGGTGCCCGCGATGCCGACGGCGGTCAGCGTGCTGCCCACCACCGGCCGGCCCAGCGGCACCGGCGGTTCCTCCTCCGGCCACCACTGCTCGCCGTCGCTGGACGCGCTGATGCCGCCCGACACGTCCACGCCGTCCAGTGGCACCACGTCGGACAGCACCTGGATTTCCAGTACGGGCTCTTCGTCCCGATCGTCGTCGTCCCCGTACCTGGACCCGCGGTACGCCATGTATCACAGCAAACCCCACGAACGGTGCGCGGAGAGGAGTTGGAGCCGATTTCGCCTGCGTGACGGCGAACGGATCCGCACCCGCCAAGCGGGCGTATTCATCCGTTCGAGGGAACTGCTTGATGATTCCGCAGGCGAATGGCGACGGCCGGTAGGCTGCCGCCACGGCTTCTGCCGGACCATCGAGGTGAACCCTGGTGTCAGCTTCTGACCCGGCTCCTTCCGTGCACGTCGTCGCGGAATCGGGTGCCGGGATCGCCGACCCCGGCCGCCAACGGCTGCTGGTCGCGCGCAAGTGGGCCTACCAGATCAGTGGGACCACGTACATTCCGCTGCCCTACGCGGAACTGGAAGGCGAACTGCTCGCCGTGGTGAACCAGTTCTTCGAGTTGGTCGCCGCCGATCCGTTCGACCCGGCACCGGCCGCCGCGGCCGGTGCCCGGCTGGTCGCGATGAACTGCATCGGCCGCGCCACCTTCCAGCGCACCATGGACGTGCTCGGCAAGGCGCTGCTGCACCAGCCGGAACTGCGGGCCGTGCGCGGGCTACCGGACAAAGTGGTCACGCTGCTGGGCACCTTCGCCGCCGGACACCTGGAGGCGGTCCGCGAGGTCACGCTGGCACAGCAGGAATCGCTCAACCGCACCATGATCGCGATCGGCAAGGACGCCAGGGCGGGCCTGCGGGCCGCCGAAGCGCGGATCGGCGCGATCATGGACAGCGCGCTCACCGGCATCGCCATCACCGACCGGGACGGCTGGATCCTGCGCGCCAACGGCATGCTGGGCACGCTGTTGGACCGCTCCTCCGGCGAGTTCGGTGAGTTGTCCGTGTTCGACCTGTTCCCGCCCGACGACGCCCGGTTCGTCCTGATCGGCCGGGACCAGCTGCTGGACGGCACCCTGCCCAGGCTGCGCCAGCGGCGGATCATGATCACCAAATCGGGGGACGCCGTGCCGGTCACCCTGACCGGTGAACTGCTGCGCGACGCCGACGACCAGGTGCGCCTGGTGCTGATCGTGCAGGACGACTCCGAGCTGCGCCTGCTGCAGAACCAGCTCACCCGGCAGTCCCTGCACGACGTGGTCACCGGCCTGCCCAACCGCCAGTTCTTCACCACCCGCCTGGAAACCGCGCTGCACAAGGCGGGCAGGCACGGCGCCACCCTCTACCACCTGGACCTGGACGCCTTCGCCATGATCAGCGACGGCCTGGGCCGGCACGTCGGCGACCAGCTGCTCAAGGCGGTCGCCGAGCGGCTGCGCACCGCGGTCGCCGACGAACAGGCGATCGTGGCGCGGCTGGACAGCGACGAGTTCGCCATCCTGGTGGAGAACACGGCCACCACACCGGATGCGGCCACGGTCGTCGGGCGGATCAACGATCAGCTCGCCCAGCCCGTGCACGTCGATGGCCAGTCGGTGACGGTGTCGGCCGGTATCGGCGTCGTCCACCGGCCCAAGCCCGATCTCGACCCCACGGAGTTGTTGCGCGCGTCGGATCTGGCGCTGCACAGGGCGAAGCGGCACGGCAGGCGGCAGTGGGAACTGTTCGACGACAACGCGGACGAGACCGAGCGCCTGCGGTTCCGGCTGGCCACGACCATGCCGTCGGCGTGGCGGATGGGCGAGCTGCGGCTGGACTACCGGCCCCAGGTCACGCTGGACGGCGGTACGGCGGTGGCGCTGGAACCGGTGCTGCGCTGGGACCATCCCCGATTCGGCGGGGTGTCGCACCGGCGGTGTGTCGAACTGGCCGAGCAGACCGGGTTGATGTCGCCGTTGGGCGACTGGGTGCTGCGCTCGGCATCGGTGGCGCCGGTCGGGTTGCCGGTGGTGGTGGAGTTGAGCGACGGCCAGATCGCCGACCCCGACCTGGCCGGCCGGGTGCTGCGGGTCGACGGCCTGGCGCCGGCACGGTTGACCCTCGGGGTGCCGGTGCGGGCGTTGCGCGGTGGCCGGTCGGTGCCCGCGGCGAACCTGCGTGTCCTTGCGGAAGCCGGGATCAGCATCGCATTGCACGGATTCGACGGTGCGGCCGGCGATCTGGCCCACCTGGAGGACCTACCGGTGGCCGGGGTGCGGATCGCCGCACCGGTGGTCGCCGAGCAGGCGGCGCGCGGCGGGTCGCTGCTGGACCGGGTGCTGATGGATCTGGTGGGCGTCCTGCACGCGGCCGGCGCGATGGTGGCCGTGGACGGGGTGGACACGGCGGCGCAGGCCGACTGGTGGCGCAGGGCAGGAGCGGACGTGGCGCTGGGCGATCACTTCACCACGTGGTGAGGATCGACCCGCCAGTGATTGGCCCGCAGGGTCCGCTCGGCGAAGACGACGTCCTGCTCGCCCAGCAGCGTGAAGCCCAGCGAACGGCAGATGCCGTTGGAGGCCCCGTTGGTGACGCCGGGGTAGGCGTGCACCAGGCCCCAGCGACCGTCCTCCCGAGCGCGGGTCAGCAGTAGCCGAACAGCCTGCTTCCCCAGCCCCCGCCCCTGGAACTCGGGCAACACCATCCAGCCGACCTCGGACTCCCCGGTGTCGTCGTGCGTCCACAGGACGACGGACCCGGCGACGGCATCGTCCTCGATGATCATGCGGATCCAGGACCGATCGGCCTCGGCAGCCGCCACGTCGACCCGCACCTTGGCGTCGATGCCCGCACGGGGCTGCGGCCCACCCAACTCGGCCATCATGACGGGATCGCAGCGCATGCGAACGTAGGCTTCGACATCACCGAGCGAGACGTTCCGCAGTCGCATTCGCCTACATATACCAGCTGAGAGGTGGCGGACCCATGATCGTGGCGTTCTCGATCACACCCATAGGCGCAGGTGAGGACGTCGGGCGGCTGGTGGCCGAGGCCGTACGGGTGGTCCGCGCCAGCGGCCTACCGAACCGAACGGATGCGATGTTCACCAGCATAGAGGGCGAATGGGATGACGTGCTGCGGGTGATCAAAGCCGCAACGGACGCGGTCGCGGCCAAGACCAACCGAGTGAGCCTGGTCCTCAAGGCGGACATGCGGGGCGGCGTGACCGACGCCATGACCACGAAGGTGGACCACCTGGAGACCTATCTGGCGGAGTAACCGCGCGGCCTGCGGTTATCCCCGACGAGCGGCTTCATGGGACGATCGGGGCACCATGACGCTGACCGAGTTGCTGCCCCCGAACCCGGACCCGGACGCGCTCCACGACGCCTTCGTCACGTGGTCCGCCGACCAGGGCCTGACCCTCTACCCGGCCCAGTCGGAAGCGCTGATCGAGATCGTCTCCGGCAGCAACGTGATCCTGGGCACCCCCACCGGCTCCGGCAAGAGCCTGGTGGCCACGGCCGCCCACTTCACCGCGCTGGCGCAGCACAGGAGAACCTTCTACACGGCCCCGATCAAGGCCCTGGTCTCGGAGAAGTTCTTCGCGCTCTGTGACGTCTTCGGCCCGGCCGACGTCGGCATGATGACCGGCGACTCCACGGTCAACGGCGCGGCTCCGATCATCTGCTGCACCGCCGAGGTCCTGGCGAACATCGCCCTCCGCACCGGGTCGGCGGCGCAGGTCGGCCAAGTGATCATGGACGAGTTCCACTTCTACGCCGACCCGGAGCGAGGCTGGGCCTGGCAGGTACCGCTGATCGAACTGCCGCACGCCCAGTTCGTGTTGATGTCGGCGACGCTCGGTGACGTCAGCTTCTTCCAGCGCGACCTGACCCGCCGCACCGGCCGCGACACCGCCGTCGTCACGTCCGCCGAGCGGCCGGTCCCGCTGCTGTTCAGCTACGTGCTGACCACCGTGCACGACACCATCGAGGAACTCCTCGGCACCCACGGCGCCCCGGTCTACGTCGTCCACTTCACCCAGGCCGCCGCGCTGGAACGCGCCCAGGCGCTGATGAGCATCAACATGTGCACCCGGGCCGAGAAGGACCGGATCGCCACCCTCATCGGCGGTTTCCGCTTCACGTCGGGCTTCGGCAAGATCCTCTCCCGCCTGGTCCGGCACGGCATCGGCGTGCACCACGCCGGCATGCTGCCCAAGTACCGCAGGCTGGTCGAACGGCTGGCGCAGGCCGGGCTGCTCAAGGTGGTCTGCGGCACGGACACCCTCGGCGTCGGAATCAACGTGCCGATCCGGACGGTGATGTTCACCGGACTGTCCAAATACGACGGTACCCGGGTCCGGCTGCTCAACGCCCGCGAGTTCCACCAGATCGCCGGACGGGCCGGCCGGGCGGGTTACGACACCGTCGGCTCGGTCATCGTCCAGGCGCCGGAACACGTGGTGGAGAACGAGAAGGCGCTCGCCAAGGCCGGTGACGACCCGAAGAAGCGGCGCCGGGTGGTGCGCAAGAAGCCACCGGAGGGCTCGATCGGGTGGGGCCAACCCACCTACGAGCGGCTGGTCGCCGCGGAGCCGGAACCGCTCACGTCCAGTTTCACCGTCACGCACGCGATGCTGCTCAACGTGATCAGCCGACCGGGTGACGCCTTCGCCGCCATGCGGCACCTGCTGACCGACAACCACGAGCCACCGGACCGCCAGCGCAAGCACATCCTGCGTGCCTTCGCGATCTACCGCGCCCTGCGGTCCGCCGGTGTGGTGGAACGGCTGGACACGCCGGACGAGGACGGTCGCCGGTGGCGGATCGTCGGCGACCTGCAACTGGACTTCGCGCTCAACCAGCCGCTGTCGCCGTTCGCCTTGGCCGCGATCGAACTGCTGGACCGGGAATCACCCAGTTATGCGTTGGACGCGCTGTCCGTCATCGAGTCCACTCTGGACGATCCTCGACAGGTGTTGTCCGCACAGCGGTTCAAGGCGCGCGGCGAGGAGGTCGCGCGGCTCAAGGCGGACGGCGTCGAGTACGAGGAGCGGATGACGCTGCTGGAGGACGTCACCCACCCGAAGCCGCTGGAGGAACTGCTCACCGCCGCCTACGGCACCTACCGCAAGGGTCACCCGTGGGTGTCGGAGCACGAGCTGTCACCCAAGTCGGTGGTCCGCGACATGTACGAGCGGGCCATGACGTTCACCGAGTACGTCAGCTACTACGGCCTGGCCCGGTCCGAGGGCCTGGTGCTGCGCTATCTCGCCGACGCCTACCGGGCGGTCCGCCAGACCATCCCGGACGACGCGAAGACCGAGGAACTGGCCGACCTGGTGGAGTGGCTGGGCGAACTGGTCCGCCAGGTGGACTCCAGCCTGATCGACGAGTGGGAGAAGCTGACCAACCCGACCGGCGAGGACGAGGTCGACCAGCGCCCGCCCGCCGTCACCGGGAACGCGCGGGCCTTCCGCGTGCTGGTGCGCAACGCGCTGTTCCGCCGGATCGAACTGGCGGCGCGGCGCGACTACGAGGCACTGGGCGAACTCGACGCCCACGACGGGTGGGACGCCGAGGCGTGGCAGGACGCGCTGGCGCCCTACTTCGCCGAGTACGACCAGATCGGCAGCGACGCCGCCGCCCGCGGCCCGCACCTGCTGATGATCGACCAGGGCCCGGACCACTGGACGGTGCGCCAGATCATCGACGACCCGGCGGGCGACCATGACTGGAGCATCGCCGGCGAGGTCGACATCACCGAATCCGACGAGCTCGGCGTCGCCGCCCTCCACGTCACCGACGTGGGCCAACTCAACTGACCAGCCGCGCCGGCTCAGCTGACCGCGGTGTCCGCCGTCATGTACGCGGCCCGCAGCCGCTCGTGCGCCGACTGGTCCAGACCGAGATGGTCCAGCCCCAACAGTGCGGCACCGGCGATGGGCGGCACGTCGACCACGGCGATCCGGGCCCTGGGCACCTCGGCCAGCACCCGACGCCTCACACCGTTGATCAGCAACGGGTTGCGCGCCATCAGCACCCCGCCGCCCAGCGCCAACTCCGTGTCCGTCCCGGTCAGCCCCAGCCGCCGCATCGCCACCAGCGCCATCGCGCTGACCTCCTCGGCCAGCCGGTCCACCAACCGCACCGCCACCCCGTCCCCCACGGCGGCCACCTCGAACAGCACGTAGGTCAGCCGAATCAGGTCGTCCGTGTCGATGTCGCCCAGATGGATGGCGATCGCCACCTCGGACGCGGTGGCCCGGCCGAAATAGGAAGCGACCGCCCGGCTCAGCGCGGTCGGCTCGCCCCGGCCGTCCTCGGCCCTGGTCGCCCACCACATGACCTCGACACCCAGGTCCAGCCCGCCGCCCCAGTCACCGGTGAACCGGCCCAGCGCCAGGAACCGGGTCTGCTCGCCACTCGATGCCACGCCGACGCAGTTGATCCCGGCGCCGCAGGTCACGCCGACGCCCCACGGCCGCTGGGTGCCGGCCCGCAGCACGGCGAACGTGTCGTTGCCGGCCCGGATGCTCGGGCTCCAGCTCCGGGTGCTCAGCACCTCGGCCAGCCGCAGCTCCTCCTGCGGCAGGTCGGCGCCCGCGATGAACGCCGAGGTGTGCTCGGCGATCATGCCCGCCGGGTCGATGTCGGCCTGCCGGGCCACCGCGGTGACCAGGTCGTCGAGCACCACCAGGGACGTCTCGAACCGTCTGTCGTCCACCGACGTGCCCGGACCCCTGGCGCTGGCCAGCAGCGATCCGTCCGGTCCGATCAGGGCGACGTCGGTCTTGCTGTTGCCGCCGTCGATGGCCAGGACGGCGGCGGGCGCGTTGGACAGCTTCACGACGCCGCCCAGGACAGGAACTGGTGATTCTCCGCCAGCAGGCGGTCGGTGAGCCGCTCGGCGAGGCTGATCCGGCCGACCAGCGGATGCGCCAGCAACGCCCGGAACACCCGGTCCCGCCCGCCCCGCACGGCAGCCGACACGGCCAGTTCCTCGTAGCCGGTGACGTGCGCGATCAGGCCGGCGTAGAGGGGTTCTACCGGGTCGATCGGCAGCGCGACCGGCCCGCCGGCGCCGACCCTGGCCGGCACCTCGATCACCGCGTCGTCGGCCAGGAACGGCAGCGAACCGTTGTTGCGCAGGTTGACCACCTGGACGTCACCGGTGTCCCCGGTGAGGGCGGCCAGCAGCTGGATCGCGGCCTCCGAGTAGAACGCGCCGCCGCGCTTGGCCAGCAGTTCCGGCTTGGTGCGCAGTTCGGGGTCGGCGTACATGTCGAGGAGTTCCTTCTCGTAGCCGGCCACGACCTCGGCCCTGGTCGGCTCGCCGCGCTGCTCCGCGACGACCTCGTCGTGCGCGTAGTAGTAGCGCAGGTAGTACGACGGGATGACCCCGAGTCCCCTGATCACGTCCACCGGCAGGCCCAGCGACTCGGCGATGCTCTCGCCGTCGGTGGCCAGCAGGTCGGGCAGCACGTCCTTGCCGTCCAGGTAGACGGCACGTTCCCAGGTCAGGTGGTTGAGACCGACGTGGCCGAGGCCGATCCGCGACGGGTCGACGCCGTAGCGGGCGGCGAACCGCCGCTGGAACCCGATGGCCACGTTGCACAGCCCGACGGCCCGGTGCCCGGCGTCCAGCAGTGCCCGGGTGACGATGCCGACCGGGTTGGTGAAGTCGACGATCCACGCGTCCGGCGCGGACAGTCGCCTGGCCCGCTCCGCGATGTCCAGCACGATCGGCACGGTGCGCAGCGCCTTGGCGAACCCGCCCGCGCCCGTGGTTTCCTGGCCCACACAGCCACACACGAGCGGCCACGTCTCGTCCCGGTGCCGGGCCGCCTGCCCACCGACCCGCAGTTGCAGCAGCACCGCGCCCGCGCCGTCCAGCCCGTCGTCCAGGTCGGTGGTGCCGCGCACCGGAGCCGAATGCCCGTAGGCGGCCATGATCCGGGACGACAACCCGCCGACCAGCTCCAGCCGGTGCTCGTCCGGGTCGACCAGGACCAGCTCGCTCACCGGGAGGGAGCCGGCCAGCCTGCCGATCCCGTCCACCAGTTCCGGCGTGTACGTGGAGCCGCCGCCGACGACCACCAGCTTCATTCGGTCACGTCCTGTCTGTTCAGGTCCCGCAGGCCGGCAGGTGACACGGGCACCTGGTCGGCCGCGGCGACGTGGCACGCCGCCGTGTGGTCGGGCGCGAGCAGCCGGGGCAACGGGGTGAGGGCGGCACATGTGTCGATCGCGAGCGGGCAGCGCGTCCGGAACCGGCAGCCCGGCTTGGGGTCGACCACCTTCGGCGGTTCACCCTTGTCGGTCTCGGCGGTCACGTTCAGCGGTGCGCGCGGGTCGGGCACGGCGGAGAGCAGCAGTTGCGTGTAGGGGTGCTTCGGGTTGCGCAGCACCTCTTCGGTCGGTCCGTTCTCCACGATGTGGCCGGCGTACATGACCACCAGCCGGTCGGCCACGTACCGGGCGCTGGCGATGTCGTGCGTGATGTAGAGGAACGACACGCCCTCCTGCTCGCGCAGCCGGGCCATCAGGTTCAGCACGCCGATCCGGATCGAGACGTCCAACATGGACACCGGTTCGTCGGCGAGGATCAGCTTGGGCCGGCACGCCAGGGCCTGGGCGAACCCGACCCGCTGCCGCTGGCCGCCGGAGAACTCGTACGGGTAGCGCTCCAGCGCCTCGGCCGGTGGGGTGAGCCCGACGATCTCCAGTACCCGCTCCGCCTCGGCCCGCTGCCGGGTGCCCTGCAGGTCGGGCCGGTGCAGTTTGAGGCTGCGCAGGATGCCGTGCGACACACGGTATGCCGGGTTGAGCGAGCTGAACGGGTCCTGGAACACCATCGGCACCTCGCCGCGGTACGCCATGACGTCCCTGCGCGACCGCAGGCCGGACAACGGCTTGCCGCGGAAGTAGATCTCGCCCGACGTGGGCTGGTAGACCATGGCGAGCAGGCGGGCGATGGTGCTCTTCCCGCTGCCGCTCTCGCCGGCCAGCGCGACGATCTCCCGTTCGTTGATCGCCAGGTCGGCATGGTCGACGGCGTGCAACGTGTTGCGGGAGAAGGCGTTGCCGATCTGGAAGTGGCGGGTCAGCTGCTCGGTGCGCAGCAGTGGTTCAGACACGGGCCACACCGTCCTTCGCGTGCAGCAGGCAGCGCACCTCGACCTCACCGACCGGGTACAGCTCCGGCTCGACGCTCGAGCACTCCGCCAGCGCGACCGGGCAGCGCGGATGGAACCGGCAGCCGGGCGGTGGGTTGATCAGTTCCGGCGGGTTGCCCGGGATGCCGGTCATCGGCACCTTCGGGCCGCGGATCGACGGGAACGCCTCCAGCAGGCCCCTGCTGTACGGGTGGGCCGGCGAGTCGAACACGGTCCGGGTGCCGCCGATCTCGGCCACCTGCCCGGCGTACATCACGACGAGCCGGTCGGAGAAGTGGCTGACCAGCGACATGTCGTGGGTGACGAACGCGACCGCGAAGCCCAACTGGTCCTGGAGTTCCTTGATCTGCACCATGAGCGACCGCTGCGCCACCACGTCCAACGCGGAGGTCGGCTCGTCCATGATGATCAGTTCCGGCGTGAACAGCAGCGCCATGGCGATCATGGCCCGCTGCCGCATGCCGCCGGACAGCTGGTGCGGGTAGCTCTTGAGGTGCATCGGGTCGATGCCGACCAGCCGGAGCACCTCGGCGGATCGCTGCCGGATGCGGTCCCTCGACCAGTTCTCGTGCGCCCGCACGGCGTCGGCGAACTGGGCGCCGATGGACTTGACCGGGCTGAACGCGTTCATCGCGCTCTGCATGACCACCGACAGGTTGCGCCAGCGCGACGCGGCCAACTGCTTGTCGGTCAGGCCCACCAGGTTGCGGCCCTGGAACACCACGGAACCCGAGGTGATCGCCGCCGGCGGGGTGAGCAGTTGGGCGATCGCGAACAGCAGCGTCGACTTGCCGCAGCCGGACTCCCCCACGATGCCGAGGAACTCACCTTCGGCCAGGTCGATGTCCACCGATTCGACGGCGACCACCGAACCTCTCGGCGTCGCGTACTCGACCGTGAGGTCCCGGACCTCAAGAATGCGTGACACGAAGCCTCCGGACCGGGCGCAGGGCGGGGTTGCTGATCTCGTCGAACGCGTTGTTCAGCAGGGCGAAGGAGGTGCCGAGCAGGGCGATGCACACGCCGGGGACGACGGCCCACAGGTACTGGCCGGTCTGCAGGGCCTCGTTGTTCTCGGCCCAGTAGAGCA
The DNA here is from genome assembly GCA_036491115.1 of Pseudonocardiaceae bacterium. Lineage (GTDB taxonomy): Bacteria > Actinomycetota > Actinomycetes > Mycobacteriales > Pseudonocardiaceae > DATEPR01. Next base: position 43,027 of record DASXCQ010000056.1, read on the forward strand.
TCGTGCCCCAGTCGACCGAGCTGGTGTCGCCGAGGCCGAGGAACTCCAGGCCGGACGCGGTGAGGATGGCGTACAGCGCGGCGCCGAGGAAGTTGGCCACGATCAGCGACGTCATCGTGGGCAGCATCTCGAACACGATGACATACGACGACCGCTCCCCCCGCACCTTCGCTGCCTGCAGGAAGTCCCTGTTGCGCAAGGAAAGCGCCTGCGACCGGAGTTGTCGGGCGCCGTAGGACCAACCGGTGATCACCAGCACGATGATCAGCACGGTGACGCTGCTGTGCTTGGCGTAGGCGGCGATCACGATCACCAGCGGCAGGGTCGGGATCACCAGGAAGACGTCGGTGAACAGGTTCAGCACGTCGTCGGCGACGCCGCCGAGATACGCGGCGGACACGCCGATCAGTACCGACAGCACCGTGGCGAACAGTCCGGCCAGGATCGCGATGATCAGCGCGGGGCGGGCGCCCCAGATCACCTCGGCGAGGATGTCCTGGCCGTAGGCGGTGGTGCCCAGCCAGTGCGCGGCGCTCGGCCCGGCCATCCGCGCGTAGATCTCGGCACCCGGGTCACCGGGTTTGAGCCACTGCGGGATGATCGCCAGGATCACGAAGAACACCAGGATGCCCAGCCCGACGGACGCCTTGCGGTTGGACCGGATGGCCAGCCACAGGTTGCCGCCGAACCGGAAGTCCCGCCGGGATCGCCTGCCGGTGTCGGGCGCCTCGCCGACGCCGGCGGACACGTCGATGGTGGCCATTTCTCACCTCGCCGTTCGGGTTCGGGGGTCCAGCAGCGCGGTGGCGACGTCGGCCAGCAGCACCGCGACCAGCACGGCCACCGTGATCAGCAGGAACAGGCACTGCATCAACGGGAAGTCCTCGTTCTCCACGGCCTGCACCAGTTGAAAGCCGACGCCCGGGTAGTTGAAGACGTCCTCCACCAGCACCGAGCCGCTGACCACGAAACCCAGGGACATCGCGAACCCGGTGAGGTTCGGCAGGATCGAGTTGCGGGCCGCGTAGTCCCACATGATCCGGCTGGACGACAGGCCCTTCGCCCGTGCCATCCGGATGTAGTCCTCGGCCAGCGTGGTGACCATGGTGTTGCGCATGGTCAGCACCCAGCCGCCGATCGACGTGATCAGGATCGCCGCTGCCGGCAGGATCGCGTGCCGCAGCGCGTTGCCGATGAACTCCGCGTTGAACCCGGTGGTCACGCCGGGGTCGACGCCCAGCGCCACCGGCAGCCACGGGTTCACCTCGGCGAACAGGATGATCAGCATCATGCCCACCCAGAAGTAGGGCAGGCCGGTGCCGACCACGAACAGCGGCGGCAGCACGCTGTCCGCCTTGCCGCCCCGCCGCCACGCGGCCAGCGCACCGATCCCGGTGCCCAGGCAGAACGCCAGGATCGTGGTGACGCCGACCAGGGTCAGCGTCCACGGGATCGCGGCGCCGACCACCTGGGACACGGGTTGCAGCGTCTGGATCGAGTCGCCGAAGTTCAGCCGCAGCGTGTTGCCGATGTAGGTGACGTACTGGACCCAGATGTTCTGCGTGGTCTGGATGCCCAGCGAGTCCTCGATGGCGTGCAACGCGCTCAGCGACAGGCGCCCGTGGAAGCGCGCCAGGATCGCGATGGCCGGATCGCCCGGCATCAGCCGCGGGATCAGAAAGTTGATCGTCAGGGCGGCCCACAGGGTGAGCACGAAGAACCCCAGTCGACGGAGTAGGTACCTCACGGCAGGCTCCTCGTACTCACCCTGCGCACCCTTCTGCCTTACCTGTCTACTTCCTACTTCGGCGAGAGCTTCAGCAGCACCTGTCCCATGTCCGGCACGGAGAACGCCGAGGGCAGCGCGTACTGGTTCTGCGGTGTCGGCCAGCCGGTGAAGTGGCTGGTGTCGTACTGGAACCAGTCGACGGACTCGGTGATCGGGATGATCGGCACCTGGGTCAGCATGACCTGCTCCAACTGGCCGATGATCTGGTGCTGGGTCGCCGAGTCGGTGGTGGCGCCGTACTGGTCGAGCAGCGCATCGACCTGCGGGTCGCTGAACCGCTCGAAGTTGCTCGCCGCGGTCTGGCCGATCGGCGCGGAGTTCGCCGAGTACAGCCACTGCCGGAACTCGTAGTACGGTGCGGGCCCGCCGGTCTCGGCGTAGTAGGCCAGGTCGAACTGGCCGTTGAACAGCTTGTTGTCGTAGTCGTCGTCCGACAAGTTGTCCGGGACCAAGTCGACGCCCGCGGCCTTGGCGCTCTGCTGCAACGCCTGCACCGCGGCCACCCAGTCGGAGAAGCCGCCCTCGTTGATCACGTGCAACGACAGCCGCTTGCCGTTCGGCCCGACGAAGATGCCGTCCGAGCCCAGGTGGTAGCCGTCGGCCTCCAGGATCTGCTTGGCCTTGGCCGGGTCGTACTTGTAGCCGTCCGCGGCCTTCGCCTGCGGCGACACCCAGCTCTGGAACGTCGGCGTGACGACACCCAACTGGTTGCCCGCCGGTTCGTAGCCGTACTCACCGATGGTCGACGCCTTGTCCCTGTCCATCGCGTAGGCCAGCGCCTGGCGCACCTTCGGGTCGTTGAGCGGAGCGACCTTCTCGTTCGGGAAGATCGCCACCTGGGCGGTCGGCGGGAACCAGTAGTGGTGGTCCGGGCTCTTCTTGGCGTAGAAGGCATCGATGTTGGGGATGAACTGACTGCCCCACTGCGCCTGGCCGGTGGCGAGGTAGTTGTTCGCCGGGTCGTTGGACGTGAACGCCGGGTACAGCACCTTCTGCACCTTCGGCAGGCCGGGCTGCCAGTAACTCTTGTTGGCGGTCAACGTGATGTTCTGCGGGGTGCACGGATTCACCTGGTACGCGCCCGTGGCGACCGGGTTCTTGTCCTGGAAGTGCACCGGGTCCTTGATGCTGGACCAGATGTGCTGCGGCACGATCGGGACCTGGTCGGCGATGTAGTAGAAATACGGCACCGACGGCGACTTGAAGTTCATCACGATCTTGTCGCCCTGCTGCGCCACGCTGGTCAGCACCGACCACACCGACGTGATATCCAGTGCGGGATTCTTCTTGATCAGATTGAACGTGTAGAGGACGTCGGCCGCGGACATCGGCTTGCCGTCGCTCCAGTTCACGCCGTTGCGAATGGTGAAGGTGAGGGTCTTGTTGCCGTTGCTCCAGGTGTAGCCGGTGGCGAGCCACGGCGATGTCTTGTCGTTCTGCAGGGTGTTCACGAACATCAACGGTTCGTAGATCTCACCGAAGCTGACGAACTGAACGGAGGAGTTGAACGGGTTGAAACCGCACGTCCACAGTCCGCCGCTCTCGTTCGAGATGGTGAGCGTACCGTTCGGGCTGGCACTGGACGCCGAGCCACTGCCGCAGGCGGCGAGCAGCGTGACCGCAAGGCCACCCGCCACCGCGAGCGCGAGCTTTCTGAAGCGCCTCATCGGGGATCTCGTCCTTCTGTGGGGAATGAGGAGTGGGTAGGACCTCGGGTTCTCCTGCCCACGGGGCTGGCCTTGCGTTAGTTAGGAAAGTAACCTAACAAATACATCCTCACAAGACCCCGACCGCGCCCGACTCGCGTGTTCGTGGCCAGTGAGGCTGGCCGACAACTACCCGGGACACCTTACGACCCGCCGGCCGCCTGGCAAGGGGTTCGCGCCGCCGACACCGCGGCCGGTGGCAGCCCGCGCACGCCGGCCGGGGGCGCAACGGGCATTGCGGTCAGATTGGTTCGGACCACTTGCGGATTGCCGCCGTCAGGCCGGTTTCAGCAGGTCACTGTCCAGGTGGACCGGTCCAGAACGGAGTGTCGTCGTCGGACAGATCTCGGTTGGGTCACGCCGAGGTCTCATTGAGTGCGCGCCCGGCCATCCGCGCGTACATCCGGCCCGGGCTCGGCACCGACGGCGGCGTCAGGAACCCGGGCAGCATCGGCAGGTCGACGACGAACCGCTGGAGCCGCTCGTACAGCTCGTTCGCGTCGACGGGCCGGTTTTCCGGCTCCTTCTCCAGGAGCCGCTGAATCAGTTCGTCCAGTTCCGCCGGCACACCCGGCACGGACGGAGGACGTTGCTTCACCTGTTTGTCGAATACCACATAGGCGGTGGGTCCGGTGAACAGTTGACGGCCGGTCAACATCTCGTGCAGGACACAGCCCAGCGCGTACAGGTCGCTGCGCGGTTCGGCGACACCGCTGCGGATCTGCTCCGGCGCCATGTAGGCCGGGGTGCCGACGATCTGCCCCGCCCTGGTGAACTGCAGGACGTCCGCCTCGCGCAGCACGGCCAGCCCGAAGTCGAGGACCTTCACACTGCCGTCCGGGCACAGCATCAGGTTGGTGGGCTTGAGGTCGCGGTGACAGATGGACAGCGAGTGCGCCGCCGCCAGCACGGCGGCGGCCTGCGCGGCGATGGTGGCCGCCCACGGCACCGGCAACGGCCCGTGCTCGCTGACCAGGTCCGCCACGGTGACCCCGTCGATGAACTGCATGACCTGGTACAGCCGCCGGTCGAACGTGCCGAAGTCGTAGAGCACCGGCGCGCCCGGGTGCTCCAGCCGAGCCACGATGCGAGCCTCGCGGACGAACCGGCGTTCCAGTTCCTCGTCCTGGCCGCCGGGCAGATGCAGGAGTTTGACGGCCACCCGGCGGTCCAGGTGCTTGTCGTGGCCGCCGTGCACGGCACCCATGCCACCCTGGCCGAGCGGCAGCTCGTCGAGCTCGTATCGGTCGGCGATCAGCATCGAGCCTCCAGCGGTCGGGTGCGCCGCCTAATCCTGCCGACCGGTCGGCACCGCGTGGCCGGCGGCGAGGCAGGCGAAGCCCAGCCGCACCAGCGTCTCACCCGCCGATGCCGCGGTGCGCAGGGTGTCCTCCAGCTCGACCAGCCGCCGGAAAGCGCTTCCGTACTCGCGTTGTTCGGCCAGCGGCAGCCTCGGTATCCGGATCCGGCGCACATCGGTGCGACTGGAACCGCCGTGCGTCACCGGTTCGGCGGCCCGGATGACACCCGCCAGGAAGTCCGGGTCGAGCAGGTCGGTGTTGACCCGGTAGCGGGTGAGGTACGGGCCGAGCACGGCCTTCTCGTTGCCGATGACCCGCGTGGCACCGCCGAGGACGGACGCGACGACATCGTGTTGGCGTAGCTCGACCAGGCCGGGGTCGTCGTCGGTCCAGCCGGTGGGTGCGCGGTGTGCGGCCAGGTCGTCGGCGGTGAGGACCGGGACGTCGCCGTCGTTGGGCAGTCTGGCTGGTGCCCGGCGGACGGTGAGGGCGCCCGCCTTGACGAGTTCGCCGATGGTAGTGAACCGGAGTTGCCGTTCCTCGATCGTGAGCTTCGGCGCTGTGATGCCGGTTTTGTTCAGCCACCAGGTGGCGGCGCGCAGGTCGCGGACCATGTCCTCCGCGTTGTCGGTCCGCTGGTGGCGCAGCGGGCTCAGGTCGACGTCGTCGTCGAGCAGGTCGATGATCCGGGTCGCGTTGGTCGGGTCGGCGAGGTGGCGCAGCCAGGCGGGGTGGACGCCGTGCAGGTTGTCGTGAGCGGTGAGCAGGAGTAGGTGCTCGGGTGGGCGTTCCCGCGGTTTCGGGCGGCGGAGTAGCCAGAGGTCGGGGCCGGTCGGGCTGAGTGAGATGACGGCGCGGAGGGCGCCTGCGCGGAGCAGGTTGCCCCGGATGCGCTTACCGGGGCGGCGGCCGGCGGCGGCGGCCGGCAGCAGAATGGCGACTGGCCCGCCGGGTTTGACGTGGGCCAGGCAGTGTTGGAGCCAGGCCAGTTCGGATTCACCACGGGGTGGCAGTCCGTACTCCCATCGGGGGTCGCCGGTCAGGTCCTGGTAGCCCCAGGCGCGTTCGTTGAACGGAGGGTCGCAGACGACGGCGTCGGCCGTGTCGCGTGGGAGGGCGTCGGCCTTGAGGGAGTCGCCGGTTTCGGTCGTGGTTCTCCTATTGGCCAGGTGCAGTCGGATGGCGGCGATAGTGGCCGTGGTGGGGTCGAGGTCCTGGCCGAGGAATGAGGTCCCGTCGCGGGTGGCGAGCAGGAGGGTGCCGAAGCCGCAGGCCGGATCGAGGATGATGCCGCTGATGGTGGGGGCGAGTCGGTTCATGAGGGCGGCGACGTCGGGTGGCGTGATGGAGACGCGACGGGAATGGGCTTCGAGGTAGCGGCCGAACAGGAACTCGAACGCCTCCCGAGCCCCCATCCCGGCGCCCAACTGCCGAACCAGCCCGACCAGTTCCGGATCGTCCAACGACAGCGGAACCATCGGCAGCCGATGAGCCGGTGCCACCGGAACATCTCGGCTGGTCGCCCTGCCCGCACACGCCCCGCCGCCATCGGTGGATGCGGCATCACTCTCCCCTGCCGCGGCCGCGCCGCCGCCCGGCGTCTCGGCTCGGGCGGCCAGGAGCACAGCGCCGGCGGCGGCGACCCGGTCGGCCAGGTGCAGGTCGTCGCCCGCGGCGCGCAGGCGTTGCCAGGTGCGGTCGGCCAGGGAGACTTCGACATGCTTGCCGTTCCGGCGCAGCCACTCCTCCACCTCGCGCAGGGAGAACAACGGGCTGGACGCCGTACCGCCGACCGGCTGGGGGAAGTCGTCGTGCCGGCGCCGCCAGTTGCTGACCGCCGCTCGGCCGACGTCCACCAGCCGGGCTATGTCACCCGCGTTCACCGTGGCGTCCTGGTTCATGGCGGTCACCCTAGTTCACATGGCTGACATGGTCGACCAATTATATGCTTGTGAACTCGGTCAACCGATGATTAGCTTGTGCCGTGACCATCGAGCATCAGCTTGGTTTCCGCTACGCCGCCGGGTCCGACGTCGGGATCGTCCGGTCGCGGAACGAGGACTCGGCGTTCGCCAGTCCGCGACTGCTCGCCGTGGCGGACGGAATGGGCGGGCATCCGCACGGCGACGTGGCGAGTGCGGTGGTGACCGCCGTGTTGGCGGAGCTGGACGAGCGGTTGCGGGTGGCGAAGCCCGGCCAGGTCGACCCGCCCGCCCAGCTCGCCGCGCTGGTGGCCGCGGCACTACACCGGCTCACCGAGTTCGCCGAGCGCGACCCCGACCTGACGTCGATGGGCAGCACGCTGACTGCCTTCCTGTGGGACGGTACCGACGCCTGGCTGGCGCACGTCGGCGATTCGCGCGGCTACCTGCTGCGCGACGGCATACTGCACCAGATCACCCGCGACCACACGTTGGTGCAGAGCCTCGTCGACGAGGGCCGGATCACGCCGGACGAGGCGGCGGCCCACCCGCGCAAGTCGATGGTGATGCGGGCACTGCAGACGGGTGGCTCGGCCGAGCCGGATGTCGCGGCGCAGCAGGTGGCGGCCGGCGACCGGTTGTTGCTGTGCTCGGACGGTTTGACCGACGTGGTGGGGCCGGACGTCATTCGCGACATCCTCGGCACGGCGGTGACACCCGAGGACACGGTGCGGCAGTTGACCGACGAGGCCAAGCGGTCGAACAGTCCGGACAACATCACGTGCGTGGTAGCGGATGTCGTGGCCGGCCGGGTGGGTGGGGATGTGCTGGTGGTGGGAGCGGCGGCTGATCAGCCGGGGCTGGTGCAGCGGCCGACGCCGGGCTTGTTGGCCCGCTGGACCCGTCGCCTACGGACCGGGTGAACCCGCCCAACCGACATCACCGGGAACGGCGCGGGGTTACGGCCGTCACGAACTGCGGGTACGCCCTTCGGCTGGCTGTGGTTCGGCGAGACGATGTCGATGCTGGGCGCGCACTTCACCACCCCGGCGCTCCCACCGCTCGCGTTGTACGTGCTGAATGCGAACGTGCTGGAGATGTCCTTGCTCAACACGGCCGGGACACCGCTGTGCTGCTGTTCGGTCTCTCGGCCGGGGTGCTCGCGACCCGATACGAACACGCCCGGATCCTGTTGGGTGCCAACGTGACGCGCGTGCTCAGCGTCGGCACCGGGCGCGCTACTGATTGATCCAGATCAGGTGGCTGTTGGTGTTGAACGCTCTCAATGCCGCTTCCGGGGAATGCATGCTCAGGTGACAGCCGCCGTGCACTCCTACCACTGTTGCCCTGTTGGCAAATGCCATCCCCCATGCGGCGATACGTCGGCCGGCATCATCGCCGTATTCCTCCACCACGGCGAACATCTTCGGCGCGGCAGCCGCGATTGCCGCATTGTCAAGTCGGTGCTCCGAATCGGTCATCTTGAGTCCCTCCAGGTCGCTGACCAGCACGCAGTACAGTAGCTTCGCTCTCCAAGACGATGTTGTCGATAGTAAATTTTCATTCCACAAAGCGCGATCGCCCACTCGGGTGATCTTGTCGCTTCGACATAACTGGAGGTCGGATTGCCCGGCACGTCGAGCCCGACGGTATGGCGGCGCTGGTTGGCGCTGGAATTGACCCGGATGCGCAAGGAACACAAACTCGAGCAAAAAGATGTGGCCAAGGCACTGCGTTGCACGGTGGGCAAGGTTTCCTACTACGAGACCGCCGATCGGCCCGTCATCCTCCGCGACCTCAACGAGGTACTACTCCCCCTCTTCAACGTCCCCGAGGACCGCTGGCCCGCCTACGTCCAAGCCGGCAAGGACTCCCGCCAGAAAGGCTGGTGGGAGTCCTACACCGCCGAAACCCTCCCCGCCTGGCTCTCCCTCTACGTCGGCCTCGAACAGGGCGCCGCCCAACTCCGCCTCTACGACGCCCAACTCATCACCGGCCTGCTCCAGACCGACGACTACACCGAGGCCGTCGTCCGCCGCGGCACCGCCGAACTCACCGAAACACAGGTCAACCGCCGCAAGGAATTGCGCAACCAGCGCAAGAGTGCACTCGTCCGCGATGCCGATCCGCTCCGGCTCTGGGTCGTTCTGGACGAAGCCGTGTTGCGCCGGATGGTCGGCAGCCGCAAGGTCATGCACGACCAGCTCACCTATCTCGCGGACTCCGCCGATCAGGCCAAGATCACCCTGCAGGTGCTGCCGTTCGATCATGGCGCGCACCCCGGCATGCACGGACCCTTCACCATCATGGGTTTTCCCTGGCCCACCGATCCCGGCATCGTGTACATCGAGCACCGGTCCGGCGCCTTCTATCTGGAAGAGCAACATCAGATCGACGCACACACCGTTGCCTTCGAACATCTTTGCGCACACGCCCTCCCGCCCGACGAATCGGTCACTATGATCAGAAACGTCGCGAAGGAGTACGCCTGATGACCCATTCCCCGGTCCCCGCCGCAGAACTCGCCGCCGCGCAGTGGCGCAAGTCCAGTTTCAGCAACGATCAAGGCCAGTGCGTCGAGACCGCAAAACTCGAAGGCGGCACTGTCGCCGTACGGAACAGCAACCACCCTGACGCCGGTGTCGTCTTCTTCACCCCCGCCGAGATGCACGCCTGGGTCCAGGGCTGCAAAGCCGGCGAGTTCGACGACTACATGGGCTGATATTCAGCCGCGCGGCTTCGCCGTGTCCGCCAGCGTCGCCCATTTCCGGTCCGCCGCCGACCATCCCGCGTCGGCGTGCAGCACCGCGATGCCGCACGTCTTCAGACCGATCCGTTTGCCGGTCAGCTCGGTGACCAGCTCGGAGAGTCCGGGGTTGTGGCCGATCACCAGTGCCGTGGTCGCGTCGGCGGGCAGCCGTCGCACGACCGTCAGCAGGTCGCGGACCGTGGCCGAGTAGATCAGCGGTTCGGCGTGGAGTGCAGGCGTGCCACCGAGTTCCGGTCGCAGGATCTGCCACGTCTGGAGCGTGCGCAGCGCCGGTGAGCAGGACACGGCGGTGATCGGTGGCACGTGCTCGCACAGCCACCGGCCGGCCGCCGACGCGTCCCTGCGGCCGCGCGGGGCCAGTGGGCGGTCGGCGTCGTCGACACCGTCCTGCCAGTCGGACTTGGCGTGCCGCAACAGAACCAGCGTCCGCTCGGTCATAGCACCACGCCCTCGTCGGCTCGCAGGGTCAGCACCGGTCCGACTCGCGCACCCACCCGGTCGGCATGGGTGCCCACGCGCACCACACCGTCGGCCGCGAGAGAGCACGGCTCGCTGGTCAGGTTGAGCGCGACGAGCACGTGGTCCCTTCGGTAGGCCAACACGCCGTCCTGAGCGCGCACCGGGACGTAGGCACCGGAGGTCAGGGCCGGTTCGGTTCGGCGCAGCGCGATCAGTGACCGGTACAAGGTGAGCATGGAGTTCGGATCACCGTCCTGTGTCTCGACGTTCACCGTCCGTTCGGATTCGGGTACTGGGAGCCAGGGTGCCACGTCGGGAGCGCAGAAGCCGCAATGCGTTTGAGGTGTCCACCGCATGGGAGCCCGTTCCGGGTCGCGCCCGACGCCGATGCCGGGCACCAGCGTGGCGAACGGGTCCTGCTCGTCGGCCACCGGCACGTCGGTCATGCCGATCTCGTCGCCGTAGTACACGATCGGCGTGCCGCGCAGGGTGAGCAGCAGCATCGCCGCGACTCTGGCCTGCGCCGGGCCGAGTCTGGTGGCCACCCGTGACCGGTCGTGGTTGCCCAGCACCCAGTTGGGCCAGGCGCCTGCCGGCAACGCGGCTTCGTAGCGGTCGATCAGTGCGCCGATGTCTTCGGCGGTGTGTGGGGTGGAGATGAGGTGCATGTTCGATGGCAGGTGCACACCGTTGCCGTCGCGGCCGTAGTAGTGCGCCAACCGTTCGACCGGCAGGTACATCTCGGCCAGCAGCACGCCGTCCGGGCGTCGTTCGTCCAGCACCGCGCGCATGCCGGTCAGCACGTCGAGCACTTCGGGCTGGTCGGTGGTGTGGATCGGTAGCAGCGAGTCGTAGGGCGGCAGGCCGGGGTGGTAGTCGGGGTTGAGCGGGTTGTCGCGCAGCGCGGCGTCCTTGATCAGTTGACGGGACGCGTCGACCCGGAATCCGTCGACACCTCGGTCCAGCCAGCACCGCATGACGTCGTGTTGTGCGCCGCGGACGTCCGGGTTGCGCCAGTTCAGGTCGGGTTGTGCGCCGAGATAGGCGTGGTAGTAGTACTGGCCGGTCGCCGGGTCGAGCGTCCAGGCCGGGCCGCCGAAGACCGAGAGCCAGTTGTTCGGCGGGCCGCCGTCCGGTGCCGGGTCGGCCCACAGGTACCAGTCGCGGCGCGGATCGTCCCTGCTCGACCGGGATTCGGTGAACCAGGGGTGTTGATCCGAGGTGTGGTTGGGCACGAAGTCGACGAGCACCCGGATGCCGTGGAAGTGGGCCGCGGCGATGAGCCGTTCGGCGTGCGTGGCGTCACCGAACAGCGGGTCGACGCTGGTGTGGTCGGTGATGTCGTAGCCGAAGTCGACCATCGGCGAGGGATAGAACGGCGACACCCAGATGGCGTCGACGCCCACTTCGGCCAGGTGGTCGAGGTGGGCCGAGATCCCCGCCAGGTCGCCGACGCCGTCACCGTCGCAGTCGCCGTACGAGCGGGGATAGATCTGGTAGACGACGGCGGACTGCCACCACGGTTGATCGGCCACGCCGGCCACGGTACGGGGTCGGACCGCGGAGGACCTGCTTCAGCAACGGCTGCGGGGAGTTGCCGGCCTGCCCCGCAGCCGGTGCCGCGCCGGTCGACGCGCAGCCCGTCGACCCGTACCGCACCGGCGAGGACGCCAGCGGGGCGAACAGGATTACATCCGATGTGGACGGTGTGCACGGCTGGTCGCCGGGAACACGGTGCGAAGTGTCCAGGCGCCATCGTTGTCCCGCAAGGTGTGCGGCCCGGTGGGGTCGGCTGCCCGCGTCAACGCGGGCCGGTCGGCGAAAGTTACGCCACCGGAGCGCCGTGAACGGGCCGCGTCGATGTCGACGACGACGCGCTCGGCGTCCCGGTCGGTGATCGTGCTGCTGCCGTCCAGCGAGCGCCGCCCGTCCCGCTGGCGGACGTGGTTGCGTTGGAGTGCCATGACGATCAGTCCGATGATGATCACTAGTGTGACGATCGCTCCCATGACAGTGATTGTGCGAGCGTTCATATCCCGCCAACAGTGGCAGCTCTGACATTGTTCGAAAAGATCCTGCCAGCTACAGTGAGTCCATGCTCAAGACCGTCGCGGTCGTGCTCATCGACGAGTTCGCGCCGTTCGAGTTCGGCGTGTTGTGCGAGGTGTTCGCCATCGACCGGACCGAGGACGGCGTGCCGCCCATCGAGTTCCGGGTGTGCGCTGTGCGGCCCGGGGTGCCGCTGCGCACCTCGATCGGCGTCACCATGACACCCGAACTCGGCCTGGACGCCCTGGCCGGCGCCGACCTGGTGGCGTTCCCCGCCTACAACATCCGCGACAACTACCCCGAGTCCGTGCTTGACGCGGTGCGGAAGGCGGCGGCCGACGGCAGCACGCTGCTGTCGGTGTGCAGCGGCGCGTTCCTGCTGGGCGCGACCGGCCTGCTGGACGGCCGCCGGTGCACCACCCACTGGCACAACGTCGACGAGTTCGCCCGGCGCTTCCCCGCCGCCCGGCTGGACCCCGACGTGCTGTTCGTGGACGACGGCAACATCGTGACCAGCGCCGGCACCGCCGCCGGCATCGACGCCTGCCTGCACGTCGTCCGGCGCGAACTGGGCACCGCCCCGGCCAACGCGATCGCCCGGCGCATGGTGGTGCCCCCACAGCGGGACGGTGGCCAGCGACAGTACGTCGAACTGCCCATCCCGGAGTGCACCGCGGACAGCCTGCAACCGATCCTGGCCTGGATGGTGCAACATCTGCGGGACGACCACACCGTCGCCGCGCTGGCCAGGCAGGCCAACCTGTCCGAACGCACGTTCGCCCGGCGGTTCGTCGCCGAGACCGGTACCACGCCGCACCGCTGGCTGACCATGCAGCGCGTGCTGCACGCCCGCCAACTGCTCGAGGAGACCCAGCTGGGCATCGACGACATCGCGCAGTCGGCGGGTTTCGGCACCGCCGCGCTGCTCCGCCACCACTTCCACCGGATCGTCGGCGTCTCGCCGCACGACTACCGGCGGACGTTCGCGCACCGGCCGGCAGCCGTCGCCGGCGCACTGACCACCGGAAAGGCGATGTCGTGACCGAGCAGGTCGTGCTGCTGGACGAATCCGGCAATTCCGTCGGCGTGGCCGACAAGGCCACCGTGCACCACGCCGACACGCCCCTGCACCTGGCCTTCTCGTGCTACCTGTTCGACGACGCCGGGCGACTCCTGCTGTCCCAGCGGGCGCTGGAGAAGAAGACCTGGCCGGGGGTGTGGACGAACAGCTGCTGCGGCCACCCCGGTCCCGGCGAGTCGGTGGTGGACAGCGTCGCGCGGCGGCTGAAGGACGAACTCGGTGTGCGGGCGAAGCGGATCGACCTGATGCTGCCTCGGTTCCGCTACCGCGCGATGATGGATGACGGCGTGGTGGAACACGAGATGTGCCCGGTGTTCCGGGCGTTCACCGACGACGAGCCGGCGCCCAACCCGGCCGAGGTGGCGGCTGTGCGGTGGACGCCGTGGACCCGGCTGGTGGCCCAGGTCAGCACGGCCCAGTTCAGCGTGTCGCCGTGGTGCCGGATGCAGATGGCCGAACTGATCACCCTCGGGCCGAACCCGAGCAACTGGCCGATCGCGGACGTCGCCGACCTGCCGCCAGCCGCCCGACCCTGCTGACACGACCGCCCGGCCTGCCGACTCCCGACCCTGTTGCCACCGCTCGCCTTGCTAGCACCGCTAGCCTCTCGATCACTGCTCGGCGTACTGCCGCCGCCGCACATCTAACCGACACGGCCGCCCGACCCTACCGACTCCCGACTCTGCTACCACCGCTCGCCTTTCTAGCATCGCTAGCCTCACGAGCACCGCTCGCCCTGCCACCGGCCGCACCCCCAACCAACACCACCGCCCAGTTTTTGGCGATCCCCCGACGCTGCCACCACTCGCCCAACTAGCAACGCTCGCCTTACGAGCACCGCTCGCCCTGCTGCCACCGGCCGCACCCCCAGCCGACACGGCCGCCCGGCCTGCCCCGGCCCGGCCGTCGCTCGACTTGCTAGCACTGCTCGACTGCGACCGCCCGCCCGGCCTGCCAGCGCCGCTCGCCCCGCGACCCGCTCGTCTTGCTAGCACTGCTCGCCTCCCGAGCACCGCTCGGCCTGCTACCGCATCCGCTCGGCCTGCCGACGCAGTGAGGGCGGCGGGGTGCGCCCGCCGCCCTCATCGTCGATACCGCCGTCTACCTGCTGTTCTGCGCCGCGTCGCCCGGCTCGTCCGGTGCCGCGTGGTCCGGCACGCCCGGAGTCGGGTCGCGGTCCAGGTCGATCAGCGGGTCGCGGGCAGCGCCGTCCGGTGCCGCGTGCCTCGGTGCTCCCCCGGCGGCGTGTTTCGGCTCGGTCACGTCACCCCTCCTTCCTTGCACGTGTGTGCGTGGGGAGACATTGTGCCCGGTGCGATGATGGGCCGATGGTGGAGCCTGTTGTTGACGCCGACGCCGTCGCCCACGGGACGGCCGCCGCGCCTGCCACGACCCGGTCGCTGGTGGCGATCTTCGCCTCGCCGGTCGCCGAGTACCTGTTGCGGTACGGGCGGGACGTCGGCTTCCGGCCGGTACTCGTCGAGCCCGACCGGGCGCGGGCCCGCACCGTCGAGGGGATCGAGGTCGTGACGAGCATGGCCGACGCGAAGTCCGACGAGGACACCGACGTGGTCATGACCGACCACCACCGCGACGAGCTCGGCCAACTCCTGTGCGATGCGCTCGGCGTGCCCACCCGCTGGATCGGGCTGATGGGCAACCCCCGCCACCCCGGACCGCACCTGGACGCACTGGCCGCGCTGGGCGTGCCGCATGCCGAGATCGACCGGATCCACCGGCCGATCGGGCTCAACATCGGGTCCCGCAGGCCGGCCGAGATCGCCATCTCGACGCTGGCCGGCCTGCTCGCCGACCGGAACGACCGGCCGGGCGGCTTCGACTTCTGACCGCTACGCCGGCAGGTTCCACACCTGGTTGGCGCCACCGGTGCAGTCCCAGATCTGCAATGGCGTGCCGTCGGCGGAACTCGGTCCGGTCGCGTCAAGGCAGCGCCCGGACGCCGGGTTGACCAGTTGGTTGGCCGCTGTGTGTTGCCATTGCTGCGCACTTGTGCCGTTGCAGTCGAACAACTCGACCTTCGTTCCGTTCACCGTGCCCGCCGCGGTTACGTCCATGCACTTTCCGAGAGCCTGGAGTGTGCCGTTCGGAGCGACCGTCCACTGCTGGGCGGAGGTGCCGTTGCACGTGAACAACTGGACCGGTGTGCCATTCGCCGGGCTGGCGCCCGCTACGTCGACACACTTGCCGCCGAAGCCGGTGACCTGGCCGGTGTGCGTGGCAGCGGCGCCCTGCACGCCGCTCCAGGTGAAGGTGGCCGACGTCGCGGCGGGCAGTGAGTAGGTGAACGACTCGTTGCCCCAGTTGACCACCAGCGGCTGCGCGGTGGCGGTGCCGTTGTACGCGACGAGTGCCTTGGAGCCATCCGGGTTGCGCCATGCCACGTTGGGGATCGTCGCGTTGGCGGTGGAGTCGATCCGCACCGCGCCCGGCTTGACGAACTTGGTCAACTGGCCCATGTCGTAGTACTCGACGGTGAAGTCGACCTGCCCGCTCCTGGCGTCTCCGTTGTGGACGGTGATCAGGCCCTGGCAGGTGCCGCAACCGCCGTTGTGCGGACCCATCGTCTGGTCGACGGCGAGGCTCCACTTGACCACACTCTGACCCCAGTTCCGGGTGTAGTCGATGATGTTGTTCATGTCCTCGTTCTGCTGGTTGGCGATCCAGGTGCCGCCCGAGTGCTCGGTGTCGAACGTGCCGATGTTCGGGAACTGGTTGTGCACCGTGGTCTGCTCGGCCGCGCTGCCCTCGTCGTAGCCGTGCCACGCGACACCGCCGAACAGCGGGTCGTTGCGTACGGTGGCGTCGTTGACGTCCTGGGCGCCGAAGTCCGCGTAGTTGCTCCAGTTCCAGTCCAGCGCCAGCACCTTCGTGCTCAGGCCGGCCGAGTGCAGAGCCGGGAGTAGATCGGTGCCGGTGAAGAAGTCCAGGCCGTTGCCGTTCCACTCCATCGTCGGGTAGTTCGCGCCCGCGCAGCAGCCGGGTTCGTTCTGCGGTGACACGTAGTCCACGTGCACGCCCTGCGCCTGGTACGCCTGGATGGTCTTCACGAAGTACTGGGCGAACGAGCCGTAGAACTGGGACTGCAGGAAGCCCTGGTCGGTGAAGTTGTCGTTGTCCTTCATCCAGGCCGGAGCGCTCCAGGGCGACATCATCAACTTGAGGTTCGGGTTGAGCGTCTCCGCCTGTTTGGTCAGCGGCAGGATGTCGGTCTGGTCGTGCGCGACGGTGAAGTCGGCCAGGCTCGGGTCGGTCTGCCCGGCCGGCCGGTCGTCGTAGGAGTAGTTGCCCCTGGCCAGGTCGGACGCGCCCATCGGGTTGCGCAGGAAGTCCAGGCCGATGCCGTTGACCGGGTCGAACAGCTTGGTCATCGTGTCGTTGCGGGTGGCCGCCGACAGGGCGCCACTGCTGCCCAGCAGGAAGGCCGCCGTGTCGGTCATCGACGCGCCCGCGCCGACGAACTGCTGGAAGTGGGTGTTCTCGTTGACGGTGACGTTCTGGCCGCCAGCGGCGTTGCCGGCGTTGAACGTGATCGGCGCCTGCTGTTGCAGACCCCTGGTCACGTTGCGGCCCGCCGCGTCATTGGTGCTGGTGAGCCAGATGTTCACTGTCTCCCCCGCCGCGTGTGCCGCCGTGGGAACCACGACGCCCGCGACGAGGGCGAGCAGGCCGAGAGTGGG
Organism: Pseudonocardiaceae bacterium; assembly: GCA_036491115.1. Lineage (GTDB taxonomy): Bacteria > Actinomycetota > Actinomycetes > Mycobacteriales > Pseudonocardiaceae > DATEPR01. The sequence goes on from DASXCQ010000056.1 coordinate 59,802, forward strand.
GGCGATGCCGTACCGGACGAACTTCCGCACGTTGACCTCCCTGGGGCCGTTCCGCCCTTGATATCGCGCCTTGAAATAAGTCGTCAAGGATGGGGTGTTCACGGTTGCCGTTAGGGTTGACGCGTGTCGTACCCCATCGCGGAGGTCCGAGGCCATTTCCCCGCCCTGGCCGAGGGTGCCGCGCATTTCGACGGACCGGGCGGGTCCCAGACACCGGACGTGGTGGCCGACGCGGTCGCCGGCACGTTACGTGCCGCCGTGGCCAACCGGGGCCCGATCACCACAGCGGAACGGCGGGCCGACGAGATCGTGGCTCGGTCCCGCGCGGCCATGGCCGACCTGCTGCACGTCGACCCGCACGGCGTCGTGTTCGGCCGGAGCATGACCCAGATCACCTACGACCTGGCCAGGACGCTGGCCAAGGGTTGGGGACCGGGCGACGAGGTCATCGTCACGCGACTGGACCACGACGCCAACATCCGGCCATGGGTGCACGCCGCCGAGGCCGTCGGCGCCACCGTACGGTGGGCGCCCTTCGACCCGGCGACCGGCGAACTGGACGCCGCCGAGGTCACCGATCTGTTGACCGAACGGACCCGGCTGGTCGCCGCCACCGGCGCGTCCAACCTGTTGGGCACCCGGCCGGACGCGGTGGCCATCGCCGCGCGGGCGCACGCCGTCGGCGCGCTGGTCCACCTGGACGGCGTGCACCTCACCCCGCATGCCTCGGTCGACGTGCCCGCGCTCGGCGTGGACTTCTACGCGTGTTCGCCGTACAAGTTCCTCGGACCGCACATAGGTGCGCTGGCCGCCGACCCGGCGCTGCTGGAGACACTGCACCCGGACAAGCTGCTGCCCGCCGACGACGACGTTCCCGAGCGGTTCGAACTGGGCACGCTGCCCTACGAGCTGCTCGCCGGAACCACGGCCGCCGTCGACTTCCTGGCCGGCATCATGCCCGGCGGCGATGACCGGCGGGCTCGGCTGGTCGCGTCAATGGCCGCTGTCGAGACACATGAGGCGGTGTTGCTGGAGCGGTTGGAGGACGGCCTGGCCGGGATCGACGGCGTCATCAGCCACGGTGAACGGGACCGGCACCGCACGCCGACCGCGCTGTTCTCGGTGGCGGGCCGGTCCAGTGACGCGGTGTACCGGGCCTTGGCCGATTTCGGGGTCAACGCGCCATCCGGCAGTTTCTACGCGCTGGAGTGCTCGCGGTGGCTCGGGCTGGGTGACGAGGGCGCCGTGCGAGCCGGCATCGCGCCGTACACGGATGAGTCTGATGTGGACCGACTGCTGGCCGGGGTGGCGAAGATCGCCCAGAGCGGCTGAGGCCCGACACTGACCTCGGGTGGGCATGTCACCACCGGCCCGAGGCTCCGCTCCCTTCGTCACCTCACACGATGTATCGTGTGACATGGCATTCGGCATCATGCTGATCCCGGAGGTAGCAGTAGCCCGCCGCCTGCTCGACTTCACTCGGGAGATCACCGATATTGCTCCAACAATCTCTTCCTTGAGTCACAGCGCGGTCCCCCACCTAACCCTGATGCACGTCGACTCCGCTCACGAGGTGGCGCTGCGCTGGTGGAATGACGCCGTGCAGCGCATTGGCTCAAGTCTTCCGGTGACGCTGACCGGATTGATGTTCTCCCCCATTCCCAGGGGGAATTACTATGTTCCGGAGGGTGGTATATATGTCGGGCTCGAGGCCGTCCGCTCCGCCAGTCTGGACAATGCGCACCGAACGCTGCTAAGCCTGGCAAGCGAGTCCGACTGTACTCCCATCGGGGCGGTCGGTGATTATTTTCGGCCGCATATCTCTTTGTGTGCGCTTGCCGCATTTCCGCACGGTCAGCTCAGTCTGCCGCCAGACGTGACGACCACCACAATTGAATGCAGAACTGCCTTTGGCAAGCTGCGGGAGTACGGGACTTTCGGGCCGGATCTCGTCTACCACTCCGGACACGCAGAGCCCCGAACCGGCACGGCCCGCTGAGGAGACCACCATTCGATCTCGATGCGCAGCAGGTCTCATATGGACGAAGGACTGTTGCGGGCAAGCCTCCCGGGGGGTGCGGCAGCGAGTCGGCGAAGTTTTCGCCGACTCGCGCGACGAGAGTCTTCAAGCACCCGTTGCACCTGTGGGACGCGGACAGCCGCCCCTGCCGCTGCGGCGAATGCGAATCCCTCCCAGGGAGTCAAGGTGAACGAGGTAGCCGCACCAACTCCAACGACAGCCACCAGCTCCAGTGCCTGAGAAACAACACTGCCATATGCGGGGACACCAATCTTGCGTGCCGCCTCCACAGCGGCTCGCTCGGCCGAGTCCAAGGTGGGCTGCTGTGACAAATCCAGCAGACCTTGCGCCGCCAGCGATCGGGTCACACCAACACTTCCGGACCAGGCAGCCACCCTGGCGTCGGTCCCCTTCTCGCGCAGCGCCGCGTTCAGTAGAATCGCCGAGAGAAATTGCTGGGTATCGGTTGCCTGGTAGACCACTTCAGAACCGGCGGTCAGCTTCTTCAACACTGGCGAACGGACGGGATGGTGGACAACTTGCACCCCCGAGAGCTCGGCAATTCCATCGTGGAACCGCCCCCTCAGCATGGCGGCCGTTGCGCAAGCATCCCACATGATCCGGAGAGGTTCACCAGAGGCTCGATCCAAGAATCTGCTGCGGGACAGAAACTCTGAGTCGCAACTCATGTGCCAGGCCTTGACCAGATCGTCCTTCGGCACCTGAAGTGTCAAGGACAGCTCCGGTATGAGTGTCTTGTTGAACACCCCGCCCAGCCGTGACGAGTGCTCGACCGTGTTATACCGAAAGAAGTTGGCCAACCATTCTACGAAAGGTCCATAGTCCTCCCGTCCATCCGCGTACGTGCCATCATATAGCTTGCCCAGCATGTCACGTACCTTATCTGGATTTCGGCGTGCCCACCGCCTCATGCGACCGAGCGCCCGTACTTTGACCTCGGCGGGTATGTCGAATATTCTTACCGTATCAGTCAGGCTGGCAACCATCTTGCCGTAGGCATCCGAAGGAAATCCGTCCCGCTCGAAGCCCGGCATTATATGAATTCTTGGCGCTCCTATGAACAGCGCTCCCAGGTCATGGCTCACCTGCACTGCCCATCTATTTGCACTGCGCCCGAGCCTGAGATAATTCACGACTTCGTAAAGCGAGGCGGAATCGACAAAACCGTCCATTTACGATCTCATCCCGGCGTTCGGACAACACTCGGTAGATAAGGATACTTCGCATAGTTCGCGAAGTCAACACCGAAGTGCCGCCAGCCGATTTCCTGACGGGCACGCATCATTTAATCCGTCCCAGGGCGGATTTGCGATTCGCCGCGGCTTCGGTGGTCCATTCGTGGCGGCGATCTCGGAGTGCCGGGGCAGTGGGGGTGGCGGGTGTCGCCGCCGGCTCCGGGATCCTGGTGCTCGCGGTCGGGTACGCGGCGGGTTGCACTACCTGACCGAGCGGCCGATGGAGCGCCACCTCCACCGATGGCCGATCAGGGGTACGCCCTGCCGTTTTATCCACAGTGGATTAGTCACGCTCTCAGCGAACACGCGCACAGCGAACACGCCTGTACAGCGGGTTGATCATCGCTACCGTCGGACGTGGACATTTTCGGTCGCGCGCCCAGGGAGGTAGTCATGAGTCAACCCGGCCTCACGTTGAACGACGCCGTCTTCGAACAACTGCTGCGATCCAGAATCGTGTTCCTGGGCAGCGAGGTGGACGACGACGTCGCCAACCGCATCACCGGCCAGTTGCTGTTGCTCGCCGCCGAGGACCCGGCGGCCGACATCACGTTCTACATCAACTCGCCGGGCGGCTCGGTCACCGCCGGCATGGCGATCTACGACACCATGCAGCTGATCGAGCCGGAGGTGGCCACCTGGGGCCTGGGATTCGTGGCGTCGATGGGTCAGTTCCTGCTGTCGTCCGGCACGCCCGGCAAGCGGTACGCGTTACCCAACACCCGTGTCGTCATGCACCAGCCGGCCGGCGGCGTCGGCGGCACGGCCACCGACATCGCCATCCGCGCGGCCGTACTGGGTCAGATGAAGCGCCGCATGGCGGAGCTGACGGCTGCCCAGACCGGCCAGACGGTCGAGCGGATCACCCAGGACGCCGACCGCGACCGGTGGTTCACCGCCCAGGAGGCGTTGGACTACGGCTTCATCGACCAGATCGTCCGCCGCCCGCCCGTGGGAGTGCCGCATGTCTGAACGCAGAGTCCTGCCGTCGATGGTCGAACGCACCAGCTACGGCATGCGCGAGTCCGACCCGTACAGCAAGCTCTACTCGGAACGCGTGATCTTCCTGGGAACACAGGTGGACGACGCCTCGGCCAACGACATCATGGCGCAGTTGCTGTGGTTGGAAGGTGACGATCCGGACCGGGACATTCACCTGTACATCAACTCGCCGGGCGGAGCGGACACGTCGCTGATGGCCATCTACGACACGATGAACTACGTACGGCCGGACGTCTCGACGGTGTGCCTTGGCCAGGCGGCGTCCGCGGCGGCGGTGTTGTTGGCGGCGGGAGCGCCGGGGAAACGGTTCGCGTTACCCAACTCCCGCGTGCTGATCCATCAGCCGGCGATGGAGGTGGTGCGCGGGCAGACGTCGGATCTGGAGATCCAGTCGGCGGAGATCCAGCGGGTACGGCGGCAGTTGGAGGCGACGCTGGCTCGGCATACCGGGAAGGAGGTGGCGGAGGTTCGGCGGGACATCGAGCGGGACAAGGTGTTCACGGCGGACGAGGCGATGGCGTACGGCTTGGTGGACGAGGTGATGCCCTACCGGAAGCTGTCCGCGAACCGCTGACCCGAGCCGCCCGATCGCACGGGCATGGTGGGCAAGCCGCAACTCGAGCACGCGAGCACGCAGCGCGGCCGGCGGGCACGAATGCAATGGGCGAGTTCGTGCGGCGCGACGGATTTGCCGGGCCGCTCGGCCATGACCTCGCGGGGCGATGGCCGCCGCGCCGCCTCCCGGAACCGGACGATGTCGTGCACCGGACAAGCGCACCGTCCGAGGACTGGCGACGACGGGCGACCGTGAACCGGTGATGCCGCGCGTCACACGGTTGTCGCCGCGCGTCGATGGGGCATGTTCCAACCGTCGGCCAGTCGCGACGGGTGAATGTTCCGGCCACCGCCGAAGAACTCGCAGAACTTCATGATCAGTGGGTCCCAGCCGAGCGGATCCACGTGCTGCGTCCCCGGGATGACCAAGTCCTCTTCGACATGGGCACGCAGCACCTCCACCTGGAAGGCCGTGGCGTTCGTGGCGTCGCCCAAGGGATGCGACGCGACCACCCTGCACTCCATCTGGATCGGGCATTCCTCGACCCGAGGCGCCCGAACCAGGTCCGAGGGCTGCTCGGTCAGCCGCGCGACGCCGAACTTGTCCGGCTCGTACCGGTAGCCCTGCTCCACCTTGTAGTCCGGCACCGCCGCCGTCCCCGTGGTGAGCGCGATCCGGTCCACCGCATCGACCATCGTCGACGACGGCAGGTTGAGTACGCACTCCCCCTCCCGCAACAGGTTCGCAGTGGTCTGTCCACTGTTGCCCAGACCGAGCACGCAGGTCTGGCCCAGCCACCACGCGGACGACATCGGCGCCAGATTGGCCGTACCGTCCGCATTGCGCGAGCTGATCAACACCACCGGTGTGCCGAAGTACAGGACCTTGAGCCCGGGGGTGACGTGCATGTGCCTACCTTTCGCGGGGTGCCGTAACTACCAACCGACTCTCCCGGGAGAGGAAGCCCGATGCTGGCGAAAATGCGACATGGCAGTTTCGGGACGCCCACCAGCCGGGCAAAAATCAACAAATCAGGCCAATCGACTCGGCATTCTCACTCACTGTCACAGCCGATAGCCCATGGGTGGTGTCAGTCCCGACAGAACCGTGTAACGTGCCGTGGCGCGCGGGGCGTGACGGTGGGAGGTTGGCGTGGCCACGGACGGGTCGGCTGCTGGTCCGACGGCCCGTCGCATGGTTCTGGGGTCGCAGCTGCGGCGGTTGCGTGAGCAGCGGAACATCTCCCGTGAGCAGGCCGGGGACGCCATTCGCGGCTCCGAGTCCAAGATCAGCAGACTGGAGCTCGGGCGGGTCAGCCTCAAGGAACGGGACGTCGCCGATCTGCTCGCCCTCTACGGCGTCACCGACGAACGCGAGCGCGACACCTTCCTCGATCTGGTCCGCGCCTCCAACCAGCCCGGCTGGTGGCACAGCTACCAGGACCTGCTCCCCCGCTGGTTCCAGGACTACGTCGGCCTCGAGGAGTCCGCGGCGCGCATCCAGACCTACGAGATCGCGTTCGTGCCGGGCCTGGTCCAGACCGAGAACTACGCCCGCGCGGTCGTCCGGCGTGGACTGCCCGACGCACCCAACTCCGAGATCGACCGGCGGGTCGGGCTGCGGATGGCGCGGCAACGCCTGCTGGCCGATCCGCATGGGTGCCGGTTGTGGGCGGTGGTCGACGAATCCGTGCTGCACCGCGCGGTCGGCGGGACCGACGTGTTGCGCGAACAGCTCGGGTACCTGCTCGAGGTCACGACCCAGTCGAACGTGTCGTTGCAGGTTGTGCCGTTCCACGCCGGCGGCTCGGCCGCCGAGGGGTCGTTCACGCTGCTTCGCTTCGCCGAGCCGGAACTGCCCGACGTGGTCTACCTGGAACACCTGTGTGGCGCCCTCTACCTGGACAAACCCGATGAGGTCGAGGCGTACGCGAAGGTCGTGCAACGACTCGCGGTGGAGGCCGAGACGCCGGACGAGAGCCGGGACCGGCTGGCCAAGATCTACAACTCGCTCGACTGAGATCAAATGCACGTGCATCTGCACGCGCACACCTGTGTTACCGTCGCGGCACGCTGTCACCACACGTGCTCGACACGCACAGGAGGTGGACTCCCGCGATGGCCGACATCGACCGCGCCACGATCGCCGCTTTGACGTCCAACCTGCCGTGGCGCAAGAGCAGACACAGTGGCGCCACGGGCAACTGTGTCGAGCTGGCCCCGCTGGCCGGATCGCGGATCGCGGTCCGGGACTCGCGGCAACCCACCGGCCCGTTCCTCGTCTACCCGAGAACCGGATTGGCCGCCTTCGTGACCTGGGCGCGATCCGACCGGTCCGGCTGACCGGCGGCCGCCCGCCGCCTCCACCGCACGTCAGGGGCTGCTATGCGCGACATCACCGCGAAGCTGCGGAAGCTCATGGCGACCGGCTTCCGCTTCGTTCACCCGCGTGACCACTGTGGCCACGTGGTCGCCGTCACCGGTGTGCGCACGCACAACGGCGTGGTCGACGTCATCCAGATCTACGGCGAGCAGGACGCGGACGCCGCCCGGATGTCCGCCACCGAGCCGGACATCCTCTCGCCGCGATCCGTGGTGTGGCGGACCAGCGGTACCGCACTGGACGTCCTGGACGCGGTGCTCGCACTGCCCGATCCGGATCGTCGGACCGCCACCGCACCGGTCGCCGACGCCCGAGGCTGCTGGGTGTCCACCCGGCCCGGCCGCTCCACCTGGCTGACGGCGTCCGCCTAACGAGACAGCTACGATCAAGCCTTGACCCTCGGGAGGGCTGACCGTGGCTGACATGGCAACGCAGGTACCGGCCGGCGTCGACACGAGCCGGCCCAGCATCGCCCGCGTCTACGACTACTTCCTCGGTGGCAAGGACAATTTCGCCTGTGACCGGGAGGTCGGCGAGCAGGTACGGGCCGCCGTGCCGGAAGTGGCGACGATGGCGGCGCAGAACAGGGCGTTTCTCGGCCGCGTGGTGCGCTACCTCGCCGAGCAGGGGATTCGCCAGTTCGTCGACATCGGCACCGGCCTGCCCACCCGGAACAACGTGCACCAGGTCGCGCAGACGATCGCACCGGACGCCCGCGTGGTCTATGTGGACAACGACCCCGTCGTCCTGGCGCACGCCCGCGCGCTGCTCGCCGAGAACCCGAACACGATCGCGGTGGACGGCGACCTGCGCCGGCCGGCCGACATCCTCGCCGACCCCAGGGTGCGCGGGCTGATCGACCTGGACCAGCCGGTCGCGTTCCTGATGGTCGGCATCCTCTACTTCCTGACCGATTCCGACCGGCCGTTCGACGTGGTGGCGACCCTGCGGGACGCGATGGCACCGGGCAGCTACCTGGCCATCTCGCACGTGGTGTCCGACGACGAGCCGGAGGCGCTGACCGCCGCACAGGAGGTCTACCGCACCTTCCTGCGCCGCGACGGTGACTCGCGGCGATCGAAGGCCGAGGTCGGCGCGTTCTTCGACGGCCTGGAGATGACCGATCCCGGGCTGGTCTACGTCAAGGACTGGCGCGGTGACGACACGCCCGACCTGTCGCCGGTGACCTGGATGGTCGGCGGGGTGGCGCGCAAGCCATGACCGACGACCAGCCCGAAGAACGCCACGTGACCGAGGGCGGCGATCCCGCCTGCTGGGTGGGCCAGGTGTGCCCGGAATGCGGCCGGTTCTCCGAGCAGGCCAGGCCGGTGACCTGCCCGAACTGCGGAGCGGCGTTTCCCACCGACTGATCGTCTACACTTGGCTGACGAAGCAGCATGATTCTGTCGGATGACCGGGTGGAGGCGCGCGTGGAGCCGGCGGCCGGACCGACGCTCTCCCGCCGCCGTGAACTGTCCGGCGGCAGTGCCCGTTCACTGTTGATGACCGTGCTGGGCGAGTTCATGCTGCCCGCCGACGAACCCGTGTGGACGGCGACCCTGGTCGACGTGCTTGCCCTGCTGGACATCGAGGAGAAGTCGGCCCGGCAGGCGCTGGCCAGGACGGCGGCCGAAGGCTGGCTGGACTCCGAACGGCTCGGCAGGCGGGTGCGCTGGAACCTGACCGCGCAGGGCAGGCGGCTGCTGGAGACCGGCGCGGCGCGGATCTACTCGTTCGGCACGGACGGTCCCGACTGGGACGGTCAGTGGCTGATGATCCTGGTGTCGGTGCCCGAGTCGCTGCGCGACCTGCGGCACCGGTTGCGCACCCGCCTGACCTGGGCCGGTTTCGGCACGCCGACACCTGGCGTGTGGATCTCCCCGCGCACCGAGGCCGAGTCGGACGCCCGGCGCATCCTCACCGACCTGGCGCTGCCCACCACTGCGATGTCGTTCGTCGGCCGCTACGGCGCGTTGGGCGAGCAGGCCGACATGGTCGCCGCCGCCTGGGACCTGGCCGAGGTCGCCGAGTGCTACGAGCGCTTCATCGGTGAAATCACCGGTCTCGCGCCGGATTCACCGAACCGTGTCCTGCGGGCGCAGACCCGGTTGGTGCACGAGTGGCGCCGGTTCCCGTTCCTCGATCCGCAGCTACCGAGACAGCTGCTGCCGGCCCACTGGATCGGCACCCGCGCCGCCGACCTGTTCGCCGACCGGCACGCCCGCTGGCAGCCCGAGGCCACCCGACGCTGGCGGGAACTGGCCGCTCGGGGCTAGATGTCCAGGCCGGGGAACAGTTTCGCCGCGTTGCCGGCCAGGACCCCGCGCAGCACGGCCTCAGGCAGGCCGATGGTGGCCAGTTCGCGTGCGTTGCTGGACGCGCCCGGCACACCGGGCCAGTCGGTGCCGAAGATCCATTTACCGGCCAGCCGGGCCAGGTCGAACCGGGCGTAGTAGTCGGGCAGCCGGACCGGCGGCAGGCCGGCCAGGTCCAGCCACACGTTCGGCTTGCCCAGTGCCAGGAACGCCGCCGTGTCGTACCACCAGCCGCGCCCGCCGTGCGCGAACACGAACTGTACCTGCGGAAAGTCCTCGACGACGTCCAGCAGCAGCTCCGGATTGCCGAACCTGGCCCGCGCGCCGGGGAACAACGACGTGCCCGAGTGCAGGATCACCGGCACGCCACGCTCCGCGCACACCCGGTACGCCGCGTACAGCTCCTTGTCCGCCGGCGAGAACCCGCCGTGCACCGGATGCACCTTCAACGCCACCGCACCCAGGTCGAGCTGACGCTCTACTTCGTACTCCAGTGGATGGTGCAGGTGCGGATTGACGTTGGCCACCAACCGGTAGCGGGTCGGGTTGTGCTCCAGGAACGGCAGGTTGTCCTCGATCGGCTGGATGCCGGTGGCCCTGGGGCTGTACTCGCAGAACAGCAGCGCCCGGTCGACACCCTCCGCGTCCAGCAGCGCGTCCAGCCGGGCCGGCACCGGATTGCCGTCGACGTCGAACGCAGAGCGCCAGTCGTGCGGACCGGAGAACTGGTCGGCCCACTCCAGCCAGGCCGGCTTCAGCGTCGACAGCCTGGGTACGTGCAGGTGCGAGTCGACCAGCGGCCGGCCGTCCAGCATCGCTCTCCCCTCAGCCGGCGGCCGGTTCCGGCGCCAGCAGCACATCCTTCACCTGGTCCCGCAACACGTTGCGGCGGATCTTGCCGGTGGCCGTCTTGGGCAGTTCGGCCACCGCCACCACGAGTCTGGGCCGCTTGAACGCGGCCAGGCCCTCCCGGCACCAGGCGACCAGCGCGTCGGCGTCCACCGTCCGCCCGGCCACCGACACCACGCACGCCACCGGCTTGTCCAGGCCCATGTCGTCCCGCGCGGCCACCACGGCGACCTCGGCGACGTCCGGGTGCTCCAGCAGCCGTTGCTCGACCTCGGCGGGCGACACCCAGATGCCACCGGCCTTCAGCATGTCGTCCGAGCGGCCCAGGCAGCTGTAGCTGCCGTCGTCGTTGCGCACGTACGTGTCGCCGGTGCGCAGCCACTCCCCCTGGAACACCAGCCGGGTGGCGTCGGTGCGGCACCAGTAGCCGGTGGCCGTGGACGGGCCGTTCAGGTACAGGTGACCGGGCTTGCCGGTCTCCTCGATCACCGCGCCCGCGTCGTCGCGGATCTCCACCCGGTAGCCGGGCACGGGTGTGCCGGACGAGCCGGGCCGCACGTGGTCGGGCCGGTTGGACAGGAAGATGTGCAGGGCCTCGGTGGACCCGATGCCGTCCAGGACCTCGACGCCGAACCGCCGCAGGATCCGGGACGCGATCACCGGCGGCAACGGCTCGCCCGCCGACACGCCCTGGCGGACCGATGCGAATGTGTCGTCCGGGATGTCACTGCCCAGCAGCGTCGCGTAGAACGTGGGCACGGCGTAGAACAGCGTCGGCGACGTCGCCCGGACCGCGGCCGCGATCACCTCGGGCGTCGGCCGGGCCCGCTCCAGCACGGTGGTGGCGCCGACGGCGAGCGGGAAGAAGCAGGAATTGCCGATGCCGTAGGCGAAGAACAGCTTCGCCACGGACAGGCAGCGGTCGTCCGGCCGGATGCCCAGCACCCCGGTGCCGTAGGTCTCCACGACCTGCCGGATGCTCTCGTGCCGGTGCATCGCACCCTTGGGCCTGCCGGTGGTGCCGGAGGTGTACAGCCACAGCGACGGCGAGTCCGGCCACGTCGGGTACAGCTCCGCGGTACCGGCGGAGCGCAGCTCGTCCCACCCGTGCACGGCGATCGCCGGACCGGCCGCGAGGTCGGCGTCACCGTCGACCACCACGTGCACCACCTCGGGCGCCATGGCCAGCGCGGCAGCGGCGACGGGCGCGAACTCGACCGACACCAGGCACACCCGCGCCCGGCAGTCGGCCAGCAGCGCACCCAGCTCGGCGCCGGTGACCATCGTGGACACCGGAACCGGCACGGCGCCGATCCGCATCGCGCCGAGTACGGCGGACAGCATCTCGACACCGTCTGCCATGCACAGCAGCACCCGCTCCTCGGGCCGCACGCCCAGCGAGCGCAGGCCGGCCGCGACCCGATGGATCTCGTCGGCGAGCTCGGCATAGGTCAGCACGTGACCGCCGGACAGGACCGCCGTCCGGCCGCCCCTGCCCTCCCGGACGTGCCGGTCCACGAGATAGTCGGATGCGTTGAACGGCTGGTGATCCACGGTGACCATGTGTGCCGCCTCGTCAGGCCAGATGGACGTAGTCGTAGTCGAACGGCTGGCCGTTGATGCCGTTGCGCGGCGGGGCCACCCAGCTCGCCATCTTGCCCCTCTCGTAGACCGGACGCATCAGTGAGCGCACGAATGTCAGGTCCTCGTCGGTGGGCAGCCACGAGTTACGGCTGCGCTCCCACGTCGCCTCGTCCACGATCGTGCCCTCCGGCGTGATGTGGAACGGCGAATGCAGGCCGACCGCCCTGTTGAAACCGGGATGCGGCAGGGCGAAACGGAATCCGATGCCGTGTTCGTCCAGGATCTTGTTCCACCGGTTCACGCCGCTCTGGCAGTCCGACATGTACTCGCCGCGCAGGTCGAGGTTGAGCGCCAGCAGCGCGGAGACCTCCTCCGGCCGCCACGTGCCGTCCTCGCCCGGCCGCTCCAGCACCGCGGTGTCGTCGGCGAGGGTGTGGTCGTCCTTGCGCCGGCCCTCCTGCCAGCGGCCCTTCAGCCCTGCCGTGTAGTAGTTCGCCGCGTTGGTGGACGTCTCGCTGCCGAACAGGTCCAGCGACACGGTGTAGTGGAAGTTCAGGTACTTCTGGATGATCGTCAGCGGGATGCCGCCGTGCGACGCGATGTCGTCGGTGTCGTGCTCGTTGCTCAGCTGCGCGCTGCGCTCCACCACCCTGTCCACGCCGGTCGTGCCGACGAACATGTGGTGCGCCTCCTCCTTGAGCATGAACTCGCAGGTGCGCGACAGCGGGTCGAACGCCGACTCCTTCAGCGTGCCCAGCTGGTACTTGCCGTCCCGGTCGGTGAAGTAGGTGAACATGAAGAACGCCAGCCAGTCGGCGGTCTGCTCGTTGAACGCGCCCAGGATACGTGGCGTGTCCGGGTTGCCCGAGTTGCGGAACAGCAGCGCCTCGGCCTCCTCGCGGCCCTCCCGGCCGAAGTAGGCGTGCAGCAGGTAGACCATCGCCCAGAGGTGCCTGCCCTCCTCGACGTTGACCTGGAACAGGTTGCGCAGGTCGTACAGGCTCGGCGCGGTCAGGCCGAGCAGCTTCTGCTGCTCCACCGACGCCGGTTCGGTGTCGCCCTGGATCACGATCAACCGCTGCAGGTCGGCCCGGTACTCGCCGGGCACCTGCTGCCACGCGGGTTCGCCCTGGTGCTCGCCGAAGCCGATCCTGCGGTCCGGGTCGCGCTCGGCCAGGAAGATGCCCCACCGGTAGTCGGGCACGTTGACGTGGCCGAAATGCGCCCAGCCCTCCCGGCCGACCGCGACGGCGGTGCGCAGGTAGACGTCGTGCGTCTCCAGCGTCGGGCCCATCTCGGCCCACCAGTTCATGAACTTCGGCTGCCAGCCCTCCAGGGCCCGCTGCAGGCGGCGGTCACCGGACAGGTCGACGTTGTTCGGGATCTTGTCCTCGTAGTTGATCGAGGTCGTCATGGGTCACACCCGCTTCCGGTCGAAGACGGCCTTCTGCCCCGAGCCGTAGCGGCGCAGCGCGCCGTCCGGTCCGGATGCGTTGGGCCGGGTGAAGATCCAGTTCTGCCATGCGGACAGCCGGCCGAAGATCTTGGTCTCGCACGTCTCCGGGCCGACGAAACGGTGGTTGGCCTCCATGCCGGTGCACGCGTCCGGGCTCAGCGCCGCCCTGCCCTCGATCACGATCCGGATCTCGTCGGTCCAGTCGATGTCGTCCGGTGCGTCGGTGACCAGCCCGGCCGCGAGTGCCTCGGCCGCGTCGTAGGTGGTGGCCTTGGCCGCGGCCAGGTCGTCCGGCGATCCGTAGAACCGGGATTCCAGGCGGGACAGGCCGTTGCCCATCGGGAACGGGCCGAAGTTGGCCTGGGTCAGGGTGAGCGCGGCCCGTTCGTCACTGTCCTCGTCATCCACCGGCGGACCGTCCAACATGTACTGGCGGTCGCAGGCGAAGGCGAGTTCGGCGAGCATGCCGGCGAAGCAGCTGCCCGGCTCGATCAGCGCGATGAGGCTGCGGCTGGTGACGTCCAGCCGTTTCAGGGTGCGCTTGTAGTAGTGCCGGATCTCGCGGGCCGGCCAGTCCTCGTCGGACAGCAGGTACCGCTCGTGGGCCAGCACGGCCTCGTGGTCGCCTCGGGTGGTGATCAGCCAGGTGCCCAGGGTCGGCTCGTTGGTGCGCAGCCGCAGGACCAGGTCGTCCAGTTCTCTGGTCATGGCGAGCGGCCAGCAGTCGGCGGTGCGCTCGTCGGTGGGTGGTCCGGTCGGGCCGTGCACCGTGATGGTGACCGCGCCCAGGGATCGGTCGAACGTGGCGGTGACGTGGTCGTAGGTGATGCCGTCGTCCGTGACCTCCCGGTGCAGCGGGGTGAGTACGACGCCGGTCGCATCGGTCGGGCGGTCGGACGTCTGCGCCAGCGATCGTGCGCGCTGTGTCGTCGCGTCCTCGAACCGGCTGGGCGGCGCGGTCTCGTCGACCAGCTTCCAGTCCACCGCGGTGCGGCCCTTGAGGCCGTCGGACCGGGTGGCGAACACGTCGGCCCGGTCCTTGCGCACGTGCCGCTTCTCCACCAGCCGGGTCAGGCCGCCGGTGCCGGGCAGCACGCCCAGCAGCGACACCTCGGGCAGCGACACGGCGGACGAGTTGTCGTCCACCAGCAGGATGTGCCGGCACGCCAGGGCCAGTTCGTAGCCGCCGCCGGCGCAGGAGCCGTTCACCGCGGCCAGGTAGGACTGTCCGGAGTGCTCCGCCGCGTCCTCCATGCCGTTGCGTGTCTCGTTGGTGAACTTGCAGAAGTTCACCTTCCACTCGTGCGCCGAGCCGGCCAGCATCCGGATGTTCGCGCCCGCGCTGAACACCTTGTCCTTGCCGCTGGTGAGGATCACCGTCCGCACCTCGGGGTGTTCGAACCGCAGGCGCTGGGTGGCGTCGTACAGCTCGATGTCCACGCCGAGGTCGTAGGAGTTGAGCTTCAGCTCGTAGCCCGGGACCAGGCCACCCTGCTCGTCGACGTCCAGCACCAGCCAGGCGAGCTCGCCATCGCACCGCAGCCGCCAGTGCCGGTATGTGTCGGGATGCGCGTCGAAGGACACCTGTTCCACGGTCACTGGTTAATCTTCTACTTGTTGACGCGTTCTCGTCAAGGTTTTGTAGAGAGTTACCGGCTTGATAGAGTTGGAATTCAGGACTTAGAGGGAGGTGCGCCGTGCGGGGACGCGACTGCTCGATCGCCAACGCCCTGGCGGTGGTCGGCGAACGCTGGAGCCTGCTCGCGCTGCGAGAGGTGATGTTCGGCGTGCGGCGGTTCGACCAGATCGCCCACAACACCGGCGCCAGCCGTGACATCCTCACCACCCGGCTGCGCGGCCTGGAGGCGGCCGGCGTGCTGGAACGGCGGCAGTACGAGGCCCACCCACCGCGCTACGAGTACGTGCTCACCGAGGCTGGGCGTGCGCTGAACACCGTCCTGCTCACGGTCATGCAGTGGGGCGACCGGTACGTCACCGAGGGCGAACCGCCCACGGTGTGGCAGCACTCGTGCGGTGCCGACCTGCAGGTGAAGACGGTGTGCGCGGCATGCGGCGACGAGGTGCGGGCGAGCTCGCTGACGCCGATCCGGGTGGGCGCGGTGCCCGCCGGGCGGTGAACCGTCGGTCGGCGGGCGCACAATTGCGGGCATGTGCCGAAGCATCAAGACACTCCGCCCGCCGTTCACCGAGGACGTGACCGAGGAGGACATGCGCGCGGCCGCACAGCAGTACGTCCGCAAGATCTCCGGGTTCCACCGGCCCGCCTCGCACAACGTCGAGGCGTTCGAGCGGGCCGTGGCAGCGGTGCAGGCGGCCACCGCCGATCTGCTGTCCGAGATCCACGTCCGCGGTAGCCACGCTCACTGACCGGTCACCAGGTCCACCAGCGCATCGATTCGCTCGGTGGCGTACTCCGGTGGGAGCCTGCCGTCCCGGCTGAGCGTGGCGATGCCGTGCAGCGCGCTCCACGTGAGCTCGGCCAGCACGGCTGAATCGCGCCCGCCGGCCACCGGTGCCAGCACGTCCTGGATCGCGGCGAAAGCCGCCCGCAGGGGGGCCGGCGTGTCCGCGCGGCCGAACGGCAGGTCGGTGTGCAGGTTGAACATCGCGTCGTAGAGCGCCGGGTTGGCCTCGGCGAACTTGAGGTAGCGGCGCGCCACCGTGGCGACCGCCGCCCTCGGATCCGCGACTGACGACCTCAGGTTCGCCGCTGACGACTTCGGGTTCGCGGCTGACGACTTCGGGTCCGCCACCGCCCTCGAATCCGCCACCGCCGCCCTCGGATCGGTGACCACTGCCTTCGGATCGGCGACCACTGCGCTCGGATCGGCGACCACCGTCTTCGGGTTCGCGACCACTGCCCTCGAATCCGCAGCGGCCGCCCTCGGGTCGGCGGCGGCGGGCTGGGCCAGCGCCTGCGCCAGTTCCGCGAACCCCTCCAGCGCCACCGCGGCGACGATCGCGTCCTTGCCGGCGAAATGGCTGTACAGCACCGGTTGGCTGTATTCGATCCGCTCGGCCAGCCTGCGGGTGGTGACCGCCTCCCAGCCGTCCGACTCGGCGAGTTGCCGCGCCGCGGCCACGATCGACCGCTCCCGTTGGGCCCGGTCCCTGACCTTGCGCTCCTGTGCCGACATAACCGCGATCCTAGCACTGCTAGAAATTCGGTCGATGCTCGTGTTAGCGTTGAAACGGAATCTAGCAACGCTAGAAAAGGAGTCAGGCAATGTCCATCGCCGCCACTGTCCTCACCGCCCTGCTCGGCGCCACCGTCGTCTGGATCGGCCTGCGCTTCCTGCTGGTGCCCGAGCCGGCCGCCGCCGCATACGGCGTGCCCGCGTCCGCCCGCGGTGACGCGAGCGCCTACCTGTCGATCAAGGGCGTGCGGGACGGCATGCTCGGCGTGATCACCCTGGTCCTGCTGATCACCGCCGCACACTCGGTGGTCGGCTGGTTCCTGCTCGCGGTGTCGCTGATCCCGTTCGGCGACCTGGTGATCGTGCTGCGCCACCAGGGCAGCAAGACGCTCGCCTACGCGGTGCACGGCGGCACCGGTGTGCTGGCGATCGTCGTCGCCGTTCTGCAGTTCCTCAGCTGAGCGCGGCTAGGCTGAAAACGCCCCTCGTGGAACGGAGCTCCCGTGACCCAGTTGGCCACCCGCAGGACGCCGCGACCCGGCCGCTGGTACGGCCCCGCCAGGATGTTCTGGCTCAGCCGTCAGGTCCGCCGGTCCGAGGATTTCCCGTCGATGCTCCGCACGGTCGTGCGCGGCGAACCCAACGCGGTGGGCGTGCGGCTGCGCGGCAGGCACCTGCTGCTGGTCGTCGACCCCGCCCTGGCCGGTGAACTGCTGATCGAACACGCGGGAGCCACCAACAAGGGCTCCGGCATGGAGCGCACCCGGCACCTGCTCGGCGACGGCCTGCTGACCAGCGAGGGCGCCGATCACCGCAGGGCCCGCAGGCTGGTCGCGCCCGCGTTCTCGCCGCGCAGGCTCACCGGCTACGTCGACCAGTTCGCCGAGCGCACCACGGCCCACGTCAACGGCTGGGCCGACGGGTCAACCGTCGACATGCACCAGGAGATGGCCACCCTGACCCTGGACATGGTCGGCCGCACGCTGCTGGGCATCGACCTGCGGGAACGGGCGCCGGGAATCCGGTCCGCGCTGGAGGCCACACTCGCCCACTTCGCCGCCACCCGCCCGGCGTTCAACCGGCGTCGGGCGCGCAACACCACCGCGGCGACGCCGGAGGAGGTCGGCGTCGACACCGAAGCACTGGCCGCGGTGCACAAGCTGGTCGACGACATCGTCGAGCAGCGGCGGGCCGACCCGTCCGAGGACCGGGGTGACGTGATCTCCGTGCTGCTGGCCGCATCGCAGGAACCGGACGGCCTGCGCCCGGCCGAGGTGCACGACCATGTGCTCACCCTGCTGATGGCCGGTCACGAGACCACGGCCAATGCCCTGTCCTGGACGATGCACCTGCTCGGCGAGAACCCCGACGCCGCCGCGGCACTGCACGCCGAGGTCGACGCCCTGGGCAGGCCGCCCACCAGCGACGACCTGCCGTCGCTGACCTACACGCGGGCCGTGGTCAGCGAGGCGATCCGGATGTACCCGCCGGCCTGGATGATCGGCCGCAGCACCGACGAGCCGATCGAGCTGGGCGGCTGGCAGGTGCCGGCCGGCAGCCTGGTCGCGGTGTGCCCGCTGCTGATGCAGCACGACGCGCGCTGGTTCCCCGAGCCGGACACGTTCGATCCGAGCCGGTGGCTGGACGAGCGCCGGGACCGGGTGCCCAAGTATGCCTACCTGCCGTTCGGCACCGGGCCCCGGTCGTGTGTCGGCGAGCAGTTCGCGTGGGCGGAGGCCGTGACCGCGCTCGCCGTGATCGCCCGCCGGTTCACCGCGCGCACCCAGCCAGGTCACGTGGTGAAGCCGCAGTACCGGATCACCATGCGGCCGGGCAACGGAATCCCCATGCAGCTGACCGAAAGGGGCTGACGTGCTCGCCGGTGTCGGCAGGACGGCGTTGGGGGTCGCCGCGGTGCGGGCGCACGAGAGCGGCCGGCCGGACCGGTTGTTCGACGACCCGTTCGCCGCGTCGTTCGTGGCCGCGGTTCCCGGCGGGATCGGTGAGCGGCTGGACCGGACCGACGAGCAGAAGTCCGTGGGCGCGGCATTCGCGGCACACGCGGTACTCCGGACCCGGTTCTATGACGAGTACCTGTTGGCCGCCAACACCCGCCAGGTGGTCCTGCTGGCGGCCGGCCTGGACACCCGCGCGTTCCGGCTGCCGTGGCCGGACCGGGTGCGGGTGTTCGAGGTGGACCTGCCCGAAGTGTTGGCGTTCAAGCAGACCGTGCTCGACGCCCGCGCCGCCGCACCCGCCTGCGTACGCACCACGGTCGCGGCCGACCTGAGCTCACCCGACTGGGCGGAGCATCTCGCGGCAGGCGGGTTCGACGCGCGACGGCCCACCGCGTGGCTGATCGAGGGCGTGCTGATCTACCTCACCCACGAGGCCGCCGAAACCCTACTGTCCACCGTGGACGACCTGTCCGCGCCGGGCAGCCGGGTCGCCTTCGAGTACACCACCGGCGCCACCGACGATCTGCTGGACCAGGCAAGGAAAACCGCCGCCATGGCCGGCTACGCCGAACTGTGGCAGGGCGGCCTGGCCGTGGACGCGGCGGACTGGCTGCGGGAGCGCGGTTGGCGGCCCACCGTGCACGCGCTCGGCGACCTGGCCGCCGGCTACGGCCGCCCGCTGCGCCGACGGGCCGCCAGCAGCCTGCTGGAGGCGGTCCGCGATGGCTGAGCTGCCGCTGCTGGTCGTCGACGCGGCCAATGTCGTGGGATCCGTGCCGGACGGCTGGTGGCGCGACCGGGCCGGTGCCGCCACCCGCCTGCGCGACTCGCTGGAGCCGGTCACGACCAGCGGACTGCCGGAGTGGACGGCCGGGCCGGTGGAGGTCGTGCTCGTCGTGGAGGGCAAGGCGAAGGGCATCGGCGGTTCGGCCGCCGTGCGCGTGGTGGACGCGGACGGGTCGGGTGACGACGCGATCGTGCGAGTGGTGGCCGATGCCGCCGGCCGTCAGGTGGCCGTGGTGACCGCGGACCGGGAACTGCGCGCCAGGGTCACCGCGCTGGGCGCCGCCGTGCTCGGCCCGCGCACGGTCAGGCCCGCCGCGCCTCGATCAGGAAGCCCGTCGAGTGGGCGACGAACGGGCCCTCCTCGGTGATCAGCCGGTGCATGTCGATCAGCCGGTCGTGGTAGCGGTCCACGGTGAAGGACGGGACGGTCCAGAGGACCTTGCGCAGGAAGTGCACCACGGCGCCGACGTCGGCGAACGTCATCCGCAGCCGAGCCTCCCGCAGGTCGACCACGTCCAGCCCGGCCCGCTCGGCGTCCGCGACCGCCCGCGACGGATCACGGGTCGTGCTGATCTCCTGCGGCCCCATCATGAAGTCTCGCAGTTCCCGCACCGTTCCCGGCCCGATCTGCTGGGAGAAGTAGGTGCCGCCGGGCGCCAGCACCCTGGCGATCTCCGCCCACAGCGTCACCGTCGGGGTGCCGGCTCACCACCAGGTCGAACGTACCGTCGGAAAACGGCAGGTCGTCGGCGTCGGCCACCTCGGCGACGGCGCCGCCCAGCGGGGCGAGGTTGCGCCCGGCGATGGCCACGTTCGGCGGCCATGACTCGGTGGCCGCGAGCAGCGCCGGCGCCTGCGGGATCGACGCCAGCACCTCTCCCCCACCGGTCTGCACGTCCAGCCCGGCCGACGCGGACGCCATCGAAGGTCGGCATGCCGCCAGTCTCGCCGGATCGCCACCGCCGTGCACCCGATTCAGGGTCTAATGGGGCGATGGCGGACAAAGAGCGGGTACAGCTCGGAGCGGTGCAGCACACCCTGCTGATCACGCTGAGCGCGCGGGCCAGGGAGACGGGCAAGCGGCGGCCGGTGCTGCGTGACCCGATGGCCGTGTCCATCGTCGACTCGATCGGTTTCGACACCGCCACGTACGGCTCCGGCTGGGGTGACTCGGTCACCGTGATCCGCACGTCGATCTTCGACCACTGGGTCAGGTCGTTCCTCACCGAACATCCACACGGGACGGTCGTGGAGCTGGGCTGTGGCCTGAACACACGGTTCGAGCGGGTGGACAACGGTTCGGTGCACTGGGTGGACGTCGACCTGCCGGACGTGATCGAGCTGCGCCGCCGGTTCTTCGCCGACACCGACCGGCGCACCGCGGTGGCCGCGTCGGTCCTGGACTCCGGTTGGCCGGACGTGGTGGCCGAGCGGCCTGGACCGTACTTCTTCGCCGCCGAGGGCGTCCTGGTCTACCTGCCGGAGGACGAGGTCGTCGCGGCGATGAGCGGGCTGGGGCAACGGTTCCCCGGCGCACTCGCCGCGTTCGACAGCTACCCGCCACCCATGCTGCGCCAGCAGCACCGTCAGGCCGACCGCAAGAAGATGCCGGCCAAGTGGGCCTGGGCCACCATCGACCCGGCCGCGCTGGTCGGCCGGATGGGCATGCGGGTGGTCGAGTCGGCATCGGTGGGTCGGCCGCCGAAGGCGGTGTTCGACGGACTGCCGGCGCGCTACCGGATGCTGCTGCCCGTGATCAACCCGATCGTGCAGGGCTTCGGCTGGCTCACCCTGTGCCGGGCGTAGCGGCGGCGAGCGCGGCCAACTGGGTGCGCCACGCGGCCAGCACCTCGGCCGGGCTCGGGTCCACCACGTCGAACGTGATCGGCCTGGTCACCGGCATGCCCTCGTGGCTGTCCGACTCCACCGACGACACGGCCAGTTCGAAGCACTCCAGCGCGGCAGCGGGCGGAGCGACCAACCGGACGGCGTTCCCGCGCACGTAGCGGACCGAGCCGGGCACGACCACGCACAACAGCGCCTCCCGGCCGGAGGCCAGGTTGACGCCGGTGCGGGTGTTCGGCCACATGGCGATCCGGATCGCGCGATCCCCGGTGGCCAGCAGCTCACCCGCGGACAGCATGCTGAACCTGGGTGTGCCGGCCTCGTCGACCGTGACCAGCGGGTACGCCACGTGGAGGTCGGAACTGGTGCCGTCGAACAGGGCGGCCAGGTCCGCCGGCAGCCGGTCACCGATCCGTTGTGCCATGTCCACCGCCCAGGGCTCGGGTCACGAACGCCATCGTCTGTTCGAACACGTCCGGCGGGATCGCCGCCGCCCTCGGCCACAGCACCCAGCGCATGCCGATCATCTCGCCCACCGCCATCAGCGCCCACGCCACCACCTCGGGATCGGCGTCGGCGATCTCGCCGGCCGCCATCGCCTGGCGCAGGCCGTCGACATAGCCGCTGGCGATGGTGGCGTAGTGGCGTTCCAGCAGGGCGGGCGCGACGAACTCGGCCTGCCGGATCACCCGGTACAACGCCGGATGTTCCGCGGTGAACCGGAAGAAGCCGCTGAACCCGCCGCGTTCGGCCTCCTCACGGCTCCCCGCGTCCCGCGCGCCCTCGGCCATCGCCTGCCGGACCCGGTGGTTGAGGTCCAGCAGGACCTCCTCTAACACCGCCTGTTTCGATTCGAAGTAGATGTAGAACGTGCCCTGCGCGACGCCGGCCGCCTCGGTGATCTTGACGATGGATGCGGCGTGGAACCCCAGGTCGGCGAACACGCTCTCGGCGGCGGCCAGAATCCGCCGCCGGGAACGGTCGCCCTTGCCGGGCTTGGGGCCCGGCCGCCGCGCGGGTGCGGACGTCACGAGTGGCGCTGCTTCTCGACATTCGCCAGGAAGTCACCGACCAGCGACACGAACTCGGCGGGCCGCTCCAGATGCGGCGAGTGCCCACAGCCGGGCAGCACGTGCTCGGCGTAGCGGCCGCCGCCTGCCTGGTAGCGGTCCAGCACCGCCCTGGTCTGGGTGACCATCGGCTGAGCCGGGTAGACGTCGGCACCCGGCCAGCCGGGCACCAGCCCGAGCTGACCGAGATTGCCCAGGTCCACCAGGGACGCGTCGGACACGATCTGATCGGCGTCGCCCCGGATCCACGACACGTCGGGCCGGTCGGCGACGTCCGCGAAACCGGACAGGTCGCAGAACCGCGGCGCGATCGCGTTGTTGACGCCCCGCTCGCCGGGCGCCGTGCCCGGCCAGTTCTGCGACACGACGGCGTCGCCCGGATAGTTGTCGTCCCCGATGGCCAGTTCCAGCATGCCCTCGACCAGGGCATCCTCGACATCGCGGCCCAGGTCGAACGGCGGGTTGCCGTACAGCTGGGTCAGCACGTTGCGCGGGGACGTGCCGTCCTCGGTACCGCGGTCGCCCTCGGTGATGCGGCGCACCATCTCCGGGTTGGCAGTGCCGCCGCCGGATCCGGCGAAGTCCGGCCAGCACGGCATGCCCGCCGCGTCCTTCGTGCCACCGAAGCCGTAGGGCGACATCGGGCTCTCCAGCACGATGGACGCCAGCGAGCCGGGGTGGTCCATGGCGTAGCGCAACACGACGCCGCCACCCAGCGACCAGCCCAGGAAGTGGGCGCGGCCGCCTGGCACGAGGTTGCCCTCGATGAGGGCGGCGTGCAGGTCGTCGACGAAGTCGCCGACGCCCCGCCGGGCGTCCACCGGGGCGCGGTCGGAGCCGCCGAAGCCGCGCAGGTCGACGGCGACGCAGTGCCACCGGTCGGCCAGGGCGGCCATCAGTTCGGCGAAGAACCGGGCGCTGGACACGTTGCCGTGCACCAGGACGAGCGTGGGCGAGTCGGGCGATCCCGATTCCAGCACGTGCGTGCGCAGTCTGCTGGTGGTCAGATCGGTCGCGCGGACCGCGTCGGGCAGAGCGGACATGCGGTGGTCCTTTCGGCGCCGGGCGCCGGGACGGCGACGGTCAGCTGCTCAGCCAGCCGCTGACCGTGTGCATCGCCGTGGACTCCCAGCCGAGCATGAGGTGGTTGTCGGTCGTGATCAGGGTGTTGCCCGCGACGTCACCGATGCCCTTGGTCGACGTACATGAGACGTCGAACACGACGCCGTCGCTGGGGCC
>DASXCQ010000057.1:0-21448 GCA_036491115.1 Pseudonocardiaceae bacterium
CCGGCTTGTAAGGCCGGTGCTCTTCCGCTGAGCTATGCGCCCTGCGTCGGTCGGCCCGGGGCCGCCGACGAAAAACTGTAATCAGGTCAGAGTGGCGATGGCCTTCTTCCAGGTCTTCTGGTCGCGAGCCTCACCGGGTTGGTTCATCTCGGCGAACTGGACGACGCCCTTGGCGTCGATGAGGAAGGTGCCTCGGTTGGCCATGCCGCCGGCCTCGTTGAAGACGCCGTACGTCTTGGCCACCTCGCCGTGCGGCCAGAAGTCGGACAGCAGGGGGAACTCGTAGCCCTGGTCCTTGGCCCATGCCTTCAACGTGAAGGACGGGTCGACCGAGACGCCCAGGATCTGGACCTTGTCGTTCTGGTAGTCGGCGAGTTCGTCGCGCACCTGACACAGCTCGCCGGTGCAGACGCCGCTGAACGCGAACGGGTAGAACACCAGGAGCACGTTCTTCTTGCCCCGGAACGAGGCCAGGGACACCTTCTCCCGGTTTGAGTCGCTGAGCGTGAAGTCCGGAGCCTCCGAACCGACCTCGACCGCCATCCCGCGGGTCCTCCTGCCTACGCGACCGACCGCGCCATGAAAGCCATGAGCGCGCTGACCTGAAGCAGTTTAGTTGGATCGCGACCGACCGGTCGCGGTCAGCGTCGTGACTTCGCCGACTTCGGCGATACCAGTCTGGTACCGGTCCAGTCGGTGCCGACGCTGATGTTCGACGTCTGGGCGAGCCCCGCGGTAGGCACCGCCTCGGCGATGTCGCTCGGCTCCACGTGGCCCGGCCGACCGGTCTTGGGTGTCAGCACCCAGATGACGCCGTCCTCGGCCAGTGGGCCTGTCGCGTCCATGAGCTGGTCCACCAGGTCGCCGTCGTTCTCCCGCCACCAGAGCAGGATGACGTCCACCACATCGTCGGCATCCTCGTCGAGCAGCTCGCTACCGCAGCGTTCCTCGACTGCGGCTCGGACGTCATCGTCGACGTCATCGTCCCAACCGAGTTCTCCGACCAACTGGCCGGGCTCGATCCCGAGTTTCTCGGCGGCGCCGAACTTACCGGCGTCTTCCGCGGCGACCACGGTTTGTCACTCCTCCAACTACGCGAGTGCGGCAGCCGACGCCCTGAGGCGAGCCACCGCACGTTGTATAGAGACACCAATCCTGGCTAGCGAACACTGCCTGGCCCGGGAGCGCAACCGTCCACACCGGGACACGCCGACAGCGGGGCCCTGACCAGCGCCCAGCCCGACACAGCAGCGCAGGAGGCGAACGATGCGGTCCTACTCGCGGGTACCCCCACGCGGGGCGCATAGTGTGACAAGGACGTGATCGGGGACGGCGCGGCCTGATTCGCCGGTCGCTCCCGGTGCCGTGACCCCGCGAGAAGAACCCGCCATCAGGCTAGGAGATCCCTTGGCCCCGCAGAACAGCAGCGCCGCAGGCGCGGGCGCTGGCCAGACCGAGCGTGTCCGCGTCATCCGTGACGGGCTCGCGGCGTACCTGCCGGACATCGACCCCGAGGAAACCGGCGAGTGGCTCGACTCGTTCGATGCCGTTCTGGACGCCGCCGGTCAGCAGCGGGCCCGCTACCTCATGTTGCGGCTGCTGGAGCGCGCCCGGGAGCGCAGGGTCGGCGTACCGGCCCTGACCAGCACGGACTACGTCAACACGATCGCCACCGAGCATGAACCCTGGTTCCCCGGCGACGAGGAGACCGAGCGCCGCTACCGGGCGTGGATCAGGTGGAACGCGGCGATGACGGTGCACCGCGCGCAACGCCCCGGGATCGGCGTCGGCGGCCACATCTCGACCTACGCCTCGTCGGCGACGCTGTACGAGGTGGGCTTCAACTGGTTCTTCCGGGGCAAGGACCACTCGGGCGGCGGCGACCAGATCTACATCCAGGGCCATGCGTCCCCCGGCATCTACGCCCGCGCGTTCCTGGAGGGCCGGCTGTCCAGCAATCACCTGGACGGGTTCCGTCAGGAGTACTCGCACGCCGGCGCCGGCGGCGGGCTGCCGTCCTACCCGCACCCCCGGCTGATGCAGGACTTCTGGGAGTTCCCGACCGTGTCCATGGGCCTGGGCCCGATGAACGCGATCTACCAGGCCCGGTTCAACCGCTACCTGCACGACCGGGGCATCAAGGACACCTCCCACCAGCACGTCTGGGCGTTCCTGGGCGACGGCGAGATGGACGAGGCCGAGTCGCGTGGCCTGGTGCACGTGGCCGCGAACGAGGGCCTGGACAACCTGACGTTCGTGATCAACTGCAACCTCCAGCGGCTGGACGGCCCGGTCCGCGGCAACGGCAAGATCATCCAGGAGCTGGAGTCGTTCTTCCTGGGTGCCGGCTGGAACGTGATCAAGGTGATCTGGGGCCGCGAGTGGGACGCCCTGCTGCACGCTGACCGGGACGGCGCGCTGATCAACCTGATGAACGTGACCCCGGACGGTGACTACCAGACGTACAAGGCCAACGACGGCGCGTACGTCCGCGAGCACTTCTTCGGCCGCGACCCGCGGACCAAGGAGATGGTCGCGCCGATGTCCGACCGCGACATCTGGAACCTCAAGCGCGGCGGCCACGACTACCGCAAGATGTACGCCGCCTACCAGGCCGCGCTGGAGCACCACGGTCAGCCGACGGTGATCCTGGCCAAGACCATCAAGGGCTACGGCCTCGGCCCGCACTTCGCCGGCCGCAACGCCACGCACCAGATGAAGAAGATGACCCTGGACGACCTGAAGCTGTTCCGGGACGAGTTGCGCATCCCGATCACCGACCAGGAGCTGGAGAGCGACCCGTACCTGCCGCCGTACTACCACCCCGGACTGGAGGCGCCGGAGATCCAGTACCTGCTGGAGCGGCGTCGCCAGCTGGGCGGGTTCGTGCCGGAGCGGCGGACCAAGTCGGCCGCGCTGGTGCTGCCCGGCGACAAGGTCTACGACGTGGTCCGGCGGGGCTCGGGCAAGCAGGAGGTCGCCACCACGATGGCGTTCGTCCGGCTGGTGCGTGACCTGGCGAAGGACCCGAGCGTGGGGCCGAGGCTGGTGCCGATCATCCCGGACGAGGCCAGGACGTTCGGCATGGACTCGATGTTTCCGACGCAGAAGATCTACAACCCGCACGGCCAGGCGTACACGTCGGTGGACGCCAGCCTGATGCTCGCCTACAAGGAGAGCGAGCAGGGCCAGATCCTGCACGAGGGCATCAACGAGGCCGGGTCGACGGCGTCGTTCACGGCGGCCGGCACGTCGTACGCGACGCACGGCGAGCCGATGATCCCGATCTACATCTTCTACTCGATGTTCGGCTTCCAGCGCACCGGTGACGGCCTGTGGGCTGCCGCCGACCAGATGGCCAGGGGTTTCGTGCTCGGCGCCACCGCGGGCCGGACCACGCTGACCGGTGAGGGCCTCCAGCACAGCGACGGCCACTCGCTGCTGCTGGCGGCCACCAACCCGGCCGTCGTGTCCTACGACCCGGCCTGGTCGTTCGAGATCGCGCACATCGTCAAGGCCGGCCTGCGCCGGATGTACGGCGAGCAGCCGGAGAACGTCTTCTACTACCTGACGATCTACAACGAGCCCTACCAGCAGCCGGCCGAGCCGGAGAATCTCGACGTCGAGGGCCTGCTGCGCGGCCTGTACCGGTACGCGGCCGCCCCGACGGGCGACGGTCCGACGGTCCGGATCCTGGTGTCCGGCGTGACCATGCCGGACGCGCTGCGGGCGCAGGCGCTGCTGCGCGACGACTGGGGCGTGCGGGCCGAGGTGTGGTCGGCGACGTCGTGGTCGGAGCTGCGCCGGGAGGCCGTGGAGATCGACCGGCGCAACATGCTGCACCCGGGTGCCGAGCCGGAGGTGCCGTACGTGACCACGGTGCTGGGCGCGGAGAACTCGCCGGTGGTGGCCGTGTCGGACTGGATGCGCGCGGTGCCGGACCTGATCCGGCCGTGGGTGCCGGTGGACATGGTGTCGCTGGGCACGGACGGGTTCGGCTTCTCCGACACCCGCCCGGCCGCACGCAGGCACTTCCTGGTGGACGCCCAGTCCATCGCGGTCGGCGTGCTGGCCGTGCTGGCCAGGCGGGGCGAGATCGACGGCGCGAAGGTGGTGGAGGCCACCGCCCGCTACCGGTTGGACGACGTGCAGGCGGCCGGCCCCCAACTGTCCGACTCGGGCGTGGCGTAACCGGCGTCAGGCCGCGGTGACCGGTTCCCGCCGGGTCGCCGCGGCCTTGCGCGCCGTGCGGATCCAGTCCAGGAAGCCGCGTACCACGAGGATCACGAACACGCCGTAGACCAGGGCGGAGAAGAACAGGCCGGTGCTCAGCTGCAGTGGCACGCCCACGGCGTCGACCAGCAGCCACACCAGCCAGAACTCGACGAAGCCCAGGCCCTGCGCGACGAACGCGACGACCGTGCCGACGAAGATCCAGGCGTCCGGCCACGGGCTCCACGAGGCGTGCAGTGCGCCCAGCACCAGCGCCATGCCGACCGTGCCCAGCACCATCAGGCCCAGCAGCACGGACCGCTCCCGCCAGGTGGCCCGCCGCACGGCGACGCCGAACACCGGGTCGCGATGGCGGAGCCAGGCCCACCAGCCGTAGAGCGAGATCGCGAAGATCACCACCTGCCGGCCGGCCAGGCCGCCCAGGTCGGCCGAGGTGTACACGGCGAACAGCAGGACCGTGGCCGCGATCTGCACCGGCCACGTCCACAGCGTCCGCCGCTGGGCCAGGAACACCACGGCCAGCGCGCACAGCTGGCCGACGAACTCCGCGATCGACACGTGCTCGCCGAACAGCGAGAAACCGTGTCGCAGCAACACGTCCACTCCGGCCCATCCCTTCCCGCGCCAGGCCTGACGCGCGACCGTGGCGGACAACGCCGCTCCCCCGAACCGTATTCCGCCCCCCGACCGATCCCGGTAGGTGGACTCGATGACCCCGAACGGGCGATAACTGATCTTTCGCCTGGCGTCCGGGCGGGCAACCGTCCAGAGTGGAATTACCGGTGGGGACCGGGGAGAAAGCGCCTCCTGGTGGACGTGCCACGTCGTCCGCCAGGAGGCGTTTCGCAACTCGGCGGGATGGCGCACGGTCCGGGCTAGATTGGAGCGATGACAGCCACCGGCCGGGCCGACGACGCGGCGGAAGGCGAGCTGTCCACCGTGTCGAAGGCCACACTCCGGACGATCGAGCGGGCGTCCGGTGAACTGGCCGCGGCCAGCGTCGCCGCGATGGAACAGCGCCTGCCCTGGTTCGCCCGGCTGCCCGCCGAGCAGCGGGCCAACGTGCTGCTGATCGCGCAGACCGGGGTGGCCGGCTTCGTCGAGTGGTTCCACGATCCGGCAACGGCGTTCCAACTGTCCGCGGACGCGTTCCGCTCGGCGCCCAGGGACATGTACCGCTGGGTGAGCCTGCGGCACACCGTCGAGCTGGTGCGGCTGGCGCTGGAGGTGCTGGAGCAGCGGCTGCCCGGCCTGGCCGGCGACGCCGACGAGCGGGCGGTGCTCACCGAGGCCGTGCTGCGCTACGGCCGGGAGATCGCGTTCACCGCGGCCACCTCGTACGCGGCCGCCGCCGAGGCGCGGGGTGCGTGGGACGCCCGGCTGGAGGCGCTGGTCGTGGACGGGATCGTCCGCGGTGACGCGGAGGAGTCGCTGCTGTCCAGGGCCACCGCGCTGGGCTGGGAGCCGGCCACCGAGGCCACCGTGCTGGTCGGGCGGCCGTCCGCCGACGATCCGCCGACCGTCGTGTTCGGGGTGCGCAGCCGCGCGGCCCGGATCGGCAGGCCGGTGCTGTTGTCGGTGCAGGGCACCCGCCTGGTCCTGGTGCTGGCCGGGCCGACCGGCCGCCCGGAGGACCATGACGTGCTGTCGCGGATCGCCGACGTGTTCGGCGCCGGCCCGGTGATCGCCGGGCCGACCGTGGCGGATCTGGGCGAGGCGCACCGCAGCGCGTCGGACGCGCTGTCCGGGCTGCGGGCGGTGGTCGGCTGGCCGGGCGCGCCGCGCCCGGTGCGGTCGGTCGACCTGCTGCCGGAGCGGGCGCTGGCCGGCGACCCGGAGGCCGAGCGGCAGCTGGTGGACCAGGTGGCCCGGCCGCTGGACGAGTCGGGCGGCGCGCTGCTGGAGACGCTGGACGCCTATCTGGAGGGCGGCGGCACGCTGGAGGGCTGCGCGCGGGTGCTGTTCGTGCACGCCAACACGGTCCGCTACCGGCTGCGCCGGATCGCCGAGATCACCGGCCGCAACCCGGCCGATCCCCGGGACGCGCTGGTGCTGCGGATCGCGTTGATGGTCGGTCGGCTGGCGAAGGCGCGGGGACTGTGGTAAATGGCGAACTACCACAACATCAACACGGTGTGACGGGGAAGACAGTCAGGTTGCGCAGGGTCACCTGCCGGCGGTCTTTGTAGGCTTCCTCCAAATCGCACGGTCCGACTTGGTTTCCGCCGACACCGGCGCGCGCCGCCCGCAGCGTGTTTCCTAGGAATCGTGATGGCACTCCTCGCGCCCGGCCAGGGCGCCCAGAAACCGGGCATGCTCACCCCATGGCTCGAACTGGACGGCGTCGCCGAGCAGGTGGCCGCCTGGTCCGAGACGACCGGGTTGGACCTGGCCAGACTGGGCACCACGGCGTCTGCGGAGGACATCCAGGACACGGCCGTGACCCAGCCGCTGGTGGTGGCCGCGAGCCTGATCGCCTTCGGTGAGCTGGGCAAACGGCTGACGGTGCCGGCCGGCACGCCGATGGCGGGCCACTCGGTGGGCGAACTGGCCGCCGCCGCGATGGCCGGGGTGTTCACCCCGGACTCTGCCGTGGCGCTGGCCGCGGTGCGCGGGAAGGCGATGGCGCAGGCGTGCGCGCTGGAGCCCACCGGCATGGCCGCCGTGATGGGCGGCGACCCGGACGAGGTGATCGCCTGGCTGGGCGAGTTCGACCTGGTCGGCGCGAACATCAACGGAGCAGGCCAGATCGTGGCCGCCGGCTCGCGGGACGCGCTGGACAAGCTGTCCGGTGCCAGCCGGCCGGGCACCAAGGTGATCGCGCTGAAGGTGGCCGGCGCGTTCCATACCCGCTACATGGCGCCCGCCGAGGCGACGCTGCGCGAGTGGGCGGGCGGCATCGCCACCGCCGACCCGGTGTTTCCGCTGCTGTCCAACGCCGACGGCTCGGTGGTCACCTCCGGCGCCGACGAACTGACCCGGCTGGTCGCCCAGGTCACCCGACCGATCCGCTGGGACCGCTGCATGACGACGCTCGCCGAACTGGGCGTCACCGCGACCGTTGAACTGCCACCGGCCGGCACGCTGTCCGGCCTGGTGAAGCGCGAGCTGAAGGGTACGACGACAGTGCCACTGAAGACTCCGGACGACCTGGACAAGGTGGCCGAGGTGCTGGCCACCCCGACGGGAGGCGACCGGTGACCGGTATGGCCTCGTTGACCATCGCGCACGGCGCGACCGCGACCCGCATCCTGGGCACCGGCAGCTACCAGCCCGACCGGATCGTCACCAACGACGAACTGGCCAAGATCATGGACACCAGCGACGAGTGGATCCGGGAACGGGTCGGCATCGTCGAGCGCCGGGTCTCCGGACCGGACGAGCGCCTGCTGGACTTCGCGGGCGAGGCCGGCCGCAGGGCCCTGGCCGACGCCGGTGTGCAGCCCTCGGACGTGGACACCGTGATCGTCGCGACCTGCACGATGCCCAACCAGATCCCGAACGCCTCGGCGCGGGTGGCCGACATGGTCGGCATCGCGGGCGCGGGCGCCTTCGACCTCAACGCGGCGTGCGCCGGCTTCTGCTACGGCCTGGCCACCGCGTCCGACCTGATCCGCTCCGGCTCGGCGGGCCGGGTGCTGGTGGTCGGCTCGGAGCGGTTCGTCGACTGGGTCGAACCGACCGACCGGTCCAACGCGATCATCTTCGCCGACGGCGCGGGCGCGGTGGTCGTCGGTCCGTCGGACGAGCCGGCCATCGGCCCGGTGGCGTGGGGCAGCGCGGGTGAGCTGGCCGACGTGATCTACATGCGGGACAACCGCTGGCTGTACCAGGAGGGCCAGTCGGTGTTCCGCTGGGCCACCACGAAGGTGGCACCGATCGCGTTGCGCGCCCTGGAACTGACCGGGCTGAAGCCATCCGATGTGGACGTGCTGATCCCGCACCAGGCCAACCTGCGCATCGTCGGCGCCATCGCCAAGAAACTTCGGGCCGAGGGCGCCAGGGAGGACATGGTCGTCGCGGACGACATCGTGTACTCCGGCAACACGTCGTCGGCGTCCATCCCGCTGGCGTTGGACCACATGCGCGCGGCGGGCCGCGTGCACAGTGGTGATGTACTACTACTCGTCGGTTTCGGTGCCGGGCTGTCCTACGCATCGCAGGTCGTGATCAGCCCTTGACCGAACGCATGACTCCGGTGGCCGAGCGGCCAACCGGGCGGAGCACAAGGAAGGAAACCGTTTAGGTGGCGAACGAGGAAATCGAGAAGGAACTCGCCGCGATCGTCGAGGAGATCGCGGGTGTCGCCGCGGCCGACGTGACGCCGGAGAAGTCCTTTGTGGATGATCTGGACATCGACTCGCTGTCGATGGTGGAGATCGCCGTCCAGGCGGAGGACAAGTTCGGGGTGAAGATCCCGGACGACGAGTTGGCGAACCTCAAGACCGTCGGCGACGCGGTGAACTACATCGCGAGCAAGCAGTAGGGCAGCAGTACACAGGCAATACCGGGTCGCAGTACGGAGACGACAATGAGCGTTAACGACGTCGTCGTCACCGGGTTGGGCGCGACGACCCCGCTGGGCGGGGACGTCGCCTCCACCTGGGGCGGACTTCTCGCTGGCCGCAGTGGCGCCAGGAAGCTGGACTACGACTGGATCGAGCGGTTCGACCTGCCGGTGAAGTTCGGGGCTCCGCTGGTCGTCGAGCCGACCGAGGTCCTGCCCAGGGTCGAGGCCCGCCGGCTGGATCGCACGGAGCAGGTCGCGGTCATCGCGGCGCAGCAGGCGTGGGAGGACGCCAAGCTGAACGACGGCGACGCCGACCCGGACCGGTTGGCCGTCGTGGTCGGCACCGGCATCGGCGGCGTCCACACGTTGCTGCGGCAGGACGACCTGCTGGAGGGCGAGGGGCTGCGCAAGGTTTCGCCCCTCACCGTGCCGATGCTGATGCCCAACGGCCCGGCGGCCCATGTCGGGCTGGCGTTCAAGGCACGGGCCGGTGTGCACGCGCCGGTGTCGGCGTGCGCGTCGGGCGCCGAGGCGATCGCCTGGGGATGGCGGATGATCCGCTCCGGCGAGGCCGACGTGGTGATCGCCGGCGGCGCGGAGGCCGCGATCGTGCCCATCACCATGGCCGGTTTCTCCCAGGCCCGCACCATGAGCACCCGCAACGACGACCCGGAGCACGCCTCCCGGCCCTGGGACACCGCACGGGACGGCTTCGTCCTGGGTGAGGGCGCCGGCATCGTGGTGCTGGAGCGGGCCGAACACGCCGCGGCGCGCGGTGCCCGGGTGTACGCCCGGTTGGTCGGCGTCGGCACGTCGTCGGACGCCTACCACATCACCGCCCCTGACCCGGACGCCGTCGGCCAGGCCCGCGCCATCGCCGCGGCGGTGCGCACCAGTGGCCTGGACCCGGCCGACTTCGGGCACGTCAACGCGCACGCCACGTCCACCCCGGTGGGCGACGTGCCGGAGACGATGGCGATCCGCAGGTCCGTCGGCGACCACGTGGTGATCACCGCGCCGAAGGGTTCACTGGGCCACCTGCTGGGCGCGTCCGGTGCCGTCGAGTCCATCGCGACGGTGCTGTCGCTGTACGAGGGCGTGATCCCGCCGACCGCCAACCTGGAGCACCTGGACCCCGCCGTGACGCTGGACGTGGTGTCCGGCCAGCCGCGCAAGGTCAAGCTGACCGCGGCGATCAACGACTCGTTCGGCTTCGGGGGGCACAACGTGGCCCTCGCCTTCACCTCGGTCTGACCGGGTGATCCCCGATCAGCGCGGCGCCCCGACTCCCAGTGCCACCAGCCCGACCAAGGAGCATCCGATGACCGCACTGGCCACCAGACCGCAGCCCGCGGTGGACGACCTCGATCCCCGTGATCCGGTCGCCCGACTCGCCGCGCTGCTGGACACGGGCACGGTCGCCGGCCTGGTGCCCAACGACTCCAGCGGAGTGTGGGCGGCGCGGGGGCGCATCGACGGCGTCCGGGTGATCGCCTACTGCACCGACGCCACCAAGATGGGCGGCGCGATGGGGTCGGCGGGGTGCCGGCACATCGTCACCGCGATCGAGACGGCGGTGCGCGAACGGTGCCCGGTGATCGGCGTGTGGCACTGCGGCGGCGCGCGGCTGGCCGAGGGCGTCGAGTCGCTGGACGGCGTCGGCCAGGTGTTCGCCGCGATGATCCATGCGTCCGGCCGGGTGCCGCAGATCTCCGTGGTGGTCGGCCCGGCCGCCGGTGGTGCCGCCTACGGGCCGGCGCTGACCGACGTGGTGATCATGTCGCCGGAGGGCAGGGTGTTCGTCACCGGCCCGGACGTGGTCCGCTCGGTCACCGGTGAGCGGATCGACCAGGAGGGCCTGGGCGGCGCGGACGCGCACGGCCGCAAGTCCGGTGTGGTGCACGTGCTGGCCGAGTCGGAGGCGGACGCCTACGTGCGGGCCAGGCGGGTGACCGGCCTGCTGGCCTCGCCGGGCGTGTTCGACATGTCCACCGTGGTGGAGCCGGTGGACCTGCGGGCGCTGCTGCCCGAGCAGACCAAGCGGGCCTACGACGTGCGCCCGCTGGTGCGAGCGATCCTGGACGCGGACATCCAGTTCGAGGAGTTCCAGGCGCGCTGGGCGCCCAACGTCGTCGTCGGGCTGGGCAGGCTGGCCGGCCGGACGGTCGGCGTGATCGCGAACAACCCGCTGCGCAAGGGCGGCTGCCTGGACTCGCTGTCCGCCGAGAAGGCGGCCCGGTTCGTGCGCATGTGCGACTCGTTCGGCGTGCCGCTGATGGTGCTGGTCGACGTGCCCGGCTACCTGCCCGGTGTCGGCCAGGAATGGGAAGGCGTGGTGCGCCGCGGCGCGAAGCTGCTGCACGCGTTCGCCGAGGCGGTCGTGCCCCGCGTGACGCTGGTGACCCGCAAGTCCTTCGGCGGTGCCTACATCGCGATGAACTCGCGGTCGCTCGGTGCCACGGCCGTGTTCGCGTGGCCGGAGGCCGAGGTCGCGGTGATGGGTGCACGGGCGGCCGTGGGCATCCTGCACCGCAAGAAGCTCGCCGCAGCACCGGATGACGAGCGGGAGGCCCTGCACGAGCGGCTGGCCGCCGAGCACGAGCGGATCGCCGGCGGGGTGAGCCGCGCGTTGGCGATCGGCGTGGTGGACGAGGTCATCGAGCCGAACGGGACGCGGCTGCGGCTGGCCAGGGCGCTGGCCGGGGCCCCGGCCGGCCGTGGGCACCACGGCAACATCCCGCTGTAGTCCTCAGCAGGGGTTGACCTGGGGGGAGGTGGCCGTCGTGCCGGCGTCCACCTTCCACTTGGCCTCCCTGGCGTCCCAGCTCAGCGGCCACACCACCTGCCACACCAGGCAGCCGGCCTGGTGGCCCTGGGGTGCGTCGGCCGGTGACTGGGTGCTGTGGAAGGTGAGCAGCACCCGCAGGCCGCCGTCCAGTGCTCTGTCCACCCGGTACACCAGGATGGAACCGTCGCGGGTGGACTCGTAGCCGGCCAGGAACGCCCGCCTGGGCTTCTGGCTGGCCATGTTCGTCGTGACCGCCGACCGCCATTGGTCGTAGCTGCGGTTGTTGATGGCGTCGAAATAGGTCTGCAGCAGCCGCCGCACGTCGACGTGCACCGGGTCGCGCAGCACGTCCGGGGTCACCGACACCGCGCCCGGGCCCGGCTCGGCGCCGCTGGGCACCACCGACGACGTGCCCGTGGCCACCGGGATCGGCGCCGGCTCCGGCGCGCGGTGGTAGAGCCCGTGCGCCACCACAGCGGCGGCCGCGGTGACCACCACCACGACGCCGAGGACGGGCGCGATCCACCATCGGGTGGGCCGGCTGGGATCGGACACCTGGCGAGAGTGCCACACGGGCGCCCTCGGGCGGTGCTCAGCCCACCCGGTGCAGCCAGGTCACCGGAGCGCCGTCACCGGCCCTCCGGAACGGCTCCAGGGCGTCGTCCCACGGCTTGCCCAGCAGTTTGTCCACATGGTGCGCGAAGGACTCACCGGCCCGGCTGTTCGCGGCCAGGGTGCGCAGTTGGTCCTCGCCGACCATGATGTCGCCGTTCGCGCCCGTCCTGCTGTGCCACAGGCCGAGGCCCGGTGCGAAGCAGAACCGTTCGCCGTCCACGCCGGGGCTGGGGTCCTCGGTGAGCTCGAAGCGCAGCATCGGCCAGGCACGCAGCGCCGTGACAAGCGCGCTCGCGGTGCCGGGCTCAGCCGTCCACGAACATTCGGCCCGCAGGTGGCCGGGCGCAGCAGGCTGCGCCGTCCACTGCAGAACCACCCGGACCCCTAGGGTGCCGGCGAGCGCCCACTCGACGTGCGGACAGACCGCAGACGGCGACGAGTGGACGTACACCACGCCACTAGTGCTCACTGCTGACCTCCGCTGCTCGACGAGGGACGTCTTCCCCTACGCCCTCGACAGCGGTCCTGCGCCAGTTCGTGATCACAGTGGCTGTTGTTGCGCCATTCTGCCCCGACTTGGTCCGGTCCCGCCACCTGAACCGGAAAGAAGTCCGGCCTGGATGCCGCCGTTGGGCGACCGAGCGCGATGACCCGGCGGCGCGGCGCTACCGTTGTGGCACGGTCGTGACCGTGGGGTGATGCGTCGACGACGGGGAGGTGTGCCGTGCGGCTGGTCCGGTTCGGTGCGGAGACCTCGCAGATCGGCGCCGACGTCCGGGCCGCGCTGTCGTCCTGGGGGCCGGCGGACGTGGTCTTCGGCGGTGTCGCTCTCCTGGGGGTCACCCCGCTGGGGGTGTCCCGGCCGGTCGAGGCGGTGATCGTGGCGCCCCGGGGTGTCGTCGTGGTGGTGGGCGTCGACCTGCCCGACCCGGCGGTCCGGCTGGACGCACCCCTCAACGGTCAGTGGCGGGCCGACGGCTGGCCGCTGGTGCGCGGCGACGGCGCGGTGAACCCGGCAGAGGAGGCCCTGGCCGCGGCCAGGGCGGTCACCACGGCGCTGGCCGCACGGCGGCTGGCCCCGATCCCGGTGAGCACGATCGTCGCCGTCGGCCCGTACGTCGGACAGGTCGCGCAGTCCACCGGTGACCTGCACTCCGGCTTCCGCGTGCTGCATCCCGAACCCAAGCCGATGCTGGCCGCGATGCGCGAACTCGCCGTGGCCGAACGGCCCTGCTCGGTGGAGCAGGCCCGCACGCTGCTCGGCGAACTGGTCGACGGTGAACTGTCGATGCTGATCGGCGAGATCGCGGCCGAGGGCTTCGCCGACTCGGTGACCCAGGACCTGGCCACGGCCAGCACCACCCTGCTGCCCAAGATCACCGAGCGGATGGCCGCCGCCCGGCAGCGGCGCGGCCGCCGGTCCTCCTGGACCGGCCGGTCGCGGTGGCTGCCGCTGGCCGCGCTCGGCCTGCTCATCGTGCTCGTCACCGGCCTGGTGGTCGGGCTGACCACCGCGGGCGGGCGGCCGGCCCGCGCGGCAGTCGCCGCACCGGCCAAACCGCTGACCGTGTCCGGGGTGGCGTTCCACCCCGAGGGCTCCGAGTCGGCGTCCGACTGCGCCGGCCACGCCTACGGCGACGTGCAGGTGTGGCTGACGTCGCACCCGTGCACCGGCCTGGTGCGGTCGCTGTACCGGACGACGTCCCGCGGTCGGCCGGCCGCGGTCGCGCTGGCCGTGGTGAGCTTCGCCGACCCCACCACCGCGACGGCGTTCGGCAGCGAGGCCAACGCCCCCGGCACCGGTGGCATCACCGATCTGGTCGCCCAGGGCGGCCACTGGCCGAACGGGCCCGCGTCGTTCGACAACGCCGCCTACACGGTGGCGGTGAGCAAGACCACGGTGCGGTTGACCGAGGTCGTGTGGGTGAAGGGTCCGTCCCGGCCGACCGATCCGGCGCTGACCGCGGTGGCGTCCATCTCGGCAGGGCTGCCGGCCAGCCCGTGATCATCGGTGCCTTCCCCGTCCTGGACGCCTAAAATGGCCAGGTGACAGCGACGGAGCCGGCTACGGCGCACCGCTTTCCCGAGCCGTTGCTGGAGTTGTCCAGCTTCGTGATGTACCAACTCGTCCGCGAGACCCGACGACTCGTCGGCGCGGACGGCCGGTTGCGGCTGTCCTACCTGGGTGTGCTCAGCTCGCTGGCCGAGTTCGGCCCGTCCGCGCAACGCGATCTCAGCGCCCGGTTGCGGATCGACCCCAGCGACCTGGTGTCCGTGTTGGACGACCTGGAGCGGGGTGGTCTGGTCCGCCGTGACCGTGA
Source organism: Pseudonocardiaceae bacterium (assembly GCA_036491115.1). Lineage (GTDB taxonomy): Bacteria > Actinomycetota > Actinomycetes > Mycobacteriales > Pseudonocardiaceae > DATEPR01. The sequence goes on from DASXCQ010000057.1 coordinate 14,468, forward strand.
CCCCACCGACCGCCGCCGCTACGCCGTCACGCTCACCCAGGACGGCCGGGAGCGGCTCGCCGAACGGCTGGCCGCCAGCCGCCGGATGGAGGACCGGCTGTTCGCCGGGCTCACCGAACCGGAGAAGGCCCAACTGCACCGCCTGCTGTTGCGCGTCTACGCCCACCTGGACCCCGAGCGGTTGCCGCCCGAGGGCACGTCCACCGGCTGACCGGCCGCACTACTGTGGGACAGCGGAAGCTGCCGGTGCGAAGGAGGACGGGCGCGTGGGTGAGATCAGCCGGATCGGGATCGTCGGCTCTGGCCTGATGGGATCGGGCATCGCGGAGGTCTGTGCCCGTGCCGGGCTGGACGTCCTGATCGACGAGGTCGACGGCGACGCCGCCGAGGCGGGCCGGGACCGGATCATGAGGTCGCTGGCCCGCGGTGTGCGGTCGGGCAAGCTGTCCGACGACGAGCGGGACGCCGCCCTGGAGCGGCTGGCATTCACCACCGATCTGGGCGACTTCGCCGACCGGCAGTTCATCGTCGAGGCCGTCGCCGAGCACGAACCCACCAAGATCGGCGTGTTCACCCTCCTGGACAAGGTTGTGACCAGCCCGGACGCGATCTTCGCCTCCAACACGTCGTCCATCCCGATCATGAAGCTGGCCATGGCGACCAAGCGGCCGGAACAGGTCGTCGGCGTGCACTTCTTCAACCCGGTGCCGGTGCTCAAGCTGGTCGAGCTGATCCCGTCCCTGCTGACCAGCGAGGACACCCAGGTGGCGGCCGACGCGTTCGTCACCGACGTGCTCGGCAAGACCGTGGTGCGCTCGCAGGACAGGGCCGGTTTCGTGGTGAACGCCCTGCTGATCCCCTACCTGCTGTCGGCGATCCGGATGTTCGAGTCCGGTTTCGCGTCCGCCGAGGACATCGACAACGGCATGGTGCTCGGCTGCGCCCACCCGATGGGTCCGCTGCGGCTGACGGACCTCATCGGGCTGGACACCACCAAGGCGGTCGCCGAGTCGATGTACGCGGAGTTCAAGGAACCGCTGTTCTCCGCGCCGCCGCTGCTGCTGCGCATGGTCGACGCCGGCCTGCTGGGCAAGAAGACCGGCCGCGGTTTCTACGACTACGCCCGCTGATCCCTAGTCGTCGATCAGCGTCGTGGCCCGCACGGCGCCGGACAGCGCGGCCGGATCTCCCGTCCTGGCATAGGTGTCCGTGGCCGTGTCGGCGAACTTGATCGCGTGCTCGTTGCCGTTGCGCAGCGCCAGCGCCAACGCGTCGGCCGCGGTGTCCGTCGGTGCCGGCAGATCGGCCTCGGCCGCGGGTTCGGCCGGCGCATAGACCGAGGTGACGGTCGCGGTCGCCGCCCACGCGGCCGCCAGACTGTCCGCCCACGTGCCCTTGGGCAACGCCGGCAGAACCCGCAGCACGGCGTTGGGCGCGGTGGCGGAGTGCACCATCATCACGCCGGAGCCGTGCCCGTGGGTGCGGTAGCGCAGCACCGCGCTGTCCACCACGTCAGCGAGCAGGCCCGGCACGTCGTCCGGTCCCCCGGGTGCCCGCAGCGCTGCCATGGAGTCGCTCCAACCGTGCAGGTCGGCCAGCCGCGCCACCCGCTCCCGGATGTCACCGGTCTGCTCGGGCAGCCGGGCCACTCCGCGCAGCGCGGCGGCCGCCTCCCGGGCGCCCGCCGGGGCCACCACACCCGGCACCAGCTGCCACCGGGCCGCCCAGTAGCCGAGGCCGTGGCCGAGCTCGGCGATCCTGGGTTCGGTCGGCTGTTCGGCCAGCAGTACCCGCACCGCGTGGCCGACCCGGATCACGCCGTGCGTCGCGCCGGCCACGATGCCCGGCAGCAGCCTCGGCCACCACACGGCCAGCACGTCCTGCCAGGGCTGTTCGTCCAGGGTGCGGGTGAAGTGTTCGATCCAGTCGCCGATCCGCCGCTCGTCGCCCAGCGCCACCTGCCAGTCGTCGCCGATCGTGCCGGTGGCCGCCGGCAGGTCGTCCAGCCGCGTGCTGTACCGATCCACCCAGCGGTGCACGGTGTCCGCGTGGTCACCGCGGACCATCGCCTCCACCGCCATCGGCCCGTGGTTGGAGAGCCAGCCGGCGAATTCCGGGCCCGTGGTGTGCAGCCGCTCGTATGCCTCGTCGAGTGCGCCCGTGGGATCCAGGGCCCGGTCCGGTGCCTGATCGACTGCCATTGCTCCGGCTCCTTCTCACCTGGGTCGATCTCAGTTTTCAACTTCGACTATTCTCGATGTCAAGACCTTCGCCGTGCGGCACACGGCCGTGCCGCGCGGACAGCGACTGATTGTTCTCGTATCCTGCCTCTGCGCACGTCGTGAGAGCACCCGGGACGCAAGGGGAACCGTGGCAAGCAAGACCGTTGTGGAATTGCTCGACGATCTGGACGGTGGTCGTGCGGACGAAACGGTGAGTTTCGCGCTCGACGGGGTCGACTACGAAATCGACCTTTCCACGGCTCATGCCGACGCACTCCGGGAGATACTCGCCGGGTACGTGGCAAAGGCCCACAAAACACCGACCAGCACCCGGCGCGGCCGCAAGCCGCCCGCCAAGCCCGACGTCAACGTGACGGCGGAGATCCGCAGGCTGGCCAGCGAGTCCGCACGCAAGGTCTCCGAGGTACAGGAGGCGGACGACCCGCCGGAGGCCACCCCACCGCCCTCGCCGGAGCGGAAGCCGGCCAACGACCGGAACGGCACCTCGGGGCCGCTGCGCACCCTGGTCATCCCGTTCCAGGAGGCCGGGCTCTAATCCGATTATTTGGCGTTGTCGTCGATCAGGAGCTTGCCATTCTCCTGCACGACCCGCAGTTGTTTGTGCGTGGTCGTACTGTGCTCGGCGGACCCGGTGCCCGTGGTGTAGGTGACGTCGATGGGCACCTCGACCGAGCCGTCCGAGTTGGTCGTGACACCCTGCGCGTGCGCCGAGCTGACCTGTGAGAACGTGCCCCAGTACGCGGTGAACCCGGAGTAACCGCCGAACACGGCCTGTGCACCCGGAGTGAGCATCGCGAAGCGGCCTGCCGGGTCGCCCAGGCCGAAGTAGCCGACGATCAGTTCGCCCGCCGCGTGGTAGTCGATGGTGCCGCTGGTCGCAGCCTGGCCCACCGGCGGCGCGGGCGGGGCGGACGGCGTCGTGGTGCTCGGTGTCGTGGCCGGGACCGTCGTCGTGGTGGTCGCGGCCCCGCCCCCGCCGCCACCGTTGGCCTGATTGCCCGAGTTGCCCGAGTTGAGCAGCAGCACCACGCCCAGCACGACCAGGACCACCACGACGAGCACGACCGCGATCAGCACCAGCCTGCGGTCCACCGGCTGGCGAGGTCGGGTGCCCGGAGCGCCGGCCGTCGGACGGTACGCGGCCGGCCGGTCGGACAGCTGCGGCCGGGGCACCGTGACCAGCGGCAGCACCTGCTCGGGCTCGGCGGCCTCCGGTTCGGACGGCCGCAGGTCGGGCAGCGTCGGCGGGATGCGGCCGATCGGCACCGCGCCCACCGGCCTGGCCGCGGCCAGGTCGGCCAGCATGCGGCTGGCGTCGCCCATGCTCGGCCGCTCGTCGGCCTCCCTGCGCAGCAGTTGCATGAGCAGCGCGGTCAACACACCCGCCTGACGCGGCGGCTGCACCTTCCCCTCGGCAACCAGGCGCAACAGCGCGAGCTGGTTCTGCCGCTCCGGGAACGGTGGCCCGCCCTCCACGGCGTCGTACAGGGTGGCGCCGAAGGAGAAGACGTCCGACGCGGAGGTCGGGTCCTGTCCCCTGGCCACCTCGGGCGCCAGGTAGGCCGGGGTGCCGGCGAACATGCCGGTCTTGGTCACGGTGACGTCGCCCGCCGCCCTGGCGATGCCGAAGTCGGTGATCTTGGCGATCCCCTGGTCGGTGATCAGGATGTTGGCCGGCTTGATGTCCCGGTGCACGATGCCCGACGCATGGGCCGCGGCCAGCGCGGACGCGATCTGACTGCCCACGGCCGCCACGTCGGCGGCCGGCATGCTGCCGCGTTCGGCCAGCGTCGCGGCCATGCTCATGGCCGGCAGGTACTCCATGACCAGGCACGGGTCACCGTCGTGTTCGGCGACGTCGAACACGACGATGGCGTTGGGGTGGTGCAGTCGCGCCGCGATCCGCGCCTCCCGCAGGGCCCGGCGGCGGGCGTCCTCCCGCTGGTCCGCGGACAGACCGGGCTGGGCCAGCAGCTGCTTGATCGCCACGACCCGTTCCAGGCGCTCGTCACGGGCCCGCCACACAACCCCCATCGACCCGCTGCCGATGCGCTCCAACAACCGGTAGTGCCCGGCAATGAGCTGACCCTCGTCGATGACTGACTGCTCCCTGTGTGCACAGTCGCGTGAGCGCGGCGTTATCCGGGTGGGGACCGCCTCACCCTATCGAATCCACGCGCCGTGGTTGCCGGCCGAGCTGACTCATTCGGCTCTGGTGGACCACGGCCGCGACATCTAGGTTGGCAGGGTCCCGGACCAGGGTGAGAACGCGTTGGAGGGCTGTGATGGCGGAACAGACGAAGTACCTGCTGGCCGAGTCGGAGATGCCGACCCAGTGGTACAACGTCATTCCCGACCTGCCCGCGCCGCCTCCGCCGCCGCTGCACCCCGGCACCGGCCAGCCCGTCGGGCCGGACGACCTGGCGCCGCTCTTCCCTATGGCGTTGATCGGTCAGGAGGTCACGACCGACAGCTACGTGGACATTCCCGGTGAGGTACTGGACGTCTACCGACTGTGGCGGCCGTCTCCGCTGTACCGGGCGCGGCGGCTGGAACGCGCCCTCGACACGCCGGCCCGGATCTACTACAAGTACGAAGGCGTCAGCCCCGTCGGTTCACACAAACCGAACACCGCTGTGCCGCAAGCGTTTTACAACGCGGCGGAAGGCGTCACCAAGCTCACCACGGAGACCGGCGCCGGCCAGTGGGGCAGCGCGCTCGCGTTCGCCAGCTCGGTGTTCGGTGTGGAGTGCGAGGTGTGGCAGGTCCGCGCGTCGTACGACCAGAAGCCGTACCGGCGGCTGATGATGGAGACCTACGGCGCCACGGTGCACCCGAGCCCGTCCGAGCTCACCGAGTCCGGCAAGGCCGTGTTGGCCGAACATCCCGACTCGACCGGCAGCCTCGGCATCGCCATCAGCGAGGCCGTCGAGCGCGCCGCGGCCGACCCGAACACCCGCTACGCCCTGGGCAGCGTGCTCAACCACGTGCTGCTGCACCAGACCGTGATCGGCGAGGAGACGCTCCTGCAGCTGGCCCAGGCCGGTGACGTGCCCGACGTGATCGTCGGCTGCACCGGCGGCGGGTCCAACTTCGCCGGACTGTCGTTCCCGTTCCTGCGCGAGAAGCTGGCCGGCCGGATGTCCCCGGTGATCCGCGCGGTCGAGCCGGCCGCGTGCCCGTCGCTGACCCGAGGCGTGTACGCCTACGACTTCGGCGACACAGCGGGCCTGACCCCGCTGCTCAAGATGCACACACTCGGCCACAACTTCATCCCCGACCCGATCCACGCCGGCGGCCTGCGCTACCACGGCATGTCGCCGCTGCTCTCGCACATCTACGAGTTGGGCTTGATCGAGGCGATCGCGGTACCGCAGCAGGAGTGCTTCGCCGCCGGCGTGCGCTTCGCCAGGGCGGAAGGCATCATCCCCGCACCCGAGCCGACCCACGCGCTGGCCGCCACCGTGCGGGAAGCGTTGGCGTGCAAGGAGAGCGGCGAGTCCAAGGTGATCCTGACAGCGCTGTGCGGCCACGCCCACCTCGACCTGCCCGCCTACGGCCAGTACCTGGCCGGCGAGATGGTCGACCGCGAGCTGCCGATGGCGGAGGTGGAGCGGGCACTGGCGGAGCTACCGTCTGCTTGAGCCTGACACGGTGTCAGGCGGTAGACCGGTAGCCGTGTTCGGTATCGGAGACTTCGCGCGGCACGGACGGGTGTCCATCCGGATGCTGCGGCACTACGACGCCATCGGCCTGCTGCGCCCGGCGGCCGTGGACCCGGGGACCGGGTACCGGTCGTACGAGGCGGGGCAGCTGTCGCGGCTCAACCGGATCGTCGCGCTGAAGAACCTGGGCTTCACGCTGCAGCAGGTCCGGACGGTCCTCGACGACGAGGTCGACGTCGCACAGTTGCGCGGCATGTTGCGGTTGCGCCTGGCTGAGCTCCACGCGCGGCTGGCGGCCGATACCGCTCGCCTGGCGCAGGTGGAGGCCCGCCTGCGGACGATCGAGAGGGAGGGCAGCATGATCAGCGACGAGGTGGTCGTCAAGGAGGTCCCGGCGGTGCGGGCGGCCGAGCTGACGGCGGTGGCGGCCAGCTACGAGCCGGAACACATCGGTCCCGCGATCCAGCCGCTGTACGTGGAGCTGATGTCCCGGCTCTCCCAAGCCGGTGTTTCGATCGTCGGCGCGCCGATCGCGTACTACGAGGACGCCGAGGACGGCGCCATCACGGTCCACGCGACGGCACCGGTCGCGGTAGAGCCGGACGCCAAATACGACTTCACCATCGTCGACATCCCTGCCCTTCCACAGGCCGCGACGATCGTCCACCACGGTGACATGGCCAACGTGGTCCCCACCGGCCAGGCACTGGCCCAGTGGATCGACGCCAACGGCTACCGGTCAACCGGCTACGGCCGAGAGGTATACCTGGACTGCCCACCAGAACTCGACAAGTGGGTAACAGAGCTGCGGGTGCCCGTAGAGTGCCGGTGAGCCCACTGAATACCGTGAATGCGGGCACTCGCCGATACAAGGATGTTTGCAGGCCACACCCAAAGAACTATTGAGTCCTGTCGACTGGTTGTGTTCCACCACGGCCGCGCGTCCGACCGGTCGGACGGCCATTGATCTCATGACCGCCGACCGCGAGATCCCGGACGACCAGGTGCCGCTGGCGCTCGCCGAGATGCGCCACCACCAGCGACCGGTCGGCTGGCGGGAGTTGTAGGGCGGG
>DASXCQ010000058.1:0-163840 GCA_036491115.1 Pseudonocardiaceae bacterium
GCCGAGCGCAGACGCTGCCTCGGTCTGGCCTTCGTCGACCGAAAGGATTCCGGCACGGACGATCTCGGCCATGTAAGCCGCTTCGTTGAGCCCGAGGCCGAGAACCGCGGCAGTGAACTTCGAGATCAGTGAGTTCGTCGACGCGGTGGCGAACGCCGGACCGAACGGGATGCCGATCGACAGATGCGGGAACAGCGAGGACAGGTTGTACCAAATCACGATCTGCACCAGCACCGGCGTGCCGCGGAAGAACCACGTGTAGACCCAGGAGATGCCGGACAGCACCGGGTTCGGCGACAGCCGCATCACGGCGAGGATCACCCCGAGGACCACGCCGATCACCATGGCCAGCACGGTCAGCTCGATGGTGACCAGCAGGCCGCTCAGGATCTGCCGGTCGAACAGGAACTGCCCGACCACGTTCCACTGCCACGCCGGGTTGGTGACCAGGCCGTGCACGAACATGGCCGCCAGCAACAGGATGATGGCGGCCGCCACCCACCGGCCGGGGTGCCGGACGGGTACGGCGACGATCTGTTCCGCGGCAGCGCCGCTGTGTTCGGGCGCTGCCGCCGACTCAGCCGAGGATTCCGACGTCGACACCTCGCGACCCGATCAGCTCTGGGCGCCGTTGATGCCCGCCGTCGTGACCGCTCCGGACGCGACGCCCCAGTGGGTGAGGATCTGCTTGTAGGTGCCGTCCTTCATCAGCTGCTGCACGGCTGCCTGGACGGCGTTCTTCAGCGTGCCACCGTCCTTGGGCACCGCGATGCCGTAGGGCGCGGTGTCCAGGTCGCCGCCGACCTTCTTGAACACGCCGCCGGTCTGCTCCAGCGCGTAGTCCACCACCGGGCTGTCCGCCAGGTAGGCGTCGATGCGACCGGCCTGGAGTGCCGTGTTCACGTCGGTCTGCTTCGGGAAGCCCTTGGCGTTGGGTGCCGGCTTGCCGGCGTCCTGGCACTGTTTGACCACGGAACCGTCCACGTCCGGTTTGGTGAGCTGGTCGAGCTGGGTGGTGCCCTGCTCGGCGCCCACGGCCTTGCCGCAGAGGTCGGTGACCGTCTTGATGTTCTTGGGGTTGCAGCTGGTCACCATGGTGGAGGTGCCGGCCGAGAAGTAGTTGACGAAGTCGACCGTCTGCTCGCGTTCCTTGGTGTCGGTGAACGAGGACATGCCGAGGTCGTAGCGGCCGGCCTGGATGCCGGCGAGGATGCCGTCGAAGCTGGCGTTGACGAACTTCACCTTCAGCCCGAGCGTCTGGCCGATGGCCTTGCCCAGGTCGACGTCCATGCCGATGATGTCGCCGGAACCCTGCGCGGTGAACTCGTTGGGCGCGTAGGAGGCGTCGGTGGCGATGGTCAGCGTGCCCTTCGACTTGAAGCCGGCCGGCACCTGGGCGGCCGCCGCCGCGTTGCGCAGTTCGGTGATCGTCATCGGCTGCGGGTCGGGCGCCTGGCTGATCTGGCCCGTGGTGCAGGTCTTCGGCTGGGCGGACGGTGGTGACGTGGTCGCGCCGCACGCGGCGACGGCGAACGCGGAGGCGACCGCGGCCACGACTCCGATGGTGAGCGTGGACAGACGGCGATACGTGGCCATGCGGCCCCCCTCCTCGTGGGAATGACAGCGAGTGGTCGGCATCGTGCCACCCCAAGGTGACGTGACGTACCGATCAGACCAGCAAGGTTACTGGCTGTAGGCGATGACCGCATCACATCTCGCGCATGGTGTCCATGTTGTTGTCCAGGTCGACGCGGACCGTGAGCAGACCGGCACCGACGATGCGCACCACGAGCCCGTTGATCAGCGGCAGCCGTGCGGCCGGGCGCGTGGATCGTCGTCCTCCAGCACCCCTCGGCTCGGTTCGCGGCCGGCCGCGAACCGGGCCGGAAGCCCGGCGCGGTCCGCCGGCCGACCACCAGGAACCAGCGCACGGTGCCGGCACGCCCTCGAAGACCGCGCGCGGCCTCCCTTATTGCGCGGCTGTACCGCAAGAGCGTTGTTGAACAGCTGTCAAGTAAGATCGGGCGGGTGACCGAGACGGGGCGGCGGTTGCCGCCGGACCGGCGGCGCGACGAGTTGCTGGACGTCGGCGCCGACCTGTTCACCGAGCAGCCCTACGAGAACGTGCTGATGGCGGACATCGCCGCCAGGGCAGGGGTGTCCCGCGGGCTGCTGTACCGGTACTTCCCCGGCAAGCGGGACCTGTTCGCGGCGATCTTCCGCCGGGACGGCGAGCGGCAGCTCGCGGCCGGCCCGATCGACGCCGGCCTACCGATCGACCAGCGGGTACTGGCCGGACTGGACGCCCACCTGGACTACTGCACCGCCCACCGGTACAACATCCTCACCGCCGACCGGGGCGCACTGGCCGGTGATCCGATGGTGCAGGCGATCATCTCCGACGAACTCGCCGTACTGCGCAACCGCCTGCTGGACGCGCTGGGCCCGCACGGTCACGAGCGGGAGGCGGCGTCCGTCGCGCTGCACGGCTGGCTGGCCTTCGTACGCGCGGTGTGCGTGGCCTGGCTCCAGGGTTCGGACCTGTCCCGGGACGAGATCCGCGACCTGTGTTTCCGGGCCCTGGCCGGTCTGTTCCCGGCTTGACCGTCCACGACGGACTTCAGCGGCCGGTGGCGACCAGGCGGGCCAGGTGGTCGGCGAACCGGTCCAGCGAGGTGCGGAAGCCGGCCTGCGCCTCGGGCGCCATCATCGGCTCCGGTACGTCGGTCTGCCTGATGTGCACCTCGGTGCGACCGTCACCCAGGTCGGTGAACGTGGCCGTGACGGTCATCCCGGAGCCGTCCTCGGTCCAGACGAGCCGTTCCGGCTCGGTGACCTCGGTGTAGGTCGCGCTCGTCGGGTAGCGGCTGCCGTCGGCGTCGTTGACCATGACGGTGCGGAACGCGCCGCCGGGCCGGGCGTCGACGGTGATCTCGCCCTGGGGTGTGCTGACGCCGATCGGGCCCCAGAAGTGCGTGAGGTGGGCCGGTTCGACCAGGCAGCGGAAGACCAGTTCGCGTGGCGCGTCGAAGGTGCGGGTGATGTTGAGCTCGGTGTTCATGAGTCGTCCTGTTCTGTGCGTACCTGCGTGAGGTGTTGGTCGAGCTTGTCGAACCGCTCGGTCCAGACCCGCCTGCTCTCCTCGATCCAGCCCACAGCGGCGTCCAGCGCCGTGCGTTCCAGGTGGCACGGCCGGAACTGGGCGTGGCGTGTCCTGGTGATCAGGCCGCATCGTTCGAGCACCTTCAGGTGCTTGGAGATCGCCGGCAGGCTCAGCGCGAAGGGCTCGGCGAGCTCGTTGACCGTCGCGTCACCCTCGGCCAGCCGCGCCACGATCGCCCTGCGGGTCGGATCGGCGAGCGCGGCGAACGTCGCGTCGAGTTGGTCGTCGGCCATGACGACTACTTCACCATAGAGTTAATTAACTGTCAAGCTAACTATGCTCGTCCGGGCCCACGCGGCGGAGCAGGTACGTGTCCATGATCCAACCCTTGCGCTCCCTGGCCTCGGCCCGGACCCGCTGGATGTGCTCGGCCACCTCGCCGACCGGCCCGGCCACGACGATCTCGTCCGGTGTGCCCAGATAGGCACCCCAGTAGACGTCGACGGGCTCGCCGGCGAACCGGGTGAACGCGCCGCGCGAGTCGAGCATGACCACCACGTCGTCCACCCCGGCCGGGAAGCCGTCCTCGGCCAGCCTGCGGCCAGTGGTGATCTGCACCGGTCGGCCGATCCGGTTCAGCGCGACGCGGTGTCGGGCGACCAGCGCCGAGATGCTGCTGATCCCCGGTTCCACCACGAAGTCGAACGGCACGTCACCCCGGTCGGCCACCTCGGCCAGCACCGGGACCGTGTTGTCGTAGAGGGTGGGATCGCCCCACGCCAGGATCGCGCCGATCTCGTCCTCGCCCAGGCCGGCGATCAGGTCGGCGTAGAGATCGGCCCTGCGGGTCCGCCACGCCGCCACGGTGGCCGGGTAGTCGGTGGGGGCGCGGTCGCGGTCGACGTCCGGCGCGGTTACCACGCGGTAGCCGCCAGGTTCCCGGTAGCGGTCCAGTATGGCCTGGCGCGCATCGAGCAGGTCCTGTTTCGCGTCTCCCTTGTCCAGGAAGAAGAACACGTCGGCCTCGCGCAGCAGGCGAACGGCCCGCACGGTGAGTTGCTCGGGATCGCCCGCCCCGATGCCGATGACGAGGATCCGCCGCACGGCCGCACGGTATCACCCGCCCACGGCCGTCCGGCCTGGTTTCGTCGACCGGCAGCGGCTCTGGCGCGACGACCAGTACGCCGCGGCGGCCGATGTCCGCGAGATGCTCACCGCACGCGGTATTCGCCTGGTGCGCACCTGTTTTCCCGACGTACACGGGAAGACCCGCGGTAAGGCGCTCACCGCGGAACATTCCTGGAAGCGCTGGCAAATGGGCACGGCGTGCCGGGCACGATTCTGCTCGCGGACACGTCCGACCGTACCGTCTATCCGGTCTTCGGTGGATATGCCGGGCCGGGAATGTCGGATTTCACCGGCGCTGCCGACGTGCTGCTGATACCGGACCCGACAACTTTTCAGGTTCTGCCGTGGGCGCCGGCTACCGCCTGGGTGTTGTGCGGCGCGTATTTCCGCGACGGCCGGCCCGCGCCGTTCGACACGCGGGCGCTGTACTGCCGGCTCGCCGAGCGCCTGGCCGACCGCGGCTACGCCTACGGCGTCGGCTTCGAGGTGCAGTTCCACGTGTTCCGGGCGGTGGCAGGCGGTGTCGACCCACGCGGCGCCCAGGACGAACGGCTGGACGCACTGGACGACATCGTGCAGCTCGTCCGGGGCGCGGCCGAGGCGCTGGACCTCGGCCTGCGGTCGGTCGAGGTCGACACCGGCCCCAACCAGTTGGCGGCGACGTTCCGCCCGGCGAACGGGCTGGACGCGGCCGACCAGCTGCTGCTGTTCCGCACCGCCGTCCGGCAGGTGTGCCGGCGCAACGGGCTGCACGCCACGTTCATGTGCGTGCCGCAGATGCCCGACACCGCCGCCAGCGGCTGGCACCTGCACCAGTCGCTGCACCACGCCGAGTCGCACGCCAACGCCTTCGCCAGCCGCACCGGCGACCTGCTGTCCCCGGTGGGCCGGCACCTCCTGGCCGGCCTGCTGGCCAACGCCCGCGCCGCGACCGTGTGCACCACGCCGACGCTCAACGGCTACAAGCGCTACCGGCGGCACTCGCTGGCCCCGTACCTGGTCAACTGGGGTGTGGACAACCGGGGCGCGATGGTCAGGGTGATCGGCGGCGGTGACGATCGGGCGACCCGCCTGGAGAACCGGGCGGGCGAGCCGGCCGCCAACCCGTACCTGTACCTTGCCTCGCAGCTGGTGTGCGGCATGGACGGGATGGACCGGGACCTGTGTGCCGGCGACCCCACCGACCGGCCCTACGACGGGTCAGGCGCGCGGCTGCCGACCCATCTGCTGGAGGCCGTGGCCGAGTTGGGGCGCAGCGAACTGTTCGCCGAGGCGCTCGGTGAGCAGTTCGTGGACTACCTGGTGACGATCAAGCAGGCCGAGATCGACCGCTTCTTCGCCACGGTCACCGACTGGGAGCATCAAGAGTACTTCGACACCTCTAACGGGCGTGCCACGCCACGTCGGCCACACCCGCCTCGTGGTTCACGTGCCTGGCCAGCACGAACAACAGATCCGCCAGGCGGTTCAGGTACTGGCCCACCGCCGGGCTGACCTCCTCGGCCTTCCGCAGCGTCGCCACCCGCCGCTCCGCCCGCCGGCACACCGCCCGCGCCACGTGCAGGTCGGCCGCTGCGGGAGTGCCGCCGGGCAGGATGAAGTTCTTCAGTTCCGGCAGCGTGCCGTCCAACTCGTCGATGACCCGCTCCAGGTGCGTCACGTCGTCGTCGGCCAGGCGCGGCACGCTCGCGCCGGAACCGGTGCGCTCCGGCGCCATCAGTTCGCTGCCCACCACGAACAGCGCGTTCTGCACCGTGCGCAGCACGTCGACGACCACGCCGGGCAGGCCGACGTGTGCGGCGACCACGCCGAGCGTGGCGTTGCACTCGTCCACGGTGCCGATGGCCTCGATCCGGGCCTCGTCCTTGCCGACCCGCTTGCCGCCCCAGATGCCGGTCTCGCCCGTGTCGCCCTTGCGGGTGTAGATCTTCATCGGCCCTCCCGTCGCTCCCGAGCGCGACGATACGGTGCCCGCCCCACGGTCGCGGGGCGGGCACCGGTCGGTCGGGCGCGGTCAGCCCACCACGTGGGTGTGCCTGGCCGCGTCGGTGAAGACCGGGCCGTCCTCCGGCAGGAGGAAGTGCTGGTCCTCCAGGAGTCGGACGTCGTCGTCCACCTGTTGCCGGTAGTCCCTGTCGCTGTAGTACAGGGAGTTGAGCTGCGGCTGGGTGAACGCCTGGTGCGTCCCGTACAGCACGCAGAACGCGGACAGCGGGTTGGACAGGTTGGCCGGCGAGTTGATGCCGTTGTTCAGCGCGATCGGCACCTCCACGTCGGGCAGCCGGATGCCGCCCTGGACGATGCCGTTGGCGTCGCGGGCCAGGTCGGCCGGCGGGCCCGCGTCGACGATGGCCAGCGGCTGCGCCTCACGCGGCGGGATGCCGTCGCGGACCCACTTGTCCAGGGCGTCGTAGGCGGAGTGGAACACCGGCCACGACGTCACCTGGCTGGGGCCGGGTGTCGTGCAGTCGACCGCGGGCGAGGGGCCGAACTCCCTGGTCTGGATGCCGCCCAGGGTGGCGCGGAAGTCGGTCTCGGCGGTGCTGGTGGAGTAGGCCGGCACGTGCGACGCGCCCGCGATCTCCCAGGTGCGCAGGGAGTCGCTGTCCGGCACGGTTTGGCTGGCGATGCCCTCACCGCGGAAGATGTCGTTCTCGGTGAAGACCCGGATCGCCTTGGTGCCCACGCCGGAACGCGGCGGCAGGGAGCTGTCCGACAACGCGAACAGGAAGCCGTCGTACACCTTGGCCAGCGGCTGGATCGTGTTGTAGTAGATGCCCAGGAAGTGGCCGGACTGCGACGCGCCACCGGCGTAGACATCCTGGATCCGCAGGTCCGACAACGGATCCTGCCTGCCGTGGCCCTTGGCGAGCGCACCGATCTGGGTGTAGACGTCGAAAGACTGCGAGTCGTCCGTCACCGTGCCGCCGTCGGTCAGGTCGAGCGAGGCGTACCGGGTCGGATTCCACTCCTTCAGGCCCAGGCCGGCCGTCGGGCCGGGCACGGCGCCGTTGACGCCGGTGAACTGCACCGACGCTCCGATCCAGGTCCAGCCGTGGCGGACGAAGTAGTCGCCGCTGGTCCCCCACTCGGTGTCGATGTCGTGGCCCGCGGTCACGTTCTGCCAGTCGACGACGGCGACGCCTGCCGAGCGGGACGGGTTGATCGGCCGGCGCACCACGATCCGTGTGGTGTAGGGCATCGAGCCGATCGGGCTGGCCACCTGCTGCTGCTGGTCGGTCGTCGGGTTGGACGGGAAGCGGGTGGCGGTACCCGAGATGAAGAACTCCTGCTCCTCGTAGCCCGCCGCCTTCAGGTTGAACGGCGTGGCATAGAAGATGTAGTCGTGCGACGGGTCGCCCGGCTTGGCGGTGGACGGGATCGGGCCGGTGATGGAAGCCGGTCCGGCATCCGGGTTCGTGGTCCGGGCAGGCTGTTGCGCGGCCGAGTGCCCTGGGGACGATCCCGGTGCCGCGGACGCCGGCATCGCGCCCATCGCGACCACTGTCGCCGCGGATGTCAACAGCACAGCGACGAACAGTAGTGGCTGTCGTCTGATGTGGACGGATAACTGAGACATACGGAGCCCTCCGTTGGGTCCGGCTCTCGACGTAGGTGCGTCATGAGTCCACACGGCGGTGAAGTCGGTGTCAAGAACCCCGTTCTAGAATCCTCCTCGGTTTCCGGGAGTCGGCGGCAACCCGCGGACGGGCCTGGACCGATCAAGCCGTAACGACAGCGGAATGACCCCGGCTTGCACAGTCGGGCCCGCCGCAGCATGATCAGAATGCAAGTCACGTCAATATTTCGAGTCGGGGTGCTATGAACGTATCCTTCGCGACATCGGCATTCGCGCCGGTAGTCCTGGGGTTCTTCGGACTGGGCACCGGTTACCTCATCTACGGCCCGCAGGAACTGTTCGGCTTCCCACGCCGAGACCCTGCCGTGGACCGGGCCACCGGCATATGGGGCATCTGGATGCCCGGCTTCTGCCAGCTCCTGACGGGCGTCTATATCTTCGTCGCCCTGGCCTGGTTCGAGTCCTTCAAGGACCCGGCGTTGTACACGGCGGGTCTCGCATTTTCGGCATACGGAATTCACTGGTTCGCGCTCGGCTGGAACCGCATCCAGGGCAATGACGCCCGGACCAACGGCTACATGTCGATCCCGTTCATCGTGATCTCGGTGCTCGGCCTGTGGGTGTTCTTCTCGGTCGGCGGGTGGCCGGTCGGCGTGCTGTTCACCGCGCTGGCCGCGATCTACGTCGCCGAACTGTTCGCGAGCTTCCGCATCGGCGGCAGGGCAGCGGGTGAGGACGGCACCGGCGGGTCGAACCCCGGTGAGCGGGTGCTCGGCCTGCTGCACATCCTCACCGGCATCTGGCTGATGTACCTGACCTTCGCCACCACGCTGAACATCTCACTGCACTACCACCTGCCCGGCGGCTGAGCCGACCGGACAGTCCACCGCTGCCGCATCATCCCCGCCAGGGTGGTGCGGCAGCGGCGTCCGTGCGGGTAGTTCGGCCGTGTCGCAGGCCGACGCGCCGCACCATCGTGGGAGCCCGGCAGGACAGGAGGACGGGCGATGGCGGAGGGTGGCACGGTCACCGCGGACGCGGACGGCTACACCGTCAACGTCACCGGGGCCCAGCAGTTCGTGACGTCCGCGCAGTCGGTGATCGGCTCCATCCAGGGCACCACCGGCTCGCTCGGTTCCAGCGCCATCGACGCCACGTCGTTCGCCACCATCGGCAGCGCGGTGGGGTCGGCGAACAACACCCTGCAGACGAACCTGGTCAGCGGGCTCAACACCCTGTCCACGTCGCTGACGTCGATGGTGCACGACGTCGACACCGCCATCCAGGCGTACGTCCAGGCCGACGCCCAGGTGGCGCAGTCGTTCAGCACCACTCAGCAGCCCAAGCCGGCGCCGAAACTGGGACCGGGCAACGAGAAGCCGCTGCCGCCGTACAACGTGGCGACGCCCGGCGTCGCGGACCGAGCCCTGAAGTTCGAGCTGGGCACCGACGGGCTGGCCTACCTGGGCCCGTACAAGGGCTGGTGGAACGCCGAAGGGATGTTCCAGCACTACCTCTACGGCAACGGCGAGGACTACCAGGTCGACCCGAAGACCCTGATGCACGACGTGCCGAGCTTCGGGCAGGACGTCAACGACTTCGTGGCCGCCCACCAGGGTCAGGGCGCGTTCGACTCGGGCTGGATCAACACGAACACCGACATCCGTGACACCCAGGGCAATGTCACCGGCCAGCAGAGCCTGGACTGGTACTACGCGATGCACGACTGGCGCTACCGGGTGACCGGCACGTCGATCACCGGCGCCGACGGCTCGACCAACACGCAGTACACGGTCGAGGTGTTCAAGCCCTACGTGTTCGGCTCACCCCGGTCGGACATCAACATCCCGCTGGTGACACCGCTGAGCAAGAACCTGCCCGGCGGGCCGGTCACGCTGTCCCAGGACTCCATCCAGAACCTGAACACGGTGGGCCTGGCACGGAACTTCACCGTCACCGGCAGCAGTACGTTCACCCAGCCGTAGTCCACGCCAACCTGCGGTGGACGGTGAAACCGGCGCGTTCCAGGTTGGCCGCGCTGACCGAACCGGGCCGGGCGGTCGCCGCGGCGAGCGTGCAGCCCGCTTCGGTGGCGAGCCGGAGCCGGTGCGCGAGCAGGCGCGTCTGGGCACCTCTCCCCCGGTGGTCGGGCAGGGTGCTGGCGCCGCCCAGGACGGCGACGTCGTCGTGGATCGTCATGGCGGCGGCGGCGATCGGCGTGCCGTCCTCGACGGCGAAGAACCGGTGCACGGTCGACATGCCGTGCTCGGCCCGGATGTAGTCGGCGATCAGGCCGGTCACCTGGTAGCCGGCGAGGAGCACGTCAAGAAAGGTGTCGTCGGCGTCGGTCACGCCGGACGCGGCCGCCGGTGGTTCGTCGAGTCGTCGGGTGGCCAGCGCGCGTTCGCCCGCGGCCACCAGCCCGAGCGCCAGTTCGGCCGGCGCCACGACGGTGGGCCGCACACCATCCCACGCCGGCGACCGCAACACGCCACCGACCGACGCCATGTTCCCTCGGGTGACACCGGAAATCGTGGACAGGAACGCCAGCCGGGGCTCGGTGGCCGACACGGCCAGCAGCCCGCCCTGGCGCCACGTCCGGAATCGCCCGCCCACCCCCGCCGCCGATGCGGCCACACCGGCCGACTCGGCCCGGCAGAACAACGCCCGCTCGGCCCTGATCACATCCGACACGGGCCACAGCATGCCAGTGGACACGGCACGGCGGCCCGGGCGTCGTTGCCCGAGCCGCCGGCGTCGGTGACGGTCAGGCGTCCTCGGTCAGCGCCCGCCACGCGTTCGGGTCGATGTCGGCCGTGCCCTCCAACGCGTCCAGGGCACGATGCGCGATCGCCGCGCTTGCCTGGTCGTCCACGTTGTCGGCCAGGGTCCGGCTGCGCTCGCCGTACCGGATCCGGGTCAGGACGGCGACCAGTTCCTTCCACACCCCGTCGGTGCTCAGTTCGGTCAGCACCTCGTCCAGATCGCTCAACGCCTGAGCGCCGTCCGGCGCCTGCCCGGCGACCAGCGCCGACAGCATCGGCTCCCAGACCGCCACGGCCTCCCGCACCGCGGACTTCCGGGCCCGCATCACCATCGCCATGAGCTCGTCCAGCGCCTCCTGGCCGCTCGGCGCCCGGGTGGGCAGGTGGGCGAACATCGTGCCGAAGTGCACGCCCTGGACGGTGTCCACGACCTTCTGCACGTCCTCGAAGGTCAGCGGCGACTCGGCCGCGTCCTCCCGGCCGATCAGTTGGCCGACGGCCTGCACCGCGCTGGGCAGCCGGGGGCTGCCGGTCTGGTAGCCGATCAGCGCGGCGGCCAGTAGATGCGCCCACACCAGCGCGGTGTCGCCGCCGTTGCGCAGGACGTAGTTGGCCAGGTCGTAGTGGCTGACCGAGATGGACTCGGGGTCGGCGACCTCGTACTTCAGCCGCAGTGCCCGCGCCTCCAGTTCGATGGACCGCCTGATGTGGCCCATCCTGCCGTCGGCGTCGGCCAACGCGGACAGCGTGTTACCGAGCATCAGGGTGTCGTTGGCCTCTTCGAACGCGTCCCGGCACGTGCGCAGCACCTCTGCCGCGTCCTTGACCCGGTTGAGTCCCAGCAGCGGCCCGCAGTCGTTGAACGACGTCGCCGCCTTCTCCGCCTCGCTCGCGCCCCGGTCCTGCTGGGACTCGCGGATGGCGGCGTTGAGGTCCAGCGCGTGCACCCAGCGGCCCAGATCGTGGGCCGCCGCCACGCCCAGACCGAGGATGGACTCGCGGACCCGGGCCGGGGAGACCGTCTCGGTGACGTCGGGTTCGGCGGGCAGGTCGGCCATCGTGGCGCGGTGTCGGTCCACCGCGTCGAGGACGTCCTGGACGTTGCCCTGCAGGTAGAGCACCTGCAACCGCCCGCCGTCGTCGGCCAGCCGCGTCCAGGGCCCGACGCCCGCGCGGGCACTGTAGTCAGCCTGGGTGTCAGCCAATTCGAGAGCCTCCTGCCATCTCCCACTGTCGCGATACCCGTGGAGCAGGTCGGCGGCGATGGCCGCGGCCCCCGGGTAGTCCTCTCGGTCCGCCGCGGCTGCCATCAGCCGCTGCCACACGGACAGCGCCCGCTCGGGATCGACGATCCCCAGCGCCTGGGCGTGGATCAGTTCGACCACCGGTGCCTCGTCCGCGTCGCGGGTGGCGTCGACGGCCTCGGCCAGCATCGGCAGCATCGGCACCGCGGTGGCCGGTGAATGGTCGCAGGACAGCGCCAGATCGGCCGCCGCGGCCAGATCGGCCCAGCGGTCCTGCCGCATCAGGTACGGCACGGCCGACCGGGCCGCACGCACGACCCACCCGGCGAGCTGCTCCTCGACCTTCCTGTCTCGCGCGTCGCGCAGGGTGGCCAGCCACGAGTCACCGACCACGCGATCCACCATCCCGGCGAACGCGGCACCGGCCGCGGTGCCGCCGATCTCGGCGATGTCCGGGTGCATCCGGTAGCGCGGCGGGAGACCGGTGTCGCCCTCGGTGTCGACCGCGAGCAGGCCGCGCTCCACCAGAGTCCTCGCCTCGGCGGCGGTGGGCGGCGCGTCGCCCTCACCCTGCCAGATCCGGCCCCACGTGGTGTCGATGATCTCCGGAATCCGGTCGGCCGGGTCCAGGCAGCACAGGAAGTCGAACAGCAGCGCGGCATCCGCGCCCAGCGCCGCCGTCGTGCTGGCGATCCAGGCGGACAGGACGACGTAGTAGTCCTCGGCGCTCGCGGTGGTGTCCTCGCCGGCCAGGAACGGCTGCGTCGACACGTCCCGCTCCAGCCACACCCGCTCCGCCTCGACCAGCGCGGCACGCAGCACGTCCGGGTCGGCGGCGTTGCCCTCGGCCAGTTCGACCAGCGTGGGAAGGCCCTGCGTCGCGGCCAGCGTGCGGATGGCCAGGTCGCGGGACTCGGCATCGCCGCGGACGTCCAGCATCGTGCGCAGTCCGGGCAGATTCCGGGACAGGGACACGGTTTCGCCCAGCGACAGGCCGTGGATCGGTTCCACGAAAACGGTTTCCGGCAGTCCGGATGGCCGCCGCCGGGAGGTGATGATCACCCTGGCGACGCCCTGGTGCGCGGTCATCGCCGCGACGAGCCGGGCCCACCGCTCGTCCCGCCACTCACCGGTCTCGGTGAGCAGGGACTCGACGTTGTCCAGCACGATCAGGACGCGTGCCTGCTCCAGCACCTCGGTCAGACCGGGCATGGCCTCCGGCCACGCGGCCCGGTCGTGCGCCCGGGCGGCCAGTTTCAGGCCGGGCAGTTGGCGTTCCAGCGCCAGCGCGCACTCGGCCAGCGCGGTGAGGGTGTCGTGGCCGTCCGGCGGCGCGGAGTACCAGGCCATCGCCGGGAACGACTCCTGGTGCGCGTAGGCCAGTTCCAGCGCGCACGCCGTCTTGCCGGCGCCGGCCGGACCGTGCAGCAGCACACCGGGCAGACCGCTGCGGGAGGCCAATACCGTGGTGGCCCGGGTCATCGGCCCGACCCGGCCGACGAACCGGGACGGCTGCGGCGGGAACTCGGCCAGCCGCACGCGTTCCGACGCGGACACCAGCGGCCTGCCGTGCGGCGGCACCAGTCGCATGCCGACCGCGCGCGTGCCGAACAGGGCAGGCGTGGCCACTGACAGCGGTGGCGTCTCCGGCGTCGGCCGGACACCGGCCAGCATGGCAACCGCCACCGGCACCGCCTCGGCGACCGGCAGGCCGTTGCCCATCACCTGCTGGTAGAAGGATTCGGCCAGCGCCACGGCGAACTCGTCGGTCACCGGGTAGCGCATGGCCAGCACGGCGCAGTCCAGCCGCCGCGCCAGTTCGGCCGCCACCGAGGGCATCGACCCGTCGGCCTCGACGGTGGCGATCGGCTTGGCGGGCGCCAAACCCAGTTGCCGCAACTGTTCGGTGTTGGTAACCGCTGCCGTGTCCCCTGAGGACAGCGTGACCAGCTTGATCCGGTGGGTGCCCGGTTCCAGCAGGTCCGCCAGTTCGCCGACGCCGATCACGTCCTGCCGGCCGGTCTCGTCCTCCAGCACCAGGCCGGCCGGCAGGCCGTGGCCGGACACGTGCACCACGTCCCAGCCCTCGGGTTCGGCCAGTGCGTGCCGCAGCCGTTCCCGTGACGCGCCGTACTGCAACACCCGCAACTGGATGCCGGTGCCACGGATCGCGCCGATCTGGTGCACGATCCGCGCCAGCGCGTACCGCTCCTTGCGCAGGTTCGGCGCGCCGTCGTCGGAGGGCACGCTGAACACGGCGAGCATCCGCAGCCGCGCGCCGACGTCGGTCTTCCGGGTCGTCCGCGGGCCGACATCCACGACGAAGGTGACCCGGCAGGCGATCAGTGGCCTGCCGTCGACCATGGCCAGTTCCCACGGCCGGTAGGCCAGTTCGGCGGCCTCGGCCGGTACCTCCAGCCGCACCGGTCCCCTGGCCCGCGCCAGTTCCGGTGCCACGTCGCCGAACACGCGCTCACCGACCCAGGCGCCGACCTGGACCACCAGTTCGGCCTCGTGGTCGAGCCTGCGATCCGGGTCGGCGTTCGCGCGCAGATGGTGGTGCAGGTCGGCGAAGGCGTCGAACTGCCACTCGCCGTCGTCCAACCGGACGGTGTGTTCGGCCAGCGACGCACCGTCCGCGTCGCTCAGCCGCCACCGCCACCGTGTCGGACCGGTGTAGTCCAACACCTCAAGACGCAACACCACCGCGCTCCTGCCCCGGACGACAACCGTCATCAGCCACCTGATTGTCGCGGAGCGTCACCCACTGTCGTTATCCCCAACCTGGGCCGTTCGGCCGCGCTCAGCCGAACGCGTCGACGCCGGTCAGCTCGGCCGACAGGCCCCACAGCCGGGTGGCCTGGGCCGGGTCGGTGGCATGGGCGGCGACACCGGACGGGTTGGCGATGTCCACGGTCGCCGGCAGTGCCTCGGCCACGTCGCAGTCCTCCAGGTAGAGCCCGCCACGGCCGGTGAGCTGCGGCGACGTGGCCGCCCAGACGGTGGTCGCCGCGCCCTGCTGCGGGCTCTTGAACTGGACGAGCATGTTGCCGTCCATGTCCATCCAGCCGCGGTCGACCATCTCCTGCCGGGTCAGGTGCCGCTGCAACGGCGTCATGATGCCGCCGGGGTGCACCGCGAAGGCGTGCACGTTCCGGTCACCCGCCCGCCGGTTCAGCTCTACCGCGAACAGGACGTTGGCGGTCTTGGCCTGCCCGTACGCCTGCCACTTGTCGTAGCCGTGCTCGAACTGGACGTCGTCCCACCGGATCGGCGAGTTGAGGTGGCCGCGCGAGGACAGCTCCACCACCCGCGCGCCGTCCGCGATCGCCGGCCACAATCGGTTGGTCAGCGCGAAGTGGCCGAGGTGGTTGGTGGCGAACTGGGCCTCCCAGCCCGGTCCGACCCTGGTCTCCGGGCAGGCCATCACGCCCGCGTTGTTGACGAGCAGGTCGATCGACCTGCCGGTGGCGCGGAACCGCTCGGCGAACGCCCGGACGCTGTCCAGGTCGCCGAGGTCGAGCTCGTCGATCTCGACGTGCGGCACGCCGGCCAGCGCCTCCCGTGCCGTGTCGATGCGGCGGGCCGGGACGACGACGTGCGCACCCGCGCCGACCAGGGCGCGAGTGGTCTCCAGGCCGATGCCGGAGTAGCCGCCGGTCACGATCGCCAGCCGGCCGGACAGGTCGATGCCCGCCACGACCTGTGCCGCGGTGCTCGTCGCGTCGAAACCGGAACCGATCTTGTGCTGTGCTGTGGTCATGTCCGTCACGCCTTCGACCGTAGAAGCTGGAGCGCGCTCCAGCGCAAGTCAGCGCTCCAGATAGCGGAGGACGGCGAGCACCCTGCGATGCTGCCCGCCGGAGCCGTCGCCCAGGCCCAGTTTGGTGAAGATGCTGGTGATGTGCCGCTCGACCGCCGGCATGGTGACGTGCAGCTGCGCCGCGATGCCCGGGTTGGACCGGCCCTCCGCCATCAGCACCAGCACGTCGCGTTTCCTCGGTGTCAGGTCGTCCAGCCGGCTGTTCACCCGTTTGCGGCCGACCAGTCCGGCGATCACGTCCGGGTCCAGTGCGGTGAGGCCGTCCGCGACCCGCCGCACGGCGTCCACCAGCACGTCCGGGTCGGCGATCTTCTCCTTCAGCAGGTAGCCGACGCCCTCCGGCCGGTCGCCGACCAGGTCCAGGGCGTAGCGGTCCTCCAGGAACTGCGACACCACGACCACGCCGATCTCCGGTTCGGTGGCGCGGATCTCCAGCGCGGCCCGCAGGCCGTCGTCGGTCAGACCCGGCGGCATCTGGATGTCGGTGAGGACCACGTCCGGCCGGTGCAGCCGGGCCTGGCGTGGGCGGGGCTGCGTTCGGCGCCGGCAGCGGCCTGACCGGGTCGGCCGATCGATTGGGCGCTCTGGGCGGCACGCTCACCATCGACTCGCTGTCGGGTGGCGGCACCGTGGTGTGCGCGTCGTTCCCGTTGGGTTGACCCGAGGGTCGTCCTGGGGCCCGCCACATGGCGATCACTCAGGTTGGCGGCGGACGATGGTGGGGTGCTGAGGCCGAATCCTGTGCAGTGGCTCTGGTACGCGTGGGGCGGCCGGTTGCCCCAGCGGTACCGGGAGTGGGTGCTGCACGACGTGACGACGAGGACGTGGCTGTTGCGGCACATGGCCAGGGCCGTGGTGCTGACGCTGACCGCGGTGGCCGTGGTGTTCATCCCGCTGGTGCTGGTGGTGCACGTCGTGTTCTGGCTGGCCGTCGCCGCGACCGTGCTGGGTGTGCTGGTGAGCGTGTACTACTCGATGTCCTACGCCTGGGAGAGCGGTGACGTGCGCCTCACCAAGTACGGCTATCCGGCGGGTCATGGCAGCCAGGAGCGGGAGCGGATCGCCGAGGAGCGGGACCGCGAGATGCAGGAGGGGTACCGCGCGATGTGGCGCTGACCCGCTGTCTCGCCTCTGGTCTACGTTCGTCCCGATGACACAGACGAACGCACGCCGCCGAGTGCTGGTCACCGGCGGGTCACGGGGTATCGGAGCCGCGGTGTGCCGCAGGCTCGCGGCGCGCGGCGACCGGCTGGCGATCCACTGCCGGGCCAACATGGCGGCGGCCGAGCGGTTGCGCGACGAGCTGCCTGGTAGCGATGACCACATGATCCTGGTGGCCGATCTGGCCGATCCGAAGGCGATCGCGCCGCTGGTCGATGTGGTCGTCGGCGACTTCGGCGGGATTGACGTGTGGGTGCACAGTGCCGGCGTGTTCGTCGGTCAGCCGGTGGCGTCGACGCCGTTCGACGAGTGGATGGCGTCGTGGCGGCAGGTACTGGAGATCAACCTGCTGGCGGCTGCGGGCCTGGCGCATCGGGTGGTCGACCACATGCTGCACCGGCCGGAAGGGCCCGAGGGCGGGCGGATCGTGATGGTCGGGTCTCGCGGTGCCTACCGGGGTGAGCCTGCCGCGCCTGCCTATGGTGCGAGCAAGGCGGGGTTGCACTCGCTGGCCCAGTCGTTGGCGGTGGCGGTGGCGCCGCATGGGATCGGTGTAGCGGCCGTCGCGCCCGGCTTCATCGAGACCGATCTGAGCGCGGACAGTTTGGTGGGGCCGGCTGGGGACGCGATCAAGGCGCAGAGTCCGTTCGGCCGGGTCGGTCAGCCGGACGAGGTCGCGGCGGCGGTCGAATGGCTCGCCTCGCCCGACTCGACGTGGGCGACCGGCACGGTGATCGACGTCAACGGAGCGTCTTACCTGCGGTGACCGCAGGTTCGCCGGATAGGTGACCGCACGTCGCCAGTGCGCGACGCGGTCCGCAGCACTCGCAGGCGCCAGCCCACCGGATCCCGGCGCGTGTCGACCACCCCACGGACGACACACCCGAGAACCGCCTGATCCCACACCGGCCGAGTCGACCACCCTGAGACGACACACCCCCGGTGGGCGGCGAGGTAGCAACAGACGCGGCACGGCTCGCTGCCGCATCCCGGACCGCACCAGCCGACGATCCGACGGTCAGCCCGACGAGGCCGCAGCCGTCGAATGGCTCATCTCGCTCGACTCAGCCTGCACCTTCAGCAACGGCGCCTGCTACCTGCGGTAGCCGCAACCCCGCCGCCGACGCCCGCAGCGCGGCCACGCACGCCGCCACCGCCGGGTGCGTCCCCGAACCCCGCCGATGCGCCACCCGCGTTCGCCGCCGCACGCCCAACGGCACCAGCCGGACCCCGGGCGGCAACCCCGTCGCACCCAAGTGCGGCACCAGCGCCACCCCCTGCCCCGCCGCGACCAGCGCCAACACCGCCGTGAAGTCGTCCGCATGATGCCGCACCATCGGGCTGAATCCCGCCCCGCGGCAGGCGATCGCGGCCACCGAGTGGCACAGCGTGCCCGGCGTGCCGACGATCCAGCCGGCGTCCCTGGCGTCCCCGATGGTCATGATCGCCGTCGCCGACGGCACCGCGAGGAACACCGTCTCGTCCAGCAGTGGCAACGAGTCCAGCGTCGGGTCGGGCGCGATCGGCGCCGTGTCGTAGTCGTGCAACAGGCCCACGTCCAGCCTCCCGTCGCGCAGCGCGTCCGGCACGGCCACCGGGTCCAGTTCGGTGACCATCAGGTCCAGGCCGGGATGGTCGCCGGCCAGCGCGACCAAGGCAGGCGGCAGCAGGGTGCGGACGGCACTGGGGAACGCGCCGATGCGGACCGTGCCGGTCAGGCGGGTGCGGGCCGCGGCCAGATCCGCGGACGCGGCCTCCAGCGCCGCGAACACCGTCTCCGCGTGCCGGACCAGTGCCGTGCCGGCCACCGTGAGCCGGACGCTGCGGCCGGTGTGCGCCAACAGCGGCACACCCGCTTCTCGTTGCAGCACGGCGAGTTGCTGGGACACGGCGGACGGCGTGTAGGCATGCGCCTTGGCGACGGCGGCGATCGTGCCCAGGTGTGCCAGGTCCCGCAGCAGCCATAACCGGCGGACGTCGAGCATCAGCTCAGCTTACGGTCGGCGCCAGTAACATGCACTTGTTCTGCATGGTCGGTTCAACCACGCTGGTCGCATGACGCTCACCGGCCTGTTCGTCCCTCTGATCACGCCGTTCGACGCCACCGGCGAGGTGGCGGCGGACGCCTTGGCAGCGCTGGCCCACGAGGTGCTGGCCGGTGGTGCGACCGGACTCCTGGCGTTGGGCACGACGGCGGAGGTGTTCTCGCTGACCGACGCCGAGAAGCGCCGGGTGGTCGATGTGCTGGGCGGTGTGTGTCGGGAGCTGGGGGCGCCGCTGATCGTGGGCGGCGGCGACGATGTGCGCGACAGGCCCGAGGTGGTGGCCTCCTTGTGTCTGGTGCCGCCCTTTGTCCGGCCCGGTGAGGCCGGCGTGATCGCCCATTTCGCGCGGCTCGCGGGCCCGGTGATCGTCTACGACGTCCCCCGGCGCACCGGCCAGTACCTGACGGCCGACGCGCTGCGCCGGTTGGCCGCCCTACCGAACATCGTCGGCGTCAAGTACGCGCCCGGCGAGGTCAACGCCGACACCCTGGCACTGCTCGCCGACCCGCCGCCCGACTTCGCGATCCTGTGCGGTGACGACCCGTTCGCGTCGACACTGCTGGCCCTGGGCGCGCACGGGGCCGTGCTGGCGACCGCGCACGTGGCCACGGCGGCGTTCGCTCGGCTGGTGTC
Organism: Pseudonocardiaceae bacterium; assembly: GCA_036491115.1. GTDB lineage: Bacteria > Actinomycetota > Actinomycetes > Mycobacteriales > Pseudonocardiaceae > DATEPR01. The sequence continues at coordinate 19,483 of DASXCQ010000058.1, forward strand.
GGCGTGGCGTGACGGCGACATCGCCATCGCCCGTCCGCTGGGCGGCCGGTTGAGCCGGCTGTCCACCGCCCTGTTCGCCGAGCCGAATCCCACGGTGATCAAGGCAGTCCTGCATGCGCAGGGCCGCATCCCGACGGCCGGGGTTCGGCCACCGCTGCTGGCCGCCGCGCCCGTGTCCCACCTGCTCGACGAGATCGCTGACACAATCATGGCGTGATGACCGGACCGAACATCGACACCGTGCGGGCGCTGATCGCCCGGCACAGCAACTGGGGCCGCTGGGGTCCGGACGACGAGCGGGGCACGCTGAACCACGTGACGCCCGAGGCGATCGCACACGCGGCCACGCTGGTCCGGCGCGGCCACCCGATGTCACTGGCGCTGCCGTTCGACGAGCACGGACCGCAGACCGGCGCGTACAACCGGTTCAACCCGATCCACCTGATGACCCGCGATGGCGCGGACTCCGTCGCGGGCACGGCGGTCCGGGACTTCTACGGCGGCCGGGACCGGTACTTCCGAGGCACGGACGATCTGGTGATCCTGCCGCTGCAGAGCGGAACCCAGTGGGACTCCCTGGCGCACGTCGTGTTCGAGAACAAGATCTACAACGGGTACGGCGCGGACGAGGTGTCCAGCAAGGGAGCGCTGCGCAACGGCGTGACCAACGCGGCCGGCGGAATGGTCGGGCGGGGCGTGCTGCTGGACCTGCCGAGGACGCTCGGCGTGCCATGGCTGGAACCGGGCACGGCCATCGGTCGCACCGAACTCGACCAGGCTGCGCAGCAGGCCGGCGTGACGGTCGGGCGGGGCGATTTCGTGCTGGTGCGTACCGGTGCGATGGCGCAGGTGCGCTCGCGCGGTTCCTGGGGCGACTACGTCGGCGGTCCCGCGCCAGGGCTCGGTCTGGCCAGTGTGGACTGGATCGCCGAGCACGAGATCGCCGCCGTCGCGACCGACACGTGGGGCATGGAGGTGCAGCCTTGTGAGACGCCGGATGTGTTGCTGCCGCTGCACATCGTGCTGATCGCGCATCTCGGTCTGTGGGTGGGCGAGATCTGGGACCTGGAGGCGCTGGCGGCCGACTGCGCGGACGACGGGGTGCACGAGTTCCTGTTCTGCGGCCCACCCCTGCCGTTCACCCACGCGGTGGGCTCACCACTCAACCCGATGGCCATCAAATAACAATGGGGACGGGCCGCCCGGGCGAGTGTTCCGGCCCGGGCGGCCCGCGTTTCGGGGAGATGAATCAGGAAACAGGAATCGAAATCGGACCGAACGCCTTCAGGTTCTCCAGATCCTGCACAGCGAACCCGTCGGTCAACCGGCGATGCCGGGAGCGCCGGTGGGGTTCTGTGCCACCGGACCGGGTCCGGTCGTCGGGTCGGTCCAGAAGCCGTGGTTGGTGCAGGTCTGGGCCGGTGAGGTTCTGGTCGCGGTGTAGCTGATCTCGGACGTGAGCCCGCTCAGGTTCTCGATGTCGGCGATCGCGGTGAAGCCGGTGTGAGCGGAGTTGAACGACAACGGCGTCGTGAACTCGTTCTTGGTCACCGGGAACGGGTTGCCGAACGGCGCACCTGTCACCGCGTCGAACTCCCGCTGAGTGACGGTGAGTGTCCACACGTCAGCGGAGTTGGTGTCCGGAATCGTGATGGTCGTGATGTTCGCGACACCCAGGCCCGCCACGGAGAACGTCATCACGTCGCCGCAGGAGCCGGTGACGTTGAGGGTGCCGCCGCCGGTACCGGTGGTACCGCCGCCACCACCACTACCGCCGCCACCACTACCGCTACCACCACCGCCACTGCCACTACCGCCACCACCGCTGCTACCACCACCGCCACCGCCACTGCCACTACCGCCACCACCGCTACCGCCGCCACCGCTGCTGAGCGCACCGATGCCGCCCGCCGGACTTGCCGAAGCGAGTCCCGCGGAGATGATGGACAAGGCAGAGCCGATGAGCGCTATCACGAGTAGTAGACCAAGTCTCTGTCTCAATCGCATGAGCACCCGCCTTTGTGCATGAGTTACCGCCGCTGCGATTCAGTGACCCCGATGGACGTCAGGCACCCCTGTCGACGTCCCCGGGAACGTCCCTGACCTCACGGCGGTGCGTTCTCGAGTGCCGGATTGCCAGATCCGACAAGGCGATTTTTCCCTTGGCCGGCCGGGCAGGTAAGCCTGAGCTGGAGGGTTCTCAGACCCCTCGCCTGGAGGGTCGGCACACTGCTCCACCGGGACAGCGACAGATGATACTTCGCACGGTCACCACGCGACACCACGCAGCGACGGCGAAATCTTATAAGAAATTTCGGTCGAAAGAGTAACGCCGACAATGGCGGATCCGATTAGCTGTCGAATCCGATGCCGAATCGGTCCAGGGTGCGCAGCCACAGGTTGCGGCGGCCGCCGTTGCGGTCGGCCGCCGCCAGGGACGCCCTGGTCAGCTGCACGCCGACGTAGCGCAGCGGTTCGGGTGGGAACGGCACCGGGCGGCGGCGGACCAGCTCCAGTTCGGTCAGCGCCGTCGGCGACCCGCCGAGCAGGTCCAGCAGCACCTGGGCGCCGAACCGGGACGCGCCGACACCCAGGCCGGTGTAGCCCGCGACGTAGGCGACCCGGCCGCGGTGGGCGGTGCCGAAGAACGGGCAGAACCGGGTGCACGTGTCGATCGCGCCGCCCCAGGTGTGGGTGAAGCGCAGGCCCTCCAGCTGCGGAAACGTGGCGAAGAAGTGGTCTGCCAGCCTGGTGAAGGTCGCCGGGCGCTGGTCCAGGCCGGCGCCCACGCGGTTGCCGTAGTGGTAGACGGCGTCGTAGCCGCCCCACAGGATGCGGTTGCCCGCGGTGAGCCGGTAGTAGTGGAACTGGTTGCCGGAGTCACCGATCCCCTGCCGGTGCCGCCAGCCGACGTCCGCCAGTTGAGCGTCGGACAGCGGCTCGGTGACCAGCACGTAGTCGTACACCGGCACCACATACGGCCGTGCCCGCCGCACCAGCGCCGGAAACACGTTGGTGGCCAGGGCGACCCTGTCCGAGAAGACCGAGAAGTCGGGGCCGCGCACCACCATGCCGGTGCCGTCCGAGGCGAGCCCGCTCACCCGGGTCGACTCCGCGATGCGCACGCCCGCGGCCACGCAGGCGTCCCGCAGGCCCCAGGCAAGCCGGGCCGGGTTGACGATCGCCGTGCCGTCCCGGTCCCACAGGCCGGCCAGGTAGGTGGGCGAGTCGACCTCGGCACGCACCTCGGCGGCCGACAGCAGCGGCAGCCCGCACAGGTCGGCGTACTCCCCCAGCTCGGCTACCTGCCAGTCCTGCGTCGCCACGGACAGCGTGCCGGTGCGCCGCCAGTCGCAGTCGATGTCGTGCGCGCGGACCGTGTCCTCGATCCCGGCCAGGTTCTCGTCGCCCAGCCGGACGAGTTCCTTGTTCTCGTCCGGGAAGTGCGCCATGCCGTTGAGGACGCCGTGGGTCAGCGACGCGTCGCAGAAGCCGCCGTTGCGGCCGGTCGCTGCCCAGCCGATCCGCGCGGCCTCCACCAGCAGCACGTCCCGGCCGGGGTCGCGCTGCTTGGCCAGCAGGGCCGTCCACAGCCCACTGAAGCCACCGCCGACCACCGTCAGGTCGGTGCGGACCCGGCCGGTCAGCGGCGGCAGCGGCTCCGGCCGGTCCGGGTCGTCCAGCCAGAACGGCACCGGCCGCGCGTCGGCCAGGCTCGAGGTCACCGACGGGCCCGCAACTGGCTCACGCCCAGCGACAACGCGATCACCGCCATCGTGATCAGCAGCATCAGCGAGCCGATCACATCGATCTGCGGCGGCACGGCCCGCTGCACCGAGCCGAACACGAACATCGGGAACGTCTCCGAGCTGCCCGCGGTGAGCACCGTGATGATGTAGTCGTCGATGGACAGCGCGAACGCCAGCAGCGCCGCCGCGGCGATGCCTGGTGCCACGAGCGGCAGCGTGACCTTGAGGAATGTCTGCCGGGGCGTGGCGTAGAGGTCGGCGGCGGCCTTCTCCAGCGTCGGGTCCATGCCGGCCAGCCGCGACTTCACCGTCACCACGACATAGCTCAGGCTGAACATGACGTGCGCGATGGTGATCGTGCCGAAGCCGAGCGAACCGGGGCCGATCACGTTGAAGAACAACGTGAGCAGCGTCGCGCCCATGACGACCTCGGGCGCGGCCATGGGCAGGAACAGCAGCGCGTTGATGGCCGACCGGGCGTGGAACCGGTGGCGGACCACGGCGAAGGCCACCATCGTGCCGAGCACGGTGGAGATGATCGTGGCGACGACGCCGATCTCCAGCGACAGCCGCAGGCTGGCGCACAGCCCGCCGGTGGCGCACGGATGCGCCCACGCGTTCAGGGAGAACTGGTGCCAGATGTAGTTGTACTTGCCCACCGGCTGGTTGAACGAGAACACCAGCATGACGATGTTGGGTGCCAGCAGGAACAGGAAGATCAGCAGCGCCACGAACGCGAGCACGTGGTCCCTGGCCCAGGCGATCGGGCGGGGCCTGCGGCGGGTGAGAGTCGCTGTGGCCATCAGAGCAGGTCCTCCGTCCCGGCCCGCCGGATGTAGGTCATCACGATGGCCAGCACGACGACCATCATCACCACCGAGATCGCCGACCCCAGCGGATAGCCCAGGGGGTTGCGCAGGAACAGGTCCTCGATCTTCTGGCCGATCACCGTGGTGTTCGGGTTGCCCAGCAGCTGCGCGTTGATGTAGTCGCCGACGGCCGGGATGAACGTGAGCAGCGTGCCGCCGACCACGCCCGGCATGGACAGCGGCAGCGTCACCCGCCGGAAGGTGCCGAACGGCGTGCAGTAGAGGTCCCGGGCTGCCTCCAGCAGCCCGGGATTGATCTTCTCCAGCGACACGTACAGCGGCAGCACGGTGAACGGCAGGAAGTTGTAGATCATGCCGCACACCACGGCCGCCGGACTGGCCAGCACGTGGTCGCCCTGGGTGAGCCCGACCGCGGACAGCACGTTGGTGATGTGCAGGACGTTCAGCACGTGCACCACGAAACCGTTGTCGGACAGGATCGTCTTCCATGCGATGGTGCGGATCAGGAAGCTGGTGAACGACGGTACGACCACCAGCGCGATCAGCAGGTTCTTCCAGCGGCCGCTGCGCAGCGCGATGAAGTACGTCAGCGGGTAGGCCAGGATGAGGCAGCCCACCGTGCACAGCAGCGAGTACAGCAGCGAGCGCAGCAGCTCGGCGTGGTACTGCGTCAGCGCGTCCGAGTAGTTGGCCCACCGCCATGCCAGCACGAACCCGGTGTCCAGGCTGCCGGTCTGCACCGACCCGGACACCGAGCTGAGGATCGGCACCAGGAAGAACAGCACCAGCCACGCGATGCCGGGCAGCAACAGCAGGTACGGCAGCAACCGCCGACGCGGCCGGCCGACCGGGCGTCGGTCGTGGTCCTCGGTGGACGGAACGGGCGCCTCGGCGATGCCGGCGGGTGCCGGCGCTGCGCTCACGCGACCTCCTCGCTGGCGCCCGGCGGACGCATTCGCGGACGCACTGTGTCGAATGGTTCGCTCGCACACTCGCTCACGTCGCGGCCTCCTCGTCGACGTCCGCGCCCGCCTCGATGTCCTGTGCGCCATCCAGCCCGAACGTCTGTTCCGGGTGCCAGTGCAGCGTCACCTCGGTGCCCGGCCGGAGGATCTCCGCGCCGGTGTTCTGCTCGAACACGGCCAGTTCCTCGCCCCAGCCCATCCGCACCAGGTACTGGGTGGACACGCCGATGAACGAGGCGTCGGTGATGACGCCGCCGGGCAGCACGTTGTGGTCGTGCGGCACGTCGTCCACCGACTTGGCGATGCGTACCTTCTCCGGCCGCACCCCGACGATCACCGTGCCGCTGGTCACCCGGCAGGACTGCGTGGGGATGGTCAGCCGCCCGCCCCGCGCCTCGACCGCGACGACGTCGCCGTCGACGCCGGTCACGGTCCCGACGACCAGGTTGGAGCGGCCCAGGAAGTTGGCCACGAACGTACTCGCCGGGTGCTCGTAGAGATCGGCGGGCGAGCCGAGCTGTTCGATGCGGCCCGCGTTCATCACGCCGATGGTGTCGGCCATCGTCATGGCCTCCTCCTGGTCGTGCGTGACGTGCACGAAGGTGAGACCCACCTCGGTCTGGATCCGCTTCAGCTCGATCTGCATCTGCCGGCGCAGCTTCAGGTCCAGCGCGCCCAACGGCTCGTCCAGCAGCAGCACCCTGGGCTGGTTGATCAGCGCCCTGGCCAGCGCCACCCGCTGCTGCTGGCCGCCGGAGAGCTGGGTGGGCTTGCGCCGGGCCAGGTGGCCCAGTTCGACCAGGTCCAGCATGGCGCCCACCGGCTCCCGGACGTCCTTGACCCCGCGCCTGCGCAGTCCGAACGCGACGTTCTCGGTGACGTCCAGGTGCGGGAACAGCGCATAGTTCTGGAACACCGTGTTGACCGGTCGCTGGAACGGCTTGTGGTCGGTGATGTCCGCGTCGCCCAGGAAGATCTGGCCGCCCGACGGGTCCTCCAGCCCGGACACCATCCGCAGCGTCGTCGTCTTGCCGCAGCCGGACGCACCGAGCAGGGCGAAGAACGAGCCCTCCGCGACGGTCAGGGCGATGTCGTCGACGGCCGTGAAGCCGCCGAACCGCTTGGTCAGGTTCACCAGCCGCAGGTCACCGCCCGCCTGGCCCGCTTGCCGCTCCGCCATGCCGGTCACTGCCCGCTGATCTGCTGGAACTGCTCGGTGTAGCTGTCCAGCTGGGCCATCGTCAGCGACTTGAACGGCCGGGCCTTGGCCAGCATCTGGGCGGTCGGCACGATCAGCGGGATCTTCGCGGTGTCCGGGTCGAGCTGCTGGAGCGCGGCGTCCGCACCGCTGACCGGCGGGATGTAGTCGGTGTAGTCGTTCAGTTCGGCGGAGACCGAAGGCTGGTAGTAGAAGTTCATCAGTCGCTCGGCATTCTTCTTGTGCCGCGCGTAGTTCGGGATGACCATGTTGTCCGACCAGGACAGCATGCCCTCGGTGGGCAGGTCGACCGTCTTCAGGTTGGGCTGGCCCAGCTGCGCGACGTCACCGGAGTAGGCCATGGTGGCCGCGGTGTTGCCCTGCTGGAAGTCGGACAGGTAGTCGTTGCCGTTGAACTGCCTGACCTGGCCGGCGGCCTTGGCCTTGCGGATGTAGTCCAGCGATGCGGCGAAGTCGGCGTCACTGAACTTCGCCGGGTCCTTGCCGGTGGCGAACAGCGCGAACGCGACCGTGTCCTCCATCTCGGCGAACAGGGTGACCCTGCCCTTGAGATCGGCCCGGGTGAACAGCTCGGCGATCGACGTGATCGGCTGGTGCACCAGGTCGGAGTTGTAGGCGATGGTGGTGAAGCCGGACGCCCACGGCATGGAGAACCGGCGGCCCGGGTCGATCGGGTCGTTGAGCATGGTGGGCAGCATGTTCTTCCGGTTGGGCACCTGGCCGGCGTCCAGTTCCTGGATGTAGTTGAGCTGCCGCAGCTTCGGGATCATGAAGTCGGACAGCACGACCAGGTCGCGGCCGGTGTCCTTGCCGGCGGCCAGTGCCGGGTCGATCTTGGTGTAGAAGTCGTTGTTGTCGTTGATCTCCTCGACGTAGCTCACCTTGATGCCGGTCTGCTTGGTGAACTCGTCCAGGGTCGGGTGGTCGTTCTGGTTCTTGGAGTCGACGTCGATGTAGGCCGGCCAGTTGGAGAAGTTGAGCAGCTTCTCGGTGTCGGAGAAGTCCTTGCCGGCGTGGCCGACCGCCTGGCCCGGCGACACCGGCTTGGGTCCGGCGGCCGAGACACCGCACGCGGCCAGCACTCTGGCACCCGCGATCGCGGCGCCGCCGAACACCACCCCGCGCAGCATCGACCGGCGGGACAGGGCGGCTGTCGGCGAGTTGCGCCTGGTCTTGTTCTCGTACTTGGCCAGGTCGGCGATGATCTCGCTGGACTCATGTGCTGGATCGGTCATTGGTGCGCCTTTCGGTCGCCGGCGGTCTGGTCGGCTCGGTCAGGTGTGGAAGATCGTGCGGTGCCACTTCTTCCGGGCGACCCCGGTAATGTCCTGCATGACGTGCTTGATCTGCGTGTACTCCTCGAGGGAGTAGACAGACATGTCCTTGCCGAAGCCGGACGCCCGGTAGCCGCCGTGCGGCATCTCGCTGATCAGCGGGATGTGGTCGTTGATCCACACGCAGCCGGCGCGGATCTCGCGGGTGGCCCGTAGCGCGCGGTACTGGTCGCGGGTCCACGCCGACGCCGCCAGGCCGAACTCGGTGTCGTTGGCCAGCGCGATGGCCTCGTCGTCGGTGTCGAACGGCAGCACGACCAGCACCGGTCCGAACACCTCGCGCCGCACGATCTCGGCGTCCTGGGCGACCCCGGTGACCAGCGTCGGCGGGTAGTACGCGCCCTTGGCCAGATCACCGCCGGGGATCTCACCACCGGTGACGATGGTGGCGCCGCCGGCCCTGGCCCGGTCGACGAAACCGGCCACCCGCTCCCGCTGCCGCCAGGAGACGAGCGGGCCGATGTCGGTTGCCGGGTCGAACGGGTCGCCCACCGTGATGCCGCGGAACAACGCGGCCACGCCGTCGGTGAACTCGGCGAACCGGGACGAGTGCACGTACGCGCGGGTGGCGGCCGTGCAGTCCTGGCCGGTGTTGATCAGTGAACCGGCCACGGCGCCGTGCACCGCGGCCTCCAGGTCGGCGTCGTCGAACACGACGAACGGCGCCTTGCCACCCAGTTCCAGGTGCACTCGCTTGGCCGTGCGGGACGCCAGTTCCATCACCCTGCGCCCGACCGGCGTGGACCCGGTGAACGACACCATGTCCACGTCCGGGTGGCCGACCAGCGCCTCGCCGGCGACCGGGCCGGTGCCCGCGACGACGTTGACCACGCCGTCCGGCAGGCCGGCGGCGGTACCCGCCCTGGCCAGTTCCAGCGCGGTGAGCGGGGTGATCTCGGCAGGCTTGAGCACGATGGTGTTGCCGGCGGCGACCGCGGGCAACACCTTCCACGCGGCCATGCCCAGCGGGTAGTTCCACGGCGCGATCGACCCGACGACGCCGACCGGTTCACGCCGGATGGACGAGGTGTGGTCGCCGCTGTACTCGGCGGTGGCCAGGCCGCGCAGGTCGCGGGCGGCGCCGGCGAAGAAGTCGGCGTTGTCCACCGCGACCGGGACGTCGAACTCGGTGGACAGGCGCAGCGGTTTGCCGGTCTGCCGCGACTCGGTGGTGGCCAACGCATCGGTGCGGTCGGCGAGGATGCGGGCCAGCCGGTGCAGCGTGGCGGAGCGGTCGGCGGGGGTGGCGCCCGCCCATTCCGGCAGCGCGGCCTTCGCCGCCGCGACGGCGGCAGCCACGTCGGCGGCGTCGGCGAGTGCGAAATCCGTGATCGCCTCACCGGTCGCCGGATCGGTCACGGTGAACCGGTCGGCGGACCCGCCGTCCCGCTCCCGACCCGCGACGTAGTGACGCATGCCTGGCCTCTCGTCGTGCTCCTGAGCTCCGGTATGCCTGGGGATAGTGACAGAGCTGGGCAGCATCGACAAGTGATTCCGTTGAGTTCATCCCGTTTCGCGACTGATTCTTTGTATGGATGCATCGTTTGCAACGATCTCAACGTTCATCTCCGCCGCAGGTCGTGAGCCTGCGCAAGTCGGAAGCAAGAGCGCACGGTGACGACGGATTCGGCGACCACAGATCCGTTGAGGTACGGATTCCTTCGTATGCGACTTGCCAAACCACGGCTTGAGTCGTCAGGATGGCGATCGTGTCCAGCGACTCGCGGCAGCAGCACGGTGGGTCATCCGTGGTGATCGACGACCTGTCCAAGGCCATCATCGAGCAGCTCCAGCAGGACGGCCGGCGTGCCTACGCGACCATCGGCAAGGCCATCGGCCTGTCCGAGGCCGCGGTGCGCCAGCGCGTGCAGAAGCTGATCGACAACGGGGTCATGCAGATCGTCGCGGTCACGGATCCACTCACCCTCGGCTTCCGCAGGCAGGCGATGATCGGCGTGCGCTGCGAGGGCGACACCCGCAAGGTGGCGCAGGAACTCGCGGAGATGACCGAGGTCGACTACGTCGTGCTCACCGCCGGTTCGTTCGACCTGATCGTCGAGGTCGTCTGCGTCGACGACGACCACCTGCTGGACGTGATCAACCAGCGCATCCGGTCGATTCCCGAGGTACGCAGCACCGAGAGCTTCGTGTACCTGCGGTTGTGCAAGCAGACCTACTCATGGGGAACCCGATGACCGACATCAGCGATGCGGTTCGCGTCGAGCCGGACGCGGACGCCCTGTCCCGATCCGCATACGAGCACCTGTGGATGCACTTCACGGACATGTCCACGTACCGGGACAACCCGGTGCCGACCATCGCGCGCGGCGATGGCGCCTACATCTACGACACGCGAGGCAGGCGCTACCTCGACGGCCTGTCCGGGCTGTTCGTCGTGCAGGCCGGCCACGGCCGCACCGAACTCGCCGAGGCCGCCTACCGGCAGGCGTCCGAACTGGCCTTCTTCCCGGTCTGGTCGTACGCCCACCCGCGTGCGGTCGAACTGGCCGACCGGCTGGCCGGCTACGCGCCCGGTGACCTGAACAAGATCTTCTTCACCACCGGTGGCGGCGAGGCCGTCGAGACGGCGTGGAAACTGGCCAAGCAGTACTTCAAGCTCACCGGCAAGCCCTACAAACACAAGGTGATCAGCCGCGCGATCGCCTACCACGGCACGCCGCACGGTGCGCTGTCCATCACCGGCCTGCCGGACGCCAAGAAGTACTTCGAGCCACTGGTGCCCGGCGCGCACAAGGTACCCAACACCAACTTCTACCGGGCGGCCGAGACCTCGGGCGTGCCGGAGCTGGGCACCGACCTCAAGGCGTTCGGCCGGTGGGCGGCCGACCGGGTGGAGCAGGCGATCCTCACCGAGGGTCCGGACACGGTGGCCGCGGTGTTCGTCGAGCCGGTGCAGAACTCCGGCGGCTGCTTCCCGCCGCCGCCCGGCTACTTCGACCGGCTGCGCGAGATCTGCGACACCTACGACGTGCTGCTCGTGTCCGACGAGGTGATCTGCGCGTTCGGCCGGCTGGGCACGATGTTCGGCTGCGACAAGTTCGGCTACGTGCCGGACATCATCACCTGCGCCAAGGGCATGACGTCGGGCTACTCCCCGATCGGCGCGACCATCGTGTCCGACCGGGTCGCCGAGCCGTTCTACCAGGAGGGCAACTACTTCCCGCACGGCTACACGTTCGGCGGCCACCCGGTGTCCGCGGCCGTCGCGATGTCTAATTTGGACATCTTCGAGCGGGAGGGCCTGCCGCAGCACGTGCTGGACAACGAGAACGCCTTCCGCGCCACCCTGGAAGGTCTGATGGACCTGCCGATCGTCGGTGACGTGCGCGGCGACGGCTACTTCTACGGCATCGAACTGGTGAAGGACAAGGACACCAAGGAGACGTTCGACGCGGACGAGAGCGACCGGCTGCTGCGCGGATTCCTGTCCACGGCGCTGTTCGACGCCGGCCTGTACTGCCGTGCCGACGACCGGGGCGACCCGGTGGTGCAGCTGGCGCCGCCGCTGATCTGCGGGCCGGACGAGTTCCGTGAGATGGCGGGCATCCTGCGCGACGTGCTGACCAGGGCGTGGGCGCTGATCTGAGCCGGAGCAGGAGGTTGCCGTGCCGCCGTACGGCGTGTGGTGGCTGGAACAGGCGCTGGCCGCCGACCGGGGAGTGACGTGCCCGCCGCTGGCCGGGCCGGTGCACGCCGACGTGTGCGTGGTCGGCGGCGGGTACGTCGGCCTGTGGACCGCGATCGAACTGCGGGAGCAGGCACCGGAACTGAAGGTCGTGCTGCTGGACCGGGAGTTCTGCGGTGCCGGCGCGAGCGGGCGCAACGGCGGCTGGGCGACCGGCTGGTTCGACGAGATCGACGGTCTCGTCGACCGGTTCGGCGCGGACGAGGCGGTGCGGCTGGGCGACCGGTCGCACTGGGCCATCGACCGCATCGAGACGTTCTGCGGTGAGCACGGCATCGACTGCCACCTGCGGCGGCGGGGCGCGATGTGGGTGGCGAGCGCGCCCGCCCACATCGGTATGTGGGAACCCGCTGTGCGGACGGCCGAGGAACTGGACCGGGGCGCCATGCTGGAGGCGGTGTCGGCGGACGAGTTGCGGTCGCGGACCGGTTCGCCGGTACCGCTGGGCGGGGCCCGGCACGCCGACGCCGCCGCCGTGCAGCCCGCGCTGCTGGTGCGCGGCCTGCGGCGGGTGGCGCTGGAACTGGGCGTGGTCATCCACGAGTCGACGCCGATGGTGACACTGCGCCACGGCCGTCGGCCACGGGTGGTGACGCCTACCGGGTACGTCGACTGCGACCGGGTGGTGCTCGGGCTGGGCGCGTGGAGTGCCGGTGTGCCCGGCCTGCGCCGCGCCACCATCCCGGTGGCCAGCCACATCGTGCTCACCGAACCGCTCGGCGACGCCGTCACCGCGCTGCCGTGGTCCGACGGCGAACTGCTCGGCGACGCCCGGCTGATGGTGCACTACGCCCAGGTCACCGCGGACGGCCGGATCGCCTTCGGGCGGGGCGGCGGCGCGCTGGGGATCGCCGGCCGGGTCGGGCCACGGCACTTCCACGACCCGGCGACCGTGGCCGCCGTCGCGGCGGACTTCCGCCGGTGGTTCCCCCGGTTCGCCAACACCCCGCTGGCCAGGGCGTGGGGCGGCCCGGTGGACCGGGCGCCGGGTCACCTGCCGTTCGCCGGCCGGCTCGGCGCGGACGCCAACGTCCTGTACGCCACCGGTTTCTCCGGTAACGGCGTGGCGCCCAGCGCGCTGTTCGGCCGGATCCTGGGCCGGCAGGTGCTCGGGCGGCACGACGCCGACACGACGTCACCGATCACCGGCGGCCCACCCGCCCTGCTGCCGCCCGAGCCGCTGCGCTCGGTCGGCGGTGAGCTGGTCCGGGCCGCGCTCGGCAGGCTGGAACAGGCCGAGGAGTCCGGCCGTGCCGCCCCGAGGACCCGGCACGCGCTCGGCAGGCTGGTCACCGCACACACCCCGCCCGGCCTCGATCCGCGCCTGTCCGGCCTGCGCAGAGCGGCCGGTCGGGGCGACTGACCTGCTGTACGTCACACCGCGCACCGAGGGTGCGGCGCGTAGCGTTTCCACTATGGATCCGTTGCTCGTGACCGACCGGCTCACCGTTCGTGGCTGGTCCGCCGACGACGCCGAGGCCGCGCTGCCGATCTACGGCGTGCCGGAGGTCACCCGTTGGCTGACGCCGGCGATGGACCGCGTCGAGGACATCGCCGCGATGCGGGACGTGCTGCGGCGGTGGCAGGACGAGCAGCCCGACCTGCTGGTCCCGCAGGGGAGGTGGGCGGTGCTGCGGCGCGACGGCGGCGAGCTGATCGGCGGTGTGGGCATCCGGTTGCTGCCGCCCTACGAGGACGATCTCGAGCTGAGCTGGCAGTTCCAGCCCGATCAGTGGGGCAAGGGTTACGCCACCGAGGTGGGGCGGGCACTGGTCGACTGGGCGTTCACCCAGGACGTCGAGGAGCTGTTCGCGGTGGCCCGGCCGAACAACCAGCGCGCCATCGCGACCGCGAAACGCCTCGGCATGCGGTGGGTCGGCGAGACCACCAAGTACTACGACCTACGCCTGCAGGTTTTCCGAGTGCGGCCCAGCGACCGGTCCAGCACCTAGCATCGGATGTCGACGGTGTCGTCGACATCCCGGGAGCACAGCATGGGCCGGTACGTGATCCAGCCGCACTCGCGGTTGCAGGAATGGGTGGCCGAACAGCGGGGCTACTTCGCCGAGGTGGGCCTGGACCACGAGTTCCAGACCGACGGCCTGTCCGGCGCCTCGGTGTCGACGTCCCCGGTGCGTGCGGCGGACAGCGTGCCGGTGGAGGTGCGCAAGGGCGCGTTCGAGGACATGTCGGCCGGCCGGGCCTGTGACGTGTCCGCGGCGTGCCACTGGGCGGTGAACGCGGCGGCCACCGGTGGTGCGGGCCGGATGTGGGCACACGCCTACTCGGTCACGCCGGCCGGGATCTTCGTCGCGCCCGACTCGGAGTACCGGCAACCCACGGACCTGGCAGGCGTGCCGGTCGCGGTCGGTTACCACTCGGGCAGCCACTACTCGGCGTTACAGGGCCTGGAACCGTTCGTCGGCTTCGAGAACATCAAGCTCTCGTACTCCGGCCTGCCCAACGACCGGACGCGGCTGCTGGTCCGGGGTGACGTGGCCGCGGCCAACGTGTTCGGGGCGCAGTTCTACATCGCCGAGCAGCTCGGCTTCCGGAAGCTGGTGGACACCACGTTCATGGTCGGCTTCCTGATCGCCGACACGGCCGACCACGAGGACACGGCGAAGTACTTCCAAGCCCTGGAGATGGCCCAGCGCGACATCGACCTGGAGCCGGAGCGGTACAAGGGCTACTGGACCCGCGAACTGCCCGACGACCTGGCCGACCTGGTCGACGTCCGTCGCTTCGGTCCCGGTGAGCGCATCGTCTTCGAGCCCTACACGCGGGCGATGTACGACGTCACCCAGAAATGGCTGCACACCCACGGCCTGCTCGACCCCGACCACGACAGCGCGTTCCAGGACGTCGTCCTGACCTGATCGGATGTTCCATAGTGGACACCCGGTGGTGAAAGTTACTCGCCACCGGGTGCTTGCGGCTGTGGTCAGCGGGCTCGGCGTGCGCCGGCTGTTGCTCCGGGCGCTGCCCGTGGCCATCCTCTCACAAGTTTCGGAAAGTTTCGGCTCGCTTGAGAGGAGGGTGCACGTGGGACGAGCGGTCAAGGCCGTCACCGGGATCGTCACGCTGCTTGTCGCGGCGATCGCCGTCGTCGTGTCGGCACCGACGGCGGCAGCGGCATCCCTGGTCCAGATCACCGACTTCGGCTTCAATCCGACCAATCTCGGCATGTACGTGTACGTGCCGAACAGTGTGGCGGCGCGCCCGGCGATCCTGGTCGCTGTCCACCAGTGCACCGGCTCGGGGCCGGGATTCTTCGGTAGCACCCAGTTCGCGTCGCTGGCCGACCAGTTCGGGTTCATCGTCGTGTACCCGTCGGCCACCCGGGCCGGCAGTTGTTTCGACGTGTCGACCCCGCAGTCGCTGACCCACGACGGCAGCAGCGACCCGGCCGGGATCGTGTCCATGGTCGACTACGTGGAGCAGCACTTCAACGGTGACCCGAGCCGGGTCTTCGTGACCGGTGCGTCGTCCGGCGGGATGATGACCGACGTCCTGCTCGGCGACTACCCGGACGTGTTCAAGGCCGGCGCCGCGTTCATGGGCGTGCCGTACGGCTGTTTCGCCACCACCGACCCGTCGATGTGGAACACGCAGTGCGCGAACGGGCTGATCAGCAAGACACCGCAGCAGTGGGGCGACCTGGTGCGCGGCGCCGATCCGGGCTACGCCGGACCGAGGCCCAGGGTGCAGCTCTGGCACGGCACGGCGGACGGCACGTTGAACTACAACAACTTCGGCGAACAGCTCAATCAGTGGACCAATGTGTTGGGCGTCAGCCAGACACCCACGTCCACCGACACGCCCCAGGCGGGCTGGATCCGCACCCGCTACACGGCCGCTGACGGCACGGTCGACGTCGAGGCGTACAGCATCGCGGGCGCGGGGCACGTCCTGCCGCTGACCGGGATGGCCGCCGACGCCATCCAGTTCTTCGGCCTCAACAGCGCGGCGACGGCACCACCCCCGACTCAGCCGCCGACCAGTCCACCGACGACCACCACACCGCCGGTGGGTGGCAGTTGCCAGGTCGCCGACTCGATGCTGGCGTGGAACACCGGATACACGTCCAACCTCACCATCACCAACTCCGGCACCACCGCGATCAACGGGTGGTCGCTCGGGTTCACCCTGGCGGCCGGCCAGAGCATCGTGTCCGGCTGGAACGCGACCTACACGCCGTCAGCGGGCCGCGTGACCGCGGTGAACCTCTCCTACAACGGGAGCATCGCCCCCGGCGCGTCGACCAGCATCGGTTTGCAGGCGGCCTACACCGCCACGGCGGCCGCACCGTCGGCGTTCACGCTCAACGGCAGTACCTGCACGGTGTCCTGACGCGCGGAGCGGGGTCGCCCGGCGGCCCCGCTCAGTGCGGCCGGCGGGTGATCAGCAGGTTGACCAGCTTGGTGACCTGGGAGCAGGGCGTGCCGTTCGCCTTGGTGGAGTCCTGCACCTCGACCTGGAGGGTGCCGTTCGCCCAGTGCAGGTCGCCGATGCAGCTCGACTTGACCGAGGCGTCGTCCAGGTAGACCTTGATGCCGTCGCGGGTGTAGCTGCTCGTGGGCGTCACCTTGACGTGGTCGGGACGCCAGCCGACCGCGACGTTCACGTACGCCGAGTTCTCCTCGATCTGGGTGAACTGCTCCGTATCCTGGTCCAGACAGGACAGTGCACCGCCCGCGTTGCCCGCCTTGTCGCTGTTGCACTTCGGTTCAGGTGGCGGGGTGTAGCCGGCGTCGAACTGCTGCGACTGCCACAGGCAGAACTGGCTGTAGCCTGCCTGGTTGCCCGACTGGGTGGGGCTCTTCGCGTTGCCCGAGTCGCCGTAGCCGAAGTCCTTCCAGCTCAGCAAGGTGCACAGGTCGACGTTCAGGGTGCCGCCGGATGCTGGTGGCGCGGCCGGCGCCGATGACTGGGCGGGCGGGGCCGAGAACGACGACGTCGGCCGCACCACGGGCCCGGCAGGCCGCGCGGTGCCGAGCACGGTGGAACCGCAGGCGGCGACGCTCGCCGCGGCGATCACCGCCAGCACACCTAGTCGCAGCCCCGCACCCCACACACCAGACATGACACGCAGCGTAGACAAACCGCCGGGTGCGGGCCATCGAAACACGCGAAACGGGGGTTCTGCCATCATGTCGGCGTGCTGCGCTACCATGATCTCCCGCTGGCCGCCAACGGCCTGCGGTGTGCGTGGGCCGAGTTCGGGCCCGGTGACCAACGGGGATCGGTCAACCGGTTGACCGACGAGGTGGTCGCGGCGGCCGTCGCCGAGGTGCGGACCGGTCAACGGGTCAATGTCAGCCTGCCGCTGACCGAGCCGAACCCGCCGTTCTTCCGGCGGCAGTCCTACCAGCACACGATCAAGACGATCATCCCGTACCTGCTGGACGACGTGCTGGACCGGTTCTACCCGCAGTGCTCCACCCAGTGGGACGGCCTGCGGCACCGGGGAGACCCGCAGATCGGCTACTACGGCGGGGTGTCCGCCGACGAGGCCACGAGCCTGGACGGGAAGCTGGGCATCGGCGTGTGGGCCGACACCGGACTGACCGGCCGGGGCGTGCTGGCTGATGTCGACCTGGCTGACCCGTTCGACCGCCACCCGGTGACGCCGGGCGACATCGAGGCGGCGCTGGCCAGGCAGGGCACACAGACCCGGCCGGGTGACATTCTGCTGGTGCGCACCGGTTATCTGGGTCGCTACCTGCCGTTGTCGCCGGTCGAACGGGTGCGGCTGCGGGACAGTGACACCTGTGCCGGGCTGGACGCGAGCGAGGCGATGGCGGCGTACTTGTGGGACAAGGGATTCGCGGCGGTCGCGGTGGACAATCCCACCGGTGAGGTGAGCCCGCGCGACCCGGCGGTGCCTTCCCTGCACACGCGCCTGATCCCGATGCTGGGGTTCGCGCTGGGCGAGTTCTTCGACCTGGACGAGCTGGCCAGGGTGTCGGCGGCGGACGGCCGCTACTCGTGCCTTCTGGTGTCGGTGCCGCTGAACCTACCGGCCGGAGTCGGCTCACCAGCCAACGCGATCGCCATCCGCTGATGCCCACCCTCACCGGGCCGGTGGCGACAACCGCTCCCGCGCTTCGCTGATCAGCACCCGCGCCGCCGGGCCGGCCGGGCCGTCGGCGCGCCAGCCGAGCACGATCCTGGCCCTGGGCGCCCTCGGCACCGTGAGCGTGCGCACCCCGGCGCCGTAGACCCTGGCGACCGATTCCGGCACCAGTGCCACCCCCAGGCCGCGTGCCACGAACTCGACCAGCACCCGGGGGTCGCCTGCCTCGATGGCGATGCGTGGCTCGAACCCGGCGGCAGCGCACGCCGCGTCCACACACGCCCGCAGCCCGGTCCCCCGCACCAGGCAGATCAACTCGCGATGCCGCAGCCCGGCGACCGTGACGCCGGTCCGGCCGGCGAGCGGGTCGTCCGGACCGACGATCGCCGTCAGCGTCTCGTCCGCGACCACCTGCGTCGCCATGTGCTCCGCCGGCGTGCCCGCACCGACCAGCACCATGTCGAACCGGCCGGTGAGCAGGCCCGCGACCAACCGCTGCGCCGAGTCCTCCGACACGGCGATCGCCACGGCCGGGTGACGCTCGTGGAAACCGGCCAGCAGGCCGGGCAGGTCCACCGACGCCAGCAGGCCGACGGCACCGACCGTGACCTGGCCCCTGACCAACCCGGCCAGTTCGTCCACCGAGGCCCTGGCGCCGGCCACCGCGTCCAGTGCGGCTCTGGCGTGCGGCAGCATCGCCAGGCCGGCCTCGGTGGCCCGCACCGTGCGCCCGGACCGGTCCAGCAGCGGTTCGCCCACCTCCCGTTCGAGCCGGCGGATCTGCGCACTCACACCGGGCTGGGCCACATGCAGTTTGGCCGCCGCGCGGGTGAAACTCGCTTCGTCGATGACGGTCACCAGGTAGTTGAGCTGCCGCAGCTCCATAACCGTTCATTCTAGCTACCGGTGAATCCACCCGCATCGGTTCTGGCCGGTGCCAGCAGCGCGACCAGCGCGGCGGCGGCGAGCAACGCGATGCCGGACACCCAGATGCTGCCGTGCAACCCGTCGACGAACAGCAGGGACCGCGCGTGGTCCAGTCGCTGCCCGCCACCCGTCGGCACTCGCGCGTAGACGATCACACCGAGTACCGCGACACCCAGCACCTGGCCGAACTGGCGCAACGCGTTGTGCACGGCGGACGCCAGACCCGCCCGCGATGAGTCCACCGCGGACACGGCGGTCGTGGTCATCGGCGTCAGGCACAGGCCGATGCCGGCACCGATCAGGGCGAAGTCCCACCAGATGGCACCGATCCCGGTGCCCGGATCCAGACGCAGCAGGCCGAGCGTCGCCGCGCCGCCGAGCGTCAGTCCGGCCAGCATCGGCCAGAACGCGCCGATCCGGCCGACCAGCCGGCCGGACACGGGCGCGGCCAGTGCGAAGGCGATGCCGATCGCGGACACGTCCAACCCGGCCGCGGTCGGGGAACGTCCCTGCACGTCCTGGAAGTACGCGCTGAAGTAGACGATCGAGCCGACGAACGCGAAGAACACGACCAGGGCCGCCACGTTGGCCGCCACGAAACCGCGCCGGCCGAACAGCGACAGGTCCACCAGCGGCCGCGCGACCCGCCGCTCCCACCACACGAACAAGGCCAGCGCGACCACGCCGCCGCCGAACGTGCCGACGATGGCCGCCGACGTCCAGCCGATGTCCGGCCCCTCGATGATCGCGAACGCCAGCCCGGCGACCGCGAGTGTGGTGAGCACGGCGCCCGGCCAGTCGAACCGGCCGCGACCGCCGCTGCCGGGCACGGCCGGCACGAACCGGACGGCGGCGATGACCAGCACGGCACAGAACGGCACGTTCACGCCGAACACCCACCGCCAGCCGATGCCGTTCACGATCACCCCGCCCAGCGCCGGCCCGACCGCCAGTGCCAGCCCGGAACTGGTGGACCACAGGCCGATCGCGGCGGCCCGCCGTTTCGGGTCGGTGAAGGTCGCGCGGATGATCGTCAGGCTGCCCGGCACCAGCAACGCCGGTCCCAGTCCCTGCACCACGCGTCCGGCCAGCAGCACCGGGACGGTCGGCGCCAGGGCGGTGATCAGGGCACCGACGCCGAACAGGGTCACGCCGGCCAGGAACAGGCCCTTGCGGCCGTACCGGTCGCCCAGTACTCCACCGGCCACCAGCAGGCTGGCGTACACCAGCACGTAGGCGTCCACGATCCAGGCCAGTTGGGCGGATCCGGCATGCATCTCGCGGCCGATGGTGGGCAGCGCGACGCTGACCACGGTCGTCGACACCACAGCCGCGAACAGTCCACCGGCAAGGACGACCACCGCCGCCCAGCCACCCCGCGATTCGTCGTTGTTCACCGTGTCCACGGTGCCCAGCGGGAGGGCGAAAGTCCAAGAACAGCTTGTGCTCCGTGTCAGCACGAACGCTTATGTGGTCCACAGTGGACCCCGAGCCGGCCGGCCCGGGGGTGTCACCGGGTCAGGAGAGCTGGTCGATGCCGACCTGGGCGCAGGCGGCGTCGGTGTCGCCGCTGGGCGTGCCGGACACGCCGATGCCGGCCACCACCGAGCCGTTGACCGAGATGGGCAGGCCGCCGGGCAGGATGACGAAGCCGGGGATGGCGGTGAACCCGGGCTGGGTCGTGGCTGCCTGCTGTAACGCCGACGTCGGGCTCTGGAAGCCGACGGCCGCGTACGCCTTCTCCTCGCTCACGTTCACCGTGGCGCCGGTCGCGCCGTCGCCGCGTTCCTGGACGATGACGAGGCCGTCGCGGTCGAGAATGGTGACGGTGACCGCGAAGCCGCGCTGCTGGCAGTTGGCCAGCGCCACGTTGGCCACCTTCTGGGCTGCCGACAGGGTCAGGAAGTGCGACGTGCCAAGCGTGCCGCCGCTGCTGTTCGGCGACGCGGCCGCGACGGTGGCCGGCGTCGGATGGCTGACCTGGCCGCTGGCGGGTACGACGTTCACGGCGATGACGGTGCAGGCCGAGACGACACCGGCGGCCAGCAGGATGAGCTTACGGTTCATGGCTTTCCTTCCGGTTTGCGACGGGTGCGCGAGGCCCGCCGGAACGCGGGCCATGCCCCGCCGGACTACCGTGCGCCGCCCGCCTGTGCCGCGATCAGCGGCAACACCGCGCGGTTACGAGTCGGCCACCGCCTGTCGCCGCCGCCAAACATCCCCAGGTCAGCGCGTGATCGCCGGTGGCAGCGCCACCAACCGGTGCCCGCCCAACGCGGCGTGGTCCCGGACCACGTCGGCGTCCAGTCGCTCGGTGGGCGCCACCGTGATCGGGAACTCCCGGTCTCCGGCTCGGCCGGCACGACCCGGCCGGGATGTGCAAAAGCGGGTGGCGTCCGCGACGTGCGCGGCCGGGCCGTTCGCGCAGCGCTACTCAAGCAGGGTCGCGGCATTGTCGTGGAGAATCTGGGCCTGCTCCTGGTCGGTGAAGCCGAGCGACCCCACTGCATCGAGTGCTTCGATGGGGCTGTAGAGGGGAAAGTCACTGCCGAACAGTATGCGGTCGATGCCTACCTTGCGCAGGATCCAGACGAACTGTTCCGCGTACGGGCCATCGGCGAATGTCGGTGCTGCGACCGAGACATCAATGTATACGTTGCGTTTCCACCAGGGATACTTGGCGAGCATGTGGTAGGCCAGAAGCGCCGAGAAGTTGGGGCCGTGGGCGTGCGCGAGGATCAGGGTGCTGTCCTGGCATGTCATGGCGAGTTCGATGAACTTACCCGGTTGTGCCGGGTCAAATGGCGAGTAAGCGTCGAACAGGATCGGCATACCCAGCTCTCCGGCTCGTCGTACGATGTCTACCACCACGTCGTCGCTGACATCGAATTGCTGGGTGTTCGGGTGGAGTTTCAGCCACTTCGCTCCGGCCTGGGCGACCCGGTCGAGTTCGGCTGTCGCGGCACGGCCGTCACGGGGATGGACCGAGCAGACCGGGAAGTAGAACCCGTTGAACTGTTCGGCGAGCCGGAGCACGGCGTCGTTGTCCTTCGCCGTCTCCGTCAACTCTCCCTCTTGTGCGATGGTGAGCGCCGCAGCTTTCGAGACTCCGGTTCCGTCGGCCTTGTCCGCGTAGTCCTGGGCGGTGTGCTCGAAGACAGCGAGCCGCTGCTTCTCGTTGATCAGCGGATGCGTGTGGGTGTCAATGACCGGCCCGGTATACACAGCTCTGTCTCCTCGGTGCCCGTTCGGCCTCCTACGGCGGCGTGATGTTATCCGGTCCGCGCGTTCGTGGTGCGGGAGTGGCCAAGCTCGGCCGTGCGCGACGACGTGGTGCTGCTCCAGGTGGCCGGTCACCGGCGTCCTGCGCGATACTGCGGCCGGACTCGCGCTGGAGTCACGTCGTCGCATCGGCGAGTGAGCGTCTACTTCGGACAATCGGGAGGACTCGATGAGGCACGGCCTGCTGCGGTGGTGGCGCCGGGACGAGTTGGACGAGGGGCGGCGTGAGGTCTACGACGCCATCGTCGACGGCCCGCGGGGCAGGGGCACGACCCGGGGCTGGCCGCTGAGCGATCCGGAGGGCAGGCTGAACGGGCCGTTCAACGCGATGGTGGCCGCCGGTGAGGTCGGCATGGCCGTCCAGCGGCTGGGGGCGGCCATCCGGTTCGGCAGCGGCCTGGACGCCCGGCCGCGTGAGCTGGCCATCCTGGAGCTGGCCCGGTTGCGCGGCAGCGAGATCGAGTGGCAGGGGCACGAGGGACCGGCCCGTTCGGCAGGACTCACCGAGGCCGAACTCGCCGACGTGCGGGCCGGCCGGGTGCCTGCCACGTTCGGCGATGCGGACCGGTTGCTGGTCGACGTGGTGCGGCAACTGGTGCGCGACCGCGACCTGCCCGACGCGACCGCGACGGCGGCGCTGGCCGCGTTCGGCGAGCGGGGGTTCCTGGAGATCGTGTACTGCGTCGGCTACTACGACATGCTGGCCCTGGCCATGGCCGCCTCCCGCACACCACTGCCGGATCAGGGTTAGCGCACGACAGAAGACCGTCGCCATCGTGCTCAGTTGAGATTTCCTTGGGACAGCGCGCTTTTCCGCCCGCGCGTCTGGTCCGATGGACGTGTCCCGCGACCGTCACCGGTCGCACCCGACACGGGAGAACACGATGTCATCGTTGCGCATCGCCGGCCTGACCGGCGTGCTGCTGCTGCCGTTGGCGCTGCTACCGCTCACCGCGGGCGACGCCGTCGCGGACGGCGGATCCCTGTTCATCGCGAGCGCCCACGAGAACCCGGACGCCACGGTCACGCTGCCCCTGCACGTGGGCACGAGCCACGGCGAGACCGTCTACTACATCGTCACCGACACCGAGGACGGCGGCGCCGCGTCGGC
The DNA here is from genome assembly GCA_036491115.1 of Pseudonocardiaceae bacterium. GTDB lineage: Bacteria > Actinomycetota > Actinomycetes > Mycobacteriales > Pseudonocardiaceae > DATEPR01. The sequence goes on from DASXCQ010000058.1 coordinate 42,685, forward strand.
GAACGGGCTGAACCGGTCCGCGAAACTGGCCAACGCCACCGGAACCGGCGCGGTCGAGCACGTCACGCGCAACGCGGACGGCTCGATCAACTTCCCGGCCACGGTCGACTTCGCCGCCGCCACCCGGCAGGTCGTCGCGGGCCCGCAGGGCTTCCCGCCCGCGGCGGCGCAGCCCAGCGCGGTCGGCGACGCCGGCTACAGCCCGCTGATCCAGCTGCCCGACGGCACGGTGGAGAACGCGCCGCAGGTGGCGAACGCGACCGGCCGGGCCAACAAGGCGGTCAGCATCGACCTGGTTCGCCACACCGTGACCTACCGGGAGACGCACGGCTTCCAGGGTGGCAAGCCGGTGCACTACATCTCCACCGACGCCTCCGACCCGGTGGCGGCGGCGCTGGAGAACGTCACCTTCGCGCCCGCGCTCAATGCGGCTCCGTCGGTCAACGACGACAGCGGCAAGTCGGCTCGTGCGTCGCTGGCCGCGTTCACCAACGGCCGGACCGGTGCGGGGAACGCGCAGCGGCAGGGCCTCAACTCGGCGATCCTCGATGGCCAGGACCCGCTCAACGTGCTGCGCTGGAATCCGAAGCAGGGCAACTACAGTCCGTTGTGGGACGTGCATCTCACCCAGTGGTCGGCGGCGGCCGTGGCGTCCGGCGCCAACGTCCGGCAGACCGACTTCGGCCAGGTGCGGAACCTGGCGGACAGGGGCCTGGTCACCGGGTTCGACGGCACGGCGGCCGGCACCACGTTCGCCGCGTCCGGCTTCATCGTCGACTGCCCGCTGGTCGCCGTCGGCTCCTGAGCTCCGGCCGGGCACACTGGCCGCATGCGGATCGACCATGGGGACCACGAGATCGACGATGACCCCGCTCGGGTGGACAGGGACGCGGCGTTCGCGTTCCTGTCCACAGAGGCGTACTGGAGCACCTGGCGGACCCGCAAGGACCTGGACATCCAGCTCGACGAGGCGTGGCGGCTGGTCGGCGCGTACGACCGGACCACCGGGGCGATGGTCGGGTTCGCGCGTGCGGTGTCCGACGGGGTGTCCATCGCGTACCTGGCCGACGTGTACGTGCTGGCCGAGACGCGCGGCAGCGGGCTCGGGGTGGCCCTGGTCGACGCGATGATCGAGCGGGGTCCGGGACGGGATCTGCGCTGGATGCTGCACACCAGGGACGCACACGGCCTCTACCAGCGGTTCGGCTTCGTGCCGCCCACCGACCGCTACCTGGAACGGACGGAACGGTACCGGGCCGTCACTCCGGAAGGCTGAGCTCCAGGCCCAGCCAGTAGGCGAGGTCGTTGATCTCGCGGTGCACGTCGGCGGTCATGGTCGGAGTGAACGGCACGTCCTCGTGGACCGCCGCGACGCGGAGCACGCCCGCCTTGCGGTCGGCGGTGGCGTCGACCTTGCCGACCAGGTAGTCGCCGTGCAGGACCGGCAGCGCGAAGTAGCCCCAGCGGCGCTTGGCGGCCGGCTTGTACATCTCCAGCTGGTAGTCGAACTGGAACAGGTCGACCATCCGCCTGCGGTCGTACACCAGCCGGTCGAGCGGGGACAGCAGCGCGGTCCGCCCGGTGAACGGCTGACCCAACTGCGCCGGGTCCACCCGGAACGTGCCGGACAGGCCGTCGACCACCGCCGGCTCGCCGACCTCGGCCACGTCCATCGGTTCGACCGGGCACTCCGGTCCGGTGGCGCGGGCGATGCCCAGCGCGCTCAGCCGCCGTTCGTCGCGGATCCGCCGCGCGTCGGCCAGCGGCACGACGGGATCGTCCGGGTAGACGTGCTCTGCCAGATCCCACAACCGGTCGCGGCCCCTGCGCCCGACGACGGCGACCTCGCCGCGCACCGCCATGTACTCCAGCATCTGCGACACGTTGCGGTTGTTGGTCCACCCGGAGGAGCGCCACGGCCGCTCACACGTGTCCGGGATCTCACGGGACGTCAGTGGGCCCCGCTCGTCCAGCAGGGCGAGGATGTCCTTGCGGCAGGCGTCGTTGGCGACGACCCAGTCGTTGTGGACGTGCCGCCAGGTGCGTTCGCCCGTCCCCGGCCACGCGGCCATCTCGGCCCGGTACAGCGCGACGTCCTCGGCCGGCCGGATCATGCCCCGCAGTTCCAGCACGGTGCGATCGGCGAGCGCGGCGGTCAGTTCGGCCGGTGCGTACGCCGAACCGAACCTGCTCCACGCCACCAGGTCGGCGTTGGGCGCGACGGCGGCGGTGAGATCGAACTGCAGCATGGTCAGCCGCCGGACCATGTCCAGCAGATCGGCCGGCCGCCGCCGGTCCAACAACTGTGCCCGCACCGCGATCCGGCGGGCGTCCACCCGGGACAGTTCGTGAACGGCCACGCCGGGATGCTAGGCGACGGGACCGACATCGGCGAGGTTCAGCGTGGTGGCGGCGGGATCGTGCCGACATCGGGTGCCGGGCCCGGCCACACCAGCAGCACCGGGCAGGGCGCGTGGTCGACCACGAACCGGCCGGCGTGGCCGATGGAGTGCGGGCCGAGTCGGTGGGTGTCGCCGTCCCTGGCCAGCACCAGCAGATCGGCACCCGCGCAGGCGTGCACCACCTCGTGGCCGACCCGCCCGTGCCGCACCTCCCGGCGCACCGGCCGGTCGAACCGCGCCGCCGCGTCGTGCAGGAGTTGTTCGGCGGCGTCGGTGGCCAGTTGGGCGATCCGGGTGGCGGGATCGCGGTCCGGCCTGCCCCTGCCGAGCAGGCCGGTGAACGCGCCGTGCGCGACGCCGGGCACGTCCTCGCCGACCACGTACAGCAGCAGGACGTCGGCGCCGGCCGGTGTCGCGTCCACACAGGCCTGCCAGCTCTGTTCGGTCAACCACACGACGACGGTCACGTCAGCCTCCCAGGACACGAGTGGCGGCCCACAGTGCCAGCACCGCCAGCACCAGGGACAAAGGCACGGTGAGCAGGCCGAGCCGGGTGAACTCGCCCAGGTCGGCGCTGGTGTCGTGGGAGCGAAGCACCCGCCGCCACAGCAGCGTGGCCAGCGATCCCACGTAGGTCAGGTTCGGCCCGACGTTCACCCCGACCAGCACGGCGAGGATCGCGGCGGTGCCACTGGACGCGGCCAGCGGCAGCAGCACCAGGACGGCGGGCAGGTTGTTGATCACGTTGGCCAGCGCGGCGGCCACCGCGGCCACACCGAGCAGGGCCAGCAGGCCGGGGCCGCGCGGGACGAGGTGGCCGATGGCCGTGGCCAACCCGTTGTCCACCACGGCGAGCACCACGACACCCAGGGCCAGCACGAACACCAGGAACGGCACGTTCACCGAGCGCAGCACGGCACCGGCGCTCGTCGTACCCCGGCGCAGCGCCCGCACCGCGAGCACCAGCGCGCCACCGGCCGCCGCCCACGCCGGGCTGACGCCGAACAGCGACGTCACCACGAACCCGGCCAGCGTGGCGGCCAGCACCACCAGCACGAACACCGGCACGTCGGCCGGTGCCCCGGTCGGCCGGGTGACCGGGCCGACGGCCAGGTCGGCGGCGAAGAACCGGCGGAACACCAGGTACTCGGCGGCCACCACGACCAGCCACGGCAGGGCCATCAGCGCGGTGAACCGGGTGAACGACACACCCGCCGCGGCGAAGGCCAGCAGGTTGGTCAGGTTGGACACGGGCAGCAGCAGCGACCCGGAGTTGGCCAGGTGGGTGCAGGCGTAGACGTGCGGCTTGGCCCGCACGCCCAGCCGGGTCGCGGTGGCGAACACCACCGGGGTGAGCAGCACGACGGTGGCGTCCAGGCTCAGCACGGCGGTGGTCCCGGCGGCGACCACGAACACCCTGGGCAGCAACCGGTCCGCCCGACCCCTGGCGAGCAGCCCACCGGCCGCGCGGAACAGGCCCTCGTCGTCGCACAGCTGCGCCAGGACCAGCACCGCGGCCAGGAACCCGACGACGGGCGCCAGCCGCCCGATCTCGCTCGCGGCGGCGCGCCACGGGACGGCGCCGGTGGCGATCACGAGCCCGGCGGCCGGCAGCGCGGCGACCGCCTCGGGCCGGCCCTGGGGCCGGGTCACGGCGAACGCCAGCACGGCCACCAACGCGGCGACCGACACCACCTCCGCGACCGACGTGCTCAGTGCTCGCCTCCGACCACCGTGTCCGGGTACGCCGACGGGTCCGCGACCAGCCGGACCGGGTCGCGGCGGTCCGGATCGGACCAGCCGGCCAGGGCGGCGGTGAACCAGCCGGTGATGACCCGTAGGTACCCGCCGACGAGCCGCTCACCCTCGGCGGTCGGCGTGATCAGGCGCACCCGCTGATCGTCCTGGTCGGGCACGCGGGTCACCAGTCCGCGCTGTTCGTCGGCCGTGGCCCACTCGAACAGCTGACCACCGCTCAGCGTGGTGCTGAGCCGGGTCATGCTGGGCAGCAGCCCGGTCAGGGCGTCGGTCTCGCGGCTCATGCGGATTCTCCCTTGACCCTGCCCGGCCGGCACTCCGGTCCACCGGATCACCACCGACCGGTCGGCCACCGGCGGCGACACCCTGATCGACAGCACGGGTGACGCCCACCGAACCTACGGCGTCGGGACCTCCGCCTCGATGCTGATCCGCCCGGACGGCTACCTCGCCACCCGCACCGCGACGACCGCGGCAACGGCGGCCTGATCGGCCCTACGGTGGAGACGACGACGAGACGGGAGAAGCCATGCGAGTCCTGGTCACCGGTGCCAGTGGCAACGTCGGCGCCGAACTGGTGCGGTTGCTGGCCGACGCGGGCACCGCGGTCACCGCGGTCACCCGGCATCCGGCGGCGAACCTGCCGGCCGGAGCGGACGCCGTCGGCGGTGATCTCAACGACCCGGCGAGCCTGCGGCCGGCCTGGGCGGGCGTGACGGGCCTGTTCCTGATGCCCGGTTACCCCACCACGCCGGAACTGCTCGCCGACGCGGCAGCGGCCGGGGTGAGCCGGATGGTGTTGATGTCCGGCAGTTCGGCCGGTGATCCGGAGTCCACCAACGCCATCGCCCGCTACCAGTCGGTGACGGAGGCCGCGGTGCGGGCGTCCGGGCTGCCGGCGACGATCCTGCGGCCGGCGGGGTTCATGTCCAATGCCCTGGAGTGGGCGCCACAACTGCTGTCCGGTGACGTGATCGAGGCCCCGTTCGCGGACGTGCCGATCGCGGTGATCGACCCGCAGGACATCGCGAGGGTGGCGGCCGCCGCGCTGCTCGCCGACGACGACCGGCACGCCGGGCAGGTGTACCGGCTGTCCGGACCAGTGGCCATGCGGCCGGCCGACCGGGTGCGGGTGCTGGCCGAGGTGTTGTCCCGGCCGCTGCGCTTCGAACCGCAGTCCAACCAGGCGGCGTACGAGCAGCTGAGCAAGCAGATGCCGATCGAGTACGTCGACGCCTTCTTCGATTTCTACGTGCGCGGCACGCTGGACGAGTCACCGGTGTACGACACGGTGGCCGACGTGACCGGCCGGCCGCCGCGCACGTTCCGCGAGTGGGCGCACGCCCACGCGGCCGCGTTCGGCTGAGCCGGCCCACGGGCCGCCCGGCTGGGTGCCGGGCGGCCCGTGTCGGGATCAGAACGCCGGTACGGAGACCGGGCCGAAACCGGGTGAAGTGTGGCTCTCCAGGTCCTGCAGGGCAGGAGTGCCACTGGTGAGCGGCTGTCGGTATTGGACGGTGACCGTCTGGCCGCTGGTCAGTGCGGCACCGCTGAACGTGACGTCGACGACCGCCTGGAACGGCGGCGAGTCGTTCAGGACCGCGACACCGGTGGCGGTGCGCGCGACTCCGTCCACGGTGACCGCGAACCGGGTGACGTCCGGCGTGCCCTGCGCGGTCGCCAGCAACTCCTGGTCGAACTGCAGTGCGACGTCGTTGGTGCCGCTGTCCGCCTCGGTGGCACCGGTCAGCGCGGGCGCGGTGTCCGGCCTACCGGTGGGGTTCTCCGCCGTCGGACCCTGCGAACCGGTCGGCGTCGTCCAGAAACCCTGGTTGGTGCAGGTCAGCGGAGTGGGCACGGACCTGGTGGCGGTGTAGCTGAAGCCGTGGGTCACGCCCGCCGTGTTGGGGAAGTCGCCCGTGGTGTCGAACCCGCCCTCGGTGGTGGTGAACGCCAGCGGCGGCAGGATGCCCGCCATCAGGTCGACCGGAGCGCCGACCCGGCCGCCGGTCACCGCGTTGTAGTCCTGTTCGGTCGCGGTCAGGGTCCAGACCTCGGTGGGGTCCGCGGACGGGATCGTGACGTCGATGTTCAGCGGGTCGCCAGTCTTCTGGATCCGCATGGTGAGCTGGTCGCCGCAGGTGCCGTTGAGCCGCAGCCGGGCGATGCCGCCACCGCTGCCGCTGCCGCCACCACCTCCGCCGCTGCCACCGCCGCTTCCGCTGCCACCGCCACTGCCGCTTCCGCCGCCGCCGTCGTCACCGCCGCCGCTACCGCCGCCGCTGCCACCCCCGTGGCTCATCGGTTTGACGGAGCTGGCCGACGCGATGCTGACGGATGCGACGGACATCGAGATGCCCAACAGGGCTGTCAGCGCGAACAGCCCCAATCGTCGCCTCAGTCTCATGATTGTTTTGGCCGCCTTTGTGCACATCAGGTGGAGAATCGACTGTCGACAAAGGAACGGGGAAGGCGAACACGACCCGAGGCCCCCCTCGGGCATGACCGACCGCCACGTTCCGAGCCCGGAAAATCCGATCCGGTGCGAGATCCGGATTTGCCAGGGCGCACGGCTAGGCTCCTGTTCGCGTCCCCCGGCTGGAAAGCCCGAAATGGAGGGTTACCAGACCCCGCCGATGGGGGTGGGGACAGGAAGTCACTGTGGGTGTAGCGGAGGGGTACGTGTCAGCGATCATCACCACGCGTGTCATCCGGCTGCCGTCGGACGAATCCGCCGTGGCCAGCATCGACGCGTCCTTCCAGACCCGGCGGATCTACCGGGTGGAACGACTCGACCTCGGTTTCCGGCTGCGCGAACACGAACTGCCGGATGTGCTGCGCAAGCGGTACGGCGTCCTACCGGTGACAGGCGGAATCGTCGCCGAGTGCGACGGGGTGATCACCGGTTATGCCGAGTTGACATATTCGAGGTGGAATCGGCGAGCGGTGGTCGAGCACCTGTACGTATCGGCGACCCGGCGCGGGCAGGGCGTGGGGTCGGCGCTGATGCTGCGACTGGTCGACCAGGCGCGGGCGTTCGGGGCGCGGTCGGTGTGGTTGGAGACGCAGAACGTGAACCTGCCGGCCGTCCGCTTCTACCTCGGCCGGGGTTTCCGGCTGTGCGGGCTGGACGAGACGCTCTACGACCCGGTGAGCCTGCCGGGTGAGTGCGCCCTGTTCCTCACGCTGGACATCCACTGAGAGTGCGCCGCCCCCGATGGCCGGTCCGACCGTGCGCCGTCGTTCCGTTGGCCAGGCAGGCTCCTGCTCGCGCCGGTCCCGCAGCACCCGCCGTACGGGATGGTCCGGCGCCCACGGCGATTGGTCCATGACCGAACCGTAGATGGGTCAGCGACAGTCGGGCTTGACCGCGCGGACGAGGGCCGACCGCATGCCGTCGGCCACCTCGTGGGTCGGGGTGATCTCGACGTCGGCGAAGCCTGCCGTGCGCAGGCCGGCGCGGTACTCGGTGACCGACAGCGCGCCCGCGACACAGCCGACGTGACTCCCGCGCTCGGCCCGCTGCGCCGGGGTGAGCCGGTCGTCGGCCACGATGTCGGCCACGCCGAGCCGGCCGCCGGGGCGCAGTACGCGGAAGGTCTCGGCGAACACGGCGGGCTTGTCGGTGGACAGGTTGATCACGCAGTTGGAGATGACCACGTCGATCGTGTCGGCCGGCAGCGGAATCGCCTCGATGATGCCCTTGAGGAACTCCACGTTGGCCGCGTCCGCGCAGTGCGCGGTGGCGACGGCGAGCATCTCGTCGGTCATGTCCAGCCCGAAGACCCGGCCGCCGGGGCCGACGCGCCGCGCGGACAGCAGCACGTCGCCACCGCCGCCGGAACCCAGGTCCAGCACCCGGTCGCCCTCGTGCAGGTCCGCGACGGCCAACGGATTGCCGCAGCCGAGCGAGAGGCCGCCCTCGCTCTGGCCACAACACCCGTTGCCTGCTGCGGCTGCCGCGTAGTGGCGCCGGACTGCTTCGCGTAGTTCGTTCATGCCAGGCACCTTGCGCCCTGGATTGATAGTTGTCAATATAGATGGATGTCGACACAGGAGTGCTGTGCCGCGCTGGCGGCGGCGCCGCTGGCGGCCGACCAGGCGGTGGAGTTGGCGTCGGTGTTCAAGGCGCTGGGTGATCCGGTGCGGCTGCGACTGTTGTCGATGATCGCGTCGACCGAGGGTGGCGAGGTATGCGTGTGCGAGCTGACGCCCGCCTTCGACCTGTCGCAGCCGACGATCTCGCACCACCTCAAGCTGTTGCGCCAGGCCGGACTCGTCGACTGTGTGCGCCGGGGCACCTGGGTCCACTACCGGGCCCTGCCGGCGACCCTGGACCGGCTCGCCACCGTGTTGCGCACGCCGGTGGCGTCGTGACCGCCCGGCCGTCGGTCCACGAGTCCGACGTGGTGGTCACGATGGGCCGCGGCGACGACTGCCCGATGCCTCCCGGGCGCCGCTGTCTCGACTGGCAACTGGACGACCCGGCCGGCCTGCCGGTGGAGCGGATCCGGCCGATCCGCGACGAGATCGAGCGCCGGGTCCGCGCGCTGGTCGCCGAGCTCAGCTGACCGGTGGGGCGGCGGTCAGGACCTCGTCCAGCGTCATCACCGACGCGTCGGGCAGGACCAGGTCGGCGTGGGCGTAGCGGGTCGGGTCGGTGAAGCGGTTGGGCACGGCGACGCAGCGCAGGCCGGCTGCGGCGGCCGCTGCGACGCCGTGCGGTGAGTCCTCGAAGGCGAGTGCCTCGCACGCGGGGACGGCCAGGCGGGTCAGGGCCAGCGTGTAGACGGCCGGGTCGGGTTTGGGAGCGCCCACGTCGTCACCACAGGCGAGCGTCTCGAAGTGGTCCAGGTAGCCGGTGGTGGCCAGCAGGCGCGTCACCCAGGCGCGCGGCGAACTGCTGGCGACGGCCGGCCGGAGGCCGAGTTCCCGGGCGCGGTCCAGCCAGGCGCGGATCCCCGGTGCCAGCTCCAGTTCGGCGTGCATCCGGTCGCGGTGAGCGATCCGGCGGGCGTGGCTGACGGCACGGTCGAAGCCCGGTCCGACGGCAGCGGCGAGTTGCTCGTAGCGCTGCGCGGTGAGGTCGCCGCCGTGGTCGGCGAAGAAGGTCGACACGTCCAGCTCCAGCCCGTGCTGCCGCCACTCCTGCTGCCAACTCGCCAGCATCGAGCTCTCGGTGTCCATCAGCAGGCCGTCGAAGTCGAACACCAGCGCCGTGATCGCCACGTCCCGATCATGCTTCGGGGTCGCCGAGCTCACAAGACCGGTGGGCCACCCGGGCCCTACCATCACCGCGACACCGTTGTCCGCGACAGGCAGGTAGACATGCGACTGCTGACGTTCCACACCGAGTCGGGCACCAGCGCCGGCCGGCTCGACGGCGACACCGTCGTCGAGCTGCCCTTCGCCGACGTCCGCGCCCTGCTGACGCGACCCGACTGGCGGGACGTCGCGACGCAGGACGGGCCGACCCGGCCGTTGGACTCGGTGCGGCTGGCGCCCGTCGTGCCGCAGCCCGCGAAGATCATCTGCGTCGGCCTGAACTACGCCCAGCACATCGACGAGATGGGCCGGGGCCGGCCGGACTACCCGACGCTGTTCGCCAAGTACGCGCTCTCGCTGATCGGGCCGTTCGACCCGATCGTGGTGCCCTCGGTGTCCACGACGGTGGACTGGGAGGTCGAGCTGGGCCTGGTGATCGGCGCGCCGACCCGGCACGTGTCGCCGGAGAGCGCGCTGGCCGGGGTCGCCGGCTGGACCGTGTTCAACGACGTGAGCGTCCGCGACTTCCAGAACCGCACCACGCAGTTCCTGGCCGGCAAGACGTTCGAGTCCACGACACCCGTCGGGCCGACACTGGTGACCCGCGACGAGATCAGCCCGGACGGCCGGGGCCTTCCGGTGCGCTGCCTGGTGGACGACGTGGTGATGCAGGAGAGCAACACCGACGACCTGCTGTTCTCGCCGGCCGACATCGTGTCCTACGTCAGCCAGATCGTCACCCTGGAGCCCGGCGACGTCATCGCCACCGGCACCCCCGGCGGCGTGGCCGCGGGCCGCGACCCGTCCCCGTGGCTGCGGCCCGGCCAGACCGTCGTCACCGAGGTCGAGGGCGTCGGCGTGCTGCGCAACACCTGCGTCGCCGAGCGGGCCTGACCTACCCGGCGAAGTCGATCCGCATCACCACCCGGCGCAGGGTCGGGTGGGTGACCTCCTGGAAGCCCGCGTCCTGGAACACCTGGCGGGCGCCGACGTGCAGCTCTCCCCAGGTGACCACCCGGCCCGGCTCGGTGATCATCGGGTACGCCTCCAGCGCGGCCGCGCCCCGCTCGCGGGCGAAGTCGATCGTCGCGGCGGCCAGGGCGTAGGTCAGGCCGCGACCGCGGCAGCCCGGGCGGACCAGCAGGCAGGTCACGGCCCAGACGCCGTCGTCGGCCTTGTCCTCGTGCCGCCCTGCCCACACCACCCGGGACGTGCGCAGCTTCGGGTAGGCGGTGCGCGGCCGGACCGCGGCCCAGCCGGCGGGCTCGCCGTCCACGTAGGCCACCAGGCCGGCGGTGGTCGGCGCGTCCGGCTCACCGCACGCGGTCTGCTCACGCAGCATCGCGGTCCGCTGCTCCTGGGTGGAGTCGCGCCAGATCCAGCCGGCGATGGTGAATCGCTGGCACAGGCACCGGTGCGCGTCGGCCGCGCCGAACACGGCCTGGATGTCGGCCCAGGTCGCCTCGTTGGCCGGGACGATCCGCACGTCCTGGTCGGTGATCGGCTGCACGCCCGTCATCATGCCGCCGGTCACCGCGGCGGGTCCTCACCGACGACGCCGTCCACCGCCTCGCGGAACAGGTCGGCGTGGCCGACGTGCCGGGCGTACTCGTCGTGCACGTCGATCAGCACCCGCCGCAGGTTGGGCGACCAGCCCTCGCGGACCGACGGCCGGTCCACTCCACCGTCGGCCAGCACGTCGGCCCAGGCGGCCCTGGATCGCCGCACGGCGTCGTGCCACAGGCCGTACAGCTCGTCGGGCGTGTCGTCGGCCGCCGAGTGCCACTCCCACTCGGGGTCGGCTGCGAAGTCGATCCCGGCCCACGGTTCGCCGATCGGTTGGCCGGTCAGGTCGCCCGCCGTGCGGCTGTCCTCGACCAGGGCGAGGTGCTTGATCAGGCCGCCCAGGGTCATCTCGGACGGCGGGAAGCGCCGGTTGAGGGCAGTGGCGTCCAGGCCGCCGGACTTCCACGCGAAGGTGGCGCGCGAGCGGTCCAGCGCGAACAGCAGTATCTCGGCCTCGCCCGCGGTCCGGGACGGCTGGCGAATGGTCATGTCCTCGGTCATGCGGGCACCGTAGAGTCGGTTCCGGACGTTCCACTTCCGGAATGAGAACTCATGACCACGAGTCCCACCGGGCGCGCCCTGCTCACCCTGGAACTGGTGCAGGCCAGCCCCGGCATCACGGCGGACCGGCTGGCCGACAAGCTCGGCGTCACCGAGCGGGCCGCCCGCCGGTACGTGGGCATGCTGCGCGAGGCCGGCATCCCGGTCGAGTCGGCGCGCGGGCCCTACGGCGGCTACCGGCTGGGCCGGGGACTGCGGCTGCCGCCGCTGGTGTTCACCGCCACCGAGGCGCTCGGCCTGGTGATGGCCGTGCTGGACGGCCACCACGACGCAGGTGACCCCACCGACCTGGTGGGCAAGGCGCTGGGCAAGATCATCCGGGCGCTGCCCGAACCGGTGGCCGCGCAGGCGGAGGCGGTCCGCAGGACCACGGCGCCGGCACCGGACCGAGGCGCCGCCCGGCCCGACCCGGACACCACGACGGCGCTGGTGACGGCGTGCTCGCAGCACCGGCGGGTGCGCGTCGGCTACCGCTCCGAGGCCGGCACCGAGTGGACCACCGACGTGGACCCGTGGGCGGTGGTGGTGCGGCACGGCCGGTGGTACCTGCTGTGCCACGCACACGCCGCCGACGCGCTGCGGGCCTACCGGATCGACCGGGTTCGCGGTGTCGAACCACTGGCGGCGACGTTCGACCCGCCAGCCGATCTCGACCCGATCGGGCTATTGGAGGACCATCTCGCGGTCGGTTGGGAGTACGCGGCCGAGGTGGTCATCGACGCGCCGATCCGCAGGGTGCGCCGGTGCGTGTCGCGGGCCATCGGCACGCTCAGTGCCATCGACGACGACACGACACTGCTGGTCGGCACCACCGGCAACCCGTCCTGGTACGTCGAGGAGCTCACCGCGATCCCGGGGCCGTTCCGGATCATCGGGTGCGCCGAGCTGCGGGACGCGGCCACCGTGCTGGGCCGCAGGCTGCTCGTGGCGGGCACCACGGGCTGAGCTCGACTGGCTATCCTGCGACCATGGCAGGCAGCGTGCCGACCGCTCGACCGGCTGTCGCGTTCGCCGGCATCGCCGGGTTGGCGGCCGGCGCGGCGCTGATCGTGCTGCTCGCGCTGATCCCGCCCACCGACGAGATCAGCGTGACGCGCCAGACGATCAGCCAGTACGGCCTGACCGACGGCAAGTGGGTGTTCAACCTCGCGGTGCTCCTGGTGGCGGCCGGTTCCGCGGTGATCATCGGGCGGCTCCGGTGGGAGCGCAGGCTGCCGACGGCGTCGATCGTCCTTGGTACACTGTGGACGATCAGCCTGCTGGTGATCGTGTCGTTCCCCAAGGCGAACTGGGCCGTGGTCAACGGGTTCAACCTCGGTGGGACCGTGCACCGGGGAGCCAGCCTGGTCGGCTTCGGGTGCCTGCCGTTCGCGGTGCTCGCCGCGGCACGGACCGCGTTCCCCGACTCGCCCGGCAGGCGGTTCGCGGCCCGGTTGTTCGCCGTGCTGTCGTTGGCCTGGTTCGGGGCCATTCTGGTCGCGGTCGCCGTGGCGGCGGTGACCGATCAGCGGTGGTGGCAACTGATTCCGCTGGGCGCGGTGGAACGCGGCATGGCGCTCACCGACCTGATCGCGCTCACCCTGCTGGCGCTGCCCACGGTGGCGGCCCGAGTACCCAGAGCAACGCCGGCCGTGGTCGGCTGATTCGCCGTGTGGTTGTCGGTGGTTGTTGGCACGATGCACGCATGACTGTGACCGGACGTCTCGAACTCGTCGCCCTCGACGCGGCCGACATCGAGAGACTCGCCTCGTTCTACACGCAACTCACCGGATGGGAGATCGTCCGGAGGGACACGGACTGGATCGCGATGCGCGCGCCGGACGGCCAGGAGATCGCGTTCCAGCAGGCGCCCGACCACGTGGCGCCGAAGTGGCCGGGACAGGAGCTGCCGCAGCAGGTGCACCTCGACCTGTGGATCGAGGACACCAAGGCAGCCGCCGAGAAGGCGATCGCACTCGGCGCCACCCACCTGGCGGACGGCGCCAACTGGATCACCCTGGCCGACCCGGCAGGTCACCCGTTCGACCTGTGCCAGAAGGACGGCGTCGGTCCGGTGATGCAGCTGTTCGCGGCCACGCTGGACGCGCCTGCCGCGTCGACGCTGGCCCACTTCTACGGTGACCTGATGGGCATGGAGGTCACCTACGACGGTCCGGAGGGCGCGCTGATCTCCGGCGACGGCAAGAACGTGCTGTTCCAGCAGATCGAGCACTACCAGCCGCCGAGGTGGCCCGACCCGGCGTACCCGCAGCAGGCCCATCTGGACATCCTGGTCGACGACCTGGACACGGGCCAGGCGCGGGCGTTGGAGTTGGGTGCGACACGGTTGGACGGCCAGACCGAGACCTTCCGCGTCTTCGCCGACCCGGCAGGTCATCCGTTCTGCCTCTGCCTGGCGTAGTATCGCGCGTTCTTGACGGCCGTCTAGGATGCCGCGCATGGACGCAGCGGCTCCTGGTCCGGAGGTGACGGTCGAGCGCCGGCTGGAATGGCACGACACCGACGCGGCGGGGCACCACCACCATTCGTCGATCCTCCGCTGGGCAGAGGACGCCGAAGCGGAGTTGCTCCGCCGCCTGGGCATCGAGTGGCTGTTCGGCCGGACGCCACGGGTGCACTACGAGGTGGACTACCGCGCGCGGCTGTGGTTCGGCGACCCGGTGTCGATCCGGCTGTGGGTGGCGGCTGTGGGGCGGACGTCGCTGACCTTCCGGTTCGAGGTGACCGGTCCGGCCGGGGTGGTGGCGTCCGGGTCGGTCGTGGCCGTGCACGCACTGCCCGACGGAGGTGCCACGCCGTGGCCGGACGAGGTGCGCGCGGCGCTGCGGGTGGCGCCATGACCGACGATGAGTCCCCGCCAGGTCGGGTGGTCCAGCCGGGTCGGCTCATCGTGACGGTGTACGGGTTGTACGCCAGGGACGAGGGCGGTTGGCTGTCGGTGGCGTCGCTGGTGAGCCTGCTCGCCGACGTCGGCGTCGACGAGCAGGCGGTGCGGTCGTCGATCTCCCGGCTGAAGCGGCGCGGCATCCTGGAGGCGGTGCGCCGGGACGGCGCCGGTTACCAGTTGTCCCAGCAGGCGCAGGCGATTCTGGGTGAGGGCGACGTGCGGATCTTCCGCCGGTCGCGGCCGCCGCTGTCGGACGGCTGGCTGCTGGCGGTGTTCTCGGTTCCCGAGTCGGAGCGGAACAAGCGGCACGTGCTGCGCTCCCAGCTCACCCGGCTGGGCTTCGGCACGGCGGCGTCCGGCGTGTGGATCGCGCCCGCCCATCTCTACGAGCCGACGGCGGACATGTTGCGGCGCCTGGATCTCACCGGCAATGCCACCCTGTTCCGCGCGGATCACCTGGCTTTCGGTGACGTTGGCGAGAAGGTACGGCAGTGGTGGGACCTGGACCAGTTGGCCGCGCTGTACGAGCAGTTCCTGCGGGCGCACTCGTCGATGTCGCGCCGGTGGCGACGGCGGACGTCGACCCGCCCGGCGGAAGCGTTCGCCGACTACGTGCGGGTGCTGACCGACTGGCGGCAGTTGCCCTATCTGGATCCCGGTCTGCCCGCGGAACTGCTGCCCGCGGACTGGATCGGCAGCCGCGCGGCCGACCTGTTCTTCACGCTCCAGGCCCAGTTGGCGAGCGCGGCCCGCGACCACGTGCGCGCGACGATCGCCCACCGGGCCGGCTGAGCGGGCGAACCTACCGAGGGCGCCAGCGGCGGTGGGTGTCCTCGGCCCCGTTCGCGCGGACCAGCTCCAGGCGTGGCCTCGGTCCGTCCGTCCTGCCGGACTGGGGTGGGCGGCTGCCTGCCTGCCACGGGAGTGGCCATGTCACGCCGGGTCCTCGGTAGCCCTGGTCGGCCGCCGCGTGGAGTGTCCAGTTCGGATCGTAGAGGTGCGCCCTGCCCAGCAGGCACAGGTCGGCTCGGCCGGCCAGCAGGATCGAGTTCACGTCGTCGTACGACGAGATCGCGCCCACCGCCATCGTCGCCACGCCCAACTGGTTACGGATCCGGTCGGCGTACGGCGTCTGGTACGACCGCCCGAACGCCGGCCGCTCGTCCGGATGCACCTGCCCGGTCGACACGTCGATCACATCGGCACCGGCGGACGCGAACGCGCGCGCGATCGCCACCGAGTCCTCCGCCGTGCTCCCGCCGTCGTACCAGTCGGTCGCCGAGATCCGCACGCTCATCGGCCGGTCCGCCGGCCACACGTCCCGCATCGCGCGGAACACCTCCAGCGGGAACCGCAACCGGCCCTCGACGTCACCGCCGTAACCGTCGGTCCGCTGGTTGGTCAGCGGTGACAGGAACGACGACAGCAGATAGCCGTGCGCGCAGTGCAGTTCCAGCAGGTCGAACCCCGACCGCGACGCCCGCAGCGTCGCATCGACGAACTGCTGCCGGAGCTCACCGAGGTCGGCCACCGACAGCTCCCTGGGCACCTGGCTGACACCGGGCCGGTAGGCCACCGGCGACGGCGCCACCACCTCCCAGTTGCCCTCCGCCAGCGGCTGGTCCATACCCTCCCACATCAGCCGGGTCGAACCCTTCCGGCCGGAATGTCCCAACTGGACACCGATCTTCGCCGCCGACGAGCCGTGCACGAAATCGGTGATCCGCCGCCACCGCACGGCCTGCTCGTCGGTGTAGAGACCGGTGCAGCCGGGCGTGATCCGGCCGACATCCGACACGCACACCATCTCGGTCATGACCAGGCCGGCTCCGCCGAGCGCCTTGCCGCCCAGGTGCACCAGGTGGAAGTCGTCCGGCACGCCGTCGGTCGCGGTGTACATGTCCATCGGTGAGACGACAACCCGGTTGACCAACTCCAGTCCGCGCAGGCGGAACGGCTGGAACAGCGGCGGACACACCTCGCCCGTGCCATGTCCAAGGTCCCGCGACCGACCGGCGAACCAGGCATCCACGTCGCCGACGAACTCGGGATCGCGGACCCGCAGGTTGTCATACGTCACCCGCCTGCTGCGCGTCATGATGTTGAACGCGAACTGCGTCGGGTCCTGGTCGACGTACTGGCCGAGGTTCTCGAACCACTCCAGACTGGCCTGCGCCGCCCGCTGGGTGGACTGCACCACCGGCCGGCGTTCCGCGTCGTAGGCGGTGAGCGCGTCGGCGACGGTCGGCTGCTCGTGCAGGCAGGCGACCAGCGCGAGCGCGTCCTCCATGGCCAGCTTGGTGCCCGACCCGATGGAGAAGTGGGCGGTGTGCGCCGCGTCGCCGAGCAGGATGACGTTGCCGTCGTACCACCGCTCGTTGCGGACCGTGGCGAACCGGACCCACTTCGAGTTGTTGACGAACAGGGTGGCGCCGTCGAGCTCGCCGGCGAAGATGTCGGCCACCAGGTCGACCGACTTCTCGTCCGACTCCCCCGGCGGCAGGTGCACGGCGGCGAAACCGTCGAATCCGGCGCGCTGCCACACCGCGTCGCTCATCTCGACGATGAACGTGCTGTTGTGGGCGTCGTACGGGTAGCCGTGCACCTGCATGACGCCGTACGGGGTCTGCTTGACGTGGAACGTGAACGCGTCGAGCACCTTGTCGGTGCCCAGCCACATGTACCGGCAGTGGCGGGTGTCCAGCGTCGGCCGGAACACGTCGGCGCGGCGGTTGCGCACGCCCGAATTGACGCCGTCGGCCGCCACCACGAGATCGTGGGTCGCGGCCAGCTCGTCGACGTCCGGTGCCTGGGTGGCGAACCGCACGTCCACACCGAGGTCGGCGCACCGCCGCTGCAGTATGCCCAGCAGCCGCTTGCGGCTCATCGCGGCGAACCGGTGGCCACCGCTGGTCAGCACGCGGCCGCGGAAGTGGACGTCGATGTCGTCCCAGTGCGCGAACTCCCGCTCCATCCGCTGGTGGATCCAGTCGTCGGCGTGCTCGATGCCGCCCAGGGTCTCGTCGGAGAAGACCACGCCGAAGCCGAACGTGTCGTCGGCCGCGTTGCGCTCCCACACCGTGATCTCGTCGGCCGGGCCGAGTTGCTTGGCCAGCGCGGCGAAGTACAGCCCACCGGGACCGCCGCCGATCACCGCGATGCGCATCATCGCCTCCCGCCGCGGAGCAGGAACCGCTGGAGCTTGCCGGTCGCGCTGCGCGGCAGGTCGGCCACGAACTCCACGGCTCTCGGATACTTGTAGGGCGCGATCCGCTGCTTGGTGAAGTCCTGCAACGCCGACACCAGCGCGTCGTCCGCGGTCACGCCGGCGCGCGGCACGACGAACGCCGTGACGATCTCGCCCCGGTCCGCGTCCGGCACGCCCACCACACAGCAGTCCAGCACGTCAGGATGCGCCAGCAGCGCCTCCTCGACGTCGGGGCCTGCGATGTTGTAGCCGGACGACACGATCATGTCGTCGTTGCGCGCCAGGTAGTGCAGGTAGCCGTCGGCGTCCGCGACGAACGTGTCACCGGTGAGGTTCCAGCCGTTGCGCACGTACACCGACTGGCGGTCGTCGGCGAGGTAGCGGCAGCCGGTCGGGCCCTTCACCGCCAACCGGCCCGGTGTGCCGGGCGGCACCGGTTCGCCCTCGGCGTCCAGCAGCGTGGCGCGGTAGCCGGGGACCGCCTTGCCGGTGGCGCCCGGCCGGATGTCGTCGTCGGCGGCGGACACGAACACGTGCAGCATCTCGGTGGAGCCGATGCCGTCGATCAGGCGCAGCCCGGTCGCGTCGTGGAACGCCCGCCAGGTCGCCTCCGGTAGGTGTTCGCCCGCCGACACCGCGCGGCGCAGGCTGCGCAGGCTCGCGGCCCGGCCGGAGCGGAGCATGGCCCGGTACGCGGTGGGCGCGGTGAAGCACACCGACACCTCGTTGGCCTCGATGACGTCGGCGAGTTCGTCCGGTGTCGCCTTCTCGATCAGCAGCGTGGCCGCGCCGACCCGCAGCGGGAACAGCAGCAGGCCGCCCAGTCCGAAGGTGAACGCCAGCGGCGGTGTGCCGGTGAACACGTCGTCGGCGACGGGCCGCACGATGTGGCGGGAGAACGTGTCGGCCACAGCGAGCACGTCGCGGTGGAAGTGCATGGTGGCCTTGGGCCGGCCCGTGGTGCCGGACGTGAACGCGAGCAGCGCCACGTCGTCGGCGAACGTGTCCACCGGCGGGAAATCGTCCGGCGCGCCGTCGATGCGGGCGGTGAGATCGTCGGACAGGATGACGGGTGCGCCACCGAGATCGGCGGCCAGCAGGTCGTCGGCGAACCGCACGTCGCACAGTGCCAGATCGGGCCTGCTGATGCCGGCGATGGCGGTGAGTTCGGCCGCCCGCAGCAGCGGCATCGTCGCGACCACCACCGCGCCCGCCTCGACCACGGCCAGCCAGCAGGCGGCCAGCCACGGATTGTTAGGCCCGCGCAACAGCACGCGATTGCCCGGGACGACGCCGAGTTGGTCGGTGAGCACCCTGGCGATCCGGCTGACCGTCGAGCGGAGCTCGCCGTACGTCCAGCACCGCCCGTCGGGGGTGAGCAGGCAGCGCCGGTCCGGATCGACGGCGTCGAGCAGCTCCACGGCACAGTTCAGCCGCTCGGGGTAACGCAGTTCCGGCAGGTCGGTGACGAACTCCGGCCACGAGGCCACCGGCGGTAGGTGGTCCCGACAGAACGTGTCCACATGAGCGGAGCCCTGCGCTGTCATGGTCCAAGTATTCTCTGTTGGTGACGACAGTCAAGGCTACGACAGGTCAGTGCGCAAGCACGGCGAAGCCCTGGACCTCGACCAGCGCCTCGACGTCCCACAGCCGGGCGATGCCGATCCCGGCCATCGCCGGATAGTCGTTGCCCACCAACCGTCGCCACACCTGGCCGATGTCCCGGGAGTGCGCCCGGTAGTCGTCCATGTCCACGACGTAGACGGTGAGGCTGGCCAGTTGGTCCGGTGTGCCACCGGCGGCTCGCAGTGCGGCCAGCAGATTGGCCAGCGCCTGCTCGAACTGGGCTACCACGTCGGAGCCGACGATCCGGCCCTCGGCGTCCAGTGCGGTCTGGCCGGCGAGGAACACGGTGGTCCCCCTGCCCACCACGGCATGGGAGAAACCTCGCGGCCGGCCCAACTCGGGCGGGTTCACCCGTTCCACGGTCACTGCACCGCACCTCCGTCCACAGTGATCGCCTGACCGGACACGCCGGCGCCGCGCACGCAGAACAGCACGGCGTCGGCGACCTCGTCCGGTTCGATCAGGCGACCGATGGGCTGCTTGGCCGCCAGGATCCGGCGGGCGTCGGTCGGGTCCCGGCCGGTGCGGGCCGCGATGTTCGCGACCGTCTGTTCGGTCATCGGCGTGTCCACGTAACCGGGACACACCGCGTTGACCGTGATGCCCGACCCGGCGAGTTCGGCGGCCGCCGACCGGACCAGGCCCAGCACGCCGTGTTTGCTCGCCGTGTATGCGGCGACGTAGGGCTCGCCGACCCTGGCCGCCGTGGACGCGATCACCACGATCCGGCCCCACCCCTTGTCCCGCATGGCAGGCACGGCCGCGCGGACGCAGCGGAACGGCGCCGTCAGGTTGACGTCGAGCATGCGCTGCCAGTCGGCGTCCGTGGTGCGATCCAGCCGTGCCGAGTGGCCGGCACCCGCGTTGGCCACCAGAACCTCGACCGGGCCCCATTCCCGCCGCACGGCGTCGAACACCGCGTCGACCGACTCGGAGATGGTGATGTCGGCGGGCAGGACCAGTGTGGGGCCGGCACAACCGGCGGCTGTCTCGTCCAGTTGGGTCCGGTCGCGGGCGGTGAGCGCGACCCGAAGGCCCTCCGCGCTCAACCGCCGCGCGATCGCCCGGCCGATTCCCCGGCCGGCTCCGGTGACCAGTGCGATCCGCGTCATCGCGTCACGCCGAAAAGTTCGTGGTCCGCGCGACCTCCAGTGCCGCGCGGACGTTGTCCATTGTGCCGCAACAGAGTCTCCAGCGCTCGTCCGGTGGTGGGTTCAGTTCAACGGCCTGCCCAGCGGGGCGGCCTGCGCTCGTTGAACGCGGTGTGGAACTCGGCGTGGTCGCGGGTGGTCATCAGCAGTGCCTGGGTCATCGCGTCCAGTTCCACCGACGGGCCCAGTGGCATGTCGAGTTCGCGGGTGAGCAGCGATTTCGTCTGGGCGAGCGCGAGAGTCGGGCCGGCGGCCAGGGTTGCCGCCAGTTCGGCGACGGTGCCGTCCAGTTCGTCGTCGCCGACCAGTCTGGTGGCCAGGCCGTAACGGTCGGCGGTGGCGGAATCGATGGTGTCGCCCAGCATCAGCAGCTCGGTGGCCCGGCCCAGGCCGACGACGCGGGGCAACAGATACGCCGCGCCCATGTCGCCGCCGGACAGTCCGACCTTGGTGAACAGGAACGCGAACCGGCCGGACGTGCTCACCACGCGGAAGTCCGACGCGAGCGCCACCACCGCACCGGCACCGGCCGCGATGCCGTGGATCGCCGTGATGATCGGGATCGGACACTCGCGCATCGCGCGGATCACGTCACCGGTCATCTTGGTGAACCGCATCAGGTCGCGTGGTTCCATCCGGATCAGTTCACCGATGATCTCGTCGACGTCGCCACCACCGCAGAAACCCCGGCCCTCGCCGCGGATCACCAGCGCGCGCACGTCCTGGTGGTGCGGCAGTTCGGCGAGCAGGTCGCGCAGGTCGGCGTAGCTTTCGAAGGTCAACGGGTTGAGCTTCTCCGGACGGTCGAGCGTCACCGTGGCCACGCCGTCGGCCTTGGCGAAGCGGAAGTGCCGCCAGTCGTCGGTGAGTGCCGGTGAGGCGTGGAATCGGTACGTCATCCAGCGACAATATCGGATCCATGACGTCCGTCGTTCTCACGCAATGTCGTTCCCCTGAGTGCGCCCACCACTGTCCGTGGTACCCATGCGGGGACGGCGGCGGACGATCACGGCGGTGAGACACGTGAAGCGGACAATGACTCTGCTGGTCAGCCTGGTCGCGGCAGGCGGTCTGGTGGCCGGCTGTTCGGGGAGCCAACCGGCGACATCGACGCAGCCGGCGAGCACCCAGCCACCCACGACGGCCGCGTCGTCGTCCGCAGCCGCCGCGGCACCCACCGCCGATTGGCCGACCTACCACCACGACAACGCCCGCACCGGCCTGGCCGCGGACCTGGCCCCGCTCGGCACGCTGCGCCAGACGTGGAACGCGAAGCTGGACGGCGCCGTCTACGGGCAGCCGCTGGTGGTGGGCGGGATGATCCTGGCCGCGACCGAGAACGACTCCGTGTACGCGCTCGACCCGGCCGCCGGCAAGGTGCTGTGGCGGGAGCACGTCGGCACGCCACAGCCGAGGGAGCAACTGCCCTGCGGTGACATCTCCCCGCTGGGCATCACCAGCACGATGGCCTACGACCAGGCCACCGGCCGGGTGTTCGCCGTGGCCGAGACGCCCGGCGGCGAGCACACGCTGTACGGGTTCGACGTGCGCACCGGCCACGTCGACGTACGGGTCAACGTCGACCCGCCGAGGGGTTCGCGGATCGCGCACCAGCAACGCGGTGCGCTCACCGTGCTGAACGGCAGGGTGGACATCCCGTACGGCGCGCTGGCCGGTGACTGCGCCGACTACGTCGGCACCGTCATGTCGGTGACCACGTCCGGCGGCGGCAGGCTCGGCTACACCATCCCGACACCCAGGCAGGGCGGCGTGTGGGGTCCGGCGGGCGGCACCGTGTACCACGGCAACATCCTCTACGAGGTCGGCAACGGCTCGTCCACCAGCAAGTTCGACGGCAGCGACTCGGTGATCGAGTTGTCGCCGACGCTGTCCCGGGTCGACTTCTTCGCACCTGCCACGTGGGCCGACGACAACGCCACCGACCTGTCGCTCGGCTCGTCCAACCCGACCCTGGTGGGACCGTGGGTGTGGGTGGGCACCAAGCGGCCCACCGGGTTCGTGCTGCGCGCCGGCAAGCTCGGCGGCATCGGCGGCGAGGTCAGCAAGGCGGACGGGTGCCCGTCGTTCGGTGGCACGTCGGTACGGAACGGCGTGGTCTACCTGCCGTGCACCGACGGCCCGAGGGCGATCGGCATCGACTCGTCCGGGCACGTGTCGATCCGCTGGCACGCGTCGGTGCCGGCCACCGGCGCCCACGATCGGCGGCGGCGCGGTGTTCGTCCCCGACTACGACAAGGGCACGCTGTACGCGCTGGACCAGCGCACCGGCAAGGTGCGCGGCCAGGTCGACGTGGGTCAGATGCCGCACTTCGCGTCACCGACGCCCTCCGGGTCGACTGTCTACATCGGAACGTTGCACGGCGTGGCGGCCGTTGGCGGCGCCTAGGGCGTGTCCGCCGGGTCGGGTCGTGATTTGTCCGGTGTGGCGCGCCGCCAGTCTATGGTTTCGACGATGTCGTTGGTGGCCTGCCAGTGCTGCCCGAGCTTGTCGTAGCGGGTGGCCAACGCCCGAAACTGCTTGCGGCGCTGGTAACCCCGCTCCACCTGGTTGCGCCGCTTGTAGTGGCGGGCATCGAAGCTCGGTGGGCGGCCACCGGCCGATCCCTTACGCAGCCGATTGGCGACCTGATCCCGACGCTGCGGGATCACCGTCTTGATCTTCCGTGTCCGTAACACAGCCCGATTGGCCTTGCTGCCATAGGCTTTGTCCCCACTCAGCGAGTCCGGCCGTTGCCGGGGCCGACCCACCCCGCCGGGTCGGCGCACCGCGACCTGGTCCAGCAGCGCCACCAACTGGGTCACATCCGCCGCTTGACCTGGCGTGGTCCGGGTCGCGAGTGATCGTCCGCGACCATCGGTGATAGTGTGGATCTTGGACGTGAGACCGCCCCGGGACCGACCGAGTCCTTGGGCTGCCCGGGATTCCTCGGGGCTCAGCCCCTTTTACGGGCACCGGCGGCGTGCTGGTGAGCCCGCACGACAGTCGAATCCACCTGCGCGTCCCAGTCGATCTCGCCGTTGGCTTCGACACGGGCGATGACCTGCTGTTTCACGTGCGCCCAGGTGCCATCCTGGGCCCACCGTCGGTAGCGCTCGTAGCAGGTCTTCCATGGTCCGTACCGCTCGGGCACGTCCCGCCACGGGGCGCCGGTGCGCATCCGCCACAAAATTCCGTTGATCACCCGGCGGCGGTTTCCCCACCGCCCGCCCCGGCCCTGGTTCACCACGGGCAGCAACGGCTCCAGGACCGCCCACTCGGCATCTGTCAGATCACCACGCGCCACACCGATATTTGATCAGACGTTCCGGCGGACACGCCCTAGGGTGGAAGCCGTGACGAGGCGGATCGACTACGACACGGAGCAGTACCGCGACTACGCGCGCGGCCGTGCGCTCAGCGAAGAGCAGCTCGCGGTATGGATCGGTGCCTTCGGGGCCCAGCTGCCCGAGCGGCGCCCGCTGACCGGGCTGGACGTCGGCTCGGGGACCGGCAGGTACACCTCGGCGCTGGCGGCGGCGTTCGGGCCGGTCACCGGCGTCGAGCCGTCGGTCCGCATGCTGGAGGTCGCGCGGGAGCGGTCCGGACATCCCGACGTGCGGTATCTGGAGGGCTCCGCCGAGGACATGCCGGTGCCCTCCGGTAGCGCCGACTACGCGCTGATGTACCTGTCCTGGGCCCACGTCCAGGGCAAGCAGAGGGCGGTCCGGGAGCTGGCCAGGGTGCTGCGGCCCGGCGGGCGACTGCTGCTGCGCACGCAGTTCAGCGACCACATGCCCAGGCTGTGGTGGCTGGAGCCCTTCCCGCGCGGCGACGAGGCGCACGCAGCGCCGTTCGACCCGCTGCACGAGGTCATCGCGATGTTCACGTCGGCCGGCTGGCGCGTGGTCAGCTTCGGCGCGGTGACCGAGCCGTCTCCCGGCACTCGCGCCGAACTGCTGGAGCGGCTGCGGCTGCGCACCTTCTCGGTCTTCGCCCAGTTCACCCCCGACGAACTGGAGACCGGCTTCCGCGGCCTGGAGCAGGCGGTTGCCGAAGATCCCGACACACCCGCACCCACGGAACCGGCCACCATGCTCACGCTGGAACGCCCCTAGGGTCTGCGGTCGCCGACGTGGGTGGCCTGCTCGAACGCGTGCGCCAGGCGCAGCACGCCCAGGTCGTCCCGGTGTGCGCCGACGATCTGCAGGCCGACCGGCAGCCCGTCGGAGGTGAAGCCGGCGGGCACCGAGATTGCCGGTGATCCGGTGACGGAGACGAAGTACGCCGAGCGCATCCAGTCCAGATAGGTGTCCTGCGGCACGCCCGCGACGACTGTGGGGTACTCCAGCGTCAGGTCGAACGGCGGCACCTGGCTCACCGGGAGCAGCAGCGCGTCGTAGTCACCGAAGAACAGGCGCATCCGGTGGTACAGCTCGGCGTGCGTCTGCTCGGCGCGGGCGATGTCGGTGCCCAGGAGTTTCCGGCCCTCGTCGATGTTCCAGATCAGGGTGGCCTTCATCCGGTCCGGGTGCCGGTCGCGCAGCGCGCCCAGCCGCAGCTCGAACTGCCACGCGCGCAGCGTGCGGAACACCATGTCGGCGCCGGTGAAGTCCGGGCACGCCCGCTCGACCGTGCAGCCCAGGTCGGCGAACGCGCCGAGTCGGGCCTCCAGCGCCTCGGTCACCGACGGCTCCACCGGCACGGCACCACCGAGATCGGGCGACCAGGCCAGCCGCAGGCCGGACACGTCGGCGTCCAGCGCCTGCCGGAAATCGGCGCCCGGCTGGTCGATCGCGGTCGGCGACCGGGAGTCCGGCCCGGCCTGCACGGACAGCAGGAGGGCTGCGTCGGCCACCGTGCGGCCCAACGGGCCCTGCACCCCGAGCGTCGCCCACGGCGTGACGCTCGGCCAGCTCGGCACCCGGCCCGGCGACGTCCGGAAGCCGACGACGTTGTTGAACGACGCCGGGTTGCGCAGCGAGCCGCCCATGTCGCTGCCGTCGGCCAGCGGGACCATGCCGCAGGCCAGCGCGACCGCCCCTCCCCCGCTGGACCCGCCGGCCGAGCGCGACGTGTCGTAGGGGTTGCGAGTCGGTCCGAACACCGGGTTCACCGTGTGCGAGCCCGCGGCGAACTCGGGCACGTTGGACTTGCCCACCACGATGGCGCCTGCCGCCCGTTCCCGCTCCACCAGCAGCTCGTCGGTGTCCGGGACGTGGTCGGCGAACAGCGGCGAGCCCTGCGTGGTGCGCACGCCCGCCGTGGCGTGGGTGTCCTTGACCGCGATGGGCAGGCCGTGCAACGGCCCGACGTCGACACCGTGCGCCAGATCCTCGTCGGCCGCGCTTGCCTCGGCCATGGCGCGGTCGGCGCACAGCGTCACGATCGCGTTCACGTCGTCGTTCGTCGCGGCGATCCGCTCCAGGTGCACGTCGAGCAGTTCCCGCGCGGAAATCTCCCGCTGCCGCAGCAACGCGGCCAGTTCGACCGCCGGCCGGTGGTACAGCTCGGTCACCGTCGCCTCCAGGTGGACATGTGAGACATGCTGACACACCGGCCGGGTGGGGACGCTGCACCAGCGGGCAGTACCGGCGACGGCTCGGATCGATCTGCCGACGGGCGAGGAGATCCGGACCGCCGTCGTGATGTCCCTCGGTGCCGGCTGAGCCTCGGCACCGCCCGAGTAGGGTGACGCCGGTTGACGGGCACTTGTGCGGGAGGTACGCGCCGATGTGGGGCAAGGACAAGGCGAATCAGAGCGTCTATGCGCCGCCGCGCGAGGTCGCCGGCGTCGACGACTGCTACTTCTACCACACCATGGACATTCCGGGGCACGGCGTGGTCACCGGTGAATGGGACCTGCGCGGCCGGGAGGACATCTACCTCGGCGGCTTCGACTTCACCGGCAAGCGCGTGCTGGAACTCGGCCCGGCCAGTGGATTCCTCACCCGGTACATGGAACGGGCAGGCGCCGACGTGGTGGCCTACGACCTGTCCGAGGACCACTCGTGGGACACCGTGCCGTTCGACGGTTCCGACTTCGACCAGCTGGACAAGGAGCGCCGCGAGCACATCCGGCGGCTGAACAACGGCTGGTGGCTCAAC
The DNA here is from genome assembly GCA_036491115.1 of Pseudonocardiaceae bacterium. Classification (GTDB taxonomy): domain Bacteria; phylum Actinomycetota; class Actinomycetes; order Mycobacteriales; family Pseudonocardiaceae; genus DATEPR01. Next base: position 69,215 of record DASXCQ010000058.1, read on the forward strand.
CGCAACGCCAACAACCTGTCCGCGCAGGCCGTCTACGGCACCGTGTACACCGTGCCGGAGGCGATCGGGCAGGTCGACGTGGCCACCTTCGCCAGCATCCTGATCCACGTGCGCGACCCGTTCCTCGCGGTGCAGACCGCGGCCCGGCTGGTCCGCGAGACGATCATCGTCACCGACATCTACCCGGCCACCGACTTCCACCTGGTGCAGCCCCAGCTCAACTCGGCCGACCCGGAGATGGTGACCGAACTGCCGGAGGAGTCGTTCGGCGAGAACAAGATGGTGTTCATGCCGCAGTACTGGGACAAGGCGTACGTTGACACGTGGTGGCAGCTCAGCCCGACCACGGTCAACCGGTTCCTGGGCATCCTCGGCTTCACCGAAACCGAGGTGACGTACCACTTCGCGCCGTCCAGGGGCAATTCGCGCACCATGCTGTACACGGTGGTCGCGCACCGCGGCTGACGGTCCTCGGTGGTGCGTCGCGGTGTGCGAGAGCCCGGTCATGCGCCGGTGACAGGGGCGTCACCAGGCCGAACGCCTACTGACCTCTCAGGTCCGCGAGGACGGCAGCGTGGTCGAACGGCCAGACACCGCCGACCGGTCAGTGCCGACCGGCCGGACGGCACTGACGGAGCCAAGACCGTCCGGGCCGGGTAGTCCGACGTGGATGTAGTCGACGCGGACGCCGGGTTCGAACCCGGCCGCGACGTACGGGTTGGCGGTGTCCCAGGTCGCCGACGGCCGTGCCGGGTCCGTGTCGGCAAGTACGTCGACCTGGCGGCAGCGCACCGCCGAGGCGTCCATGGCCGACGTGAGGTGGGTGGTGAAGAACGGCACCTGGTGGGTGGGACCGTCGATGCGGGCGTAGAGGGCCAGCCGACCGTCATCGTCATCCGGGCGGGCCGGTAGTTCCACCGTGTCGTGCTCTGTGATCGGCCAACGACTCAGGACGACGTTGCCGATGTCGACCGTCGAGTCCCCCAGTCGTCGTTGCCACCGTTGCGGAGCCCGGGACGGTGCCCACGTCCAGTGCATGCCCAGGTGGGACGCTAGCCAGCCGGCCAGGTTCTGCCCGCCGCGTGCCCACACCTCCTGCAGACCGATGAGGTCGGGTCGGAGTTCGGCCATCACGGCGGTCAGCGCCGGATTCCCCTGCGGCGCACCGATCCCGAGCTTGACTCGCACACGACCAGCTCGGGCGTGAACACGATGTGCCGGTGTTCGTGGCCGTCCGGTTCCTGGGTCTCGCCGATCACCAGTTCCGCCGCCGTGCGGCCGATCTGCTGGCGTGGCTGGCGGACCGAGGACAACGGCACCGCTGCCGCGGCGGCGAAGTCGATGTCGTCGTAGCCGACGATGGCGATGTCGTCCGGCACGGACACTCCGGCCCGCACCATCACCTGGAGCACACCCAGCGCCAGCAGGTCGTTGGCGCAGAACACCGCCGAGGGCAACTCGGTGCGGGCCAGCAGTTCCTCGCCTGCCCGTCTACCGCACGCGACGTTGAACGCGGGCACCTCGACGATCTGCAGGGTCTCATCCGGCCGGCCCGCCTTGCGCACCGCGCCCACCACGCCCGCCCGCCGCTCGCGGGCCTGGTAGAGCCGGGACCGGCCGTTGACCATGACGATCCGCTCGTGTCCCTCGGCCAGCAGGTGGTTGATCGCCAGTTCGCCGCCGACCCGGTCGTCCACGGACACCGAGCAGGCGTCGGCGAGGTGGTCCAGCAGCTATCGGCGGCCGGTCGGCCGTCGTTAGCGGATATTCGCTTGCGCCTGCCGGGGTGGGCGGTGAGGCTCCCGGCTCATGCCGAAGCCGACGTTCGCGCCGCTGCACGAGGATCTCGTGTTCCACGGGCCGCTGTCGCAGGCCAGAGCGAACACGTTGGTCGGTTCACTCGGCCCGCTGGCCGGCCGGCACCTCGTCGACCTCGGCTGCGGGTGGGCCGAACTGCTGTTGCAGGCGGTCGCCACCGACGCCACCGCCACCGGCCACGGCCTGGACACCGACGCGACGGCGATCGAGCACGGCCGGGCGAACGCGGCGCGGCGTGACCTCGCCGACCGGGTGACGCTCGAGGTGGGCGACGCCGGCGCGTGGTCGGGTGGTGCGGACGTGCTGGTCGTCAACGGCGCCACCCAGGTGTGGGGCGGCGATCCGGTGGTGCACACCGAGAATGCGCTGGCCGCCGGGCGACGGCTGCTGCGGCCGGGTGGGCGGCTGCTGCTGGGTGAGTGCTACTGGCAGCGCGAGCCGACCGCCGCCCAACTGGAGATCATGAAGATCCCTCGGGCGCAGTACCGGGCACTGCCGGACCTGGTGGATCTGGCGCTGGCGCACGGCTACCGGATGTGGTGGCTGTCGCGGGCGAGTCACGACGAGTGGGACGAGTTCGAGAGCCGGCACGCGTTGGCATGGGAGCGGTGGCTGGCCGACAATCCCGGTTCCTCGCATGCGGCCGACGTTCAGGCGCGCGCCGACGGGCACCGCGCGGCGTGGCTGCGCGGCTGGCAGGACGTGCTGGGCTTCGCCTACCTGACCCTGGCGGTCCCGTCAGCCTGCTGAAGCACCGGTGGCATCATCGGTGGGGTGCCGATCATCGTTGAACCAGCTCAGCGCCCCGGTTGGCTGAGCGACCGCGACCAGCCCCACATCGACGTCGACGAGCGCCTGACGCTGCGGCCATGGCGCGACGAGGACGCGCCCCAGGTGCGCGCGGCCTTCGACTCGCCGGACATCCAGCGCTGGCACATCCGCCGGATGGACACCGACGCCGAGGCGCGGGAGTGGATCGCCGCCTGGTCGACCAGATGGGCAGCCGAAACCGCCGCTAGTTGGGCCATTGTGGACATTTCGACCGATCGACCGGTCGGCCAGGTGGGGCTGCGGGACATCTCACTGTTCGACGCCACGGCGGCCCTGTCGTACTGGGTGTTGCCGTCGGCGCGGGGTATGGGTGTCGCGCCACGGGCGACGGTGGGCCTGGCGCGGTGGGCGTTCGACACGATGGGCCTGCAGCGGTTGGGATTGAACCACTCCACGCGGAACGAGCCATCGTGTCGGGTCGCCGGCAAGGCCGGATTCGACTGGGAAGGGACGCTGCGCGCCGCCGTGCGGCACGCCGACGGCTGGCACGACATGCACGTGCACGCCCGAGTGCGCGCTTGACCTCGACCGCACTCCAGTTCCTGGCGTCGACCACATGACGTCGACGACAGTGGGCCTGATCACCGGTGGCAGTAGCGGTATCGGTGCCGCGACAGCGCAACGCCTCCTGGCGCGCGGTGACTCGGTCGCCATCACCGGTCGCTCGCCACAGCGCCTTGCCGTGGCGGCCGAACGGTGGGGACTGCTGGACCGGCCGCTCACCCTGACCGGGGATGCCGCCGATCCGGACACCGTCGACGGTTGGGTGCGGGCCTGCCTGGAACGCTTCGTACGGCTCGACATCGCCGTCGCCAATGCCGGATACGGACTGCCGGCGGGCTGGCGCACGGTGATCCGCGGCTGTGGCCGGGGATGGTCCTGACCAACGTGCTCGGACCCGCGTTGCTGATCCACTACGCCGCTCCGGCGCTGCGCTCGACACACGGCCAGGTGGTGCTGATCGGGAGCGCGGCAGGGTTGTCGCCGACGGCCGGCAACCTCTACGGCGCCACCAAGTACGCCGTCACCGGGTTGGCCGAGAACGCGCGCCGCATGCTGACCGACGACGGCGTGGGAGTCACGCTGGTCGCGCCAGGGCGGGTGCACACCGACTTCTGGGCCGATCTCGGCACCCCCGACCTGCCGAACATCGATGCGCGCGACGTCGCCGACGTCATCGTCTTCGCCCTGGACCGGCCGGCCGGGGTCGACGTGGGCACGCTGAGCGTGCGACCACCCCGCTCGCCCATCTGAGCTAGTCGGGTTCCGGGAGGACGGTGCGCACCATGCGGCGCACGGCGGCGGTGTCCGGCGGGGTGCCCTCGCGGCCGGCGAACAGCAGGTGGCCCGCGCCGATCAGGGTGGCCGCCAGGGTGTGCACGTCGGCGTCGGGCGGGACGCGGCCCAGGAACTGCTCGTCGATGAGGTAGGCGGCGAGCATTGCCGTCGCCTCGGTGAGCACGGGCACACCGGTCGGCCGGATCTCGCGCAGGCGGGCCCGCAGGTCGTCGCGGAAGGTGATCAGGGCGACGATCGCCACCGCGACCGAGCCGAACAACTCGGTCAGCGCGCCCACCAGGTTGTCCACCACGGTGCCCGTCCCGGCGGCTGCGCGCAGCACGGCCGACTGGCCGTCGATCCTGGCGACCCGGTCGGCCACCAGTTCGGTCAGGAACCCGTCGAAGTCGGCGAAGTGCCGGTGCAGCACGCCTTTCGCGCAGCCGGCCTCGGTGGTGACGGCGCGGCTGGTCAGCGCGTGCGGGCCGTCGCGGAGCAGGACGCGTTCGGCAGCGTCGAACAGTTGCTCGCGCGGGTCGCGGATGTGCACCCCCGTGGGCACGGATCTCCCTCCGATTGATAAGTGGGCGCGTGCCCACCTATAGTGGGCGCATGCCCACTATATCGCCGGAACCGCATCACAACCGGCCGATGGCGGAGTCGTTCGGCATCCACGCGGCCCGCTACGACCGCACCCGACCCACCTACCCGACCGCCATGGTCGACCGGATCGTCGCCGCCAGCCCCGGCCGGGACGTGCTCGACGTGGGCTGTGGCACCGGGATCTCGTCCCGCCAGCTCCAGGCGGCGGGCTGCCGAGTGCTCGGCGTCGACGTGGACGAGCGGATGACCGAGTTCGCCCGGCAGAGCGGGGTGGACGTCGAGGTGTCCACCTTCGAGGACTGGGATCCGGCCGGCCGCACGTTCGACGCGGTCGTCGCGGGCCAGGCGTGGCACTGGGTCGACCCGGTCGCCGGTGCCGCGAAGGCCGCGCGGGTGCTGCGTCCCGGTGGCCGGTTGGCGTTGTTCTGGAACGTGTTCGGGCCGCCTGCCGAGGTGGCGGAGGCGTTCAACGCCGTCTCCCGCCGGGTGACACCCGACCTGCCCGGCCTCCCGGTCGGTGCCGGCGCCGACGGCTACTCCCGCCTGCTCGGCGGCACCACAGACGGCATCCGCGCCGCCGGTTTCCACGAGCCGGACGAGTGGCGCTTCCCCTGGCAGCACACGTACACGCGGGACGAGTGGCTGGACTTCGTACCCACAGCGGGCACCCACACGCGGCTCCCACCGGACACGTTGCAGGCCCTGCTGGACGGCTTCGGCGCCGTGATCGACGGGTTCGGCGGCAGCTTCATGATGCTCTACACCGCGCTGGTCGTCACCGCTAGGCAGCCGGACTGACCGGCGGGTTGTGCGGTGAGGGCAGCACATCGCCGGCACGGACCGCCAGCGGCGCCGCCTCGACCACGTGCGCGGGGTGGAACCGGACCCGGCGGCCGGTGCCGTCGTCGTCGCCCGCCGATCCCGGTGCGATCCACTCCAGTTCCGCGGTGCCGGACAGGTGCAGGGTGCGGCCGGTGGCGAAGTCGACGAACAGCAGTGCCGCCTCGGGGTCGACCGCGAGGTTGCCCAGGCTGTTGAACATGTTGTTGCCCGCGTAGTCCGGCCACCACAGGTCGGGGCCGTCGGTCCGGACGAAACCGGGCCGGCCGCCCTTGTGTGATGCGTCGGCGCCCCGGGTCGGGTGCACGGTGCCGAGGAAGAACGTGTCGACGCCGTGGACGAACGCCTGCTGGGCCGGGGTGAGGCTGTCGCCCTCCCGCGCGGTGGTGGCCGCGGTGGTGCCGGCGACCGGTTCGAGCACGCGTTGCTGGATGTAGGACGGGCAGTTGCCGTACGCCTGGTCGACGTCGACGGTCAGGCCGTGCCGACCGGCGGCGGTCAGCGTGCCGTTCACCCGCAGCCTGCGCCGGATCGCGAACTCCACCGCGATGAGCCCGACGGGCTGGCCGGTCGGCGGCGACCGCAGCGGGTCGGTGTCGGCCGGCCTGCCGTGCACGTCGAGCGTGGCGCCGTGGCCGTCCAGGAAGCCGGGCGGACCGAGCAGTGGCGACGTCCACAGCCTGCCGCGCTCGTCCCGCGCGGTGAGCACGGCGAACTCGCGCCGCGCCAGGAACGCGGCCGGCCCGCCGTCCAGCCGGGCCGGGGCCAGCATCCGCACCAGGCGGGCCGCGCCGCCGGAGACGCCGGCGCGCCGTTGGATGTCGAGTTCGCCGTCATGGAAACCGCTGAACGTCCTGGTGGTCATGCCTGGTCTCCGTCCTGGCGGCACGAGTGCGCTGGTAGTGGCGGGCGACGCGCATCCGGTTGCCGCACACGTTGGCGGTGCACCACTGGCGTCGGGTGGTCTCGGCGAGGAAGAGCATCGAGCAGGTGGGGTTGGCGCAGCGCCGCAGCCTGCCCAGCCGGTCGGGCGAGGACAGCAGCTCGATCGTCTCGCGGGCGATGGCGGCCAGCGCCGCGTTGCCGCCGAACTCGGCGTGCCAGCGGGTCTCGGCGTGCCAGTCGCCGATGTCGGCCGTCAGCCGGACGCTGGTCGGCACTGCGGCCGCGGCGGCGTTGACGTCCTCGATCGAGGTGGGGCGGGGGGCCCGGCGCTCCAGGTGGGCGTCGAGCAGGTCGCGGACCGCCGTGCGCAGCCGGCGCGCGGCCGCCGGGTCGGGCACCGCGGATTCGGGCAGGCGGGCCAGCTCGACCCGCCACCAGGCGGCGGCCTGCGCCGGCGCGGCCAGCAGGTCGGTCTCGGGGTCGGTGGCGGTCATCAGCGTGTCGGCGAAGTCCAGCGCGACCAGCGGCTCGCCGCCCATGGGAAAGCCGTGCCGCTGGAGTTCGCCGAGTGTCGCATCAACGCTCACGAACTCATGTTAACCATTAGGCACACGTCTCGCCAGTGATATACGACGCACTTGCCATCAGTTACTAACGCTTCTATCGTCATCACAAACATTAGCCAAGGAGGCTCCGATGTCCGCATCGCTCGAGGACCGCACCGTGCTCGTGGTGGGCAGGGACAGCGGCATCGCCCGTGCCGTGGCGCTGGCGGTCCGCGGCCGGGGCGCGCGGGTGGTCGTCGCGGGCCGGGACGGCGACAAGCCGGCCAAGTCCTACGACGACCCGAACATCACGGCCGAGACGGTCGACCTGACCGACGAGGCCAGCATCGAGGCACTCACCGGGCGGCTGGACCGGGTGGACCACGTCGTGTCGACGGCGTCCGCGCGGGCCAGGGGCCAGGTCGGCGACCTCGCGCCCGACACGATGCTGCAGTCGTTCGACACCAAGGTGATCGGCCCGATCCTGCTGGCCAAGCACCTCGCGCCCCGACTGCCGCGCGACGGCTCGTTCGTGTTCTTCTCCGGATCGTCCGCGCGCAAACCGGCGATCGGCGTGCTCGCCGTCGCCGCCACCAACGCCGCCGTCGACGTCGTCACCCGGTCGCTGGCCGTGGAACTGGCGCCGATCCGGGTCAACGCCGTGTCACCGGGCACGATCGACACGGGCGCCTACGACGGACTCGGCGAACAACGCAAGGCCGAACTGTTCGAACACCGCGCCCGGACCAACCCGGTGCGCCGAATCGGCACGGCGGAGGACATCGCCGACGCGGTGGTGTTCGCGCTGACCAACACGTTCCTCACCGGTGTGTCGCTGGCGGTGGACGGCGGCGAGCCACTCGTCTGACGGCCGCCGCCTGTGCGCAGAACACCTCGCGCAGTACGGTTGAGCCGATCGACTTCGACGAACCGTGGAGGTACCGGGTGCGACGCGTGGACGTGCAGATTCCCACTCCGGACGGACTCAGCAACGGCACACTGCACGTCCCGGACGGCGACGGACCGTGGCCCGGCGTGGTGATGTTCCCGGACGCCGGTGGCCAGCGGGAGACGTTCCGGCAGATGGGCGACCAGATGGCCGGCATGGGATACGTGACGCTCATTCCGGACATCTACTACCGGGCAGGCGAATGGGCGCCGTTCGACGTCGCCACGCTGTTCAGCGACCCCAACGAGCGGGCTCGGCTGGGCACGCTCACCAGTGACCTGACCAATGCCAACATCGTCGCCGACGCCGGTGCGTACGCGGCATTCCTGCTGGCCAGGCCCGAGGTGGGCGGCGCGGCGATCGGCACGACGGGCTACTGCCTCGGCGGGCGCATGTCGATGGTCGCGGCCACCGGGCTCGGCCAGACGATCGGAGCGGCGGCGTCGTTCCACGGCGGCCGGCTGGCCGTCGCCGACGACGAGAACAGCCCGCACCTTGCCGCGAGCGGCATCGCCGCCACCGTGTACGTAGCGGGTGCGAAGGACGACAACTCGTTCACCACCGAACAGGCCGGCCTGTTGGAACAGGCGCTCACCGACGCGAACGTCGCGCACACCGTCGAGTTCTACCCGGCCCACCACGGTTTCGCCGTGGCCGACAACCCCACCTACGACGTGGAGGCCGCCTCCCGCCACTGGGAGGCGCTGGGCGCCCTCTACGGTGATCGGCTGGCAACCGGCGCCTGAGCTTTCGCCGTGCGTGAAACGACCCCGGCCGGGCGCTTCGCCATGGCACGATCGGGATCCGATGGCACGGCAGGGCGAGGCGGTGCTGCGGCGCCGGGGCGGCCTGTGGTGGGACCGCGAGTTCCGGCTGCCGTGGCTGGGCGAGACCACCAGCAAGGTCGGTAGCAACGTCACCACGGTGGCGTTGTTGGGAACCACGATCGGTCTGCGCCAACCGGTCCGAGCTGGGGGAGGCAACGTATGGGGGACGATCCCAGGCTGCGCCGCTACGCCTGGCAGCTCGAGTTCAGGCTGCAACCGTATCCGGCCCGGTACCTGAGCTACGTGTACCACGCTTGGGACAACCTGCCGGGCATCCAGATCGCGGGACTGAACCGGCTGCGGGTCCATCTGGGCACGGTCGGCGACTCGACCGACGTCCCCTACGCCGACGCCCACGCCCTGGTCGAGGCGGTGACGGAACGCATGCGCAGCATCGAGCAGGCGGACGTGGACGTCAGCGGCATCGTCCACCGGAACGGCCGGTTGGTGCTCCAGGTTCGGGACAGTGCCCTGCTGGACACCATCGCCGACGTCATCCGGTCCTGCGCCGACGCCATTCCCGGCCTGCGCCCGGACATGGCCACCGACCGGCACTGCCTGCTCGCCCTGGTCGACACCGACGAGGCCGCGGCCCGCGCCCTGGACGCCCTCACCGAGGCGAACCTACGGGACCAGGTCGAACAGGTGCACGTCCGGCAGATCACCCACGTCCTGCTGAACGACGTCACCTTCACCATGCCCATCTGGACCCACCTCGACCAGGTCCGGCTCGCCGACACCGCCGACAGCACACAGGTGGCAGGCTGAGCCTCAACCGCCGATCAGTCGCAGTGCCGTGTCGAGCGACAGCACGTCGGCGTACTTGGCTTCCAGGTCAAGGAGATTCGCCGCCTGGATGCGGTCGTCGCGGTCGCCGCAGGCGTCGGCGACCACCAGCGGACGGAACCCGTGTTGCAGCGCGTCGGTCGCGCTGGCGCGGACGCAGCCGCTGGTGGTGAGGCCGCAGATGAACAGGGTGTCCACGCCGGTCGCGGTGAGCGTGGCCGCCAGGGACGTGCCGTGGAAGGCGCTGGCGTACTGCTTCGTCACCACCGTCTCCCCCGGCTCCGGCCGCGGCTGCGCCGGGAAGTCGCCCAGCGGGCTGCCCTCCTCGAACACCTTCAGCGACGGGATCTTCCGCATGAACAGGCCGCCGTCCGCGCCACCCGGCTGGTAGCTCACCCTGGTGAACACGACCGGCAGCCCGGCGGCACGACCCGCCGCCACCAGCCGGGCCGCCGCGGCGACGGCGGCCTCGACCGGTGCGCGCAGCGGCGAGCCGTCGGCCAGGTACGCCCGCACGATGTCCACGGCGAGCACCGCGGCCTGGCGGCCGACCCCGAGCCGGCCGCCGAAACCGGACTCCCGGTAGCCGGCGGCCAGGTCGGTCACGCGCGGACCGCCGTGCGGATGTCGACCGGCGGTTTCGGTGCCGGCAAACCGGTTTCCGCCTCGCACCGAGCCAGGATCTCGGACAGTTCCGGCCCCATGTCGAACACGGCGACCTCGCCGCGTTCGGCGGCCAGGCGGGCGCGCAGGTCGCTGGTGGCCGACTCGTCCACGTCACCGGTCCCGGTGCACACCACGCCGTACCCGGAGGCCGCACCGGACGCCGTCACCAGTCCGCGCACCACCTCCAGGGCGACCAGGGCCGGATCGCGCAGCAGCGGGTCGCCCCAGCCACCGCCGCCCCAGGTGACGAAGTGCAGCACGTCGCCCGGCCCGACCGGCACGTCGTGGCACTTGCTGGGCAGCACCTGACGTTCGCCGGACGCCCGTTCGATCCACTTGGCGCCCCGCGCACCCGGCTTGCCGCCGTTCACGCCCCACGGGTAGGTGAGCCAGCGGTCGTCGTGGATGGCGATCGTGCCCGGCTGTTCGAAGTAGTACGCGACGTCCACGCCGTTGCCGCCCCGATGCAGTCCGGCGCCACCGGAGTCGGCGATCGTCGCCCATCGTTCGATCCGGAGTGGATAGTAGGATTCCATGTATTCGCAGGGGATGTTGACAAAGGATGGCCACAGCGAGTGGCCGTCCGGGCCGTCGCCGATGGGTCGGCCGGGGATGCCGCCGAAGCCGATCGAGTAGAGCTGGAACCACTCCCCATCGCGTGGCCCGTCGGTGTAGTGCCCGGAGTACATGAAGTGCGGCGACGACGAGAAGCCTGCCGCGTTGAGGATCTCCGGGTTCTTCTGCCCGAGCAGGCCGCCGAACAGGTCGAACACCCGTCCGATGCCGTGGTTGCGGCCGTTGAGCGCGGCCGGGAATCGGGGTTTCCAGAACGAGTCGTCCGGAATGGTCACATCGATCAGCGGGTAGAACCCGTCGTTCCACAGGATCTGCGGGTCGGCCACGGTGATCACGTAGATGCCGAAGAACATCCGGACCAGGTTCTCGTTGATGAAGTAGTTGACCGGGCCGTACGCCTGTGGTGCCGCCTCGCTGAAGTCCAGGTGCACCTTCTCGCCGTGCCGGGTGAGCTTCATCGTCAGCTTGTACGGGCCGTAGCCGCAGCCGTCGTCGCACACGTAGTCGCTGAACGACAGCGTCTCGCCGTCGGTGAACAGCATGGCGAGCAGCACCTTCATCGCCTGGAAGTTGCGTTCCAGCAACGCGTCCAGCGCGGACAGGTACACGTCCACGCCGAACCGGTCGCACAGCTCGGTCACCCGCCGGGCAGCCGTGGTGCACGCGGCGACCAGGCCGTTGAGGTCGGCGCGGTTCCACTCCGGCATCCGCACCTGGTTGAGGATGATGCCCAGGGCGACGTCGTTGAGTTCGCCGCCGTCGTAGAGCTTGAACGGCGGGATGATCACACCCTCCTCGTAGATGGTGTGCGCGTCGGCCGGCATCGAGCACGGCGTCTTGCCGCCGACGTCGGACATGTGGCCGAACATCGACGACCAGCCGACCACCCGGCCGTGGTGGTAGATCGGGACGACGATCAGCCAGTCGTTGGCGTGGCTGATCGCGGCGCCGCACGCGTACGGGTCGGAGGTCAACAGGATGTCGCCCTCGCCGATGGTGCCGCCGAAGTTGTCCAGGAAGTCGGGCACGGACAGTCCGAACTGGCCGACGACCATCTTCCCGCTCGGGTCGGCGATCAGCGGGAACTCGTCGTGCTGCTCCCGGATGCCCGGTGACAGGGCGGTGCGGAACAGCACCTCGTCCATCTCGTAGCGTGCGTTGCGCAGCGCGTTCTCGATGATGTCCAGGGTGACCGGGTCGACGTCGACCTTCGCCACGGGCCCGGTCGCGGTCTGCAGGATCTCGGCCATCATTCCTCCACGGGGCGAATCAGGATGCTGCCACTGGGATGCACGGTCGCGGCGTGACCGGAGAGCACGAGGGTGGTGGAGTCCATCTCGACCACGACCGCCGGGCCGGGGACGACGTTCCCGGCGAGCAGCTTGTCCCGGTCGTAGATGGCGGCGGACACGAACCGCCCGTCCATCCAGACCTCGGTCTCGCGCAGCAGCGCCTGGCTCGGGTCGGCGGTGCCCTCGTCCAGGGTGCGCCAGGCGACCTCCGGCCGGGGTCCGCTGACCGTGACGCGCAGGTTGATCACCTCGCGCTCGTTGGTGAGCAGGAACGAGAACAGTCGCTTGTGCTCCGCGTCGAACGCGGCGCCGAGTTCGGCGAGCAGGTCGCCGCCGGCCAGCATGCCGGCGGTGAGTTCGATCGGGATCTCGAAGCCCTGGCCGTGGTAGCGCAGGTCGACCTGGTAGCGGGTGGTCTGCTGGTCGGTCGGCACACCCTCTCTGGCCAGCCGCTCACCCGCGGTGGCGGCCAGATCGGCCAGCACCGAGCGCAGTTCCGCGTCGTCCAGTTCGCCGAACGCCCGCACCATGGTCCTGGCGCTCTCGTCGCGCAGGCACGTCGTGGCGTCGCCGTACGCGCACAGCACACCGGGTGACGGCGGCACGATCACCGGCCATGAACCGGTCAGCCTGCCCAACGCGTTGGCGTGCAACGGACCGGCGCCGCCGAACGACACCAGCGCGAAGTCCCGCGGGTCGAACCCCTGCTGGACGCTGACCAGCCGCAGCGCGCCGAACATGTTCTCGTTGACGATGTCGACGATCCCGGCGGCGGCCGCCTCGACCGACGGCAGGCCCATCGCCTCCGCGATCGTGGCCACCGCCTTCCGGCTGGCCTCGACGTCCAGCGCGATCTCACCGCCGGCCAGTTCGCCGGGCAGGTAGCCGAGCACGACGTTGGCGTCGGTGACGGTCGGGTCGGTGCCGCCCGTCCCGTACGCGGCGGGGCCGGGCACCGCACCGGCGGACTGCGGACCGACGCGCAACGCCCTGGTCAGTTCGGGCACATGGGCGATCGAACCGCCGCCCGCGCCGACCGTCCGCACGTCGACGCTGGTGGCCCGCACCGCTAGGTCGCCGACCTTGGTGTCCCTGCCGATCCTGGGCTGGCCGCCCAGCACCAGGGCGACGTCGGTGGACGTGCCGCCCATGTCGAACGTGAGGAAGTCGGCGAATCCGGTCTGCTCGGCGAACCACGCGGCACCGGTGACCCCGCCGGCCGGCCCGGACAGCAGCAGTGACACCGGGTCGGCCGCCGCCTTGCCGGCCTGCATCAGCCCGCCGTCACTGCGCAGAATGGACAGTGGTGCCTGGATGCCGTTGTCCCGCAAAGACTTGTCCAGGTTGGACACGTAGCGCGCGACCTCCGGCTGGACGTAGCTGTTGGCCACCGTGGTGACCGTGCGCTCGTACTCGCGCATCTCCGGCAGCACATGGCTGGACAGCGACACCGGAATGCCGTGCAGTTCCTCGGCGGCCAGCGTGGCAACGGCCAGTTCGTGTGCGTCGTTGGCGTAGGAGTTGATCAGCGAGATCGTCAGGGCCTCGATGCCGGCGCCGGCCAGCTTGCGCAGCGCCGCCCTGGCCTGCTGCTCGTCCACCGGCGCCACCTCGGAGCCGTCGGCCGCGATCCGGCCCAGCACCTCGACGGTGTGTTCCAGCTTGGCCAGCGGTTCCGGCTTGGGCCAGATGATCCAGCCGGCCAGCCCGCCGGGCACGTAGGACCGGGCGATCTGCAGCACCTGCCCGAAGCCGCTGGTGGTCACCAGGCCGACGCGGGCGCCCTTGCCCTGCAGGATCGCGTTGGTGGCGACGGTGGTGCCGTGCAACACCTGGCCCACCTCGGCGAGCTCGATCCCGGCGTCCCGGCACACCTTGCGGATGCCGTTGAGCACGCCGACGGACTGGTCGCTCGGGGTGGACGGGGTCTTGGCGCGGTAGGTGGTGCCGGTGTCCTCCGCGAGCAGGAGCACGTCGGTGAACGTGCCTCCCACGTCGACACCGAGGCGGTATCGCATGCTGCCTCCCTGGGAAGGGTGAGCGCCGGTCAGATGACGCCGCGCTCGGCCAGTGCGGCCATTTCGTGCTCGTTGATGCCCAGCAGGCCGCCGTAGACGTCGGCGTTGTGCTCGCCGAGCGTCGGGCCGACATGGCGGACCCGACCCGGTGTGTCGCTCAGTTGGGGAAACACGTTGTGCATCGGCAGTTCGCCGAAGTCGGGGTGGACCAGGCGGACGATCGCCTCCCTGGCCTTGAAGTGCGGGTCGGCGAACATGTCCCGCGCGGTGTAGATCCGCCCGGCCGGGACGCCCGCGTCGTGCAGGGTGGCCAGCAGGTCGTCGGTGGCGATGCCGGCGGTCCAGTCGGCGATCAGGTCGTCCAGCTCGGTCATGTTGACGCCGCGCGACGCATGCGACGAGTACCGGTCGTCGGTGGCCAGTGCCGGCCTGCCCATCGCGGTGACCAGCCGGCCGAACACGGTGTCCTGGTTGGCCGCGATCAGCACCATCTCGCCGCCCAGCGTCGGATAGACGTTGCTGGGCGCCACGTTCGGCAACACAGAGCCGGTGCGCTCGCGCTGGTAGCCACCGATCTCCCACTCCGGCAGCAGCGACTCCATCATGCCCAGCACGGCCTCGTAGATCGCCGAGTCGACAACCTGGCCGCGGCCGGTGCTGGTGCGGTGGTGGATCGCGGCGAGCGCGCCGACGGTGGCGAACACTGCGGCCAGCGAGTCGCCGAGCGAGATGCCGGCGCGGGTCGGCGGGTTGCTCGGATCGCCCATCACGTAACGGATCCCGCCCATGGCCTCGCCGACCGAGCCGAAGCCGGCGCGCGATGCGTACGGCCCGGTCTGGCCGTAACCGGTGACCCGCACCAGGACCAGGCCGGGGTTGCCGGCCGACAGCCGGTCGTAGCCCATGTCCCAGCGTTCCAGGGTGCCCGGCCGGAAGTTCTCCACGACGATGTCGGCGCGGTCGATGATGCGCCGGGCCAGGTCCTGGCCCTCCGGGCCGCGCAGGTCGCACGTGACCGACTTCTTGTTGCGCGCCACCACCGGCCACCACAGCGACTTGCCGTGCGGCTTCTCCCTGCCCCACTGGCGCATCGGGTCGCCCGTGCCGGGCGCCTCCAGCTTGATCACCTCGGCGCCGAAGTCGCCGAGCAGCTGCCCGCAGAACGGTCCGGCGAGCAGTTGGCCCATCTCCACGACCCGCAGGTCGGCCAGCGGTCCGGCAGGTGGCATCGGCTCTACCTCGTTTCCGTTTCGGCGGCCGCCGACCGCAGCAGGACGGCCTTGGCGGCGAGCACGTGCGAGCGCATCACCGACTGCGCCCACAGGCCGTCGCCGGCCCGCAGGGCGGCGACCAGTTCGCGGTGGTGGGCGCAGCTGCGGGCCAGGTCGGCGGCGGAGTACCGGTGGAAGGTGCGCACCACGAGCGGCAGTTGGACGACGGCGTTGAGCATGGTGACCAGGCGGGTGCTCGCGGCTGCCGCCCGGACCAGGCCGTGGAACTCGGCGTTGCACTCGGTGACCCGGTCCAGGTCCTGGGCGGCGCCGGGGCCCGCCGCACGGTCCATCAGGTCGCACAGCTCCGCCATGCGGTCCACGTCCTTGGGCTCGATCCGGCCGGCCGCGCGGTCGGCGGCGAACGCCTCCAGCATGGCGCGCAGGTCGTAGATCTCCTCCAGGTCGGCGGCCGTCCACTCGGTGACCCTGGCGCCGCGGTGCGGCAGCACCTCGACCAGGCCCTCCATCTCCAGCTGGCGCAGCGCCTCGCGGACCGGGGTGCGGCTGGTCTCGGTGAGCTCGGCCAGTTCGGCCTCGCCGAGGCGCTCGCCGGGCTCGTGGCGACCGGCGAGGATGCCGTCCCTGATCAGGGAGTAGGCGTGGTCGACGGCTCGAACCACCAGGCACCTCCTGGACGTGATTGCACGCAATCTAGCGATCCTGTCTACTTGACACAAGAGTTGTCCCAGGTGAACTCTGGACACACGACGAACTTGCATACAAGTGGAGGATCTGGTGGCCCAGGTCGGCATCGTCGAGGTGGCCCCGAGGGACGGGCTGCAGAACGAGGACGTGCTGCTGTCCGTCGAGGACAAGATCGGGCTGATCGAGCGGGCCGTGGCCGCCGGACTGCGCCGGATCGAGGCGGTCAGCTTCGTCAACCCGAAACGGGTGCCGCAGATGGCGGGCGCGGAGGAGGTCATGGCGGGCGTCTCGCGCGACGCCGCGGTCTCCTACGCCGGGCTGGTGCTCAACCAGCGCGGCCTGGACCGTGCGCTGGCCGCCGGTGTGGACGAGATCAACGTCGTCGTGGTGGCCACCGACGAGTTCAGCAGGCGCAACCAGGGCTGCACGGTCGACGAGGGACTGCTGGCGTGGGAGCGGATCGCGGCCGACGCGCGGGCCGCCGGTGTGTTCGCCAGTGTCACGGTGGCGGCCGCGTTCGGGTGTCCGTTCGAGGGTGAGGTGCCGGCGGACCACGTGCTGGAGCTGGTGCGCCGGGTCGCGGCGGCGGGTCCGGACGAGATCGCGCTGGCGGACACCATCGGCGTCGGCGTGCCGGCCCAGGTGCGCACCCTGCTGACCGGCGCCGCGGCCGTGGCGCCGGGCGTGCCGCTGCGCTGCCACTTCCACAACACGCGGAACACCGGCTACGCCAACGCCGGCGCTGCCCTCGACTGTGGCGTGGCGGCGCTGGATGCCAGCATCGGCGGGGTCGGCGGCTGCCCGTTCGCCCCGGCGGCCACCGGCAACATCGCCACCGAGGACCTGCTCTACGCCCTGGACCGCAGCGACGTCACCACCGGCGCCCGGCTGACCGAGGTCATCGACACGGCCGCCTGGCTGGCCGGGAAACTCGGCAAGCCCAGTCCCGCGCTACTCGGCAGGGCGGGCCCGTTCCCCGGTTGATCACCCGGTCGACACCAGCCGGGCGCCGCCGTCGGTCTCGATGACGGTGCCGGTGATGTTCGGGTTGGTCGCGGCCGTGACGACCACGTCGGCGATGTCGTCCGCGGTCGCGATGCGCCGGGCGGGCAACGCCTCGGCCGCGCCGGCGAAGTAGGCGCGGCGGGCCGGTTCCGGGCACCCGGACCACCACGGGGTGTCCACCACACCGGGCGACACGGCGTTGACCCTGATCGGTGCCAGCTCGACGGCCAGCGGCCGCACCATCGCCTCGACCGCGCCGTTGATCGCGGCGATGCCTGCCGTGCCGGGCATCCCGGCGCGGGCGGTGATCGCGCCGAGCAGGGTGATCGAACCGGTCGGCGGGATGTGCGGCAGCACGGCCTGGACGGTCGTGATGTGACCCCAGAACTTGGCGTCGAACGCGCGGCGGAGCACGGCCAGGTCCAGATCGGCGATCGGGCCCGGTCCGTCGCTGCCGCTGAGCGTGACGATCAGCCGGTCGACGGTGCCGATCGCGTCGGCCACGGCGGCGATCGCGTCCCGGTCGGCGCCGTCGGCGCGGTGGCCGATCAGCTGGGGATCCGACTCGGCGACCGCGGCCAGCCGCTGCTCGGTGCGGCCGACGACGTGGACGGTGACACCCCGGTCGTGCAGGCGGCGCGCGGTGGCCAGCCCGATGCCCGACGTTCCCCCGACGATCAGGGCAGTGCGCTCGCTCATGGCGATCTCCTCCTATTTCGAACCGATACGTCTCGGTTCGATTTACGCTAGCATGAGCCGTGATGAGCGACCACCCCGTTCCCAGCCGACCCGGCCGCAGGCGCAGCGAGGCCAGCCGCACCGCGATCCTCACCGCGGCGCTCGAACTGGTCGCCGACGTCGGCTACGCCGGGCTGACCGTCGAGGGCATCGCCGCACGCTCCGGCGCCGGCAAGCAGACGGTCTACCGCTGGTGGCCGTCCAAGGCCGACGTGCTGCTGGATGCCTTGGCCACCAAGGCAGACCTGCACATCCCGATCGCGGACACCGGCTCCTACGCAGGCGACCTGCGGGCGTTCCTCGCCGCCAGCTTCGCGATGGGCAGGGTGACACCGGTGATCGACGTGCTGCGTGCGCTGATGGCGCAGGCGCAGATCGACGCCGAGTTCGGCGAGCGCTTCCGGACCGGGTTCCTGCACCGGCGGCGGGACGCGCTGAGCGCGATCACGGCCCGCGCCCGGGACCGGGGTGATCTGCCGGCGACCGTCCCTGACGACACGGTCGCGGACGTCGTGTTCGGCGTCATCTGGTATCGCCTGCTCGCCACCGACCGCTACCTGGACGAGGGCCTCACCGGCGAGCTCGTGGCCCTACTTTCGTCCGATGTGGACTGATCAGGGCCTGGTGGCGAGAATGCTCACGCGGTAGCGGGCGAGCTTGGCCAAGCCGAGCAGCTCGTCGGCGCGGGCGGTGGGCAGGACGACGAGCGGGTAGCAGTCCGAGTCGATGTCCAGCGAGGCCAGGGTGACGTTCCCCTCCCGCAGGTGATCGCCGCTGACCTTCAGGAACCGCTCGGTGCGCAGGTAGATGTCGGGCTCGGTCATCCAGTCCCAGCCGTCCCGCGGGGTGGTCTCCAGGCCGCGCAGCATGCGGACGATCTCGTCCGGGTTCTCCCGCCAGTCGACCTCGGCGAGCAGGTGGTGGTCGGCGAGCGCGTTGACCAGCGCGATCCACGGGAGGATGCGGATCGGTTCGGTGATGCCGCGGTTGGCCAGCCGCCTGGCGTGGCGCCGCACGAACGCAAGCGGGTCGTCGTGCGCGGCGGCGGCCTGCTCGGCCACGACCGGCCGGTCCGGGGCGAGCATGGCGGCCACGGCGACCAGGGCGTCTCGGGCGGTCATCGACACGCTGTCCTCCTGGGGTGGGATGCTCGTCGGCAGACTACTGAGGACGGGCGACAGCGGGCTCCGGGCAGGTGAGCATGGCGATACGCGCTGTGGTGTTCGACATCGGCGGCGTACTGGAGATCACGCCCGAGATGGACTTCGACCGGCGGTGGGAGGCGCGACTCGGGTTGCCCGCCGGTGAGATCGGCAGGCGCATGGCCGACATCTGGCTCGGCGGCTCGGTCGGCACGGTGACCGAGCGCATGGTGCACCGGGCCGTCGGCGACCGGCTCGGTCTGGCCGCGGACCAGGTCGACGCCCTGCTGGCGGACATGTGGGAGCAGTACGTCGGCGTCCGCAACGACGAGTTGATCGACTATGCCGGGCAGCTGCGCCCCCGCTACCGGACCGGGATCCTGAGCAACAGCTTCGTCGGCGCACGGGAACGGGAGCAGGACCGGTACGGCTTCGCCGAGCTGGTCGACGACATCGTGTACTCGCACGAGGTCGACATGAGCAAGCCGGATCCCCGGATCTACCGGCTCGCGGCCCACCGCCTCGATGTCCGGCCCGACGAGGTGGTGTTCGTCGACGACGCGGAACCCAACATCACCGGCGCTCGCGCGGTGGGGATGCACGCCATCGGATTCCGGGACAACGCCCAGGTGATCGCCGAGCTCACGGCGATCGTCACGCGATGACGGTCGAGCGCTGGTGGTCGCTGCTGGGCCGGGACGAGGCCGTCGTCGAGGTGGTGACACTGGCCGGTGGGTCCGGGTCGGGCGTCCATCAGGTGGTCACCGATCAGGGACAACGGTTCGTGCTGAAGGTGGGCACGACGGTCCGGGAACTGCGCTTCTATCGTGAGCTGGCGCCGCGCGTGCCGGTGCGGGTGCCTCGGTTCGTCCGCGGCGTCGAGTGCGGCGACACCTGTTGTGTGCTGGTCGAACCGGCGGGCACTGCGATTCGGCCGGCGGGCCGGTGGACGGATCTCGCCGCCCAGCTCGGCCGCCTGCACCGCGCACCGGCCGACTGGCCGTGGGCGAAGCCGCTGCACGTCCCGACCGAGGCCGACATCGCATCGGCGGCCATGGCGTGGGCCTACGGAACGCTGGTGCTGCCGGCGTTCCACCGCATGGCCGCCGCGCTGGCCGCACTGCCGGTGTGCCTGTGCCACGGTGACTGGCACCTGGGCAACCTGCTGGACGGCGGCGACGGGCGGATCGTGTGGATCGACTGGCAGGAAACAGGTGCCGGCCACGGACCGGAGGACCTGGCGTTGTTGTGGCAGCGGGCCGAACGCGACGGGTGGGACCCGCCGCGCGAGGCCATGCTCACCGCCTACGCCCACGCACGCGGCATCCCGGACGACGCGGACCTGCGCCGGGCCACCGTGGCCGCCGAACTGACCCTGCTGCTCCTGTCGTGGCCGCCGCATCTGGCCACGGCTCCCCCGTGGGCCCGCGCCCGGCTGATCCGCCGGTTCGAGCGGTTGGTCGAGGCGTCAGTGCATCTGGGGTGAGTAGGAGATGCCGACGATGGCGCCCTCCGGGCTCTGCAGGCGGGCGACGATCTGGCCCCACGGTTGGGTGCGGGCCGGATGCAGCAGGATGTGTCCGCGTTCGGCCAGTTCCGCCGCTGCCGTCGCGACATCGTCGGGCTGGTCGACGTCGAACTCGATGCTGACCTGCGGCACCGGCCGGTCGGCCGGCCACGTGTCGGTGCCGAAGCACGCCTCGGCGGCCTCGCGCAGTGGCCACACGCCGAAGTGCTTGCTGCCGGCGATGTCCTCACTGGCGAAGTAGTCGCCGCCCATCAGCTTCAGCGGCAGGCCCAGCGCGTCGACGTAGAGCGCCCGGCTGGCCGCCGGGTCCGGGGCGATGACACTCACACTGGCGATGAACCGTACGTCCATGGCGACTCCTTTCATCGGATGCGCAGTTGAACACACGGCACCGACAGTCTCAGCCCGCCGCGCGGTCGGCCACCGGGCGGCGGCGCCGGGTCGGTTCGGTCAGCACCGCGAGCGGGAAGCCGGCGTTCGGCGTGTAGACGTTCGTCCCCGGCGCGACCACCTCGTCGATCCGGTCCAGCGTCTCGTCATCCAGCACCAGCGACGCGCCCCGCGACGCCCACTCGAACTGCTCCATCGTCCTGGGCCCGATGATCGCCGATGTCACCGCCGGATGCGCCGCGGTGAACGCGATCGCCAACTCCGGCAGGGTGACACCGATGCTCTCGGCGATCTCGACGAGTTTCTCCACCGCGTCGTACTGGCCGGCGTTCGCCGGGTCGGCCGGGTCGAACCGGGTGGGGCGCAGCGCGGCGCGGCCGCTGGTCAGGTCGACCGACCGACCCTTCCGGTACTTGCCGGACAGGAAACCCCAGGCCAGCGGGCTCCACACCAGGACGCCCATGCCATAGCGCTGGCACACTGGCAGCACGTCGGCCTCGATCGAGCGGGCCAGCATGTTGTAGGGCGGCTGCTCGGTGCGGAAACGGTAGAGGCCGCGCTGCTCGGCCACCCGGTGCGACTCGACGATCTGTTCGGCCGGGAACGTGGAACACCCGAACGCGCGAATCTTGCCCTGCCGCACCAGATCGGTGAGCACGGCGAGGGTCTCCTCGATGTCGGTGGCCTCGTCCGGGCGGTGCACCTGGTAGAGGTCGATCCAGTCGGTACCCAGTCGCCGCAGGCTGTTCTCCACCTCGGTCACGATCCAGCGCCGCGAGTTACCCGTATGGTTGACGTCGTCACCCATCGGAAAGTGCACCTTGGTGGCGAGCACCGCGTCGTCCCTGCGGTCCCGCAGCGCCTTGCCGACGATCTCCTCGGACTCACCGGCCGAGTACATGTCGGCGGTGTCCACGAAGTTGATCCCGCTGTCCAGTGCGGCGTGCACGATCTTCACGCAGTCGTCGTGGTCGGGATTGCCGGTGGCGCCGAACATCATGGTGCCGAGGCAGTGGACGCTGACCCGCATCCCGGTGCCGCCGAGTGGGCGGTAACGCATCGTCATGGCGCGACCGTACGATCTAGAGCCGACTCTAGGTCAAGTCGTAGGCTCGACGGCATGGCTTCGATCACCATCGGCGAGGTCGCCGAACGCACCGGCCTGAGCGTGCACGCGCTGCGGTTCTACGAGCGCGAGGGCATCATGGCCAATCCCGTGGCCAGGAACGCGGGCGGCAGGCGCGTGTACAGCGAGGACGACATAGAGTGGCTGATCGTGTGCACGGTGCTGCGCGCGTCCGGCATGCCGATGACCGCCATCCGCCGGTACACCGACCTGGTCCGCCACGGCGAGGGCAACGAGAAGGAACGGCTCGCGCTGCTGCGCGAACACGAACAGCGCGTCACCGACCAGATGGACCAACTCACCCGCTGCCTCGACCTGATCCACTACAAGATCGGCGTCTACGAGGACGTGCTGGGCACCGATTCCCCGATCAACGGGACGTGAAGCGAGCACCAGGGCCGTTCCGATGAAACCGACGATCAGGGAACGCAGGACGGGATGGGTGGCGGCCTGGTACGGCGGACGATCTCGGTCAGGAAAGTGGCGAACGTGGGTGGGTCGACCTGACATTCGTCCTCGACGACGTCACCCAGGCCGGACGGCGTTGCGAACACCGAGGCGATCACCTCGGCCTGGCCAACGAACAATCGAGCGACCTGATTGGACGGTGACCAGATCGCCTCGCCGCCGGTGAGGAACGTCGTACTCACGCGGGCATTGTCGCGGAACGGTCAGAATGTGCGGGCGCACGTGTAGTTGGTGGCGTTGTTCGGGTCGCCGTGGCCGATGTAGCGGGACACCAGCGGGAACGCGCACAGGGTGCGGGTGCGCAGGACCGCGCCGGTTGCCGGGTCGGTCAGGGTGGCCGGCAACTCGGTGGGGGCCTTACCGTGTTCGACCCACGCGACCACGGCGGCCAACGGGTCGTCCGGTTCCGGACCGGCGCCGCTGACGCAGTGCGACGCGCCCGGCGCCAGGAACAGTCGGGCGAAACCTGACGTGCCGCCGGTGACGCGTTGCGCTGCCTGGTAGTACGCGATCGTGCCCTGCGGAAAGATCTGCGGATCGGCCAGGCCGTGCCAGATCAGCACCTTCCCGCCGTCCCGGCCGAACGCCGACAGGTCCGGATCGTTCGTGGCGATCGTCGGCGAGAACTCGCGCACCGACTGGGCGAACAACGTGTCGAACTGGCCGAACGTCAGGGTGTGCCAGTCCCAGCCGGGATTCCGCTGCACGAACGTGCCCAGCCAGTCGACCGCGACGGAGAACGGCGCGATCGCCGTGGCACCGTTCGCCGTCACCGTGCCGGCCAGGCTGGTCAGCGGGGCGCCGGGCTCCAGGCCGAACCACAGCCTGGTCCCACGAGTGGTTTCCGGGCCCTGCCAGATCTTCTGGATGACGTCGGCGTCCGTAGCGGTGATCATGCCGCACGGCGTGCGCGTACCGACCAACGAGTGCGGATCCCAACGGCACGCCGCCGGATCGCTGATCACGCCGTCCACCACGCCGTCCAGGCCGTCGCACGCGGCGACCACGGCACCGGTGAACGCGTCCTCCTTGCACACCGGCAGTGCGTCACCGCTGGCGTTCATCACCAGCGCCGGCCAGATCTCCGCCGGCACCATCGTGGTGAAGTTGATCGCCGGCGCACCGGACACGATGCCGTCGTAGTCCGACGGGAACCGCTGTGCCTCATCCATACCCTGGCGGCCACCGGTGGAGCAGCCGTAGAAGTACGAGTACCGCGCCGCGTGACCGTAGAACGCGGCCGTCAGTGCCTTGCCGTCGACCGTCATGTCGTGCACGCCTGCCGAGGCGTAGTCGGTGATCAGCGGACGGTTCAGCGTGTCGTCCGGGTTCAGGGCGAAGCTCGCGTCCGGGAACGGGTGGCCGCAGTCGGTGGACGCGGTGGCGTAGCCGGCCCGGATGCCGGTCGCCAGGCCGGGCGCGGTCGGCGTCAGCGCGTTGAAGATGATGCCGCAGAAGAAACCGCTGCCGCCGACACCCTGGAACCGACCGTTCCAGTTCCGGGGCAACCACACCTCGACGCTGATCGGGTTGCCCGCCGCGTCGGTGTGGGTGAGGTCGACGTCGCAGAACACCGGGAGGCCGGTGATCGTCGGCTGGCCGGTCGGCGTGAACGTGCCGGACGTGACGGGTGTCGCCGAATCGACAGTGACGTTCGGCAGGTGCAGAACAGCGGCGAGGGTGTCGGTCGCGCAGTCAGCGGGGCCCGTCGCGGCTGGAATCCCAGCGGCGGACAACGCAGTACCGATGAGCGCCATGCCGATGAGCGCGACCAGAGTCCGCCGTGCGGATGCCATACGGCGCATTATCCGGTTGCGGTCGGCGCGCTGCGGAAATCTTCAGGAATGTCGGAGCCGCCCGCCATCTGCCGGACACAGCAAACGGCGGGGCGTGCCGGTGGCACGCCCCGCCTGATATCGCGTTGTTTAATCGCCTCCGCCGTCGCCGCCACCGTCACCTGCGTCGAATCCTTCCGAACCGAGGCCGGAATCGATGCCGGAGTCACCGGTGTCGCTACCGAGACCGTCGATGCCGTCCAGACCGGGGTCCGGATCGGAGGACAACGACGACGATCCCGAGTCGACCGGGTTCACCGGGGTGATCGTGGGGGGTTCCGGTGGTGTGATCACCGGAGGTGGTGGCGGTGGTGGTGGAGGCGGCGGCGCGATCACCGGTGCCGGGTCGGGCACGATGATCGGGGCCGGCGCGGCCGGCGGTGCCGCCGGAACGTCGACCGGTGCGGCCGGTGTGTCCGCCGGGACAGCCGGAGTGTCGGCCGGAGCCGCCGGAGTGTCAGCAGGCGGTGTGTCCACCGGAGCCGCAGGGGTGTCCGCAGGCGCAGCCGGTGTGTCAGCCGGAGCGGCTGGCGTGTCGGCTGGTGCTGCCGGCGTATCCGCTGGCGCTGCCGGCGTGTCAGCCGGAGCGGCAGGAGTGTCCGCCGGTGCCGCCGGCTGGTCGGCCGGAGTGTCAGCGGGCGCGGCAGCGCCTCGGTCGGTGGCGTCTCCCGTGTCCGCCGGAGCGGCTCCGGTGTCGGCCGGCGCCGCTGCGCCTGCCGGCTGGTCGGCCGCCGTGGCGTCCGCTCCGTCCGGTGCGGCCGCGCCGGACTGGTCCGGTGTCTGGGCGTCCGATGCCGGAGCATCGGCAGCCGTGGCATCGGCACCGTCCGGTGGAGCCGCTCCCGGCTGGTCGGTCGCGGCCGGTGCGGTGCCGTCCGCGGCGGTCCCATCGGGCTGCGCCGCATCGGATCCGGTCGGCCGGGCCTCGTCAGCCGGGCCCGGAGACGTCGCATCGGCACCGTCCGGCTGGGCAGCGCCCGAACCGTCCGGTGTGGTGGCGTCCGACTGACCGCTGTCCGGTGGTGCGGTGTCCGGTTGGCTCGCGTCCGGTTTCGGTTGCACCCCATCGGGTTGCGGACCTTCGGGCGGACCGGCGTCCGGTTTCTGCGTGTCCGGCTGCTGGCCGTCCGACTGGTTCCCGTCCGGCTGCTGGCCAGGCGTCGCCTGATCGGTGCCGTCAGGCTGCTTCGCACCCTGATCGGTCTGCTGATCCTGCGGTGTCTGCTCCGGCTTGTCGTTCTGCGCGGGCGGTGCCTGCGTCTTGTCGCCGGACTGCTGGTTGATCTGGTCCTGCTTCTGCTGCTGCAACGGCAGGTCCACCCTGAGGTTCCACATGTTCGAGAACGTCGGGGTGATCGCGGGCACGTCCTCCGCGCCCTGCACGCCCAACCTCTGCAGTTGGCCGTTGACCGCCTGCGTGAGGTACGGCTGCATCGTCGCACCCAGCAACTGCTGGCCCACATCGTTGGGGTGGTACGAACCGTTCAGGTTGCCAGGGGTGAGGCCGTTGAGCCCCTCCTGGTTGGTGAACAGCTCATGCCCCTCCAACGCGGTGGACAGGTCCGCGTACAACCACTGCTGCCCCGGATGCGCGGACTGCGCGATGAACGAGGCATCCTGGTTGTTCGTGTTCAGCGTGGTGGCGAGCTGGTTGGACATGTCCGCTTCGCCCTGGCTGATCGTCGTCCAGCTGAAGGGCGACCACCAGGTCATCGATCCCGGCACTGTCGACGGCAACGCCTTGGGATAGCCGAGCGAGACGATCGTCGCGTTCGGCGATGCCATGTCGGAGATGTCGTTGAGCAGCTTGACCTGGTTGTTGAGATAGGTTCCGTCGTTGAACTGCTGTATGAACTGCGGGAACTGCTGGTTCGACGTCGCCTCGGTACTGGTCACGGCGGTGTGGACCCAGTCACTGAACCGGGCGTCGTTACCGCCGATACCGACGATCACGACGTCCGCGCCTTTCACGGCGTCGATCTGCGGCGGCTGTTCGAACGGCGTACCGGGCCGGGTGGTCTGGTACAGACTGTCCCGGGTGGCACCCGAAACCGGCACGAACGTGACCTGGAGGTCAACACCGGGGTTGGCCGCCTGGATCTGGTTGAGTGCCTGCAATGACGGCGCTGTCGACGACTGGTGCGCCGGATCGATCTTCATCGACGTGTAGGCGATGCCGTCCTCGGTGACGTCCGGGGCCGGAACCTGCTTGTACGTGGACGAAGACGCGCCCTCGCCACTGGTGAACGAGTCACCGATGACGACGACCTTCAGTGTCGGCCTGGCGGTCGACGTGACCGGTGCGGTCGGACCGGTCGGCCCGGCCGACTGCTCCGTGGCACCCGCCAGCGCCGTACCTGTGGAGATGGCCAGCACCGCGGCGAGTGCCGCGGTGCCGACGGCCCGCATCAGCAGGCCACCGCCTCCACCCTCGGATCGATATAGTGGCACTTTCACCCTGTCCTCCTCGGGAAAAAGGTGATAAGTGGCGGCACGATCTCCCCGCATTATCGGTTCGTCCGCGCACGCCGGGTGCCATACTGCCAGCGTGGGACGGACCGTCCCGGAAGGATCCGCTGAATTAACCGTGAATGTGAACGGGTTGGCTCTGATTGCCGACACCGATGGTCCGAATGGTTCTCAACAAATGCCGATGAATTTACCGTCAGCGCGCGGGTAGATTTACCCTCACTGTCGTGCCTCGGTGGTCTTCGCCTGCGACACCAGCAGCGCCACGACGATCGCGACGACCACGAACCCGGCCGCGACGGCGAACGCCGTTCGGTAGCCGGACGTCAGCGCGGCGGGATCGGCCGAACCGTCCGTATTGGCCACGGCGGACAACACGGTCAGGCCGAGCGCACCGCCGATCTGCTGCGTGGTGTTGAACAGACCCGACGCCACGCCGGAGTCCTCCGCCGCGACATCGGACATGCCGAGACCGGTCAACGCCGGCATCGCGACACCGAACCCCAGACCCATCACCAGAGTCGCCGGCAGCACGTCGGCCGGGTACGTGCCGTGCACCGGCACCCTGGCCAGCAGGGCGAACGCCGCGACGATCAGCACCAGACCGGTGACCAGCACGGGTTTCCCACCGAACCGGGTGACCAGGCGCGCGGACAGGCCGAGCGACACGGCGGCGATGACCACCGCGATCGGCACGAAGGCGAGGCCGGCGTGCAACGCGTCCTCGTGCAGCACCCGCTGCAGGTACTGGGTGCCGAAGTAGAGCAGGCCGAACATGGCCGCGATCATCAGGAACTGCACGGCGTTCGCGCCGGACAGGTTGCGGGAGCGGAAGATGCGCAGCGGCAGCAACGGTGTCGCCGCCGTCGCCTCGCGCAGCACGAATCCGACGAGCAGCACGATGGCCAGCGGACCGAACACCAGTGTCCGGACGGCACCCCACCCGATCTGTTCGGCGTGCACCACGGTGTAGACGCCCAGCATCAGGCCCGCGGTGACCAGCAGGGCACCCACGTAGTCCGCGCCCTGGGCCAGACCGAGGCCGGTCTCCTTGCGCAGCAGCCGCAGCGCGCTGACCACGACGAGGGCGCCGATCGGCACGTTGACGAAGAAGATCCAGTGCCACGTCACCTCGGCGGTGAACACCCCGCCCAGCAGCGGACCCAGCGCGCCACCGCCCGCGGAGGCGAAGCTGAACGCGCCGATCGCCTGGGCGCGGTCGCGCTGCTCGGTGAACAGCGTGACGATCATGCCCAGCACGCAGGCCGAGGCGATGGCCCCGCCGACGCCCTGGAACAGCCGGAACGCGATCAGCATGCTCTGGCTGGTGGCCAGCCCGCAGGCCAGCGACGCGAGGCTGAACAGGCCGATGCCGGTGAGGAACACCGACCGGCGGCCGAGCAGGTCACCCAGCCGGCCGGCCAGCAGGAGCAGTCCGCCGAACGGGATCACGTAGGCGTTGACCACCCACACCAGGTTGGCGGAGGAGAACCCGAGGTCGTGCTGCACGGTCGGCAGCGCCACGTTGACGATGTTCTGGTCGATGACGATCATCAGCTGTCCGGCACACAGTACGGCTACCGACAGCCAGGCCGACAGGGTCGATCGATTCGTCTGGGTCGTGACCATGATCCCAGTGTGCGCGATGACGGAAGTCCCTGCCAGAAGGCACTTTCCTGTCACTCGGTCACATTGGTGTGTCCATTGTCGTCATAGGCCTGCCGGGCGGCGGCGACATCGCCACGGTGTCGCTGCGCCCACTCCGTCAGCCCCACGAGCGAGGTGTGCAACTCGGTGGCCATGTCGGTGAGCGTGTACTCGACCTTGGGCGGGATCGTCGGGTAGACGGTGCGGATGAGCAGCCCGTCGCGTTCCAGGTTGCGCAGGGTCAGGGTGAGCATGCGGCGGCTGATGCCGTCGATGGCCGTCCGCAGTTCGGTGAACCGGATCGGTCCGCCGGCCGCGGCGACGATGATCTGGATGCTCCACTTCCCGCTCACCCGGTCGAGTACCTCGCGCAGCGGGCACGCCTCGGCCTCGACGTGTTCGGCGGACACGGCGTGTGACACGGCTACCTCCCTGACCGGTTCGTCCCATGGTAACAAAAGATGCACCGAGTAACACCGATGCGCCGCCTACGCTGGGCGGGTGCGGATCGTCTCCCTGCTGCCCGCCGCGACCGACCTGGTCGCCACGCTGGGCCGACTGCCGGATCTGGTCGGGCGGACCCACGAGTGCGACTGGCCGCCCGGCGAGGTGGCCGCCGTGCCGGTGGTGACGACGAGCGAGATCGACCAGGACGCCATGTCCAGCAGGGAGATCTCGGCCGCGGTCGGCGGCGCGGAGCACCGCGGCTCGTCCCTGTACACGCTGGACACGGCGATGTTGGCCCAGCTCGAGCCCGACGTGGTGCTCACCCAGGACCTGTGCGAGGTCTGCGCGATGTCCTACCGGCGGGTGTCCGACGTGCTGCGCACGATGGACACGGACATCCGCGTCATCAGCCTCGAACCACGCACGATCGACGGCGTCCTGGACTGCGTCCGCCAGGTGGGCGACCTGCTCGACGCGGCGGACGTCGCGGAACGGCAGATCACCGACCTGCGCGCCCGCCTGGCCGCGGTGCGCTCGCGGGTGGCCGGCCGCCCTCGCCCGACGGTGGCGGCCATCGAGTGGCTCGACCCGCTGTGGCCGGCAGGCCACTGGGTGCCCGAGCAGATCGACCACGCGGGCGGCACTCCCCTGCTGGCGGAAGCCGGCGAGCACACGCATCCGATGGAGTGGGACCAGTTGATCGCGGCGCGGCCCGACGTGGTGCTGCTGCTGCCGTGCGGCTTCCCGCCGGAACGGACGCTGGCCGAGGTCTCGCTCCTGACCGGTCACGACGGCTGGGCGGAACTGCCGGCGGTCCGGACGGGCCAGGTGTGGGTCCTGGACGGCCCCGCCTACTTCAACCGGCCGGGCCCCCGCATCGTGCGCGGTGCGGAGGTGATCGAGGCGGTCCTGCACGGCACGACCTCGATCGACCCCGGCGAGGCCGGCCGGTTGGGGTGACACGCCGTCAGCAGGTCGCGGGCGGAATGTTGTAGTTGAGCCGGAACATGTTCTGCGGGTCGTATCGGGCTTTCAGTTCGGTGAGCCTGCGGTAGGCCGCGACGTCGTAGGCGGTGCTGATCTCGTCGGCGGTGCACATACCGTGGGTGAAGTTCAGGCACAGGCCCGCGGTCCACGGTCGGAGCGCGGTCATCAGCTGGGCATGGCTCTGCTCAGCGGTTTCCGCGTCGACCGGACCGAGGCGAGACAACAGCCCGCACGCGAACCGGGCGTCCCGATGGCCCACCGAGTTGGGCACCCGCGCCGGCCGGGCGGCCGCACCGCCGAGGTGGCGCAACTCCACGATGAGCCGGTGCTCGCCACCGGGACCGGCCTGGTCCAGCAGTGTGTGCAGGAAATCCTCGTCGATGTCGGTGATCATCGCACCGGAACCGTGGTAGGGCATGGGATCGGTGGGGTGCTCGCTGATGGAGCCCGACTCGGTGTAGGGCATGTCGTGCACATGGTCGATCAGCCTCGGCCCGATCTCCCGCAGCGGTTCGGTCAGCCGCTCGCCGTCGGCCGGGTTGCCGGCGTAGGCGATCCTGATGTGCACGACGTGCTTGCCCCGCAACGGTTCCGGCAGTGTGGGCGCGTCCGGGAACGGCACCATCGCCAGCGAACCGCTCATCGCCAGGGGCTGGTCGGCCGTCCACTGCCGCCACAGCGTCAGGGCCCGTTCAGCGTACCGCGTGGCGTCGAAGAACAGCCCGCCGCCGTAGATCGTCGGCTCGGGCACCAGATCGATCTCGGCGGCCGTCACGATGCCGAAATTGTCCCGGCCACCGCGCAGCGCCCAGAACAGGTCGCCGTCGTCGGACTCGGTGACGTGCCGGATCCCGCCGTCCGCGGTGACCACGTCGAGCGCCCGGACGTGGTCCGCCGCGAAGCCGTACTTCCGCACCATCAGGCCGATCCCGCCACCCAGCAGGTACGACATCGCGCACACCCGCGGTGCACTGCCCGACAACGGCGCCAACCCCATCGGCACGGTCCGGCCGGCGATGTCCGACCAGACGGCTCCCGCCTCGAACCGGGCGGTCCGCGCGTCGGCGTCCACCCGCACGTCGGCCAACCGAGAGGTGGTGACCAGCACGCCGCCGGTCAAGGTGGTCAGCACGTGCCCGGAGCCCTGCACGCCGACGGGCAGGTCGTGCGCGGCGGCGTGACGGACGGCCGCGCTGACGTCGGCCGCGCTCGTCGCGCCCACCACGAGATCGGGCTCGCGGCGGGTTCCGGTGCGGAATCCGGCGATCTCGTCCCGGTAGCCGGGCGTGTCGGCGGTGAACACCGGTCCGTCCACCTGTAGTGCCAGTTGGGTCATCTGTCCTGACTACCCACTGCGGTTCGCGGTGACACCAGTCCTTTGTGGAGCCATGGCCCAGCGAGACGCGGGACCGTGGCGCAGCATGATCACGGCCTGCGCCGCGGTGAGTGCGATCAGTGCGGCCAGGACCCCGTCGTAGGCCCACGGCGCCCATGCCGCGGTGACGAGTTCCTGGTGGGCCAGCAGCAGGAGCAGCATGCCCCGGCCGACGATCGCCACCGCCGAGATGAGCAGCTCGTCCCGGCGCGGCCCTCGGTCGGTGTGCAGTGCGGCCAGCAGTGCCACCATCGCCACCGTGCCCGCCGCGTAGCCGCCGACCAGCGCGATCGTCGGGTGGTCGACGCCCGCCAGCAGCAGGACGGCGCCGAGGGCCAAGCAGATCGCGCTGAACACGCACGTCGGGCCACGGCCGTGCCGGACCAGGAAGGTGCGCTTGCCGAACAGCGCGTCACCGCGGACGTCCCGGAAGTCCTTGAGCAGGATCCGCCCGATGAAGCCCACGTACAGCCCGGCCAGCACGACCAGGCCGGCCGGGCGGTGCAGCGGGCCGTGCCCGACGAGGAACGGTACGGCGACGTAACAGGCCGGCAGCAGCAGCGACGCCAGCGCACCCCGGTCGGCGACCCGCACCGGCCGGACCGAGTAGCCGACCGACAGCGCCAGCCCGGCGGCGACCACGGCGAGGGCGAACCAGCCGAGCGTCGCGGCCACGACCAGCGCCAGAGCGGCGGACACGATGCCGATGGCGAGCATCTCGATCCGGTTGGCACCGCCCACGACCAGCGGCCTGCGTCGGTCCCCCGCCAGGTTGACCGCGTCGATGCGGGCGTCGGTGATGTCGTTGCACGCCACCGAGAACAGCAGGAAGCCGAACACCACGAGGAGGATCCTGGCCAGCAGCGCATGGTCCTCGCCGTGACCGGTGGACGCCAGCCCGATGGCCGCGTAGGTCGCCAGCAGCACCGCGACCGCCGGCCGGGTCATGACCACGATGAGACGTATCCGGCTGATCATTTGTTGCTCCCGAAGTTGCTCATCGCGACGGCGAAAAACACGATGAAGCCCACGACGAACAGCCCACCCACGATCAGCACACAGGCCAGGACCACGCCGCTGAGCGTCACGAAGGCCCCGGCGCGACGCTTCACCGGTGGTCTCGGATACTTCTCCTCGGTGTATTTCGGTAACTCCGGGTTCTCCATATCAGGATCGTGACCGCCTCGGTGATCGGTCACATCCGTAGGACTACGTGAGTCGTCAGTCGAACGCGACGACCTGGCGCGGTGCCTCCGGTTCGAGGAACGACAGCAACCGCCGTCCCTCCTCGGTCAGCGCGGTCTTCGCCCTGGTCGGGCGCAGCGCGTGCACGCTCAGCGTGGCCGTGTCGCGCTCGCGGCTGTGCCGCCAGGTGCCGGCCACCACGCCGTCGACGAGGTACGTCGCCAGACACTCGCCGTTGACCGCCCGGTACACCTCGCGGTAGAGGGCCGCGGGCAGGATCCGGGTCCGGTCGGCGTGGGAGAGCATCGTCGCCTCCCATTTCGGCAGGTACCGCACCGGCAGCGTCGCCTCCGGCGTGCCCATCGGCTGGTCCGGCAGGTCGAACAGTTCGATGCCGTCCGGCCCGGTGTAGCGGTCCAGTGGCTCCAGTGCGGCCAGCGCCGGGTCGATCTCCCGCTTCCGCGTGGCGCTGAACTGGGCGATGTCAGCGCGGCTGGCCGGGCCGAACGCCGCGAGATACCGCCGCACCAGCAGTGCCGTCGCGTCCGGTTCCGGTGGCAGTTCCCCTTGCCACAGCACCATTCTCGGCTTGCCGTGAGCCCGCCAGTGCCCGGACGGCGCCACGTGTGTCAGCGGCACCAGCGACCGCGCGTAGTGCAGCAGGTCGGTGGCCCGCACCCGGCCACCGGTGAGGTGCAGGACGTGGCCCTTCAGTTCCTGGGCCGACCGCGGTTGGGTGGTGAACTCGCGCAGGCCAACGGCCACGGCATCCTCGTCGACATCGGAGTACCGGCTCCGGAACTCGGTCAGCGCCTGCCCGCGCCACGCGGCGGCGAAATGGCCGTAGTCCGATCCCGCGACGATGTGCAGCGTGCCGCGCATCAGGGTCGACTTGACCACGTCGCCCGCGACCAGGGCGTCCTCCAGGTCACCCTGGTGGAACTCCGGCAGGCGCGCGTGCAGCGCGATGTGCGGGGACGGCGAGTACTGCGCCTGCAGTGCCACCAACTGCCGCACCGCGGCCACGGCGGTCGAGCCGTGGTCGCGGTGCAACAGTTGCCGGGCGAACAACGCGGCGGTCAGTTCGCGCCGGCCTATCCCCTCTGCGCCTGCCATGTGCCGGGATCGTAGCGACGGGGTCAGACACGCGCCGGTGTGCCGTGCAGGACGTTCCAGTACTCCCTCACCTGATCGACGTCGCCGGTGACCAGGCCGACGTAGCCGTCCGGCCGGACCAGCACCAGCGTGCCCTCGGCCACGTCGTACCCGGCCCGCGCCTCACCATCGACATCGGCGAACACCACGACGCCGGGCAGTGCCACCCCGGGCGCCGGACCGAACGCCAGCAGTGTCCAGTGTGGACCTTGGAACACGTCGAACAGCCTGCCGGGCTTGCCGTCGACGGTCACCGGTGAGTCAGGGGCCCGGTCGCCGGCCCGGATCGCGCCGGGTTCCGCGCGGTCGTCGCGGGACAGCGCGTCGTCCCGGTAGTTCAGTGTGAACCCGTGCACCTCCGGCCCGCGCACGTGGGCGTCCTCGTCGCCGCGCCGATGCTTCTCCAGCAGGGCCGTGCTGATGTCCAGGGCGAGCCGGGCGGCTGCCTTCCGCTCCGGTTCGTAGCTGTCCAGCAGCACGTCCGACCCGCCGGCCAGGGTCTCGGCGAGCTTCCAGCCGAGGTTGTAGCCGTCCTGGATGCCGGTGTTCATGCCCTGGCCGCCGGTCGGCGGGTGCACGTGTCCCGCGTCGCCTGCCAGGAAGACGCGGCCCTCGCGGAACCGGTCGGCCAGCCGCGTGTTGGGCCGCCAGGTGGTGTGCCAGGTGACCTCGCGGACCACGAAGTCGTCATGACCGGACGCCTCGATGACCGTCCGCCGCAGGTAGTCGAGGACCGGCTCGTCCGGGTTCTCCGGCGGCGGGGCGACCACGATGAACTGCTCGGTGCCGGCCATCGGCATCACCGACACGCCCGCCTCGCCGATCTGCCAGAGCCTGCCGTGGTCGTGGGTGATGCCGTCCACCCAGGTGTCGGCGAACAGCATGGTGGTGGACTCGTCGGTCTCGCCGGGGAACGGGATGCCCAGCCGCTTGCGGACCGTGCTCGACCCGCCGTCGGCGCCCACCAGGTAGGCCACCCGGACGGTCTCGGTGCCGCCGCCGACGGCCAGGGTCGCGGTCACGCCGCCGCCGTCCTGGGTGAAGTCGACCAGTTCGGTGGCCAGTTCCACGTGCACGCCGAACTCGGCGAGCCGGTCGCGGAGGATCTCCTCGGTGCGGAACTGGGGCACGAACCAGAGGTTCGGGTACGGCACGGACGGCGTCGGGTCGACCGCCTCGCTCATCGAACCCTCCCAGGTGACCTCGTCGCCCTGGTAGAAGCGCATGAGCGTGCCGAGGTCGCCGCCGGCCACGATCCGGTCGATGATGCCGATGTCGGCGAAGACCTCCATGGTCCTGGGCTGGATGCCGTCGGCCCGGGAACCGCCGAAGGACCGGTCGGCCCGGTCGACGATGCGGACGCCGACCCCCCGGACGGCGAGTTGGCAGGCCAGGACGAGCCCGGTCGGTCCGGCTCCGGCGATCAGCACGTCTGTCATGACGCCTCCCCTGTCTCGTAGTCGTACCGTGTACCAACAACGCTAGCGGTACAGTGTACGAATGGCAAGCGTCGAGGATTCGGGGCTGATCTGGACCCGGCCGGAGCCCGGGACCCGGCGCCCCAAGTTCACCCGCGACCAGATCGCGGCCACCGCGCTGGCCATCGCCGACGCCGAGGGCTTCGCGGCAGTGTCGATGCGCCGGATCGCCGGCGAACTGGGCGCCGGCACCATGACGCTCTACTACTACGTCCGCACCAAGGACGAACTCGTCGCGCTGATGGACGACGCGATCATGGCCGAGGTGCTGATCTCGGCCGACGAGTTCCCGCGCCACTGGTACGACGCCCTCACCGCCGTCGCGACGCGCACCTGGGACGTGCTGATCCGCCATCCGTGGGCACTGCACTCGCTGCGGAACGCACCGGCCGGACCCAACGCGGCCCGGCATTTCGAGCAGTCGCTGGCCGCGATCGCCGACACCGGCCTGGACGCGCCGGGCACGTTCGCGCTGCTGGCCTGGGTCGACGACTACGTGCACGGCAACGCGCTGCGCTCGGCCGAGATCCGCGCCGCCGGCGAGCCGGCAATGGACGAGCAGGCGATCGAGGAGGCCATCCGGTTCGGCCAGACGCTGATGGCGACCGGCGAGTTCCCGCACACGGCGGCGCTGTTCGACGGCGCCGACCCGCGCGACGCGTTCCCCACGCTGCTGGGCGACCTGTCCGAGCGGGACCGGTTCCTCCACGGCCTGGCCGTGCTGCTCGACGGCGTCGCCCACCGGCTGCACCTCGACCTGCCGCCGCGCTGATACTGACGGGCGTGGATCAACTCCGGGTCGGACGACGGATGCCTGCTGTGGACGGCGGAAACCGGTCGGGGTCACCCGGTGGTGACCTGCCACGGCGGCCCCGGCCTGTGGGACATGTTCGGTGACGTGGCCGACGCGCTGGCCGGGCACGTGCGGGTGATCTGCTGGGACCAGCGCGGCTGCGGGCGCTCCGAGCGGCGCGGCCCGTACTCGATGGCCCGCACGGCAGCCGATCTGGACGCGGTGCGGCAGCACCACGGCCTCGACCGGATGGCGCTGCTGGGCCATTCCTGGGGCGCGCAACTGGCCCTGCGCTACGCGTTGGACCACCCGGACCGGGTCAGCGGGCTCGTCTACGTGTCCGGCGTCGGGCTCGGCCGAGCGTGGCACCCGGCCTACGAACAGGCCATCGAGGCGCGCATGGCCGGCCATCCGCGCCCGGCCGCCAGGAGCCGCGAGGAGGCGGTGCTGCGATGGTCGGCCGACTTCGCCGACCGGGACAGGGCGATGGAGTACGCGGAACGCATGGCCACGCCGTGGTTCGACGTCAACTACGAGTGCAACGCCGAGATCAACACGTCGGACAGGGCGACGTGGCGGGAGGACGACCTGCTGGCCGCCTGCCGGGAGTTGGCGGTGCCGACGCTGATCGTCGACGGCGCCCAGGACATCCGGCCGCGCTGGGCCGTCGACTCGCTGCACCAGGCGCTGCCTGCTGCGGCCCGGGTGGTGCTGCCGGACGTCGGACACGTGCCGTGGCTGGAAGATCCTGCGCCGTTCTACTCGGCTCTGCTTGACTTCTTGTGACGGGCATCACAGGAACTCGGCGCTGAGCGCGGACAGGAAACGGCGTGCACACCAACCTGCGGGCGCGCATCCGGGCCGGCGACCAGCACGCGTTCGCGGAGCTGTTCGACGCGCACGCCAGGGCCGTCTACAACCACGCGTTCCGGCTGACCGGTGACTGGTCGGTGGCCGAGGACATCGTCTCGTTGACGTTCCTGGAGGCGTGGCGGCTGCGCGAGCGGCTCGAACCGGACGGTGGATCGACGCTGCCGTGGCTGCTGGGGATAGCCACGAACGTCACCCGGAACACCGCCCGCGCCGGCCGCCGGCACCGAGAGGCGCTGCGCAGGCTGCCCACCACGGGCAGCGCACCGGACTTCGCCGACGAGCTGGCGGGCCGGCTGGACGATGCCCGGCGACTGGCCGCGGTGCGGCTGGTGCTGGACCGGTTGCGGCGGGCCGAACGCGAGGTTTTCGTGCTGTGCGTGTGGTCGGGCCTGGACTACGCGACGGCGGCGCGGGCGCTGCGAGTGCCGGTCGGCACGGTCCGCTCCCGGCTGTCCCGTGCCCGCACCCGGTTGCGTTCGCTCGCCGAGGACGAGCTCGCCGGCGACCTGATCAGAAGGGCGCACCGATGAACGACGACCTGCCCGTGCCGCCGGAAAGGGACTTCCCGTTCGGCCGGCACCAGCTCGTCAAGGAGCGGGTGCTGGCCGGAATCAACGCCGACCCACCGAAACGCAAGCGGGCGAGGGTGTGGGTGCCGGTGGTCACGGTGGTCACCGCAGCGGTGGTCGCGCTGGTGACCGTGTCGCTGCACCACTCCACCGTCACTCCTGTCGCCACACCGACGCCCTCCCACCAGGCGGTCGAATCGACCAACCCACGGGCGGTCAGGCTGCTGGCGCAGGTCGCCACCGCTGCCGGCCGGCAGCCGACGCCCGTCGTGCGGGACGACCAGTTCGAGTACGTCGAGTCGAAGGTGAGCGGTGCGACCGGCGCGGGCCTGGATCCTCCGCACGTCAGGCAGATCTGGCTGCCCGTCGCCGACCTGTGCCAGCACGGCCTGGTGCGGGAGGGCGGCCAGGACACCGATCTGAGCGAGCGCGACGAACCCGGCGTGACCTGTCCGTACGCCGGCTACCTCAACTATCCGACGTACCGGCTGCTGGCCGGCCTGCCCACCGACCCGCACGCCCTGCTGGCCATGATCTACACCCAGGAACAGGGCCACGGCCCGGACCCGGACTCGGAGGCGTTCACCACCATCGGTGACCTGCTCCGCGAGTCCGTACCGCCACCCGCGGTCAGCGCCGCGCTGTACCGGGCGGCGGCGCTGATCCCCGGTGTGCAGTTGGTGCCGGACGCCGTGGATGCGACGGGGCGGCCCGGCGTCGCGGTCAGCAGGACCAGCCAGGGCGTGCGCTACGAGTGGATCTTCGACCGGACCGGCCTGCAGATGATCGGTGAGCGCGATGTGCTGACCAAGTCGAGCCAGGCCGGCAAGGTGGGCACCATCGAGGACGACACGGCGATCCTGGCGAAGGCCATCGTCGACACCGTCGGTGCTACGCGGTAGCGGTGTCCCGGTACCACTGCCAGTAGGCGCGGCGGGCGGCCACGTCGGTGTCCGGCTCCCAGGTGGCGCCCCCCGCCTCGGCCAGACTGGCCAGGTAACACGGCGTCCACTCGGCAGGCGGCACCTCGATCTCACCCGCGGCGTCCGGCTGGTCGTGGATCTCGCCGGCCACGGCGTGCCGGGCGGTGGTGAGGCACGCGAAGCCGGCGTACACGGCGGTGAAGGCGCTGGGGCCGAGTGCGTCGTCCAGCTTGGTGTGCAGGGCGTTCAGGGCTCGGGTCAGTGCCGGGTCGCGGTCGCGCAGTGCCCGGTTCAGCAACGCCATCGGCTCGTCGTCGTCCGGGAACCTGGCCTGCCACACGGGATAGGCGCGCCGGGCGCAGAGTTCTTCCAGGCGCAGCAAGGCGTCCACTCCGTGCTTCCGGACGTCCGCCCGGATGCGCATGCGCTCCGCGTACGCGGGTTCGCCGTTGGCGGTCATGGTCACCCGGCCACGTGCTCGACAAGCCAGGGGCGCAGCATGGGTAGGACGTTATCCGGCTGCATCGCCTGGGTGTGATCGAGCCCGTCCAGGACGCGGATGTCCTACCCGGCCGCGATCAGTTCCGCCCGGTTCGCTGCCGTCGCGCCCGCGATGTCCACCGTCGCGCCGGCCCGCCCATCGCCGCCGCATCCCTGACCAGTGCCCGGCGCAGCGTCTCGTCCTCGGCGATGTCGACGAAGATCGCGATGTCCCAGTGCTGGCGGAGTTCGGGGCGCAGGAGGAACACGCCGTCGAAGATCAGCAGCGCGTCGTCGGGTGCGGTTCTGGGTGGCTCGTCGACGGGCTGGTCGGTGCTGTGGTCGAACACGGCGGTGCGGTAGCGGCGGTCGCCGGTCGGGCCCAGCGGGTCGAGCACGGCGTGCCGGACGGCGGCGTAGTCGAACGTGTCGTGGTAGCAGCCTTCCGGGGAGAGGCTGCCCCGGCGCCTGCGGACCGCGCTGGGCCGGTGGAAGCCGTCGACGCCCGCGCGGATCACGGCTCGGCGGCTGTCCACGCGTTCGGCGAGTTGGTCGGCCAGCGTGGTCTTGCGGGCGGCGTCCGGACCGTCGACCGCGACCCGGCGGATGCTCGGTGGCGCGATCAGGTCGGCCAGGGCGGTGATCAGCGCGTCGCGGGTCATGCGAGTCCGGCGACGATCCGGCGGAGAACCGCGTCCCTGCTGGGCGCGTCCCGGATGAACTCCGTCGACATCAGAACGTGTTCCGGAGTGATGCGGTGGCAGAGCGAACCCTGGACGGCCAGTTCCGTGATGGTCAGCCGGAACGGTCGCGCCGGGCGACCGAGTTCCACCTCCGTGGCGCCCACGATGTCGCCGACGTCGACGTGTTCGTCGTGCAGGGTGCTCTGGTACCGGGCGAACTCCCCCTCGAAGGCGGACACGGCGGCGTCGACGGCCGGGCGCAGCGGACCGGCGTAGTGGCCGACCTCGGCGGCGGTCAGGACGTCGGCCCACCAGTCCGGCCACTGCTCGGCGACGGCGGCCCGGTCCACGCCGGCCGGCACGCTCACCGGGACGGGTGGGGTGAGCAGCGGAATGTCCGGCTCGGTGGTCACGGAGAGGGCGAGCGCGTCACGGACGTAGAGGGCGACGTCAACCAGGTAGGACGTGCCCTGCTGGATCCGCCACGATGGGGTGCCGGCGTGCCACATGTGGCTACCGTAGCGGGTGTTACGGGCCGGTCAGATCGACGCCATACGATGCGGGGCCATGGAACCCACACTCGTTGTGCTCGGCGGACTTCCGGCTACCGGGAAGTCGACGGTGGGCAGGTTGGCCAGCGCCAGTCTCGGCGCGGCCTACGTGCGCATCGACACCATCGAGCAGGCCATCAAGGAGTCGGAGACCAACGCCGACAACGGGCTGAACCACGCCGTCGAGTGGGGTCTGGGCTACGAGGTGGCCTACGCCGTCGTACGCGACCTGCTCAGGCAGGGCACCGACGTGTTCGCCGACTGCGTCAACCCGATGAAGATCACCCGCGACGCATGGCAGGCGCTGGCCGCCTCGGCCGGCGCCCGCCTGGTCGAGGTGGAACTGATCTGTTCCGACACGGCGGAACACCAGCACCGCGTCACGTCCCGCACGGTCGACATCCCGAACCTGTTCCTGCCTACGTGGCAACAGATCGTGGACCGCGACTACGAGCCCTGGGACCGCCCGCACGTCGTCCTGGACACCGCCGGCACGCCGGCCACCGAGACCGTCGGCCAGCTCTGTGCCGAGGTCGGTCAGACCTCGTCGAGAAACTGAAGCATCCGCTCCAGCAACAACTCCGCCGACTTCGCGTCGTACTCGGGCAGGCCCGGATCGGCGAACAGGTGGCCGGCGACCGGGTATTCGAAGAACTCGAACCGGCTGCCGGACGCGCACACGCTCTCCGCCAACAGGTCCACCCCGTCGGCCGACCGCCACGGATCGGAAGCCGCGTAGTGCACCTGCACCGGCACACCGGCCGGCCATGCCGGAATCCCCAACGCGGACAACGGAAGCGCCGCGTGCGGCAACAGCGCACCACGCGCTCCCGGCCGGCTGGCGGCCAGGTGCTCCGCCGACGCGCCACCGTTGGAGAAGCCCGCGTACACCACGTCCGCCGGCAGGTCCGCCACCGCCGCCCCGGTGCGCCGGATCATCTCGGGCACGCCGATGCCCTCGTAGTGGCGGACCGCCACGTCCATGTCGTCGAAGACCTCGCCGCCGGCGACCGCGACCCGCACCTGTCACCGACGTCGCCGGGCGGCTGGGAGTCACACGCCGACGACCTGGCCGTGCGCATCGTGCCGGGCGCCGGCCACTTGCTCGCCGAGCAGTGCCCCGAACTCGTGGCCGACGCGATCCGCGGCTTCGCCGGCAGTGAGCGTCGGGGGTGATGGCACCGGACAGCCAACTCGCCGCCCTGGTGGTGGCCGCGCAGCGTGGCCACACCAGGGCGATGAACGCGCTCCTGGACCGGCTCGCGCCGTTCGTCGGCAGGCGGTGCGGGCCGATCGCGCTGGACGACGGTCCGGACGCGGTGCAGGAGACGCTGACCACGGTGTTCCGGCAGTTGCGGCGGTTGCGCGATCCAGAGGCGTTGTTCGGCTGGGCGCGGGTGATCGCGGTGCGCGAGGCGGTGCGGATCGCGTCCCGGGAGCCGCGCGTCGCCCTGGCCGACCTGCCGGCACCCGGCGATCCGCAGCTCGCCACCGACATCCGCGACGTGTTGGACCGGCTCTCGCCGGAGCACCGGGCGATCCTGGTGCTGCCCGGCACCGGCTTCCGCCACGTGCCAGCGCAGTCCTGGTGTCTGGACATACCGGTGCCGCACGCCGGCCACGGCCGGGCACTGAACAGTCGTCACGTTGCCTCCCTCATGGTGTCCCTGCACTGCGGGAGGCGAGGCGGAGCCGAAAGGTTCCCGATGACTGTCAGCTCGGGCGCTGCCGGGTGGCGCGCGGCAGCGTCACCAGGGTCCAGCCGGTCAGGTCGCACAGCCTGGCCAGCGCCACCGACCGCGCCACCGCACGGCCGCGCCGCCTGGCCAGCCGGGCGCCGGGCGCGGGTTCGGCCCGGCTGGCCGCGATCACCCTGCCGTTGGCGTTGAGCAGGGCCAACGGCGCCGGACCGGCACACAGTGCCGGCATGATCCGACGTTCGACGTGGTCGGACAGCACGTCCATGGCCGCGATGCCCAGCGGCCGGTCGCCGTCGTGCACCGGTACGGACAGCGTGAACGTGTACTGGTTGGTGCACGCGTAGTCGACGTAGGGGCCCGCCACGTGTTCACGCCGGGCACGGATCGGCACGTCGAACCACTCCTCCGCGGTGTAGTCGAAGAAGTCGGGCCCGCTCGGATCGAGGTTGACCCGCAGTGCCTCCGGCGTGCCGTCGACCTGCCGCCACCACCACTCCAGCCAGTACGGCGCGTCGTCCACCAGACCGGGCGCGGTGACGATGCCGGTGCCCACCGCCAGGTCGCTGAAGTCCTCCAGGGTGGCGTGGATGCGCGGGCGCAGGGCGGCCAGGTCGGCGAGCGTGTAGCCATCAGCGCTACCGGTGACCGACGCCCGGTACGCGGCCGCCGTCGCGCGCAGGGCGGCCAGGATCCGCTCGACGTCGTCGGCCAGCGCCGACCAGGTCCGGTCGGCGTCCACGTGCTCGCCCTCGGACCGGTACAGGTCGACGCGCCACTGCATGAGCAGTTCGGTCTCGTGTGCGATGTGCTGCTCGGCGAGCTGCCGTGCCCGGTCCGGTTGGCCGTCGGCGACCGCGTCGACCAGGGCCTGGCGGGCCGTGACGGCCTCGGCGAGCTCGTCGTCGCCGAGCAGGACCCACACCAGGTCGCCTAGTTCGGCGCGCAGGTTCGCCTCGCCCTGGCTGAGCCGGGGCGCCTGGGCGGCGGCGGCGACCTCGATGCCGAACTCGCTGTCCGCGCGCCGCCGTTCACCGGGAGTGGTCGCCGTGGCCAGCCGGTCGACCCGCCTGCGCAGCGCGGCGATCTCCAGCCGGGTGGCGCGGTGGGCGGCCAGCGAAGCCGAGGTGCCGAGCACCGCCTGCCGCCGGTCGCCGAGCTCACGTAGCTGCCGGACGGTCAGGCTGGCCAGGCCGGACCGACTCAGGGCGCCGCTGGACGGCCGCGCGACGAAGCTGCCGCCGGCCCGACCGCGCCGGGTGACCACCAGGCCGCGGTCCCGCAGGATCGCCAGCGCCTCCCGCAGGGTCAGCGTGGCCACGCCGAGTTGATCGGACAGCACGGCCTCGGCCGGCAGGCGTTCGCCGGGGGCGAGCAGGCCCAGCCGGATGGCCTCGGCCAGGCGGTCCGCGATCTGGTCTGACCGGCCGGACTGGACGTTGCCGAGTGCGGCAATCGCGCGCACGGCCGCCGTCGTCAGTCCTGATGCGGCCGGTGCTGTCGTCATGACGTCCCCTGTCGCGGCCTTGACACTAATACATTTAAGAGTACATGATTTCTGAATTCGGGCACCGCAAGGAGGCGGCCATGACCGACACCACCAGCTCGACGACCGCGCGGGACGACGCGGCCCATCTGGAGCGGTTGGGCTACCACCAGGAACTCCGCCGGGTGTTGGGTCTGTTCGACAACTTCAGCGTGGCCTTCGCCTACCTGTCGCCGATGGTCGGCGTGTATTCACTGTTCGTGCTCGGCGTCGGTACGGCCGGGCCGCGCTATCTGTGGCTGATGATCCCCGTGGTCGGCTTCATGCTGCTGGTCGCCATGGTGTTCGGCGAACTCGCCAGCCACTATCCCATAGCGGGCGCGCTCTACCAGTACGGCAGGCGAACCGTCGGACCCCGGTACGGCTGGTGGGTCGGCTGGATCTACGGCCTCGCGCTGCTGGTCACCGTGGCGAGCGTCGACACCGGTGTGGTCAGCTACTTCACCTCACTGCTGAACAACCTGTTCGGCACGCACCTGGACGGCACCGAGCACAGCACCATCCTGATCGTCACCATCGTGCTCATCCTGATCCAGACGCTGATGAACACCGTGGGCGCCAAGCTGATGGGCCGCATTTCCCGGCTCGGCTTCTTCGTCGAGACCATCGGCACGTTCGGCGTCGCCATCGCGCTCGGCATCGCCGGCTTCCACCACGGGTTCGGCTTCCTGTTCTCGTCCCAGGGTGCGGAGCACGCCGGGTCCAACCCGCTGGGTGTCGACTTCGGCGGCCACTGGCTGACCGGCGCGGCGCTGGTCGCGATCCTCGCGCACGCCTACATCTTCTACGGCTTCGAGTCGGCGGGTGACATCGCGGAGGAGACCAAGTCGGCGTCGCGCACGGTGCCCAGGGCGATGCGTTCCGCCTTGCTGTACGGCGGGGTGGCGTCGGCCGTGCTG
Organism: Pseudonocardiaceae bacterium; assembly: GCA_036491115.1. GTDB lineage: Bacteria > Actinomycetota > Actinomycetes > Mycobacteriales > Pseudonocardiaceae > DATEPR01. The sequence continues at coordinate 113,037 of DASXCQ010000058.1, forward strand.
GTCATCGGCCTGCTGCTGGCCATGCCGTCCTCGGCCAAGGGTTACGCCAACGCGGCGTCGTTCAACGGTGGCGTGCCGGCGATCCTCGGTCAGCTCCCGCCGTGGGTGCAGAACGTCTTCCTGGTGGTGGTGTGCATCGCGTTCTTCTCCTGCGGCACGGCCGTCCAGGGTGCAGGATCGCGGTTGATGTACTCCTACGCGCGGGACAAGGTGCTGCCGGCCAGCAAGTGGCTGAGCACTGTGTCCAAGCGGTTCCACACGCCGGTCAACGCCATCGCGATCGGCGCGCTGGTGCCGATCCTGTTCACGTTGCTGGTCAACGTGAACCCGGCGCACAACGTGCACATCCTGTGGTTCGAACTGCCCGCGGGTGTCAACGCCCTGACCCTGCTGGTGTCGTTCGGCGTGTCCGGCATCTACCTGTCGTTCCTGCTCACCGTCATCGGCTCGATGATCGCCAGGGCACGAGGCTGGAAACCCGCCGGTACGTTCAGCCTGGGCCGCTGGGGCTGGCCGGTCAGCATCGTGGGAGCGGCCTATCTGGCGTTGATGCTGCTCAACATCGTCTGGCCGTCCGGTCTGAGCAGCCCGCGCGGCAGCCTGTTCAACTTCGACTGGATCACCCTGATGGTGATGGTGGTGCTGCTGCTCATCGGCGGCGTGTACTTCGTGCTGGCCCGGCCGTACCGGCGTATCACCCCGACCGAACCGTCCACCCCGGCGACCACCGAGGTCGCCCAGATCGCGGAGGGCTCCTGAGAGTGAAAACCGTCCAGAACTTCATCGACGGCAGGCGGGTCGACGCGGCCGACGGCCGCATCCTCGACCTGGTCGACCCGACCTCCGGTGACGTGTTCGGCTCGGCGCCGCTCTCGTCCACAACGGACGTCGACGCCGCCTACCGCGCCGCTGCCGGCGCGTTCGAGAGCTGGCGGGACAGCACGCCGTCCGACCGGCAGCGGGCGTTGCTCAAGCTCGCCGACGTGATCGAGACGCGGGACGGGGAGTTCGTCGCGGCCGAGTCGCAGAACACCGGAAAGCCGCTGGAGCTCACCCGCACCGAGGAACTGCCCCCGAGCGTCGACCAGATCCGGTTCTTCGCCGGCGCCGCGCGGCTGCTGGAGGGCCGTAGCGCCGGGGAGTACCTGGCCGGTCACACCTCCTACGTCCGGCGGGAGCCGGTGGGCGTCATCGGCCAGGTCGCGCCATGGAACTACCCGATGATGATGGCGATCTGGAAGGTCATGCCGGCGCTGGCCGCCGGCAACTGCGTCGTCCTCAAGCCGTCCGACACCACACCGGTCAGCGCGGTGATGATGGCCGAGGCGGCGGCGGAATTCCTGCCACCGGGCGTGTTCAACGTCGTCTGCGGTGACCGGGACACCGGCCGGGCCGTGGTGTCGCACAAGATTCCGGCGATGGTGTCGATCACCGGGTCCTCCCGGGCCGGCTACGAAGTGGCCGAGGCAGCGGCCAAGGACCTCAAGCGGACGCACCTGGAACTGGGCGGCAAGGCGCCGGTGATCGTGTTCGACGACGCCGACGTCGAGTTCGCCGCGGAGAACATCGCGATCGCCGGGTACTTCAACGCGGGCCAGGACTGCACGGCCGCCACCAGGGTGCTGGCCGCGCCCGGCATCGTCGACGACCTCGCCGAGGCACTGGCCGAGCAGGCCAGGAACACCAGGACGGGGATGCCGGACGACCCGGACGTCCTCTACGGACCGCTGAACAACGCCAACCAGCTGGATCGGGTCGGCGGCTTCCTGGACCGGCTGCCCGACCACGCGCGGGTGCTGGCCGGGGGCAGCCGGCAGGGCATCCGGGGCTACTTCTGGCAGCCGACGGTGGTCGCCGACCTGCGACAGGACGACGAAGCCATCCAGAACGAGGTGTTCGGCCCGGTGATCACCGTGCAGCGGTTCACCGACGAGGACGAGGCCGTTCGCTGGGCCAACGACGTCGAGTTCGGCCTGGCGTCGTCGGTGTGGACGCGGGACCACGGCAGGGCCATGCGGGTGTCGCGGCGGCTGGACTTCGGCTGCGTGTGGGTCAACGCGCACATTCCGCTCGTGGCCGAGATGCCGCACGGCGGGTTCAAGCACTCCGGCTACGGGAAGGACCTGTCGCTGTACGGGCTGGAGGACTACACCCGGATCAAGCACGTCATGCACAACATCGAGTTCTGACATGCAACCGGAGCAGCGCCGGATCGTGCGCACACCGATCCCCGGCCCGAGGTCACTCCAGTTGCAGGCCGCGCGGGAGCGGGACGTCGCTCGTGGGCTCGGTGTCGCGCTGCCGGTGTTCGTGGACCACTCGGGCGGCGGGATCATCGTCGACGTCGACGGAAACCACATCATCGACCTCGGCTCGGGCATCGCCGTCACCAGCGTCGGCGCGTCCCACCCGGACGTGGCCAGGCGCATCGCCGAGCAGGCCGAGCGGTTCACCCACACCTGTTTCATCGTCAGCGAATACGCCGGTTACACCGAGGTCTGCGCCGCGTTGAACCGGCTGGTTCCCGGCGATCACGAGAAGCGGTCCGCGCTGTTCTCCACCGGCGCGGAGGCGGTGGAGAACGCGGTGAAGATCGCCCGCGCGCACACCGGGCGGCAGGCGGTCGTGGTGCTCGGTCACGCCTACCACGGCCGTACTCTGCTGACCCTGTCCATGACGGCCAACACCACGCCGTACAAGCAGGGATTCGGGCCGTTCGCGCCGGAGATCTACCGGGTTCCCTCGCCCTACCCGTACCGGTGGCCCGGCGGTCCCGACCGGTGTGCGGAGGAGGCCGTGGCGCAGTTGCGGGAGATCGTGCGGACGCAGATCGGCGCGCACAACGTGGCCGCCATCGTCGTCGAGCCGATCCAGGGCGAGGGCGGTTTCGTGGTGCCGCCGGACGGTTATCTGCCGGCGGTACGGGAGTTCGCGGCCGAGAACGGCATCGTGTTCGTCGCCGACGAGATCCAGACCGGGTTCGCCCGGACCGGCGACATGTTCGCGTGCTCACATGAGAACGTGGTGCCCGACCTGGTCACCACGGCGAAGGCACTGGGTGCCGGGCTGCCGCTGTCCGGTGTGACCGGTCGGGCCGAGATCATGGACGCGGTCGGGCCCGGCGGGCTCGGTGGCACGTATGCCGGCAACCCGATCGCCTGCGCCGCCGCTCTGGCGTCGATCGAGGTGATCGAGCGCGACAAACTGGTGGATCGGGCGCGGGAGATCGAGGCGCGGGTCAAGCCGCGGCTGGCGTCGTTGCTGTCCGGTGACTCGCCGGTCGGTGACGTGCGCGGGCGGGGTGCGATGCTGGCGATGGAGTTCATCCGGCCGGGGACCACGACGCCGGCGCCGGAGATCGCTCGCGCGGTGTCGGCCCGGTGCCACGCCGAAGGTGTGCTCACGTTGATGTGCGGCACGTTCGGCAACGTGATCCGCCTCCTGCCGCCGCTGGTGATCGACGACGCGCTGCTGGACGACGGTGTCTCGGTACTCACCGACGCCGTACGAGCTGTCGGATAGGTCCGTCTGGTCCGCACCACCCCGTCAGCTCAACCTGGCGAAAGCAGGAAACACAACACAGACGGCAAGCGATGGAGCCTCTAGACGTGACCCGCCATGGGAGGGGCTCCAATGGATGCCGAACGTGGGATCGCAGCCAGCGCGGTGTTGGGCCTTGTGGTGGCGGCCGCGCTCGCCATCGCTGGCACCAACCCGGCCGAGTTCATCGTCGCGGTCGGCGTGGCCACGGCCGGCGGGGGCTACCTGGTAAACCTGGCAACGGCCATTGTTGTACACCTCGAGCGCTCGAGGCGGGCAGCAACGCAGCGGAAGTCACGATTTCAGATTGCGGTCGCTGATTGGCTGGACAGTATGATTGCCATGACGGCCGACGAGACAAATTTCGAAGAAAAATATAAGACGTTGGGCAACAAATGGCGCACGGCCCTGGAGAATTTCGTCGCAACGGCCGAATCCCTCCATGAGTTCAGCTTGAGCAACTCTCTGTCCGTCCTGGTCACCCGTCTCGCGAACGCCGAGAGCTTTCCAATCGACCAGTACAATAGATCCAGATTCCGAGAGCGTCTCGGAAGGCTCGCGGCAGAGGCGGTCCGGGAAATAGAATCGCCGCCCACGACTCCGACTCTCCGGCGAGAGTTGATTGCGACTGATCCTCCTGTTGGAAGTATGGGTGACGTATGATTCGCCCAGCCAGCACCTCGGTAGCCGGACTCGCCGCCGACGCCGGACCGGGCGCCACCGACTGGATCACTGCTTGCACTGGCGCAGTAGCCCTCATCGCAGCTGGTATCGCTGCTTATGCGACGTGGCGCCAATTCAAGCTACTAGTGTTGGCCAACGAGCGCGACCAGGCGGCGAAGTTCGTCATGTGGGCCACGTACGCAGACGGGATCAAAATTCTTTATTCCAACGACAACAGTCTGCCGGTATATTCAGTGTGTGCGACAATCATGGTTGATGGTACAGAACTCGCTTCGATCGAAATGGTCGTCTGCGGTCCGACGAAGGAACCGCAGAATGCACAAACCGATCCAACCGTTGAAGCGATCAAGAAAAGAATCGATGGCAATCTCACCGAGGCCGCCCGAAAGAAACGGTATCGCGAACTGGCCGAGCGTACAACAGTCGCGGTGAGGTTCCGCGACACGGCCGGGATCGGCTGGGATCGGGCCATTGACGGAAAGCTGACGAAGGTACCCACGAAGGAGCATGGGCACCGGGTAGCACGGATCCGACGCCGGTTCGGACAGATCCCCGCGCACAGGTCAGATCAGGATCCCACCCTTCCGCAGGCAACGATCGTTTCATGACGATTCGAGATCAAGACTCCGCACCCGCCGGTTCGCGCAGTGCGTCGCGGACGGCTGCCATGACGCCGGTGCTGAAGTCGCTGTCCGCGTCCGGCAGGACCACCGTGATCAGGAACAGTCCGCTGCCGACGAGTTCCACTTCGTAGGGTTCGAACTGGTAGCCGAGGGAGAGCGGGTCCTGCAGGGCGAGCATGCGCAGGTTGGTGGGGGTGCGGTTGTAGAGGATATAGAACGGGCCCTCACCTCGTGAGCCCAGGCGATAACCGTGCTCGTCCCAATCGTCGTTCATCGCGGCGTCGCGGGCCACCAGGATCTCGCCCCGCTCGTCCGGCAGCGCGGGCCGGATGTCGTGCCACCGGAAGAACTCCGAGCCGAGCACACCGCCGACAGCCGTCCGCATGTCCGGCCACCGCGCGCCCCACCCGTCCAGGAACCGCCGCAACGCGACCGGACTGGCCGGCGAGATGATCACCTGATCGACACCACTGACCACGAACGGGCTCCCCCCATCGGTCCGTCCACAGTAGCGTCGCCCGCTGACCGCCCGGTCACTTCCGGCTGGTCCGGTCAGCCATCGGCCGGCGCCTCCCTGGCCTCGCCGATCGCGGCCCACTCGACGCGGGCATGGTGTTGCAGCAACCGGCCCATCAGCTTCGCCATCGAGGCGAGTAGTTGGCGGGAAGCGTGATTCATGAAGCCTGTTCCGTGCGCATCGCCATGACACAGCGGTCGACGCACTCGAGCAGCGCGTCGCGCCAGTCCCTGGCCACCGCCCGGCGCGGGTCGTCACCGCGCGAGGCGCTCAGCGCCGCCCGGTAGCCCTCGAAATACGCCAACTGCCGGGCCCTGCTGGAACCGCCCTGCAACCGTTCGAGACAGGCCATCAGAAAATGCCGGACGACCTCGGAGAAATTCGCCCGTGCCGGCCATGGACATACCAACCACCGGCTGGGGTCCTCCGGATCGAGGATACCGGTGACGGACTCGGTGTTGATCACGTGCTGCCTCTCGTCGCTGGTCATCTGCCCTGCCGGCACTCAACCCGAGACCACCGCCTGTGGACCACCGTGTGGCAACGGTTGCCACACACACAACCACCAGCGGTTATGCTGTCATTCCGATATCGGCGGCCGGCGCAATGCGAATGTGGGTGACATGGCACCTGAAGCGGAGACCATTGCGGAACGGCGGCGTAGACCCCTGGCCTACGTGCCCTGGCCACCCGTGCCGAAGTCGTGCGATGACTGAACCCGGTCTGCTGTATCTGGTCATCTGTGCCGCGCCACCGGCGCTGAGTATCGGCGAGCTGATATCGCTGCTCACGGCCGAGGGTTGGACGGTGTGTGTGATCGCCACGCCACGGGCCGCGGAGTGGCTCGACAGCGATGCGCTTGCCGAGCAGACCGGCGTTCCGGTGCGCGACGACTACGGCCAGCACGAGAGCATGGCCCGAGCCGACGCCGTGCTCGTGGTGCCGGCCACGTTCAACACGATCAACAAATGGGTGTCCGGCATCAGCGACTCGTTCGCACTCGGCATCCTGAACGAGTCGATCGGACTGCACCTGCCGGTCATCGCCGTGCCGTACGCCAAGCCGACATTGGCAGCGCATCCCGCCTTCGCCGCCAACCTGGCCACACTCGAACGATTGGGGTGTGCAGGTACTCCCCAACGAGATCATCCGCTGCGATCCAGGGCGGTTCGACTGGTCGCCGGTGCTGGCGGCGATCACCGGACGATCCCGGTTCGACTGAGGTCACTTCCGGCTGGGCTCCGCGACGACGGGTACCGGGGTGCCTCGGGGCTTGCGGCTGCGGCCCAGTCGGCGGGCCCGCAACCGGTCGACCACGATGGCGACGCCGAGGACGGCGCCCAGCACGATCTGTTGGTAGTACGGGCTCACGTTGAGCACGATCAGTCCGTTGTTGATGATCACCAGCAGCACCGCACCGGACACGATGCCGATCATCCGGCCCTGGCCACCGAACAGGCTGACGCCACCGATCACGGCCGCGGCGATGGCGTCCAGTTCGTACCCGGTGGCGACGCTCGGGTCGCCCAGGCCGAGTCGCGCGCTGATCAGCAGGCCGACGACACCGGCCAGGGTGCCGCTGACGATGTAGGTGATGAGTGTGCGGCGCCGCACCGGGATGCCGGCCAGGCGGGCGGCTTCGGCGTTGCCGCCGACCGCGTACGTCTGCCGGCCCCAGTAGGTCCGCTCCAGGAAGAACCACAGGCCGATCGCGGCCACCACGAACACGATCAGCGGCAGCGGGACACCGCCGACGTCGGTCTGGTTGAGGTCGATGAAGTTCTGGCCGGAGATGGTGATCGGCACGCTCTTGGTGATCGCCTGGGCCGCGCCGCGCGCCGCCGTGTACGTGACCAGGGTGATCACGAACGGCGGCACGGACAGCCGGGTGACGAACAGCCCATGGGCCGTGCCGACCGCCGCGCACAACAACAACGTCAGCACGATGCACGGGCCCAGCGGCAGGCCGACGCTGACGAACAGCCACGACCCGAACACGCCGGCCAGCGCGGCCAGGGCGCCGACCGACAGGTCGATACCGCCGGTCAGGATCACCAGGCTCTCGCCGACGGCCAACAGGCCGAACTCGGACAGGTTGCGGCCCATCTCCTGCAGGTTGGCCAGGGTGGCGAAACTGTTCTTGGCCAGGAACACACCGAGGAACACGATGACGCACGCGGCCACCACGCCGATCTCCGGTGTCTCGGCGAGCCGGCGGGTCCACCGTGCTCCGGTATCCACCGTGCGCGGCACGGCCGGGCCGGCGACGTCGGACTGCTGGGTGAGGGACATCAGCGAACTCCCTGCGGTGCCGCGGCCAGACCGGCGGCGTGGGCGACGATGGTTTCCTTGTCGAAGTGGGCACGGTCCAACTCGGCAACGACCCTGCCCCGGGCCAGCACCACCACCCGGTGGCAGATCCGCAGCAGTTCCTCCAGTTCGGAGGACACCACCAGCACGGCGCTGCCGCGCTCGGCGGCGTCCGCGATGAGCCCGTAGATCCCGGCCTTGGCGCCGACGTCGACGCCTCTGGTCGGTTCGTCGAGCAGCAGCAGGCTCGGGTCGGTGGCCACTGCCCTACCGAGCACCGCCCGCTGCTGGTTGCCGCCGGACAGTTCGCGGATCGGCTGTTCGGTGCCGCGGCAACGGACCTGGGTCAGTTCCACCGCTCTGGTCGCTTCGGACCGGTCCCGGCGAGGCCGGAGGAGCGGGCCGCTGGACAGCCGGGGCAGCACGGCCAGGGTGACGTTCCACCGGATCGGCGCGTCCGGCAGCAGCGACTGCAGTTTGCGGTCCTCCGGCACCAGCACGACACCGGAGGCGATCCCGTCCCGGGGTGAGCGCGGATGGTACGGCCGGCCGGCGAGGGTCATGCTGCCGCCGGTGGCGGGCTGGGCACCGAAGACGGTGTGCAGCAGGCGGCTGCGGCCGGCGCCCATCAGCCCGGCGACGCCGACCACCTCGCCCCGGTTCACGGTCAGCGACACCGGGCCGAGGCCCTCCGCGGTCAGGTCGGTCACCCGCAGGCACGGCTCCGCCGAGTCGTCCACCGCCGCCAGTGGCGGGTGTTCGGCCAACTGCTGGCCCACCATGTGCCGGACCAGCACCTCCTCGGTGGCGTCGGCCCTGGGCAGGTCGGCGACCACCTTCCCGTTGCGCAGCACCACCAGGCGCGAGCACAGGGCGAGCACCTCGTCGAACCGGTGCCCGATGAACACCACGGCACCGCCGGCGGCCGCATGCCGGCGGGCCAGGCCCAGCACCAGTTCGGCCTCCACCGGGCCGAGTGCCGATGTCGGCTCGTCCAGGATGAGCAGCCGGGGTGCGCGGTGCCACGCCTTGGCGATCTCCACCAACTGGCGTTGCGCCACGGACAACTGGTCCAGCCGTTGCCGGGCCCTGATGTGCAGGCCCAGCTCGTCCAGTACGGCCTGGGCCTGCTCGTTGAGCCGGCGCCAGTCGACGAACACGCGGGACGAGCCCTCCGGGCGCAGCCCGAGGAACAGGTTCTCCGCCACCGACATCTGGCCGACCAACGGGAACTCCTGGGAGACCATGGCGACGCCCGCGTGTGCCGCCGCCGTGGGCGAGCCGAGCGGCACCTCGGCACCGGTCACCTCGACCACACCGGTGTCCGGGGTGACCGTGCCGGCGAGCACGTTCACCAGCGTCGACTTGCCGGCGCCGTTCTCACCGAGCAGGCCGACGATCTCACCGGACGGGAAGGCCAGCTCACCGACGTCGAGCACCTGCACGGGCCCGTAGGTCTTGCCGACGTCCCGCACCCGGGCCACGGGCGTCACCGTGATCCCCTCGGACATCAGGGAGTCACGCCCATCGCGGCCATCTTGGCGTTGTAGGCGGCCAGGTTCGCCTTCGTCACCAGGCCGACGCCCGAGGACAGGGTGTAGCCGTCGGACTCCAGGTACGGCTGCACGATCTTCATCGTGGCCGGCACGCCCAGTACCTTCATCGCGGCGAGCAGGTAGACCGACAGGTAGCCCTGCTGGTAGGGCTGCTGCAGCACGGTCGCCTGGATCGCGCCCTGGTTGAGCAGCTGGAGCGTCTTGGGCTCCGAGTCGTCCGCCACCACGACGACCTTGCCGGACTTGCCCGCCGACTGGACGGCCTGACCGGCGGACGGGCCGTCGTAGGAGTACACGCCGTAGAAGCCCTTGAGGTTCGGGTCCGCCTGGAACGCGGCGGACGAGTCCTCCAGCGCCTTGTTGGCGTCACCGTCGTCGTTGTAGGTCTGGAAGACCTTGACCTTGGTGCCCTGCAACGCGGACTTGAAGCCGGCGATGCGCTGGGTGGCGTTGGTCGCGGTGAGCGACCCGACCACGATGGCCACGTCACCGCCGTTGGGCAGCAACTGCTTCATCGCCGCGCCCGCCTTCTGGCCGGCTTCGAAGTTCGGCGTGCCCAGGTACAGCGGAACGGTCGGGCGGAAGCTGGGCAGCGGCGAGTCGATCGCCATCAGGGACGTACCCCTGGTCGTGGCGCTGTGCACCGCGCTGGTCAGCGACGACGGCTGGATCGCGGAGATCGACATGCCGGTGATCCCCTGCGACAGCAGGGTGTTCACAATGGACAGTTGTTGGCTGATGTCCTGCTGGGTCGGTTCCTGGAACCGGGCCTTCACGTTCAGCTCGGACGCCGCCTTCTGGGTGCCCTCGCGGGCCGCGTCCCAGTACGCCGCGGTCACGTTCACCACGACGGCCACGTTGGCCTTGGACAGGTCCTTGCCGGCCAGGGCCTGCTTGAGCTGGTCGCGCAGCTTGCCCAGCTGGGTGTCGTTGAACGTGATGCTGCCGGTCAGCTTCGACACCGCGGACGGCTGGGCCACGGCACCGGTGCTGCCACCGGCGGACGAGCTGTTGGTGCCACACGCGGCCAGCATGGCCGCCGCGGTGGCGGCGGCGAGCGCGCCGAACACGATCTTCCTGCTGATACTCATCATGCACCTATCCAGGGGATGTAGTTCGATCGGGTGGGGAGTCGTTGTCGGACAGGGATTTCAGACCAGCACGCAGTCGATGCCGGCTAGTTGGGCGAAGGTGCGCCAGCGGTCGGCGTGGTGGCCGAGGTTGAGCACCATGTGGTGGGTGCCGCCGTGGGCGAGCCAGGCGTCCATGCAGGCGCGCAGCCCGGACGCCGGGCGGAACTGGCCGTAGGGCATCTCCAGCGCGGGCAGCGGTGGCCGGTCGAGGTTCTCGCCCTCGGCCACCACCAGCCGGAACCGCTCGCCCTCCAGGGACACCAGGGACGCCAGCGTCGCCGGACCGGGCCGGTAGCGGAACACGAACGTGGGCGGCGCGGCCAGCCCGCCGATGCCCAGTTCGCGGTGTACCAGGCGGACCGGCTCGTCGTCGCGGGCGACGGCGTAGTTGCCCTCCCCCATGTGGCTCATCAGGATCGAGTCCGAGGGGAAGTCCATCGCGTACATCTCGGTGAAGTGGGCGTCGCCGACCATCCGGTGGCCGGCGTACACCATGGCGGCGGCCAGCGCGTCGCCCTCGGCTCCGTAGCCGTAACCCTTGGCCATCAACGAGGACGCCGCGGCCAGGGGCAGGCGGGTGAACCGGCCGTCCTCGCCGATCGCGTCGAAGTGGGTGGAGTAGGCGCCGTATCCGCCGTCGCACAGGACCGACTCGATGGCCAACTGCATGCGGGCGTGGTCGGTGCGTTCCTCCTCGGTCAGCGCCGAGTCGATGGCGAAGCGATCGTCCTCCCAGGCCAGCAGTTCCGCCACCGCCGCCGCGTCCACGGCCTGGGTACGCCGGAACAGGTCACCGGGCGCCAGGAAGTCGATCTGCGGGCCGAGCGAGCGGACCAGGGCGTTCTCGTCCACCCGGATGTCGCCCATCTGGTTCATCGCGTAGCCGAACACGGCGATCCGCAGGGAGCGCCACGCGGTGACCGCGGCGGCCGCGTGCGCCCAGTCGCTCACCCGCTCCGCGAAGCGCGGCGACTGCCAGTCCTCGGTGAGCACGGCGAACGGCCTGCGGGCCCGGACCAGGGCGTTGGCGGTGTCCTGCGCGCCGTGGATGCCCTGGTTGTAGGTCATCTCGGCCATGGTCCACTCCGCGGTGACCTCGGGTTGCGGCTGGATGTTGGCCAGCAGCACCGGCAACCGGTTCTCGGTGAACAGCCGGGCGACCCGCATCGCCGGGCCGTAGGTGAGCATCACCACGAGCACGCCGTCCAGGGCATCACGCTCGAAGCCGTGCATCACCCGTTCCGCGTCGTCCCGCGACTTCACCGGATCGCCCACCACGACGTCCATCGCGGGGCGCAGCGCGTCCGCGACGGCCTCGGCGTACCCGCGCTGGTGCTCGGTGATGCCGGGGATCATGTCGTCGTAGAGGTCCTGCATGATGCCCAGCAGGCCGATCCGGGGTCGCCCGGTGGCGGGTGCGGCGGGCGCGGGGTCAACGCCGGCGGTGCCGGCCGGTTCGACGGTGAGGGACACGGGTGTGTGCTCCGTTCTGCCCACGAGGGGCCTCAGCGCTGGCCGTAGACGTTCTGGTAGCGGTCGAACAGCCGGTCCACCGACTCGGCGGGGATCTCCTGCGGGACGCCGAGCTGCCGTCCCATGTGGACCGTCCGGGCGACGTCCTCGCACATCACCGCGGCCTTCACCGCGTCGCGGGCGTCCGTGCCGATGGTGAACACGCCGTGGTTGCGCATCAGCACCGCGCGGGACCGGTGCCCGGCCAGGGTCGACACGATGCCCCGGCCGATGGAGTCGTCGCCGATCACCGCGAACGGCCCGATCGGGATCTCACCGCCGAACTCGTCGGCCATCGCGGTGAGCACGCACGGGATCGACTCGCCGCGGGCCGCCCACGCGGTGGCATAGGTGGAGTGGGTGTGCACCACACCGCCGACGTCCGGCCGGTGCCGGTACACGTAGGCGTGCGCCGCGGTGTCGCTGGAGGGAGCCAGGTCCCCGCACAGCACGTCGCCGTCCAGGTCGCAGACGATCATCGAGTCGGTGTCGAGTTCGTCGTAGGGCACGCCGCTGGCCTTGATCACCAGGACGTCCGCCCTGCCGGGCACCCGCACCCGCGCGGACACGTTGCCCGCGGTCCACACCACCAGGTCGTAGCGCACCAGTTGCCGGTGCAGGGCAACGAGTTCGACCCGCGTGCCGGCCACGGCGTCGAGCAGCTCGGTCATGAGTCCCTCATCCCCCGCAGGCGGCGCATGACGTCGTCGCCGCCCCGGCCGAAGTGGTCGTGCAGCCGCAGGTAGTCGGCGTAGAGCCGGTCGTAGCGCGCGTGCCGCTCCGGATCCGGCCGGTAGGCTGCGCGCCGCACGCTGCCCATCGCCTTGCTCGCCGCCGGTACGTCCGGGTAGGCGCCTGCCGCGACCGCCGCGTGGATCGCCGAACCCAGAGCGGGCGCCTGCGCCGACTCGCTCACCGACAGCGGCAGGCCCAGCACGTCGGCGTACGTGCGCATCAGCTCCGCGTTGCGCAGCAACCCACCCGCCACCACGAACTCCGTGACCGGCACGGCCGAATCGGTGAACGCCTGCACGATCCGGCGGGCACCGAACGCGGTGGACTCCAGCAGCGCCCGGTACACGTCCTCCGGTCCGGTGGCCAGCGTCATGCCCACCACGAGGCCGGACAGCGCGTGGTCGACCAGCACGGAACGGTTGCCGTTCCACCAGTCCAGTGCCACCAGACCGTGCGCGCCGACCGGTTTGCCGGCGCCCAGGCGGGTGAGCAGTTCGTGCAGCGACACGCCCTCCTCGGCGGCCTGCCGCTCGTACCGGGCGGGCACGGCGTTCTCGGTGAACCAGGCGAAGATGTCACCGACACCGCTCTGCCCGGCCTCATAGCCGTAGCAGCCGGCGACGATGCCGCCGTCCACCACGCCACACATGCCGGGCACCTCGGTCAGTTCGAGCGCGTTCACCACCAGGCACGTGGACGTGCCCATCACGGCGAGCAGCCTGCCCGGCTCGACGGCCTTGACGGCTGGTGCGGTGACGTGCGCGTCGATGTTGCCGGCGGCAACGGCGGTGCCGGGCGGGAGTCCGGTCCAGCCGGCCGCGGCCTCGGTGAGTCCGCCGACCCTGCTGCCCAGATCGGCCAGCGGGTGGTCCAGGCGGGTGGCGGCGAAGTCGGCGAAACCGGGGTGCAGCGCGGCCAGGAACGCCGGGCCCGGGTAGCGGCCGTCCTGGTGGATGCCCTTGTAGCCGGCGGTGGCGCGGTTGCGTGACTCGCTTCCGGTGAGCTGCCAGACGATCCAGTCCGCGGCCTCGATCCAGCGCGTGGTCGCCGCGTACACGTCGGGCGCGTCGGTGAGCACCTCCAGCGCCTTGGCGAACTGCCACTCGGCGGAGATCTTCCCGCCGTAGCAGGCGATCCACGGTTCACCCCGGTCGTGCGCGAGCGCGTTGAGCCGGTCGGCGTGCGGCTGCGCGGAGTGGTGTTTCCAGAGTTTGGGCCAGGCATGGGGTTCGGCCGCCCAGCGCGGATCCAGGCACAGCGGCCGGCCAGCCCCATCGGTGGGCAGCACCGTGCACGCGGTGGCGTCCAGGCCGATGCCGATCACCGTGGCCGGGTCGACACCGCTGTCCGTGAGCGCGGCCGGGACGGCGTCGCGCAGCACGGCGAGCCAGTCGTCCGGGTGCTGCAACGCCCAGTCCGCCGGCAGTTCCCGGCCGCCGGGCAGTGCCGTGTCCAGGACGCCGTGCGGGTAGCGGTACTCGGCCTCGCCCACCTCGGCGCCGTCGGACACACGCACGACCACGGCACGGCCGGACAGCGTGCCGAAGTCGACGCCCACGACGTAGCGAGGTGAATCGTCCATGTTAGCGCTCACATTCTGGATTCGAGAGTGCTCTGGGCGGGGTCGGTGCGACCGGTCAGCGGTCGTCGGGTGGGGCGGTGGCGCTGTCGCGCACCACCAGCGCGGGCTGGACCACCCGGCAGCTCGCGGAGCCGCCGGACTCGATCTGCTCGCGCAGCAACCGCATCGCCTGACGGCCGATCTCGGTGAAGTCCAACCGAACCGTGGTCAGCGCGGGACTGAAGAACGCCGCCTCCGGCACGTCGTCGAAGCCCACGATCGACAGCTCCTCCGGCATCCGGCGGCCGAGTTCGCGCATGGCCCGGATGATGCCCAGCGCCATGTGGTCGTTGGCGGCGAACACCGCCGTCGCTTCGGGAATGCGGGCCAGCAGGTGCCCGGCCCGGTAGCCGCTGGCGGGTGACCAGTCGCCCTCGATCAGCGGGGGCGGCTGGATGCCGGCGTCACGCAGCGCCGCCTGCCAACCCTCGACCCGGCCGATGCTGTCCAGCCAGGTGTTCGGCCCGGAGACGTGCCAGACGTTGCGGTGCCCGAACGACAACAGGTGTTCGGTGGCCAGCCGCGCGCCGGCGCTCTGGTCGGCCGTCACCAGCGCCCTGCCGGCCTCCGGCGAACCGTCCACCAGCACGATCGGCACCCGCTCCGGCAGGTCGGCCAGTGCGTCGCGCGCGGTGACCAGCGGGGCGATCACCACGACACCGGCCACCTGCTGGTCGATGTAGCGGCGGACCGCCCTGGTCAGTGCGACGCCGTCCAGTGACCGCAGCGTGGTGACGGTGACGTCGAAGTCCGACGTCGCCGCCTGTTCCAGGCCGAACAGCAGCGAGGACGGGCCGAACAGCGTGGAGTTCTGGGTGACCACACCGAGCACAGTGGACCGTCCGGTGGCCAGGGTCCGCGCGGCGCCGCTGGGGTGATAGTCGAGTTCCTTGATGGCCGCGAGCACCCGCAGCCTGGTCTGCTCACGGACGTTCGGGTGTTCGTTGAGCACTCGCGACACGGTCTGGTGCGAGACGCCGGCCAGCCGGGCCACGTCGGTGATCGCGGGCCCGCCCCGGCCGGGACGGGCCGCGGCGCGCCGCCGTGTTGGCCCGTTCCGGTCCAGCTCAGTCTCGCGCATGGCAGAACGTCCTTGTCCATGTCATCGGCCATGTGATCGCTCACAACGACTGGGACGGTATGGCCGGCGTCACAGCATCGTCAACCCGCCGCCGTGATCGGGTTGCGCATTTGTTACCCCCAACCGGCCGGGCAGCGGAGCATGGTAGGCCGAACAGCCTATGTGAACGGCAAGTCCGGTTACAGGGTTGACGCCCCGGCGTAACCGACCGCATCATGCCTGTGATTGGTCTCACAAACCCGCAACCCCAAGGAGGCGTCATGCCTTCAGCTGTGCCGTGGCCGAAATTGTTAGCGCTAACATTCCGCCGGTGGCGCCGGATGCTGCCCGGCGCCGCCGTGGTGGCACTGGGCGTGGCGGCCCTGGTGGCCGGCGTGACTCCCGCCGCGAACGCCGCCGTGACGGGCCCGTGTGACATCTACGCGTCCGCCGGCACGCCGTGCGTCGCCGCACACAGCACGACCCGAGCCCTGTTCGGTGCCTACAACGGACGGTTGTACCAGGTCAAACGTGCGTCCGACGGTGCGGCGACCAACATCAACACGCTGAGCGCGGGCGGTTTCGCCAACGCGGCCGCGCAGGACTCGTTCTGCGCCGGCACGACGTGCACGATCACGATCATCTACGACCAGACCAGCCGAGGGAACAACCTCACGCAGGCACCTGCAGGCGGAGCCGCCGGTGGCCCGGACGCCCTGGCCAACGCCAGCGCGCTGCCGGTGATGGCGGGCGGCCACAAGGTCTACGGCGTCTTCGTGGCGCCCGGCGTCGGCTACCGAAACGACACCACGTCGGGTATCGCGACGGGCAGCCAGGCGCAGGGCGAGTACATGGTGGCCGCGGGCGGGCACGTGAACAGCGGCTGCTGCTTCGACTACGGCAACGCGGAAACCAACGCCAGGGACAACGGTAACGGCCACATGGGAGCCGTCTACTTCGGAAAGTTGTGCTGGTTCGGCGGTGTGGTGGCCGGTCAGTGTGCCGGTTCCGGACCGTGGGTGATGGCCGACCTGGAGAACGGTCTGTTCGCCGGTGCCAACGGCACCAACCTGAACAACACCGGTCGCAGCAGCGCGTTCGTCACCGGCATGGTCAAGATGAACTCGACGACCTACGCGATCAAGGACGCCGACGCGGACACCGGCGGCCTGAAGACCGATTACAGCGGAGCGCTGCCGACCACGACCGGCTACACGCCGCTGCACCTGGAGGGCGGCATCATCCTGGGCATCGGCGGTGACAACAGCAAGAGCTCCGCCGGCTCGTTCTTCGAGGGCGTCATCACCGCGGGATTTCCCACCGACGCCGCCGAGAACGCCGTCCAGGCCAACATCAGCTCGGTCCACTACACGGCGCCCTCCGCTCCCGGTGGAGTGCCCCTCACGCCGGGCTCGGCGGTCTCGCTGAACGCCACCACCGCCTGCTGCACCGGTGACTACCTGAGCGACCAGGCCGGTGACGTGATGGTCTCGCCGGTGACGAGCGCCAGTTCGGCCACCGACAAGGCGGACGCCACCTGGATCGTGCGGGCCGGACTGGCCAACGCGTCGTGCGTCTCGTTCGAGTCACGCACCATCCCGGGCGACTTCATCCGGCACCAGAACTTCCAACTGTTCCGACAAGCCAACGACGGCAGCACACTGTTCCAGAGCGACGCGACGTTCTGTCCGGTACCGGGCAACACCGGCCAGGGCACGTCGTTCATGTCGGTCAACTTCCCCACCAGGTTCATCCGGCACTTCAACTTCACCGGGTTCATCGCCAGTGACGGCGGTACCAACACGTTCGACTCGGCCAACCTGTGGTCGGACGACACCACGTGGTTGGTCTCCGCTCCCTGGACCCCCTGATCGATCCCGAACACGGCGCCGACTCGTCACGCGCGAGCCGGCGCCGTGTTCGCGCATCGGCTGAACATTCGCCTCGTCCGGTCCGTAGTACTGGGTATGCGTGGCATCCGGACGGAGGACGAGCGGCTCCTGCGCGCCCTGTACGCGAGCCACGCCCGTCCGCTGCTGGCGTACGTGCAGCGCCTGGCCGGCGGCGACCGGCAACTCGCCGAGGACATCGTGCAGGAAACGCTGCTGCGGGCCTGGCAGCACGCCGGCGACCTGACCGTGGAGCTGGCGCGGCCGTGGCTGTTCACCGTGGCCCGGCGCCTGATCATCGACGCGGACCGCGGCAGGCGGGCCCGGCCGCAACAGACCGGCGCCGATCCGGTCGAGGAGTCGGCCACGCCGGACGAACTGGACGCGGCGCTGGACGCCTGCCTGGTCGCCGACGCGCTCGGCGCGCTCACCCCTGCCCACCGCGAGGTGATCGTCGAGGGCTTCTACCGAGGCCGGTCGACCCGGGAGATCGCGGCCCGGCTCAACATCCCGGACGGCACGGTGCGGTCGCGGATGTTCTACGCGCTGCGGGCGTTGCGACTGGCACTCGCCGAACGCGGGGTGCACTCGCCATGACCTGTCCGCACACCGTCGACGTCGCCGCCTACGTGCTGGACGCACTGGAACCTGCCGAGGCGCAGCGCCTGCGCGACCATGTGGCCGACTGTGAGTCCTGCCGGCCGGCCTACGCGGAACTGCGTGACCTGCCGACGCTGCTGCACCGGCTGGCGCCCGCCGACGCGGAGGACATCCTCACCCCGGTCGACCTGCCGGACACCCTGTGCGACGAACTGCTGGCCAGGGCGGCCGCCCGGCAGGGCAGGCGCAGCAGGCGCCGGGTGTTCGGCCTGGCCGCCGCGGCGGCCGCCGTGCTGGCCGGCGCCGCCACCGGCATCGCGTCGCCGCATCCGGCCACCACCACGGTGGCCGCGACCGACCCGCACACCTGGGTGCACGCCAGCATCACGCTCACCGAGCAGACCTGGGGCACCCAGATCCGGCTGCGCCTGAGCGGTGTCGCGTGGGCCCAGCAGTGCATGCTCGTGGTCAGCTCCGCCGACGGCAGGCGGGACGTGGCGGCCAGTTGGGTCGCCACCTACCGGGGCGCGGTCGACGTCACCGGCACCACGGCCATCCCCGAATCGCGGATCAGCCATCTCGACGTCACCACCACCACCGGACGTCGGCTGGTCAGCGTGCCACTACCCGAACGGACAGAAGGGCACTGAGCGATGCACACCACCCGTATCCGCCTCGCCGTCACGACCGCCGCCGGGCTCGGTGTCCTCGCCCTGGCCGCGGCCTGCGGCGGCGGTACGTCCGCAGCGGGACCGCAGTACGCCCCGGTCGGCGGTGCTTCCGGTGGCCAGGGCGGCACCTTCACGTCGACCGTCTCGGCGACCACGGCCAACGGAGGCAAGATCCTGGTCGACCCCACCGGAGCCGCGCTCTACACCAACGACCAGGACAGCGGCAAACCCAGGTGTGTGACCAAGGACTGTGTGGCGGTCTGGGTGCCGCTGATGGTCCCGTCCGGCCAGCAACCCACCGAGGGACCCGGCGTGGGCGGCACGATCGGCACGGTGGCCGTGGGCGGCAGGGACCAGGTCACGCTCGACGGGAAGCCGCTGTACACGTTCGCCCTGGACGGCCCGGGCCAGGCACAGGGCAACGGCTTGGGGGACAGCTTCGGCGGCACCCACTTCACCTGGCACAGCGCGGTTCCCGTGGGTGCGACGGCGCCGTCGGCTCCGGCCTCGGTGCCCGCGATCCCCGGCTACTGACAGCGAAACGGGCCGGCGGTGCCGCGGGATCGGACGTTCCCACGGCACCGCCGGCCCTCACCTCCCCTGGATCAGCCGCGCAGCACACACAACAGCGAGCACGCGACCGCGGACGAGCTCGCCGTGGTGATCGGGCTGGTGTCCTGTGGCGAGTTGGCCGGGGTGAACGTCGCCGACGCCGTGTTGGTCAGCGGCAGCAACGACACCAGGATCGACGTGGAGCAGAACACCTGCCTACTGGCACCCGCGGCGAGGTCCAACGTGCCAGCGGCGGTCCTGCACGCCGGCTCGACACCGTCGTTGATCCGCACGCCCGTCACGTCGATCGGACCGTTGTTGGTGACGGTGATCCGCCACCTCGGGTGAGCCAGCAACACGCCGAGCAGGCCCTCGGGTGCCTGTTTCACCCACGGTCCGGCACCACCCGGCCCGCAGTCCACCGTGTCGTTCGACGCGCAGATCTCCTTGTTGACGGTCACGTTCGGCGCGCAGCCGACGCCCGGCGCGACACCGAGTCGGACCGTGTTGGACGTGAAGTCACCGGTGGTGTCCGTGCCGTTCGCGGTGTCCGTGACCCCGGTGACCGTGCACGTGGACGCGACGGTGGTCTCGAAGCACATCTGCGGTGGGTCACCGAGGAACGACACGACGACGTGCGGCTGGTTGCCGCCGGCGAAGTCGTCGCTGTTGCGCAGCACCAGGTGCACCGACACGTCGATGTTCGGATGCTGGGTCACCGAGATGCCGGACAGGTCGAGTGTGCCGTCCGGGGCGAACACCGGGGTGGCGATCTCGGTGCCGTCCGGGTCGGTCACGTCCGCGGTGGACGAGCCGAGGTCGACGTTGGCCAGGTTGACGCCCTCCAGGCCGGCGTCGGTGTAGCCGTGGATGTGGGTGGTGCCGCCGTCGCAGTAGAAGCCGGACGGAGCCAGCGCCACCGAAGCTCCGCTGTGGACGCACGGCGAGGCGCCGGTGGTCGGGTCCTCGGAGAACAGGAACCCCGCGTCACCCAGCCCGAACAGGCACTGCGTGGTCGCGTCGAAGGAGTATCCGTAGTCACGGGTGGCGCCACCGTTGACGCTCGGATGTGTTGCGGGTGCCGGGAAGCCGACGCACGGGGACGCGGTCGTCCAGTCGTAGCAGACGGTCGCGCCGGGGATGGTGCCCCAGGCGCCGAAGTAGCTCTTCAGGTCGCCGCCGGGTGCCCTGGCCGTCTCGGCGTTCCACGTGTCGTTCCCGCCGGGCACCGCGCGGAACACGCCGGGATCGGCCAGCGGGGAGCCATCGATCGCGTAGCACGACGTCGTGGTCTGGCCGGACGTGGTGGAACAGACGCCGATCGCGTTGCCCGCGGTGTCGAAGTCGTCGTAGACGTTGAACGTGCCGCCGACGTTGGGCGAGCCGGCGGTGTGCGCGGCGGACCAACCGGTGCACGCGGCCGTCGTGGTCGGGTCGAAGCAGCCGATCAGGCCGGAGCCGCCCGCGTTCGACGAGATGAACACCTTGCCCTGCGCCACGGTCACCGAGCCCATGAAGTTGCCGTTCGCGCCGATCCGGTTGCCCGGCACGACCGAGGCGAACGGCTCGCCTGCGCACGGCAGCTGGGACGACATCGTCAGGCACAGGGTCGCGCCGTCCGTGCCGACGCCGTACAGGTTGCCGCCCTGGACGACGAACCCGGACTCGGTGCCGTTGGCCGCACTCTCCAGCGGCACGTAGCCGCAGTTGGCCTGCGTGTCCGTGTTCAGGCAGCCGACACCCGTCGAGCCGGCGACGATGGCCGGGTAGTAGACCACGCCGGGCCGGTTCGGGTCCTGCGCGTACTGCGGTGTCAGCGTGCTCGCGATGTCACCGGTCGAGCCGCTGCCCAGCGGGCCGACGGCGGTGTTCAGCGGCCGGGGCCACGGTCCGCCGGCACACGGCTGGCCGGTGGTGAGGTCGGAGCAGACCACCTTCGGGGCCACGGCGTTCAGGTGGTGGTAGATGTTCCATGCCTCGACCTCGCCGGACGGCGTGCGGTGGATGATCGGCGTGAAGCCGTCGCCGCCGGTCGCGGTCGGCGTGGGCTGTACAGGTGCGAGGAGCAGGTTGCCCAGGTTGGTGCCGCCCTGCCGGGCCGTCGGGTTCGTGGCGCGGACCGCGACGGTGGCGGTGCCGGGGTCCGCGGTGCCGAACGTGGTTCCGTCGGTGGAGAACGACGGCGACCAGCCCGGTGGCACCTGGAGTGAACCGGGCACGTAGGCCTGATCGGTTCCCGCCGCGTCGACCGGGTCGGTGATGGTGGCCGTTCCCGGCCCGGACGAATCGTTGTCGCTGTAGTCGAGTACCCATTTCACGGTGTCGCCGTGTCCGACCGGATCGGCGCCGGGATGGGTCACGTCCTGTGCGGACTTGGTGAGCGCGGACGGATCGGCGGCCGGCGCGGACAGTGCTGGAGCCGGTGCCGTCACCGCCAACGCGGCGACCGTGGCGCCGACGCCCAGCACGGCAAACGCGCGCATCGCTGGGCGCGCGGATCTTCGCTGCATTGTCTCCTCATTCCCACGACGATCGGAATGGAATGCGGACGTCCGGTTGCCGATATTAGGAACGCCCGGAATGACAAAGCAACGACCATCACCGACTCGCCGACGCCGGCCATCCGTCCAGAGTAGTCACACCCGGTTTCGGTACCCGTCAGGAATAATCACTGGGCAACACGATATCTCCGATACGGACCCGATTCGTTTCGCACAGCCTCTGGTCGCGCACTCCGACCTGCGACATCGGGCGGCCACCGATGCCGGAAGGCGCATTCCGGACCGGGTGCGGTCGGTCACGTGACATGGTTCGCGATGGCTCTCGCGCACGCCAGGGCCTCGGTGTGGGTGGTGTCCACCTCGACGTCGTAGTCGACGCCCTGGTGCACCACACCGGCCTGGGCGGCGGCCATGCCTCGGACCCGGTCGCCTCTGGCGATCTCCCTGCCCTCGGCCACGTCCGCCGAGCACCGGACGCCCACCCACAGGACGTCCAACCCGGCCAACGCCCGTCGCATCCGTTGCTGCGACGCCCCTCCGCCGAGGAACACGTCGTCGATCACCACCCGCGCACGCGCCCGCACGG
Organism: Pseudonocardiaceae bacterium; assembly: GCA_036491115.1. Classification (GTDB taxonomy): domain Bacteria; phylum Actinomycetota; class Actinomycetes; order Mycobacteriales; family Pseudonocardiaceae; genus DATEPR01. The sequence goes on from DASXCQ010000058.1 coordinate 135,127, forward strand.
TCGCGGCGATGCCCGCCAGCCACGCCGTCTCCAACGCCCGGAAGTCCGACCCGATGTTGACGCCGCCGTCGGGCGCGAACTCGATGCCGCCGTCCGAGGCCCGCATCGACACCGGCATGGCGTCGATCAGCATGTCGACGCCCAGGACCAGCCACGGAACGGGCAGGACCGCCTGCAGGCAACGCGCGATCCCGGACTTACCCGAGCTGGACCCGCCGTTGAGCACGATGACGTCTGTCACCGGGCCACCGTAGGTCAGGGCCGAGGCAGTTTCGACCACAGGGTCGTCGCGACCTTCTCGGCCACCTGACATGCCATGGCCGGGTCGTCGCCGTTGGTGGTCACGGTGAGTTCGGCGATCTCCTTCAGCCCTTGACCGCCCGAGTAGGGCCGCACCGCAACGTCGAGATAGCAGGTCTGGTCCGCCTGGTCGTCGGTCCGCAGCGTGGACCGGCCGCCGACCGACACGATCTTGTCGGTCGAGGGATCGGCCACCGTGGGGGCCGGGGAGACCTGGAAGGCCAGGTTCACCGTGTCGATGGAGAGGTTGTCCGACGTCCAGTCGCACTCGTGGTGCTGCGGGTACTCGGTGGCGGCCGCGTCGGTGAGCCCCGCCGACGCGAGCGCGGCCGTCGGCGCCAGGCCGCACGGGTCGACGGAGCCGAGCGAACCGGCGGTGTAGTGGCGGTGCGTCAACCCGCCCGCGACCAGTTTCGCCGCCACGTCGCGGCCCACCTGCTCGGCGATGGGGCACGGCTTCGTCGACCCGCTGACCGGACCGACCTCCACGTCGAACAGGTACGAGTCGGCGAACGCCACCTGGTTGCCGCAGTAGCCCTGCGGCGGTTCGGTGTCCTCGTACAGCGCCATCCCGCCGCTCAGTTGGGTGACCAGGTGACCGACGTGCTCGGTCCCGGCCTCCAGCGGTCCGACGGACACCGAACTGTCCGTGCCGCCCGGCAGGCGCAGGTCCACGATGCACGTGTCGAACGGCATCACGTCGTCGTCCACCTTCGCGTGCAGGGTCGACGGCAGCGCACCCAGATCGAGCGTGCTGCACGGGTCCACCGTCGCCGCGGCACCGAAGACGTGTGCCGCGAACAGTTGTGGCGTGGGTGGTGTCGACGGTGTCGTCGTGGGCGGCGTGGCGGTGGTCTCGGGCGCGGTGGCACCCAGCGTCATCGGGCCACACGCGGCCGACGACACCAGCGCAGCACAGAGCACGACGACAATCGGTCGGCGCATGCCGAATACCCCCAGAAATATATTCGTGTGATCGCCCCGACGCTGGTCGTACGGTACCTCACGCCCGGGAATGGCAGTCTGGGTACGTGGACGATCTGGACGAGGTGCTCACCGGTGTCGGGCCGAGGTTGCGGGCGCTGCGCCAGCGGCGGGACGTCACCCTCGCCGAACTGGCCGAGGCGACCGGCATCTCGGAGAGCACACTCTCCCGGCTGGAGACCGGCGAACGGCAGCCGACGCTGAAACTGCTGCTTCCCCTGGCCCGAGCCCACCGAGTCGCGCTGGACGAACTCGTCGGCGCACCGGAGACCGGCGACCCGCGCGTGCACATCCGCCCGATCCGTCGCGGCGGACTGACGTTGATGCCGTTGAGTCGCCGAGCCGGTGGGGTGCAGGCGTTCAAGATGATCATCCCGGCGAAACTGCGGGACGCCGAGCCCGATCCGCGCAGGCACGCCGGATACGAGTGGCTCTACGTGCTCAGCGGGCGCCTGCGGTTCGTCCTCGGTACCCAGGATCTGGTGCTCACCGCGGGCGAGGCGGCCGAGTTCGACACGCACGTGCCGCACTGGATGGGCAACGCGGCCGATGCCGCCGTGGAACTGCTGGTCCTGTTCGGCCCGCAGGGCGAACGCGCCCATCTGCGGGCCCGCACCACGTGAGTTAGCGTGGCCCATGGACCTCGTCGGGCTACTGGTGGCCGTCGCGGCCGGTGACCGCCCGGCCGTCACGGCGTCGCTGGACGCCGAACCGTCGTTGGTGACGGCACGCCTGGCCAGCCTGGACGAGTTCTTCATCACCGAGTGCCATGCCCAGGTCTACGCGGGCGACACCGCGCTGCACGCCGCCGCGTTCGCCTACGACCTCGAGACCGCTCGAGATCTGGTGGCACGCGGCGCCGATGTCCGCGCCCGCAACCGCAGGGGTGCGGAACCCTTGCACGCGGCGGTAATCGGCGTGCCCGGCGGGACGAACTGGGACCCGGCGCGGCAACGGGCGATCATCGAGTACCTCATCGAGGCGGGCGCCGACCCGAACGCCACCGCGCGGGGCGGGGTCACGCCGCTGCACCGAGCCGTCCGGAACCGATGCTCGGCCGCCGTGGCCGCGTTGCTGCGCGCGGGCGCCGACCCTCGCCGGACCAACGACCACGGCTCGACACCGGTCGATCTGGCCCGCTGGACGACAGGGCGCGGTGGCACGGGCTCCGATGCGGCCAGGGTGGAACAGGAGGTCATCGTCGACCTGCTCGGCTAGCGGTTGCGGACCACCCGCACCACGTTGTCGCCACGCACCCCGTGCTGCCCCTCCGGCCCGTCGTGCTGGCGCTCGACCAGTTCGGTCAGCGCCACGGTCCAGCCGTCCGGCAGGTCGAGCGCGCGCAGGATCTCGTCGATGGTCGGGAACCGGTAGTCGTGCGGCGGTGTCTCCACCCAGGTCGGCCAGCCGGCGTGGCTGACGATCAGCAGCGTCCCACCGGGCCCCACCGCACCGGCCGCGCGCCGCAGGATCGCCTCCCACTCCCCGGGTCCCGCGACCGGCGACTGGAGGAACTGCGCCGACACCAGGTCGAACGCCCCCTCCGGAATCGACCGGGACAGGTCGTGCCGCACCCATTCGATCCGGTCCCGCAGGCCCGCCGTGTCCGCGTGCGCTGCGGCCCTGCCCAGCGCGGTCGCCGAGATGTCGACGGCCGTCACCCGCCAGTCGTGCCGGGCCAACCACACCGCGTCAGCGCCCTCACCGCAGCCCAGATCCATGGCCGATCCCGCCGGTAGCGCCTCGATCTCCCGCACCAGCAACGGATTCGGCCGTCCACTCCACACGGCGTCCCGCTCCTGGTAGAAGCCTTCCCAGAACTGCTCAGCACTCGTGCTCGTGTCCGTCACGACGCCATCATGTGCCACGGTTGCGGATCCGGCGACATTTCTTGCCGAATCGGCAACGCGGTCAGTCCAGCGACAGCCGCACGACGGCACGGGACGCGCTGGGCCGGGCGATCTCGACGAAACCTGCGTTCAGGTACATCGGCAGCGGTCCCTGGAACAGCCCGGACGAGCCGGTCGGCCGCACCGCCGGATCGACCGGGTACGCCTCCACGATGCGGCCGCCGTGCCGCCGCGCGAAGTCCACCACGGCCGACAACAGCTCGGCGGCCACACCCTGCCGCCGGTGGCCGACCCGCACCACGAAACAGGTGACCGACCACAACCCTGGCTCGTCCTGGGTGGCCTGCGCGCCCCGCATGTGGACCAGCCGGGGATAGTCACCGCGCGGTGCGACCGCACACCAGCCGATCGGGCGGTCGTCGGCGTAGGCGAGCACGCCGTGCGGCGCCTCGGCGGTGGTCACCTGGCGGTACATCGCGGCCCGGTTGCCCACCCGGTCGTCGTGCCGGTAAGGGCCGTCGGAGCGGTAGTACTGGCACCAGCACCGCGATGGATCGCCCCGCTCCCCCAGCAGTTCCGCCAGGTCGTCCCACCGGTCCGCGGTGGCGTCCCGAATCTCCATGGGGCACGATAGCGCCGCCCCACCACAAATCGATGGGGTGTGGCGTCGTGAGCTGGCACAATCCGGCGCCATGGCCGTGCACCTGATCCGCAGCAGGACGCTCTACCCCGACGCCCCCTACGCCTACGCCGCAACGAATCCGGACGCGAGCCTGGTGTTCACCGCCGGTGCCTGCCCGCTGGACGAGCACGGCACGGTCGTCGCCCCGGGTGACATCGCCGCGCAGACCCGCCGGGCGCTGGCCAATCTGCGGACCGCGCTGGCCGACTCGAAGACGACGTTCCGGCACGTCGTCAAGACCACCGTCTACGTGGCCAGCAGCGACCGGGCCGATCTGGTCACGGCGTGGAACGAGGTGGCCGCCGCGTTCGGTGACCACGACGCGCCCAGCACCCTGCTCGGCGTCGCCGTCCTCGGTTACCCCGACCAGCTCGTCGAGATCGAGGCCGTCGCCGCCCGCTGACCTCCGGTTGACTGAACGTCACTCGCCCGGGTCGCCTGCCCAGTTCCAGTGCGGGACCTCGCGCAGCGGGTGCAGTTCGTCGTCCGTCGTGGCGTGGGAGTTCTGCATCGCCACGTGCGAGCCGAACTCGACGTGTTCGGCCAGCGCGGTGCGGAAGGGCTTGTCGTCCGGCAGGCCGGCCTGGTCGGCCGCGGCCAGGTAGAGGTCGACGAACCGCTGCCGCTGTTCCTCGGTGATGTGCAGACCCCGGTGGACGTCGATCAGGTGGCGGAAGCCGATCTGTTCGGTGAACCTGGCAGGCCCGCCGAACGACTCGGCGTCGAACGCGGTCAGGTGGTCGACATGCTCCGGCTTTCCCTTGCCGAACAAGGGAATCAGCATCGGGTCTGCCAGTACGCCGCGGTAGAAGATGTCCACGAACCGGTGAATCACCTGCTCACCGCCCGCGTGCTCGAACATGGTCTCGTGCTCGGTCATGCGCACCCCCGCATCATCGGCAGGTCGGCACGCTAACACGCGTCTCACATCGCCGCCGGCAACTCGTCACGGTTGCCCCGACGCGTCCGTGACCATGCCCCGCAGTGCCGCCTCGGCGCCTGCCTGGAACCGGCTCGCCGCACCGAGTTCGTCCATCAGCAGCCGCACCCGCCGGCCGACGGTCCGCTCGCTGACCCCCAACTGGCGCCCGATCGCCGCGTCGCCCAGCCCGGCGGCCAGCAGCGACATCAGTCGACCGGTGTCGTCCGATCGCGCCGGCTCTGTCGCTGTGCCGGGCAGCAGGAACGGCACGGCCTCCCGCCACACCTGTTCGAAGAAGGCGATCAGCACGGTCAGCATGGTGGAGCGGCGGATGATGACCACCCGGTCGTCGCCGGACTCCTCGCTCAGCGGCAGCAACGCGGCCGACCGGTCGAAGATCGCGACCTTCACCGGCAGGTCGGCGGCCAGCCTGATCTGCTCGCCCGCCCTGCTCAGCGCGGTCAGCAACTCGGCGCCCCCGCTGTCGTCCAGGCACGACCGGTCGTAGACGCAGCGCACCGACACACCCCGCGCGAGCAGTGCCAGTTCGGCGGCGCGCTGGGTGGCGTGGCCGGGTGGCAGCACGTACGGCGGCCGGTCGAACACCAGGATCTCCCGCTGGGCGCTGGACTCCAGGTGCACGAACCGCCGCGCGATGTGGTCCTTGCCGGTGACCACCTCGATCAGTTCGTGCGCGTGCTCCGACCGGCCGACGGAGTAGAGGTCCTCGAACGCGGCCACGGCCCGGCGGTGCTCCTCCAGCGCCGTCTCCAGCGCCCGCTCGTGGCCGCTCATGCCGGTGGACGGCCGCTGCGCGGTGTACGTCGCGGGGCGGGTCGCGCCGGCCGTGACCAGGCCCATGCGCACCAGCCGACCGGCGGCGGCACGGACCGCGGCGGGCGTGGCGCCGGTGCGGGCCGCGATGGCGGCCGCCGTGAGTCCCGGGGACACCAGGATCGCCCGGTAGGTCTCCTCGCCGGCATCGTCGAGCAACGTGCTCACAACCACCCCAACCAGCACTGTGACCGGAACCGGACAACGTCAGAATACGACGGACACTTTGTTTGACTCACAAACTGTCTTCGCGGGAGCTTGGGAGCCGCAACCGGTACCGGACGCGGGAGGGCACATGCGGTCAGGTCACGCGACAACATTCCGGCGGCGCACCGTGAGACTGGTGGTGTCGGTGCTGCTGGTCGGCGTCGGCGTCGTGGGTGTCAACGCCCAGCAGGCCACCGCGGCCCCGAGGCCGACGGTCACCAAGCCCACCGTCGTGTACCGGAACCTGAAGCTGGTCAACGGCGACACCGCGACGGTGTTCTCCAACGGCCTGGCCGAGGTGTTCCGGCCCGGCGACGCGGCGACCGAGTACCGGATGGTCCCGCTGGTCCCGTCCGGCTCGGCGGCCACGGCAGGCGTGCTGCCCGCGCGGCCGCAGGTGGCGTTCGACCTGGCCAAGGCGCCCGCCGTGCCGTACGCGCACGACCAGGTCGAGGTGGTGCTCGCGGCGACCGTGGCCGCCACCGGCGCGCGGCGCGAACTCCCCGCCGCCGCCGTGGCACCGGGCGCGCCGACGCCCGACTACACGACCAACGCGACGTTCAACGAGCAGCTCGCCGGCATGGGCGTGACCAGCATGAACCAGGTGTTCAGCGGCATGCCGGCGGCGGACACCGGCGTCGACCTGACCCGGGTCTACACGATGCACGTGACCCGCACGTCGATGCCGGCGGCGCTGGCCGCGCTCACCGCCTCCCCCGCCGTCGCCTACGCCGAACCGGACTGGATCACCTCCCCGCTGAGCACCGCGCCGATGCCGGTGGCGGCGAACACCGCGCACCAGGCGACCCGCGCCGCCGTGACCACCAGCGCGGCGTTACCCACCAACGTCGGGCTCCAGTCCAGTGCCCAGTCGCTGCTCAACAGCACGGCGACCGACTGGGTACCGGCCTATCAGGGCCTGGAGTCCGCCTACCACCAGTTGCCGGGCACCGGTGAGGTGATCACCGACGTGTCCCTGGGCGACCTGACGTCGGCCGGGGTGCCCAGCGACGACCCGTGTGCGCAGTTCGTGGCCGCTTTCGGTCCGACCACGGTGATCCAGGGCGGGCAGCGGTTCCTCGACCTGCCGTCGATGCCGCTGATCCCCACGTGGACCTCCGACGCCGAGGCCAGGCTCGACCCGACCGGTGAGACCTGCGACGTCGACCCGTTCGACACCGAGATCGACCTCGACTTCGCGATGATGGCGCCGCTGCCGCACGACATGCAGCGGCCGGAGGCGCCGGGCTCGGGCCTGACCGACCTGCTGGGCATCGCGCCCGGCGCCGCGTACCGCCTGGTCGTGCCGTCCGACCCGACCGGTTCGATCAGCAGTGTCGACGCGGCCCTGCTGGCCGCCGCCAAGCAGGCCCCCCGGCCGGACGTGATCACCGCGAGCCTCGGTTTCGGCCTGGACTCCGAAGGTTTCCCGTCCCGGTACCTGGAGGACGACCCGGTCACCGAGTCGGTGATCGCCGAGATCACCCACAAGTTCGGCATCACGGTCGCGGTGTCGGCCAACGACGGCCTGCGCGCGCCGACCGACGCCGCCGTGAGCCCCACCGGCGGTTCGGCGGCCACCGACGTCGCGGCCTCGGCCAAGCAGGCCACCAGCCTGGACGACGTCGAGTTCTCCACGGTGCCGTCGAAGGACGTGGACTCCGGCGCGATCGACGTCGGTGGTGTCACCCTGAACGACATCGCCGCCGCCCCACCGAACGATCCGGCGAACGCGGCCCTGGCCGCCCAGCAGGCGTTCGCCGACGTCCGCTGGACCGGCGCCGCCGACTTCTCGTCCGGGTTCGGCTCGCGGGTGAACATCTCGGCACCCGGCGACAACGTGCTCAGCTTCGAGCACACGGCAGGCGGCGCCCCCGACGCCGTCGACGTGGTGAACGAAGGTGGCACGTCGGCATCGGTCCAGGAAGTCGGAGCCGCCGCCGCGGTGGTGCTGCAGACCGCCCGACTCACCGGCGACCACTCGGTGACCAGCCCGTCGGCGCTGCGCTCCTACCTGGCACGCACCGCGAATCCCGTGCCCGACGTGCCGCAGGCGGACCGCCCGCTCAACGTCGGACCGCAGGTGGACCTCGGTGCGGCCGTGACCGGACTGCTGGACAGGGCCGGCATCCACCAGCAGCCTGGCGTGGCGCGGGTCGCGGTGGCGCAACGGCAGAGCATCAACGGTTTCGGCGCGTTCTTCTCGTCCGAGACCGATCCGGCGAACATCCCGCTGCGCGGGGCGGCGCAGAACGAGTTGCTGTCCGTCTCGCCCGACTGGATCGGCCTGCCCGCCCACGTCACCTACCAGCTGTCCGCCGAACGCCCGGACGGCAGCCACCACACGCTGGCCACCGGACCATCGGCCCGGTTGCAACCCGACGCGATCATCGCCGCCGCCGGGCAGGCACCGTCGGCCACCGGGCCCACGTCGGTCACCCTCGACTACACCGCGAGCGCCGGTGGGCAGGTGGTGGCCAGCGCGTCGGTGCCGCTCACGTTCGGCCCGCAGACCGGCGTGCCGACGCCACTGGCGCCGGTCGTCCCGGCCGTCGTCACCGGCGGGTCGTTCCTGGTGCACTACGACCTGACCGGCCAGACGGCGTTCACCGACCCGACGCTGGTGGTGTCCGCGCCCGGTCGGATGGACCCCTTCCAGCACTTCTACCTGCCGATCTACTCGGTGCCGCTGCACAGCACGACGGGCACCGTGCGGGTGCCGGTGGACACGCTGGCCGGCGGCGGGATCTACGGCGTCGCCGTGCAGTCGGCGCCGGACCAGTTCAACTTCAGCCAGTTCGCGTTCACCAGGGTGCAGGGCGCGCCGGTCGACACGCAGCCGACGGCTCCGCTGCTGTCCGCCGCCCACCAGCCGACCGGGCACACGGTGACCGTCCCGTTCGACGGTGACTTCCGGGTGCGGTGGGACGTCCGGCAGGTGCCGCACGCCACCGGTGTGCTGCTGGAGATCAGCGCGGCGGGCCCGAACGACTTCAACTCGTTCGCGACGTTCAACAATCCGAACGGCACGATCCGGGACGACAACGGCCACGACACCGGTTCGGTGCTGGCCCGCAGGCTGTCCGGCGCGTCCGGCGGTGTCGACCTGCCGGCCTCGGTGCTGGACCCGACGATGACGCATTCGGTGCGGGTCATCCCGCTGCTGGCGTCGGGTGCGCCTGCCGGTGAGTCCTCGGAGGTCAGCACGGTCGGCCGGAACGGTGTCGCGCCGTCGGACGGCGGAGCGGTGCTGGACGGTTTCGGCGTCGACGCCCACGGTTCCGACGGTCTGGTCACGTCCAACCAGGTGACCGACGACGGCACGCCGCTCAGTTCGGTGGAGACGTTCGACCAGCGGGACAACGGCATCACCGGGACGCTGGTGAAGTCGAAGAAGGACTCGTTCGCCACCGCGAACGATTCCGCACCGGGCATCCTCGCCGGTGACACCGCGCTCTACGCGGACACCCGCAACGCGGACGGGACCACCACCTACACCGTCCGCGGCCCGCTGACGTCCCACCGCACGACCGCGTGGACACCGCCGAACGCACCGGCGGCCGCCCAGGTGGTACCGGCGGACAACCAGGACACGGCAACGGATGCGGTGCTGATCGGCAACACCCAGCTCGGCTGGCGGGTGCTCACCACGAACGTCGCGGCCAACACGTTCGGCCCGTCCGTCGACCTCGGCCCCGCGCTCTCGTCGTTCGGCTTCGCCGAGGTGACCGCGCTCGGCGAGGACACCACGACCGGCACGGCCGTCCTCGGCGGGTCGGACTTCCTCAACGGTGCCATCCCGCCGAGCCTGATCACCGTCGACCTGGCCACCGGTGAGCTGCGGAGCCGGACCGGTGTCGGCACCGGCACGCCCTCCGGTGTCGCGGTAGACTCGACCACCGGCACGGCGGCCATGGCGACGCAGGACGGCGTCGGCGTGTACGACCTGGCCGCCGGCACGGCGGCGCTGAGCAGTCCGGGCGGCGCCACCTACGAACACCCGGCCGCCGACCCGAAGGCGGGCGAGTTCCTGGTGCAGGAGGTCGTGACGCCCGCCGCCGAGCTGTCCACGCCGGGTCTGGGCGCCACGCCGGACAACAACAGCGTGTCGTCCGTGGTGGTGCTGAACCACCGGGGCGACGTGGTGAGCCGGCTCCAGCGGTTCAACGACTTCAACGTGTTCACCCAGGACATCGGCGACTACGTGCAACTCGACCCGACCACCCACACCGGCTACACGCTCGGCCCGCTCGGCCAGCAACTCGCCCCGTTCACCTACTGACCGGATCAGTAGGCGCGGCCGAACAGGACGCGCCTGCCGTAGGCGGACGCCGCGTCGCATCGGACAGAGGTTCCGGACTCAGTCGGAGCCCCGGTCGGGATGCAGCGCGGCGTCGCCGCCGTCTCGGCCTTGATGTCGTCCTCGCATGCCGGCCGGCCGCAGTGCAGGGTCCTGGCCCAACCGGTGGCGACCGCGTCGGTGAACCCGGTCCAGGAGTGCACGGTCGTCGTCCGGCTCTCCCGGAAGTCGGTCGCGCTCCAGCAGGAACCGCTGGAAGTCCGCCAGCTCCGTCGCCAGGATGTCCGGTGCGGTGTCCAGGCCGATCGTCGTCCTGCCGTCGCCGAGGCGTCTGGCCAGGAGTGCGGTGCCGGCCGTGAGGTCACGTGGCCCGGTGGCCTGCGTCGCCGGCGTACCGGATGCCGAACGCCTCGACAAAGTTGGCGCCCAGGTAGTGCGACGTGCCGGCCTGCGGTGCCTTGCCGTCGCGCATCATGCCCTCGATGGAGGACGTCCGGGCAGCGCCGGCGTGTCCGGTGTCCTTGATGCGCCGGTCGAGCTCGGCCTGGATCAGCTCCCAGATCCGGTGGCCGTACGGTCGGATGACCATGGTGCCCGTCGCCGGGCCACGCTCGACCAGCTGGGCCTTGGTCACCAACTCGGTAAATTACAGCCCCGCCCAGATACCGCCTGCGCCCCAACGAGTGTCAATACTTCGTGCTTGACGCCGTCGGTTCGCTCCCTCGTATCGTCACGATCCACGTCGTGCGTCCGGGAGGCTGGCATGCGGGTCTTGGTGCTGCTGGCCGCGATCATCGCGGCCGGTGTGGCGTTCAGCGGTTCGGCCCAGGGAGCCACGCTCGCGACCGGTGACTCGCGGCTGGTCAGCCGGCCGACCGTGCCCGCCGTGTGCGCGACGGTCACGTCGACGCTGCCCACACCCGCGAGCCGCACCTTCAGCAGCACGCAGGAGGCCACCCCGCCGGACACCAGTCGCATCCAGACCGCGCTGAACTCCTGTCTGGCCACCGGAAAGGCGGTCGTGCTGGCCGCGGCCGGCAGCGACACGGCGTTCCTGTCCGGCCCACTGAAGGTCGGCGGCGGCGAGACGCTGCTGGTGTCGCCCGGGGTGACGCTGTTCGCGTCGAGCAACGCGGCGCAGTACCAGGTCGCCGGCAAGCCGACCTGCGGCACCGTCCAGTCCAGCGACGGTGGCTGCGTCTCCTTCATCACGGTCAACGGGTCGAACGCCGCCATCCTGGGCACCACCACCGGTTCCGGTACCCAGGGCCGGATCGACGGCCGGGGTGACATCACCCTGCACGGCGGCACGGAGAGCTGGTACCAGCTCGCGCTGGACGCGAAGAACAACGGCGGCGACCAGAACAACTCGACCCTGATCACCGCCAGCGCCAACAGCTTCACGCTCTACGACGTCGACCTGCTCAACTCGCCGTTCTTCCACGTCGCGTTCCGCGACGCCGACGGCTTCACCGCGTGGGGCGTGCGGATCGACACGCCGGACACCGCCAAGAACACCGACGGCATCGACACGTTCGGCGCCGCCGACGTGACCGTCACCGACTCGTTCATCTCCGACGGCGACGACTGCGTGGCGATCAAGGCCAGTGCCCCGTCGCGCAACATCACGATCAGCAACGACCACTGCTACGGCACCCACGGCCTGTCCATCGGCAGCGAGACCAACGGCGGCCTGACGAACGTGCTGATGACCGACGACACCGTCCAGGGCACCGACAGCTCCGGCACCCGCAGCAGCGACGACAACGGCATCCGGATCAAGAGCGACTCGTCCCGAGGCGGCACGGTCAACCAGATCACCTACGTCAACACGTGCCTGACCGGCATCAAGCGCCTGCTCGACTTCGACCCGTTCTACACCACCGCGACCGGCACGAAGATCCCGTCGTACACCGACATCGTCGTCAACGGCGTGAAGTCGGTGAGCTCGGTCAGCGGCACCTCGGTGCTCGACGGCCATGACTCGACGCATCCGCTCGGCCTGACGCTGGAGAACGTGTCGCTCGACGCCACCGCCACCACCGCGCAGCACGCCACCATCGGCGTGTTCGACATCGACCTCGCGCCCACCGGCACCGGCGTGACCGTCTCGTCGGTGTCGGGCAGCGGCAGCGTGCCCACGTGTGTCTTCCCGGCCTTCCCCGCGCTCTGAGGAGTCACCATGACCGGATCCAGCATCGGCCGCCGGACGTTCCTGGGCGCCGTCGGCCTCAGTGGGCTGGCGCTCGCCGCCCCACCCGCCTTCGGCGCGGTCACGCCGGCCGCGTTCGGTGTCACCAGTGCCGGCGGGTTCTTCACGGTGGACACCGGTGCCGGCGTGGTGTTCAAGGTCAACCAGACCGACGGTGACGTGACGTCGTTGAGGTTCAACGGCGTCGAGTTGCAGAGCCAGTCCCGGTTCTCCCATGTGGAGTCCGGCCTGGGTGCCGGTGCGACGGTCACGGCGAGCCAGGTCGGCCAGTTCGTCGTGGTCACCGAAACCGCGACCGACTGGTACGGCAGCGGCACGATCGTGCACTACCTGGTGGCCCGCAGCGGTGACCCCGCGATCTACATGGCGACCTTCGTGGACGGTCTGGGAGCCGGCGAACTGCGCTGGATCCAGGAGTTCGACCGCACGGTGATCACCGGCATGAACCCGGACGCGGACATCAAGGGCGGCACGGCGATCGAGTCGACGGATATCTTCCTGGTGAACGGCCTCACCCGGTCGAAGTACTACGGCAACCACCGGGCCAGGGAGCTGACGGTCGGCGGTGTCACCGGAGCCGGCGTGGGCGCGTACATCGTCTACGGCAACCGGGAGAGCAGCTCCGGTGGCCCGTTCTACCGGGACATCGAGCAGCAGGGCACCGAGACGACCATCCAGCTGTACAACTACCTGTGGTCGGGCCACAACGACACCGAGACGCAACGGCTCAACGTGTTGTACGGCCCGTACGCGCTGATCGTCACCAGCGGTCCGGCGCCCGCCGTGCCGGACCTGGGCTTCATGGCGACGCTGGGCCTGCGTGGCACGGTGCCGGCCACCGGGCGCGGTTTCGTGGTGGGCAAGGGCAGCGGGGTGCCGATCGGTTCGGTGGTCGGCTGGGCGAACGCGGACGCCCAGTACTGGACCACGACCGGGACGAACAGCGACTTCGCCAGCCCGGCGATGAAGCCGGGCACGTACACGCAGACGCTGTACCAGAACGAACTCCCGGTGGCCACGCGCACGGCGACGGTCACAGCGGGCGCGACGACGACGGGCCAGAACCTGACGGCGAACTTCGCGATGCCGGCGGCGATCTTCCGGATCGGCGAGTGGGACGGCACGCCGACGTCGTTCCGCAACGGCGCCAATCTGACGGTGATGCACCCGTCGGACGTGCGGATGGCGAACTGGGGGCCCGTGACCTTCGTCGTGGGCACCAGCACGGCGGCCGACTTCCCCGCGTATCAATGGGTGGGCGTCAACAACCCCACCACGGTCACGTTCACCATGACAGCGGCCCAGATCGCCGCCCGCACGGTCCGCATCGGCATCACGGCGTCCTATGCCAACGGCCGCCCGCAGATCAAGGTCAACAACTGGACGTCGGCCATCCCGGCCCCGTCCACCCAGCCGAAGTCGCGCAGCCTCACCATCGGCACCTACCGGGGCGACGACATCCAGTTCACCTACGCCGTCCCGGCCACCGCCTTCGTCGCCGGCACCAACACCATGACGATCAGCGTGGTCAGCGGCAGTTCCGGCACCGCGTTCCTCAGCCCGGGAGTCGCGTACGACTGCGTGGAGCTGTTCTAGCGGCTGCCGGACGGTACGTGCAGGGTGGGCCGGTAGATGAGCTCCTGGGTGTTGCCGTCGAGTGTCCGACTCTCGATCAGTTCGAGGTCGAGGTCGGGCGCACCCTGGAAGACGGGGCCTGCTCCGGTCTGACCGGTGAGCACCGGGAAGACCGTCACCTGGACGAAGTCGACCAGACCGGCCGCCAGCAGCGCTCGGTTCATGGACACGCTGCCGTGCGAGCGCAGCGGCACGGCGGACTCCTTCCTGAGCCGGGCGACGACGTCGACGGCGTCGCCGCTGGCGACGGTCGCGTCCGGCCAGTCGAGGGGTCCGTGCAGCGTGGTCGACACCACCGTTGCCGGCAGGTTCCGCATCCGGGTGACCCAGGGGTCGCCCACCTCGGATCCCTCGGTGCTCGACGCCAGCATCGCCACGAACTCCCGATACGTGGTGGCCCCGAAGACCATCCGCTGCTCCTGCTCGTACAGGTCGAGGCGGCGCTGGAGCAGCTCGGGGCCCTGCTTGCCCCAGTAGCCGGTGTGGGAGCCGAAGCCGTCGAGGCTGGTGAAGATGTCGAAGGTGTAGGTAGTGGTCATGACGTTTCTCCTTGAGTGCGGTTGTTCGGATGTGACTCGTCCTACGACGCGACGAGTCCGGCCAGGTGGTGCAGCGAGTTGGGCAGGTGCTCGGGCCCGAACGGCGGGAACCGGACGCCGCGGTCATGGATGTGGCGCGGCACCTCCGACCAGTCGTAGGTGAGCGTCACCTCGGTCTCGGACGGACCCAGCGGCCTCAGGTCGTAACGCCAGATCCAGCCGCCGAACTCCAGCTCACCGTCGCCCGTCTCCTGCCCGGTGATCCAGCCGATGGCGTGCGGCGGGTCCATCACCACGACCTTGTTGACGGTCCGGTAGTCACCGCTGGGATGGTTGGCGTGATACATGCCCATCCGGAAGAGCTGCCCCATCTCGGTCAGCTGCGCCCGCTCGGCAGAGTGCCGAACCCAGCCGGTGCCGTCGATCGCGGCATGGGACGTCGGGTCCGCCAGCACCGCGAACACCCTGGTGGCGGGCGCGGCGACGGTCAGGGCGGTGCTCACGTTCTGCTGCTCCAGCGCGGTCTGGGACATCGTGGGCCTCCGGTGAGTGGCGACCGGTCCGTTGCCGGTCTCTCACCTTGGCTACGAACGGGCTCGACGCCATTCGACGCCACCGCGGAAAAATCTCGACGACGTCCGAGCGACCTGCCGGCCCCCCGCGAACGCACGGCTTGACCTGGAGCGCGCTCCAGTTCCTAGCGTCGCCGGCATGGACCAACGTCGCCGGTTCCTCGTCCTCGGGATCTGCTCTGCCAGCGTGATCATCGTGGTGATGGACATCTCCATCGTCACCGTCGCACTGCCGGCGATCCGCCGTGACCTGCACGCGTCCGAGTCCGGTCTGCAATGGACGATCGACGCCTACACCCTGGTGCTGGCCAGTCTTCTGGTCCTGGCCGGTTCGACCGCGGACCGGGTGGGTCGACGACGGGTGTTCCAGGTCGGGCTGGCCGTCTTCGGGCTCGGCTCGCTGCTGTGCGGGGTCGCGCCGGGGATCGGCTGGCTGGTCGCGGCACGGGTGCTGCAGGCGGTCGGCGGCACCATGCTCAACCCGGTTGCGATGGCGATCGTCGCCAACACGTTCCCCGACCCCGTCGAGCGGGCCAGGGCGATCGGCGTGTTCGGCTCGATGACCGGACTGTCACTGGCATTGGGTCCGATCCTGGGCGGTGTGCTGGTCGACAGCCTGGGCTGGCACGCCATCTTCTGGATCAACGTGCCGATCGTGGCGGCCGCGATCGTGTGCACCGCGCTGTTCGTGCCCGAGTCGCGGGCCGCCCGCGCCCGCCGGTTCGACCCGGTCGGCCAGGCGTTGATGATCGTGGTGCTGGGCTGTGTGGTGTGCGCGATCATCGAGTCGACGCCGCTGGGCTGGGCGTCACCGGTGATCATCGGCCTACTCGCCGTGGCCGCGCTCGGTGTGCTGGGCATCCTGCGGTACGAGCCGCGCCGCGCCGATCCGCTGCTGGAACTCCGGCTGTTCCGCGACGTGCCGTTCAGCTCGGCGATCCTGATGGCGTTGTGGGCGTTGTGCGGGTTCGGCGCCTTCCTGTTCGTCACCACCCAGTACCTGCAGGACGTGCGCGGCATGTCGGCACTGGTCGCCGGGTTGTGCCTGCTTCCGGTCGGCGTCCTGGTGATCGTGCTGTCGCCGCGCACCGGCCGGCTGGTGGGCACCCGAGGTCCGAGGCTGCCGCTGGTCGTGTCCGGGTCGGCGCTGGCACTGGGTGGCGCGGTGTCCCTCGGGCTCGGGCCGGCCAGCCCACTGCCGGTCCTGCTCGGGACGTTCCTGCTGTTCGGCGTGTTCCTGGGCACGGTGAACCCGCCGATCACCAACTCGGCGGTCGCCGGGATGCCCCGCTCGATGGCCGGTCTGGCCACGTCGCTGGCGTCGGCCGGCCGGCAGACCGGCACGTCGCTGGGTGTCGCGATCGCCGGCACCGTCGTCGGCTCGACCACCGGGACCGGCTACACCGCAGCGGAACACGGTGTCTGGTGGATGGTGGTCGGGCTCGGCGCCGGCATCCTCGCCCTGGGCCTGGTCAGCACGAGTCGCCGGGTTGATCAGTCCACTGTGTCCAATTCACCAGCCCGGTCGGGGGAGGTGGTCCGGTAGCGCACCCGGTGCGCCACGCGATGTACGGACGTGGTGGACTCCGGGCGGCCTCGATGGCGCGGCGCCGGACAAGGCTGGCGAACCTATGTCGTGACGCGGTGGCCGATCTCCTGGAGGGTCCACGTGTTGCCGTCCGGGTCGGCGAAGTCGGCGAGGCTGGCGTAGTCGCGGCGGTCGGCGGCGACGCCATCGGTCCAGTCGCCCTGCCAGTTCTCGATCGGCGACTTGTGGCGGATCGGGCTCACCCGCACCCCGCGATCGGCGAGTTCCCGGTGGGCAGCCTCGATGTCGGTGACCGTGAGGTAGGTGGCCCGCGCCGAACCCGGTGCCGCGTCGGTGAGGCCGACGCCGAACTGGACCGAGCAGGCCGAGCCGCGTGGCGTCAACTGCACGACGCGGAAACCGGCGTGCGGGTGGTAGTCGACGTCCAGGTCGAACCCGACCTGTTCGGTGTAGAACGCCAGCGCCGCGTCGACGTCGCTGACCGCCAGCGTCACCACCTGAACCCGGTAGTCCATCACTGTCCGTTCCTCCTCCGCCGGAAGGCCACCCGCAGCAGGGATCGCCAGAACTGGCCTGCTCTGCGAGCCTCGGCGGGTGATCGCGGCACGTAGATCGGCGGTACCGGACCGGCCGCCGGGCTGACGGCGATCGGGTCATCGTCGGGTGTGGTCATCACATGTCCAGTACGACGTCGGTGTCGGGCCGGGCGCAGCAGATGAGGACCCGCCCGGCGGCCGGCGCCGCCAAGGGATCGGGGGCGTAGGCCACCTCGCCGGACAGCAGCGGCGTGACACACGTGTGGCACACGCCCGTCCGGCAACTCCAGCGGGCCGGCACGTCGCACGCGTCGGCCAGTTCGAGCACGTTCCGCACGGTGGCCGGGAACGGCGTGGCGACGCCGCTGCGGGCGAACGTCACCAGTGGACCGGTGCCCGCCGGACCTGGCGGCTGGTGCGGCGCCGGGCGGGTCCCACCGACCACGCCGGGGTTGATCGGCGGCAGGGCGCCGAACAGTTCGGTGTGGATGTGCGCCGGGTCGAGCCCGGCTGCGGTGAGCGCGCCGCCCATGTCGGACATGAACGTGGCCGGCCCGCAGAGGTAGGCGGTCGCGTCGGCAGGAACGGACAGTCCGATCAGCTTGTCCTTGCTGAGCCGGCCGGACGTGCTGCTGTAGACGATGTGCTCGCGGGCGTGCGGCAGCGTGGCGAGCAGGGTCCTGACCTCGGCGGCCAGCGGGTGCTCGGCCGGTCCCCTGGCGCCGTGGATCCACCAGACCTCGCGCTCGTCGTGCCCGGCGGCCAGGGCGTGCAGCATCGCCAGGACCGGAGTCAGGCCGATGCCGGCGGAGATCAGCAGGACCGGACCGGCCTCGTCGCCCAGGACGAAGTCGCCACGCGGCGCCGCCACGTCGAGCACCGCACCCGGCCGCAGCCGCGTAGTCAGCCAACCGCTGGCGGTGCCGTGCGGTTCGTGTTTGACGCTGAGCCGGTAGACGTCCGCGCCGGGTGCCGAGGACAGCGAGTAGTTACGCACCGGGGCCGGTGTGCCGGCGTCGGGCAGGCGCAGTGTCAGGTACTGGCCGGGCCGGGCCGCCGGCAGCGGACTGCCGTCGGCGGCGGCCAGGTACAGCGACGTCACGCTCGGGCTCTCCGGCGCCACCCTGGTCACCCGCAACGCCCGGAACCCGGTCCACGCGGGCACGTCTGCCCCGGGCGGGTCGAGCAGGTCGCGGAAGGACGCCTGCCAGCCTGGGCTCATCGCCGGAATCCGCGTGGCGATGCGCAGTGTGGCCGGGTCGCGGCCGGGCAGGTAGAGCAGCGCGTCGGTGTCGGCGACGGTCAGCGCGCCGGGTCCGGTCCTGGTCCGGACGATCGTGTCGCCCGCCTGGATGCGGCCCTCGCGGATGACCCGCAGGTAGAAGCCGGGGCGGTGGTGGCTGACCAGCAGTGACGGCAGGTCCGGTTCGCCCAGCCGCATGCCGACCCGGTAGCAGGTGACCCTGGGCTGGGTGACCTCGAACTCGGCCTCGCCGATGCGGTACCGGTCCCCGATGCACACCTCGTCGTCCGGCATGCCGTCGACGGTGAGATTCTCGCCGAACATGCCGTACTCGAGGTCCCGGCCGAAGTGCCGCTGCCAGTGCCGGTAGGAGTCGATCTGGTAGACCAGCACGGCCCGCATCTCGCCGCCATGCCCGGCGAGATCGCCCTGGCCGTCGCCGTCGATGTTGAGCCTGCGCACCATCGCCGGGCCGGGCACAGGCGCCTTCCACACCCCGGTGTGCACGGTTTTCCCTTGCCAGGACACATCTTTCGGCATTCCGACGTTCACCGACAGCAGGGCGGCTCCGTTGGTCACGGGTGCCTGAGTTCGTCGGGCGTGAGCTCGCGGTCGACGCCGTGCGGGACGACGCTCTGGCCTGGCTCCAGCCGCAGCTGGACGCCGTCCAACCGGACCTCCACCTTGTCCGGTTCGAACGACACCAGGCCCGAGATGCGCCGCACGTCGGTCCATGCATCTACATAGGACCACGCAGCGCGGGATGTGCCGCCGATGTCGTAGTAGTCGCACAAACCCTTGTAGGGGCAGAACGTCTGACCCTCGACCTGGGTCAGCGCGGACTCGTCGATGTCGTCCCTCGGCACATACCAACGAGGTGCGAATCCCGACTCGTACAGGGCCAGTGGCTGTGTCGTGTCGGCGACGGTCTGGCCGTCACGGTGGACGGTGAGGTGGCGGCTGGTCCGGCGGACGTCGATGCGGTGGTAGGGATCGGCGGAGTGGCCGACGATCCGCTCGTCCTCCTCGTAGAAGGCGTCCATCGCCCGCCACGCGAACGCGACCCGCCCCTTCAGCTCGCCGGCATGGTCGGGCAGGGCGGTGTGCTGGTAGGCGGCCCGGCCCTTGCTGCCGGTGCCGGCGACCACGGTGTACCAGGCGGTGCTGCCGAGATCGCGGTGGGCCGTGGTGTGCTCCGCGACGTGCAGCACGCCGTCGGTGACGTCCCCGAGCGGGAAGTACGCCACCGGGTAGCGGCCCGGTTCGTGCAGCAGCACCACGTCCTCGCTGTCCACGATCCACTCGCCGCCGAACCGGACCCGCATCCGCCTGCGCAACGGCTCGGCGTACAGCATCCGGTCGGGCAGCGGGTCGGGAACCAGGAACCGGCCGACCGCGCCGGGCGCGAGCGGTCCCTGCTGCCAGGCAAGTCCCATGGTGTCAGTCCTTTCAGATGAGCGGTTCGCCGCCGTCGATGTGCAGCGTGACGCCGGTGAGGAAGGTGTTGGTCATGGCGAACAGGACGCCGTCGGCGACGGTGCCGATCCGCCGGGCCGGGTTGCGGGCGGCGATGTCGGCGAAGTAGTCGGCCTTGCCCTGCTCGCCGAACGCGTCCCAGGCACCGGTGTCGATCACGCCCGGCGACACGGCGTTGACCCGGATCGGCGCCAGTTCCAGGGCCAGCGAGCGGGCCAGGATGTCGGCGGCGCCGTTGGTGATGGCCACGGCGAGCGTGCCCACCGCGATCCTGGTGGCGGCCACGCCGGAGAACAGGGTGAGCGACCCGCCGTGAGTGATCCGCGGCGCGAGGTGCTTGGCCAGCATCAGCGGCCCGATGACCTTGGTGTCGAAGGAGAGCCGGACGGCGTCCGGTCCAGGTCGGCGATCCGGCCCCTCGCCCTGGCGGACGCGGTGGACACCACGTGGTCGATGGTGCCCAGGCGCTCACCGAGAGCGGCGACGGAGTCCTCGTCGGTGAGATCGACGGACTCGGCCGTGCCACCGGGCTCGCCGTCGTAGCCGGCGGCGATGGCCTCCCGGTCCCGGCCGGCCGCGACCACCCGCGCCCCGGCGGCCCGCGCCGCGACCGTGATCGCACGGGCGATCCCGCCCCCCCGGCCCACGACCAGCACCGTTCGGTCCTTCAGCGTCACGTCAACGACCTTCCCAGGAAGTCACGGATCGTGCTGGCTGCGGCGTCGAGGTGGCTCTCCAGCAGGAAGTGGCCACCGTCGAGCAGGCAGATCTCGGCGCCGGCCGCGTCCTGGGTGAAGGCCAGCGCGCCCTCGGCACGGAAGATCTCGTCGTTGCGGCCCCACACGGCCAGCAACGGCACCGCGCTGTCCCGCAGGTAGTCGTGCAGTCGCGGGTACAGCGGCAGGTTGCTGCCGTAGTCGGCGAACAGCCGCAGCTGCACCAGGTCGTTGCCGGGCCGGGACACCAGCTCCACGTCGTGGTACCAGGTGTCCGGGCTGACCAGGGACTGGTCGGGCACGCCGTGCAGGTACTGCCAGCGGATGGCGTCCAGGGTCAGCGCCTGCCGGACCGGTGCCTCGGTGTCCGGGTTCTGGTTCTCCCAGTAGGCGCGGACCGGCCGCCAGAACCCGTCGACGAAACCGGCCTCGTAGCCGTTGCCGTTCTGGGTGATGATCGCCGCGACCGCGTCCGGTTTGGCCAGGGCGAGCCGCCAGCCCACGGGTGCGCCGTAGTCCTGGACGTACAGGGCGAATCGGGTGAGACCGAGCTGGTCGGTCAGGTCGGCGGTGAGGTCGGCGAGCGCGTCGAACGTGTAGTCGAACTCGTCGACCGGCGGCGCGTCGGACAGGCCGAAGCCCAGGTGGTCCGGTGCGATGACGTGGTACCGGTCGGCCAGTAGCGGGATCAGGTTGCGGAACATGAACGAACTCGTCGGGAACCCGTGCAGCAGCACCACGGCGGGACCGTCGGCGGGACCGGCCTCCCGGTAGAACAGCCGCTGTCCTCGGACGGTCGCGTAGCGGTGGTGGATCGTGGCCATGTCCGGGCAGCCTGCCCCGCGCGGTGCCGGTCCGCATCCGCCAGTGGCCGGCCAGGGCGCCGGTCGACCCGCCTGCGGCTACCGTGGTCCGGTGCGTGTGCCCGCGGACCTGCCCGGTTGGCGGCGCGCGGCGGAACTGGCCGGGCGCCGCGCCGAGTGCGGCGTGTTGGACCGGCTGATCAGCGCGGTTCGGGCCGGGGGCAGCCGGGCGCTGGTGCTGCACGGCGAGCCGGGCATCGGCAAGACGGCGCTGCTGGAGTACCTGGCCGCGCGGTCGGTGGGCTGCCGGGTGGCGCGGGGCAGCGGCGTGCAGTCGGAGATGGAACTGGCGTTCGCCGGGCTGCACCAACTGTGCGCGCCGATGCTGGACCGCCTGGACCACCTGCCGGCACCACAGCGGGACGCGCTGCGCACGGCGTTCGGCATCAAGGCCGGGCCACCACCGGACCGGTTCCTGGTCGGGCTGGCAGTGCTGAGCCTGCTCGCCGACGTCGCCGAGCGGCAGCCGCTGATGTGCCTGGTCGACGACCAGCAGTGGCTGGACCGGACCTCGGCGCAGATCCTCGCGTTCGTCGCGCGCCGGCTGGCCGCGGAGCCGGTGGGTCTGGTGTTCGCGACCAGGGTGGTCGGCGACGACCTGGCCGGCCTGCCCGGCCTGGCCGTCACCGGCCTGCGCGGGCCGGACGCACGGGACCTGCTGGACTCGGTCCTGACCGGACCGATCGACGCGCGGGTGCGCGACCAGATCGTCGAGGAGACCGGCGGCAACCCGCTGGCCCTGCTGGAACTGCCGACCGGGATGAGCCCCGCCGATCTCGCCGGCGGGTTCGGGTTGCCCGGCGCGGTGACCGTGTCCCGCAGTGTCGAGGAGACATTCGGCCGGCGGGCGGCGGCCCTGCCGGCGCCGGCTCGCCGGTTGTTGCTGGTCGCGGCGGGTGACCCGGCCGGTGATCCGGCGCTGGTGTTCCGGGCGGCCACCCTGCTCGGGGTCGGCGAGGACGGTGCCGGTCCGGCGGTGGACTCCGGCCTGGCCGAGTTCGGCATCCGCGTGAGGTTCCGGCATCCGCTGGCCCGGTCGGCCGTCTACCGGTCGGCCACCGAAGAGCATCTCAGCCGAGCGAGATGGCGCGCGTGCCACCTCCGAACAGCAGCGATGAGTTCCCGAACGGCACAGGCAGTTGCTGACGCAATTCGTGCACCCTGGCCGCCGGGATGTCTCCGTCCACAGTGCACCAGGATTCGATGGTCGCCGACACCTCGGGTACCGCGCGCAGCTTCGCCAGCGCCGGCAGTAGGACGGTGAGCGTGTCGGTGGGCGCGTCCAGACGGAACCGGTGCACGGGCTCGCAGACCACCGTTCCCGCCGCCCGCAACGCCGCCATGACCACCAGCGTCGTGATGCCGCGGAAGTCCTGCGGCGTGCTCAGCGGGCCCGGGTCGACGGTGGGCCGTCGGGAACGCTGTACTGCGACCGGACCAGTGCCACCGTGCAGTCGGTGACCTGCCAGCCGCACAGCCCCTCCCGCAGCGTCTGCCGGACGAACTGTTCGACGGCGACTGCGAAGTTCCGGACGTTCTTGTAGATATACAGCGGCACCGCCTGATGGTCGACGTCGAGCCGGAATTCGATCCCAGAACCCTCGGCCGCCGGCTCGACCCGGATCCCCATGGTGGCGAGGAACGGATTTCCCGGTGCGTGCAGGATCTCCTCCGCGGTACCGATTCCGGTCGGCCGTTCCACACAGATCGGCGTGGTTTCCCGGAATTCCACGTCGACCCCGTAATCGGTCGCCAACGTGGCCTCGATCACCTGTTTCTGCACCTCGCCGTACAGGGATTACGTAGATTTCCTGCCGTTGGTCGTCCTGGCGGACGTTGATCAGCGGGTCCTGCTCAGCCAACTGCGTCAGGGCCGCGTGCAACGCCGCCTTGTCCCGTGGGTGGCGTGGCACGACCGCGGTTTCCAGCGTCGGCGGCGCGAAATGGTGCCGGTCACCGCCGTGCGGCGCGACGCCGATCACGTCGCCGATCTGGATTTCGGCCAGCCCGGCCAGCGTGGCGATCTGACCGGCGCACACCGAAGTCCGCGGCTCCGCGACACCGTCGGCGAACACGCTGATCGCGGTGACCTTGCGTTCCCGGCCGGCGCCGAACCGCACCCGGTCGCGGACCCGGACGGTACCGGAGAACATCCGCACGTAGGCGACCTTCGCGCCGGCGTCCCCGCGGTCGATCTTGAACACCCGGCCGGACACCGGTCCTGCCGCGTCCTGATCGGCCCTGGGCAGCATCCAGGTCAGTGCGCCGAGCAACGCGTCGACGCCGGCCCCGGTGATCGTCGATCCGAAGTAGACCGGTTGCACCAGCGCGTTCTTGGTCTGCTCAGCCAGTTTCGCGAACAGATCATCGCCGGGCAGTGTCCCGTCACCGACATAGGCGGCGAGCACCGCGTCGTCGCACTCGGCCAGCGCTTCGACCAGCCTCGACCGGAACACCGGATCGGTGTCGGCGAAGGGCACGAACTCGGCCGCCGGGGTACCGATGCCGCGCACCGAACCCATCGGGACGGCGGCGCTCGTCAGCCGCTCGGCGATGTCGACGAGCAGGCGCTCGTGGTCGGCGCCCCTGCGGTCGATCTTGTTCACGAACAGCAGCGTCGGCACGCGCAGCCGCCGCAGGGTACGCCAGAGGATGCTCGTCTGCGGCTGCACACCCTCGACCGCGGAGATCACCAACACCACGCCGTCGAGCACGTGCAGCGCGCATTCGACTTCGGCCACGAAGTCCGGGTGGCCCGGCGTGTCGATCAGGTTGACCGACACACCCTCGACCGGGAACGAGACCACAGCGGACCTGATCGTGATACCACGCTGGCGCTCCAGCGCCAGGGCGTCGGTGCGGGTGGTGCCCGCGTCGACGCTGCCCGGTTCGCTGATGACGCCCGCGGAGTAGAGCAGCCGCTCGGTCAGCGTCGTCTTACCGGCGTCAACATGCGCCAGGATCCCCAGGTTGAGTAGTCCGCGAAGCACCCGCCACATCCCTCGAACAGGTACACACCAACGTTTCGATGGACATGCGGGCTGGGCGCACAGCTACTCCTCATCGTCGGGTTCGGACGTCCGGGCGACGCTACACCGAGGACGACGGACGGCCGACCGAATTAACGGTCCAGCGGGTGCACGGTCCGGGAGGTAACCGCGCCGAGCTTGTCCGGATTGGCCACGTTGTGGATGGCCACCACTCGGCCGGTGTCATCCACGTCCAGGGTGAGCGTGGCGATCACCCGGTCGGCCGTGCTGAACACCAGCCCCAGACAGCCATTGAGCTCGACCAGCTCAGTCCGCATCTGGGCGGGCAACACCCCCTGGTATGGGCGGGTGCCCACGCCGGCGAACCAGGCCGCGACCCGCTCCGCACCGGTGACCGGCCGCATGGCCTGGCGCACCTTGCCACCGCCGTCGGTCCACAGGGTCACGTCCGGGGCGAGCAGTTGCATCAGGGTGTTGATGTCCCCACCGGACGCGGCCGCGAAGAACCGCTCGGTGACCTGCCGGTGCCGGCCCCGGTCCGCGGAAAACCGGGGCCGCCGGGCCGCCACGTGCGACCGGGCCCGGTGCGCGGCCTGCCGCACGGCGTCCTCGGAGCGCTCCACCGCGGCGGCGATCTCGCCATAGGTGAAGCCGAACATCTCCTTGAGCACGAACACCGCCCGCTCCAGCGGGCTCAGCGTCTCCAGCACCACCAGCAGTGCCATGGACACCGAGTCCGCCGCTGCCATGTCCTGGGCCGTGTCCGCGCTGGTCAGGATGGGCTCCGGCAGCCATGGACCGACATAGGACTCCCGCCGGGCGCGGGCCGCCCGCAGCCGGTCCATGGCCACGTTGGACACGATGCGCACCAGGTATGCCTTGGGGTCGGCCACCTGGCCGCGGTCGACAGCCGACCACTTCACCCAGGCGTCCTGCACCGCGTCCTCGGCGTCGGCCGCAGTACCCATGATGCGGTAGGCCACCGAGAACAGCAGGTTGCGGTACTCGCCGAACGCCTCGGTCATCGGGTGTACCGGCCGCCGCGCCGCCAGGCGAACACGCCCACGGCGGGGGTCTTCACCAGGCGCAGGAGCGAGGGCCACGGCGCGGAACTCACCGTCTCCTTGTACCAGGCCGCCGCCCGACCGGTCAGGTACAACCGCTTCGGGGTGTCGTCCGGGTGGGTGAACTGGATGACCCCGTCGTGCCGGCCCAGACTGACCGGGACGTGCAGGTAGCCGAACCGGAACGGCTTGGGCTGCCGGCCGTCCAGCTCGCGCACGATCGACGCGGTCGCGTGCACCCCGGTGGGCATGCCGCTCTGGCAGGTGCCGTGCATGACGCCGTAGGGCTGCCGCACCGCGGCCGCGTCGCCGATCGCGTACACGTCCGGATGCGAGACCGACCGCAGCGTGGTGTCGGTGCTGATCCGGCCGTGCTCATCGACCGCCAGCCCGGCCGCGGCGGCCGGCGGCGACACGCGCACTCCACTGGTCCACAGCACCACATCGGCCGCGACGCTCTGCCCACCGGCCAACTCCACCGAGTCGGGCAGCACCTTGACGATCTCCACCCCGCTGCGCACCCGCACACCCAGCCGGTCCAGCGCAGTGGCGAGGTACGCCCGGGCCTTCGGCCCCATCACCGACCCCGGCTCCTGCTGGCCCAGCAGCACGACATCCAGGTGCGGATGCTGTTCGGCGATCTCCGCCGCGCGCTCCACCCCGGTCAGCCCGCTGCCGCACACCGCGATCGTCCCCCGGCCCAGCTTGTGGGCCAGCAATTCAGCGTCCCGAGCGGAGTTCAGCGTGTAGGCGTAATCGTCCACTCCGGACACAGCCGCCGTGTCGGCCACCGCGCCGAGGGCGTAGACCAGGGTGTCGTAGCTCAGCACCCGCTTGTCGTCGACCCGCACGGTCCGCCGCGCCGCGTCGACCCCGGTGACCCAGCCACGCAGAAACTCCACCCCGGTCCCGGCCAGCAGGTCCATGATCCGCAGATCGGCCAGTCGCTGCCCGGAGGCCGTTTGATGCGGCCGCAGCCGCTCGGTGAACCGCTCGCTCGCGTTCACCACGGTGACGTGTACGTCGTCGCGTTTCCTGGCACGCCCCGCCAGGCTCGTGGCCGCCGCCAGTCCGGCGTAACCCGCGCCCAGCACGATGATCCTGCGCATTGTCCTGTCCTTCCCTCACCACCGCGCGACGAACACCAGACGGCGGGGACGCATCAGGACGTGAAATCGGGTGACGGGCGTCACATATCGGTTCTCCACGGAGACGGCACGGGCCTGCACTGTGGCACCACGGTGTGAATGACGTGAACAACTCGTTGCCCCTGGCCGGCTGGACGCGCCCGGGTATCGGAGGTATGCACACCTTGGCAAGAAAGGACGGTCATCGGATGAAAACCGGACGATTAGGGCTGGGCCTGTGCTTCGTTGCGCTGACGACCGCACTGGCCACCGTGGCCTGCGGGCCCGGCGGCACGACGGCCAGCCCACCAGTACCGGTGATCACGAACCTGCCCACCAGCACCTCCGAGGCCAGCCCGTTCCCGCCGCCGGACCCCGCGACCGAGACCGTCACGCTGCCGAGCACCACAACAACCGTGCCGCCGCATCCGTCGACCCAGCACACAGCCGCGCCGCCACATCCGTCGACCCAACGGCACACGGTCGTGCCACCGCATCCGTCGACTCGTCAGCGCACGGTCGCACCGCCGCCGCCCGGCCCCGTGGACGGCCCGGTGCCTGCGGCGCAGATCGACGAGTCTGGGGCGAGGGTCGACCCGCCGAGCCATGTGCGCACGCAGAGCGGCGGGACGGCGGTCGTGTTCACGGTCGAGGAGACTGGCTGCGTGCAGATTCACCCAGAGGTGACCGGACAGTCCGCGAGCCGGGTGCTGATCATGCTGCTGCGCAGTGAGCCGAGCAGACATGCGATCTGCCCGATGATCGCCCGGGACGTCCTACTCACCGCGTCGCTGGTCAGGCCGCTCGGGCACCGGATGCTGGTGTTCGAGTCGATCACCGAAACGTCCTGAACGGCACTCACGGATCGCTCGGGGGTGTGACGCCGTCGGTGGTGGCGCTGCCGGGCTTGGTGGCCTTGATGGCGGCGACGTCGTTCTGGATCGCGGTGACGGTGGTGGTCAGGGTTGCCAGGGTGCGGGTGATCGCGTCGAGCTTGGCGCCCAACGCCTTGAACCCGAAGCTGGTGTTGTTCGCCAGCTGGTCAACGTTGAGCAGGTCGTGCCCGTAGTGGCCAGGCCCCGGGTCGGTGTCCGGGCTGGAGAAGTCGGTCACTGGTTCCTCCGTGATGTCGGTCTTGATGTCGTCGAGGTCGACCGTGGTCCTGACGCCAGCGACGTGCCCGACGCTGGTGTACTGGTGGATGGCGACCCGACCGGTGTAGTGCACGATGGGGTGCTCACTGCCGTCGTTGGGGCCGTACTCGCCATCCCACACCAACACGGTCAGCCCAGGTACGGCGATCGAGCCGGCACCGATCGTTTCCAACTCCGATCCCGAGCTGTACAACAGCACCTTCGTCAGGCTGGGCAGACGGGTGTGCAGCCGTTCGAAGAAGGCGACGATCCAGGACCGGCGCGCTGCGGTGCCGGTGGGCAGGGAGGCATCCTCGAAGTCCAGCGTGGGGGCCAAGTCCAGTGCGTGCAGCCGAATCAATTCAGCGGCGAACGCATCCGCCTGAACCGCGGCCGAGCCACCGAGGGCGTAGTGGTAGCCACCCACCCGCAACCGGGCAGCATGCGCAGCCCGCACGTAGGCGTCACCGCGCACGTCGGCCGGGCCGGGACCGTTGGTGAGCTTGACGAACACGTCGACCACCCCAGCCCTGGCGACGGCTGGCCAGTCGATGGTGCCCTGGAATCGTTGGTAGACATCGATGCCCTTGACCATCGTGTTTTCCTCAGCAGCTCGGGAGGACCGCGGTCAGAAGTGCGGCGAGCGCACTGTTCTCTGTGGCGTTGCGCTTCTCCATCATAGCCAGTCCCGCCATGTCACGCTGGAACACGCGCGCTGACACCGATTTTATCTCGTGACCAGCGAAAGAGCCCTTCAAACATTCTGGACCAGTCATCACATGAACGCTCTATTTTGGACAGTCAACGTCCGTCCTGGACACAGCCGGCCACGCGCGTGAATTGTCAGCGGTCCGGGTCATCGGGCACGTCCGGATAGGCGCTGGTGCCGTCCGGCAGGTAGGCAGCTGCCGGCGAACCGCCGGGCACGAACACGGCGACCTCGCGGACCGGAATGTCGCCGGTGTTCTCGATCTGGTGCA